>CAIPTY010000040.1 GCA_903868145.1 uncultured Desulfuromonadales bacterium | reverse complement strand
GGAGAGCAGGAAGGCGCCTGACATCAGCAGACCGGCCTTGATGATCTGAACCCAGGTTGTGGCGGTCATGCCGCCGAACACGACGTAGCCGATCATCAGGATACCGACGCCGATGATGGACTGTTTGTAGGAAACGCCGACCAGCAGCGCCATCAGCTTGCCTGCGCCGACCATCTGGGCGGTCAGGTAGAAGGTGGAGACGGCCACGGTGGAGAGGGCCGCCACGGCGCGGACCGGCTTGGGATCGGTACGGAAGGAGAGGATATCCCCCAGGGTGTACTTGCCGGCGTTGCGGCACGGCTCGGCGATGATCAGCAGAACGGTGATGTAGGCAACCAGCCAGCCGACCGAGTACATGAAGCCGTCGTACCCGTAGAGCGAGATCATCCCTGAAATACCGAGGAACGATGCGGCAGACATGTAGTCGCCCGCAATCGCCCAGCCGTTCTGGGTGCCGGTGATGCCGCCGCCGGCTGCGTAGAAGTCAGCCGCAGTCTTGGTCTTTCTGGCGGCCCAGATAACAACGCCCAGGGTGATGCCGATGATGACGGCAAACATGGAGAGGGTGATGGCCTTGTTGGCCTTCAGCACCCGCTTCTTGGCCGGTGCGGCTGCCGGAGTCGGTGCGGCTGCGCCGGGGGCGGCGACAGTCGGGGCGCCGGCGGGAGCAGGGGCGGTGGCCGCAGGTGCAGTTGCAGCAGGGGCTGCGCCGGGGGCGGCGCCATCCTTGGCTGGCTCGGCAAAGGCGGCTGCGGCAACGGAAAGGGTCAAACCGGCTGCGATGATAATGGTCTTAAATGTCATGTCGTATCCTCCTTTGCTTAGAGATGTAATTCGTCGATGAGATTTCTGGTCAGCCGGTCAAAATCCTCGTTGGCGACCTTGGCGTAATAGAGCGCCAGGGCCCAGGAAACAAAGAACTGGGAGAGGGCGAAGGCGTAACCGAAGTTGATTGCCCCGAGAACCTTGATCTTGTACAGGCCCGGTGCGTAGGCTGCCCCGATGGGGAGCAGGAAGTAGTAGGCGGTGGAGAAGATCCACCAGCCGAACAGGAAGGCCGTCTTCTTGTGGTGAAGCTCAACGAACTTCGGATTCTTGGCTATTGTTGCCCAGTCATACTGTTTTTCTGCCATTGTTTACTCCTTTCGTAAAAAGTGGTCGTGGTTAACTGCGCAGGCTGTCTGAATTACGAACAAAGCCTCCTTTCAAAGATTGATAGCACGTCTCAAACGGGTATCTTTGCATAGCCGAATTTCATGGAAAGCAGTTCGGCGCTTTCCTGCATAGATGGTATGATTTCATCGTCAAGCCGCTCCTGAACCATACGAAAAGAGGGTGCCAGCATTGTCAGAGCGCCAACAACCTTGCCGGCGTAGTCCCTGATCGCCACGGCAACCGCACATATTCCTTCTCCCAGTCCGCCGAAGTCTACGGCAACGCCGGACTGTCGGATATCACTCAACTCGGACTCGAGTTTCTTGATATCCGGTATGCTGTCCCGCCTTGCCCGGCGTTTGCCCAGGCGCTCCAGTACATCGGACGAACTCATGGCCTTGATCGCCTTTCCAGCGGCATTGGTGAAAAAGGGGAAACGCCGCCCGACCATGGCGGCGGTCTTGATCTGCTGAAAAGAATCAACCATGTCCAGGAACAGCACCTCGTCGTTGCTCATTACGGTGATGTACACCGCCTCGTCGTGTCTCCGGGCCAGATCTTCCAGAAACGGATGCGCCAACCGGATCAGGCTGGCGCTCTTCAGAATATGCTGCGCCATTTCAAACGCGCTGATGCCGAGACGGAAGGTACCGGCGGTTTCATCGCGCTCGATCAGACCTTTATCTTCGAGCGTTGCCAGCAGACGAAAGACCTTGTTCCGGCTCAGTTCAAGTCGACTCGCCAGTAGTGGGATTGTAGCGTTCGTCTCCTCGGACGCCAGAAATTCCAGGAGGTCAAACGCCTTGAGTACGGACTGAACCGAATATGTCCCCCTGCCTTTGTCCATTGAAGGACTCCGTTTGAAATTTGTATACGCAGAAACTGACGTTTTACAGACTTCGGAAGCGTCTCTTTCAGCTTTGTAATACAATGTTCTAAATAGGTCAACATTTATTTTAAACTAAAACAAAATTGCCATAAAAAATCATACAAATCAGTAGTATAAAAAATATTCATCTTACATTAAAATGAAAATACCGCGAGGATATTAAGATAACTTCCGTTCTATTATTCCAATTCCAGATCAAGGATGATATCAAGGCGGCGAGGATTGAGGGGGCGAGGCGTACTTTCTCGTACGTTGAGCTGCCGAAGACGAGCCAACGAAGATAGGGCCTTGATATGGAATTGGAATTACAGGCTCGCGCACCATTCCTCACCCGCACCAGGACGTGGCAGGTAAATTAACTGTTGCGGGCGGGAATATTTCGGGTAATATTCCAGATGCTTCACGATGAACCATTTGGTTTGAAGTGGCTTCATTACATTCGGGGCTGTTCCGGTTGCACTTTTCAGGGTTGTACAGAGTATCCATGAATCTTTCCCGAAAAATAATTCTCGTAATTATCTGTACGTTCGTCGCGCTGCTCTTTATTGTTGCGGGAATTTCCGATTTTATTCTTCTTAACAGCTACCGAACGCTGGAAAAGAAAACCGTCGTCGATCATATTCAGCAGGTCTATAACCACATTGACGCCAGGATTGGGCAGATTGATTCAGCGTGTCAAGAGTTCTCGCAGGAGTTGACAGAGGGGCTTCGTACGGGGATGAGCCTCTCATCAATTCATCAGCGACATTTCAGCGAGATAAGCCTGAAGAGCCACCGGATAGATTTGGTGGCGCTGTACAACACCACCGGTGGCTTGATGCGTGTTCAGCAAATTGACTCTGGTGACGGCAGGCAGATTCCCGTAGGGCACGGCACACAACGGGCTCTGGATGCCCTTGCCTCCGTGCTCGTGACAAACACCCGTGAAAACCACACGGGCACCGTGGAGATTGGAGGCGAACCCTTCATGCTTTCTGCGCGGCGCCTTACGGGAAGTGACGGAGTGCCTCAGGGACTTCTGCAGGTCGGCTGTTTCCTCGGCAAACGTGAATTGAAGCACATCAACAAGGTGACGGGGCTGGTTGCGCAGGTTTCCGGGCTTGCTCCAGGTTCTCTGAAAAATGAATCGCTTCGCGCTCATAACGAATTAAAGACAAGCGGCGGGATGCTCTCTCAAACCCTGGATGAAGCCAACGTGTCAGGCTATGCCCATCTCAGGGATTTGTCCGGTCAGCCGTCATATCTTGTCAGCATTACGGAAAATCGTTCTCTCATGAAACAGGGGACGTCATCAATTCTGTACATCCTGCTGATGCTGCTTCTCAGCAGTTCGGTATTCTGCGGTGTCATACTGGTCTTTATCCGTGGAGCGGTACTGAAACGTCTGGCTGCGCTCAGCGCCACGGTCGGAGATATCAGCAGGAACGGGGACGTCTCCGCCCGACTCAAGGTAACGGGCGAGGATGAGCTTGAGAGACTGGCCGACTCTATCAACAGCATGCTCGCTTCTCTGGAATCTTCCGAGTCGGCCATCAGGGAAAGCGAGGGGCGTTACCGCACCCTGTTTGAGCGTGCTCCGGATTCAATTTTCATCATCGGCACAGAGGGGGCTGAGGCGGGGCGGATTGTGGATGCCAATGATGCGGCCTGTTCCCAGCACGGATTTACCCTTCAGGAACTCCGTGCGATGCACATACAGGATCTCAATGCCCCCGAAACCAATGCGTTTGCGGCAGACCTGATCGATCGTATCATATCGGGCGAGTGGGTGGCTCAGGAGGTCTGGCATGTCAGGAAAGACGGCTCCCGCCTGCCGCTGGAGATTCATGCCGGTCTTATCAGGCTGGCGGGGCGAAACTACATACTCGGTTTTGATCGCGACATAACGTCACGCAAGTTGACCGAAGAGAACGATCGGATGTACCTTGAGCGGATACGGCACCTTAACTCGGAACTGGCTGACCAGGCAAAAAAGCGTGAGGCCGCCAATAAAGAGCTTGAATCGTTCAATTATTCTGTGTCACATGATTTACGGGGGCCCCTGACCCGTATTTCGGGGTACTGCCAACTGGTGCTTGATGACGAGGTTCTCGAACCTCATCTGCGCACCTATATTTCGAGGATCTACGAATCCTGCCTCTGGCTTGATGAAATGATTGAGGGCATGCTCAAGCTCTCCCGACTGACCAGGATGGAGTATATCCCGACTCCGGTTGATCTGTCGGAGCTCGTGGATCAGGTGCTGCACGAACTCGTTCAGGCTGAGCCCGAAAGATCGGCTGAAACGATTGTGGCGCAAGGGGTTACGACAACCGGTGACGCGGCTCTGCTCAAGATTCTCCTGACGAATCTCATCGGCAATGCCTGGAAGTACAGCGCCGCCGCCGTGATGGCCCGCATAGAATTCGGCGTTAGCCGAAATGACGGGCCGCCGGTCTTTTTTGTCAGTGACAATGGCGCAGGTTTTGATATGAAGGATGCCGGGAGCCTTTTCCGTGTTTTCACACGGCTTCATGACCAATCCCAGTTTAGCGGCAGCGGGATCGGGCTGGCAACCGCCCAGCGGATTATCACCCGCCATGGCGGCAGAATCTGGGCCGAAGCGGAGACGGGCTGCGGCGCAACGTTCTTTTTCACTCTCGCACCCGATCCGGGTTTTCAGCAGCCGTAACACCGGCAATCCATGAAACTTTATGACGGTTCAGCAAAAAAACAATTGAGGAGGCTCTATCATGGGATTATGGGACAAATTAAAAGGTGAACTGATTGATATCGTCCAATGGCTGGATGATACGAAGGACACGCTGGTCTACCGGTTTGAGCGCTACGGCAACGAAATCAAGTACGGCGCAAAACTTGTGGTACGTGAGGGGCAGCTTGCCGCCTTTATCAATGAAGGTCAACTGGCCGATGTGTTCAAGCCCGGCACCTACACGCTGGAGACCCAAAACCTGCCGGTGCTGGCAACACTGAAAGGCTGGAAATACGGTTTTGAAAGCCCTTTCAAGGCTGAGGTCTATTTCTGTTCGACCCGCCAGTTCACCAACCTGAAATGGGGAACGCCCGGCCCGGTTACCATGCGCGATCCCGAATTCGGGGCTGTCCGCGTGACCGCCTACGGCATCTATTCCATAAAGCTCAAGGATCCTGCGGTCTTTATCCGTGAGATCGTCGGAACCGATGGCAATTTCACGACAGAATCTATCGAGGACAACCTGCGCGGCAAGATCGGCATGCGCATCAAGGAAGTCATGCCGGACGCGGGTATTCCGATCATCGATCTGGAGAGCAAGGTTGTCCAGTTGGGCGAGACCATGAAGACCAGGATCGCACCGGCTATCGAAGCCCTGGGTATTGAACTGACCGAGGTACAGGTGCAGGACATCGGCCTGCCGGAGGAGGTGGAACGCGCCATCGACAAGGCCGGCGCCATGAGGGCCATCGGCAACATGCAGCAGTTCACCCAGTATGAGACAGCCAATTCCATTCACGACGCGGCAAACAATCCGGGGGGACTGGCCGCTGCCGGTGTCGGGGTTGGCATGGGGTTCGGCATGGGCGCGCAGGTGGCAGGTGCAATGGGCGGAGTCTTTGCGGGGCAGCCCCAGGCCGCCGCGGGCGGCGTTGCTCCACCGCCGTTGCCGCCGCAGACGCAGTTTTTTGTGGCGGTTAACGGACAGCAGTCCGGCCCGTTTGACATGAGCGTCCTGCAGCAGATGGTATCTGCCGGGCAGATTACCCGTGAATCGCTGGTCTGGAAACAGGGAATGGCGGCATGGAGCCCCGCCGGGCAGGTTTCCGAGGTGTCGGGACTGTTCGCTGCTGCTCCGCCGCCACTGCCCCCGGGGTGACGTCCCCCTCGTCTTCGAGACAGATCTGATGTGACCTGTAATAAAGTGTTTGAAACACCGGGAGATTGAGAACACAGAGTTTTTATAGAAATCGGCATGCCACAAGTTATATTGTCAGTCGGGCACTTTCGGGGAGGCTTCCAATGATTTTTCATCGTATTTTTTCGGTTGCTGTTGTTCTGTGCCTCGCAGCAGTGTCACCTTCGCGAGCTGCAGAACCCTTCAAAGACCCGGCTCTCCGGATTGAAACCGGGATGCATACTCAGAACATCCGCTCCGTGGCAACTGACAGAATCGGTTCGGTAATGGCAACTGCCGGGTTTGACAAGTCCATTCGCATCTGGAGCCTGAGGGATGGAAAACTTTTGAAGGTGATGAGGCCTCCGCTGGGGAGCGGGAATGAGTCATTGCTGTATACGGTGGCGATAACTGCCGATGGTTCGCTGGTCGCCTGTGGCGGATTAACCTCTTTTTCCGGAGGCAAGCCGGGAAAACCCGAGGATGGGTACAACGTCTATTTTTTCTCCCGTTCCAGCGGTAAAATGCTGAAACGGATATCGGGACTTCCGAGTGTCATTGACACCTTGGACTTCTCACCGGACGGTACGCTGCTGGCGGTCGGTTATCAGGGAGGGATGCGGACATACCGGATACGTTCCGGGCATGACGGCATCTCTGCGACAGCGGCATCGGACGAACCACACGATAAGACGGTGAGACTTGCGGCGACGAAGTTCTCGCCTGACGGCAGGGTTCTTTTTTCAGCCGGTTTTGATGGGGTAATCAAGCGCTATGACGTCTCCCCCACCGGCTCGCTCTCCCAAAGCGCCATTCGCGACTCATCCCGGGACCCAATCATGAAGTCGTCGCTTTCAATCTCCCCCGACGGGAAGAAGCTTGCGGTGGGCTATTCCGCCGCTGCGCGCATAGATATTCTGGATGCCTCCGACCTTTCGGTGCTGGATACACGTCCGTTGAGCGCCAATTCCAATGCGGTCGTAGCCTGGGCGCCGGACGGTGTTCGTCTCTATGCTGCCGGCACCATTGCCTTTGCGGGCGTTAAATCGATTCTTCAGTTTGATGAAAATTTAAGAATTACCCGTTACAAAAACCCTTTCTCCGGATATATCACGAGCCTCGCCGTTCTGTCGGACGGTCGCATAATCGCCACGTCCGATACCCCGGGGATTGTCGTCTATTCGCGAACCGGTGAACTGCTTTTTGAAAAATACCCCACACAACTCACGTTTGCAAACGTCAAGGAAAAGCTGAAGGTATCGCGGGACGGGTTGACGGTGCTGCTCGCCATGCAGGAGCATGACCCGCACAAAGCTTCAATACCAAAACGGCTGCTCTTCTCTTTGGGAGATCGCATGCTGACAACCGTTTCCCCCGCCCAGGGTGGCGACGGTTTCGGCAGGCAGATCTACAACCATGAGAACTTCAAGATCGAGAAGGGAAAGGCTGAATTCAGCGTTAACGGCAAGACCATCAAGCTGGCGAGCAACAGCGCGTACCGCTACCATGTGGTTTCGGCGGATGGCGAGTCAGCCCTGGTTGCGACCAACTTTATAATATACTGCGTGGATCGTGCGGGCAAGATTCTCTGGTCGAAGTCGTCTCCCCAGACCGCTTCCGACCTGGCCATCTCCGAGGACGGTCGTGTGGCAATTTTTGCAAACGCCAGCGGCACATTGGCATGGTTCAATATGAAGGATGGCGCCTGGCTGATTTCGCTGGTGTTTATCAAGGACAATCAGCGCTGGGTGCTCTGGACTCCCTACGGCTACTATGATGCCTCACCGGGGGGGGAGGATCTGATCGGCTGGCACATCAACAACGGCAAGGACAAGGCGGCCGATTTCTTTCCCGCTTCCCGTTTCAGGAAGGAAAAGTACAGGCCTGAGCTTATCTCCAGCTTTATCGAAGATTTCAACCTGAACAAGTTGAGGCCCGCGACGAAGCCGCAGATTCAGGCGGTAGACACGGCAATAGCCCAGCAGGCCGATGATGACGTTTCTTCAAAAGAAATCTCCGGCAAACTTCCGCCAGTCATAACGATCATCTCGCCGCAGGAAGGCTCCAGAATCAGCACTGCCACCATCGTGGTCGACTATGAAGCCACGTCCCCCGGCGATAGTCCCGTGACCGGAATCAGGGTACTGATTGACGGTCGACCCTCCTCGACCGCATCCCGCAGTCTTAAAGCCGTTGACAAGAAGCGGAAAAACGGAGCCCAGACCATAACTATCACCGTGCCCGAAAAGGATTCCGAGATTTCCCTGGTCGCCGAAAACCGTCACGGGTCGTCCGTACCCTCCTCCATCAGACTTATCTGGGGAGGAACCGCAATAGACGAATCCCTCATCAAGCCGAAACTCTATGCCCTGGTGGTGGGGGTGAGCGAGTACGCACAGAAAGACCTTACCCTTAAATTTGCCGCCAAGGATGCCCGGGACTTTGCCCAGGCGCTGCTGAGACAGAAAAACGGACTGTACCGCGATGTCGTCGTGAAGGTGCTGACCGATAGGCAGGCTACCCGCGACGACATAATGGACGGCCTTGACTGGCTGCAGAAAGAGACCACCAGCCGGGACATCGCAATTGTCTTCATAGCGGGACATGGGGTGAACGACTCCACCGGTGTATTCTACTACCTGCCTCACAATACGGATCCTGAAAAACTCAAACGAACCGGCATAGCAAACACCGACATCAAGAATACCCTGACCTCTCTGCCGGGCAAAGCGATTCTCTTTATGGATACCTGTCACAGCGGCAACGTAATGGGGGGCAGGCGCGCCCTGAGCGACATCAATTCCGTGGTTAATGAACTCTCCAGCGCCGAGAACGGCGTGGTGGTTTTTGCCTCATCCACGGGTCGACAGTATTCGCTTGAGGACGATGCGTGGGGTAACGGGGCGTTTACCAAGGCTTTGGTGGCGGGACTGGATGGCGGTGCGGATGTGATGAAAAATGGAAGAATAACCATCAACGGCCTGGATCTGTATCTGTCCGAGGAGGTCAAAAGGTTAACCGGTGGAAAACAGACGCCAACCACCACCAAACCGCAGACGGTTCCGGACTTCCCGCTGGCTATGAAGAGGTAGACTCGTTTTCCGGGTGCCAGACCCGGCAGGTTGCATGTATCGATTACGGAGGAAACAATCTATGGCGGATAGTGCAAAACCCCAACTCAACACAGAAACGCATGGCAAGAATTTCCCCTGTACCGCCTGCGGAGCAAAACTGGAATTTGCTCCGGGGAAATCAGTCCTAAAATGCCCCTACTGTGGCGCAGAGAACAAAATTGAGCAGCAGGTTGAGCAGGTCAGGGAACTGGATTTTTATGAATTTTTCGCGCGGGCGTCGGAGCAGGGCGAATCGGAAGAGAAGCAGACCGTCAAATGCGCGTCATGCAGCGCGGTCTCGACCGTTGACCCGAACATATCCCTGAGTACCTGCCCGTTCTGCGGTTCGCGCCTGACAGCGCAGGCAAAGGCCAGCCGCCTTATAAAACCGGGCGCCGTGCTGCCGTTCAAGGTCACCCGTGCTACAGCGGCCGATGATTTCCGGAAATGGCTGTCCGGTCTCTGGTTCGCTCCGGGCGAACTCAAGAACTTTGCCAGTACCACCGGTGGCATCAAGGGCATGTATATTCCCTGCTGGACATATGATTCGCGGGTTACCACCCAGTACGACGGGCAGCGCGGCGAGGATTATCATGAGACCGAATATTATGACGAGGAGGATCAGAACGGCGAAACAGTCACCAGGAGCCGTACGATCACCCGCACCCGCTGGTACCCGGCCAGCGGTTCCGTTCAGAACATTTTTGATGATATTCTGGTGCTGGCGGGATGTTCACTGCCTGCTGAAATCATTGCGTCACTTGAACCCTGGGATCTCAAAAATCTGGTCACCTATTCGGACGAATATCTGAGCGGCTTCCAGGCCGAGGCCTACCAGGTTGATCTCGGCGCCGGATTTGAACAGGCCAAGGCTCTGATGGACGGCAGTGTCCGCCGCTCCATCGAACGGGATATCGGCGGCAACCACCAGCAGATCACTGCCGCGAGAAGCCAGTATGATGACATCACCTTCAAACACGTCCTCCTGCCGGTCTGGATCAGCGCCTACCGCTACCGGGACAAGACCTTCCGATTCATTATCAATGCCCGTACCGGTCAGGTACAGGGCGAAAGGCCGTACTCCGTTGCAAAAATCGCCCTGTCGGTTATTGCCGTACTGTTTGCCCTGTTGCTGATTGCAATAATTATGAAATCAATACGATAAGGAATTTTTCCATGCGTCTGACACCTGCCACTGAACTCGAACACCGCTGCAAGCGACTCCAGGAACTGATGGAGCAATCACGTCTGGATGCCGTACTTATCATCCAGAGCGCCGATCTCTTCTATTTTACCGGCTCGATCCAGAGCGGCTGCCTCTATGTGCCGAACGATGGCCAGCCGATCTACATGGCCCGCAAGGACTTTCAGCGGGCGCGCATGGAGTCGGGGCTCAGGGAGGTTGTCCCCTTCAGCAACATGAAGGATATTCCAGGTATACTTGCACAGTATGATTACCGTGAGCCGGGGCGGATCGGAATGGAACTGGATGTGATTCCGGTCAGTCTGTACGAACGTTACCGCAAGGTATATCCGCAGGCAGAATTTGTGGATGCCGCGCCAATCATCCGCCAGGTGCGGATGATCAAGTCCCTCTATGAGATCCATTTACTGAAAGATGCTGCCGATCAGGTTGATCGGGTCTTTCAGCGGGCAGCCGAGATCATCAGGGTGGGAGCCACCGATCTTGAAATTGCCGCCGAGCTTGAGTATACGGCCCGAAAGGATGGTCATCAGGGTTTGATACGGATGCGGGGATTCAATTCGGAACTGTTTTATGCCCAGATATTTTCCGGAGCCGACAGCGCGGTTCCTTCCTACCTTGACGCGCCCCTGGGGGGCATGGGTCTTAACACCTCGTTCGCGCAGGGAGCAGGCCTGAAGCGTATCGCCGCCAACGAACCGGTCATGGTTGATTTCGGCGGCTGTTCTGACGGCTATATTGTAGATCAGACGCGCGTCTTTGCCATCGGCGGCATATCGGATCGTCTGCAGAGAGGCTACGAGGATATGGTGAAAGTGCAGCAGTGTATGATCGAATCTGCATTGCCGGGCGCAACCTGGGGAGATGTCTACGATCAATGTCTGGCTCTGGCCGTGGACAGGGGATATGCCGACAGTTTCATGGGCGCCAGGGGTGCGCAGGTATCATTCATCGGACACGGCATTGGAATCGAGCTTGATGAATACCCTTTTATTGCCCGCGGATTTAACGACAAAAGGCTGGAGGTGGGAATGGTCTTCGCTTTTGAGCCGAAACTGGTGTTTCCGGGTGAAGGGGCGGTGGGGATCGAAAACACCTTCTATATAAGCGAGGATGGCCTCAAGAAGTTGACCTATTCCTGCGAGGAACTGCTGATTTTGGCGGGATAGAATTCCCGCAACATTTTTGTTGCATTTTACCAAAGCTTTGAATATAACTACGGCACGAAATTGTATACAGTATCCTATGATCTAGTGTTTTAAGGATGTAAACGTCTGGTTCACCGCTGGTTCTACTTTACCAACACCACGAAAGGAGAGTACCACAATGGCACTGAAAGAGACGCTTAAAGAGAAGATTGAGGCTCACCGCCCCCGCATCACCAGGCTTGTGAAGGAGTTCGGCAAGGTTATCATCGATCAGGTCAATATCGACCAGTGTATCGGTGGCGCCCGAGACATCCGCAGTCTGGTAACCGACATCTCCTACCTTGATCCCCAGGAAGGAATTCGTTTCCGCGGTAAGAACATCCCTGAAACATTTGCTGCACTGCCAAAGGCTCCCGGCTCAGACTATCCGACTGTCGAGTCTTTCTGGTATTTCCTGCTGACCGGCGATGTTCCTACCGATGCTCAGGTTGCCGAAGTTGTTGCCGAGTGGAAAACCCGTCAGGTTGTTCCGCAGTATGTGTTTGATGCCGTTCGCGCCCTGCCGCGTGACAGTCACCCGATGGTGATGCTCTCCGTGGCAATTCTGACTCTGCAGAAGGACTCCAAATTTGCCGCGAGTTATAACTCCGGCAAGTTCAACAAGATGACCGCCTGGGAATCCGTCTATGAAGATGCCAGCGATATCGTTGCACGCATCCCGGTTATTGCCGCTTTCATCTATAACCTCAAATATCGTGGCGACAAGCAGATTGCCATCGACCCGACCCTCGACATGGGTGCCAACTTTGCCCACATGATCGGTCAGAGTGAAGAGTACAAAGACGTTGCCCGCATGTACTTCATTCTGCATTCCGACCATGAGTCAGGAAACGTATCGGCCCACACAACTCACTTGGTTCACTCCGCACTTTCTGACCCTTACTACGCATACTCTGCCGGTCTGAACGGCCTTGCCGGGCCGCTGCATGGCCTCGCCAATCAGGAAGTTCTCGACTGGACCCTCAAGTTCCAGGAAAAATATTGCAAAGGCGTCGATCCGACTCCGGATTTGATCGAAGCTGCTCTCCTGGATACACTCAATGCCGGTCAGGTTATCCCCGGTTATGGTCATGCCGTTCTGCGCAAGACTGATCCTCGCTACATCTCACAGCGCGAGTTTTGTCTCAAAACCCCCGGCCTCAAGGATGACGCACTCTTCAAAGTCGTCTCCATGATTTTTGAAGTAGCTCCCGTTGTGCTGGAAAGGCTTGGTAAAGTCAAGAACCCGTGGCCGAATGTGGATGGACAGTCAGGCGTTATCCAGATGTACTACGGCTTGACTGAATTCGATTACTACACCGTTCTGTTCGGCGTCGGTCGTGCCCTGGGCTGCATGGCCAATATTACCTGGGACCGCGGTCTGGGTTATGCCATCGAGCGTCCTAAATCCGTTACTACTCCGATGCTGGAGAAGTGGGCTGCAGAAGGTGGCCGTCAACTCTCCTGATAGTTTTCTTTCCTTCGGGTCGATGGGGATACGGCAACGTATCCCCATTTTTTTTGATTTTCTCCCTTGCAAAAAAATAAAAGTACGGTATAAAAAGGATAGTATTTGTCGTCTTAAAGTTTTATTTCATTCAACGGAGATCCCATGAGCTCATCCATCAAAGGCAGTAAAACGGAACAGAATCTTCTCAAATCTTTTGCCGGGGAGAGCCAGGCTCGCAACCGCTACACCTACTTCGCCGGGGCTGCCCGAAAGGAAGGTTTCGTCCAGATTGCCGACATCTTCGAAGAAACTGCCAACCAGGAAAAAGAACATGCCAAGCGCTTCTTCTCGTTTCTGGAAGGAGGCGATCTGGAAATAACCGCCTGTTTTCCGGCCGGCAAGGTCGGCACAACAGCCGAAAATCTGCTGGCGTCGGCCAACGGCGAGCATGAGGAGCACACCGAGCTGTATCCCGCTTTCGCAGCAATTGCAAAAGAGGAAGGTTTTCCTGCCATTGCGGCTGTCTGGAATGCTGTCTCCATTGCGGAAAAACAGCATGAAAAACGTTATCGTGACCTTCTGTCCAACATTGAAGCCGACCGGGTATTCAGGCGTGAGGAAGAGGTCGTCTGGCGTTGTCGCAACTGCGGATACCTGCATACCGGAAAGTCCGCACCGGAAGTCTGTATCGCCTGTGTCCACCCCAAGGCTCACTTTGAGCTGCTGGGAGAGAACTGGTAATTTAACCGCCTGAATCCAGGCCAACTACATCACAAAGGAGTAATGATCAATGGCAAAATGTCTCGAAGTTTACAAATGTGCCCTGTGCGGAAACATAGTTGAGGTTGTCCACACCGGCGGCGGAACACTCACCTGTTGCGGTGAAGCAATGGCACAGTTGACGGAAAACACCGTGGATGCAGCCAAGGAAAAGCATCTGCCGGTCATCGAAAAGGTTGATGGCGGCTACAAGGTCACCGTTGGCAGCGTGGCACATCCGATGGAAGAAAAACACTCCATCGAGTGGATCGAGCTGGTTGCTGATGGGAAAGCCTATCGTCAGTTCCTCAATCCGGGCGAAATCGCAGAGGCTGTTTTCTGTGTTACAGCATCCAGCGTAACGGCTCGTGAGTTGTGCAATCTTCATGGTGTCTGGTCTGCGAAAGCCTGACAACTGGCACGTAATATTCTCAAAATGCCCGTCGGTTTTCCCGGCGGGTTTTTTTGTGAGACGCGCCCATCTCTTTACACCCCCATCGTTGTCATGTATCATCCTCCCCGATGAAACGCATTATCAACCTCTACATAATCCGGGAAATCGCTTCGCTGTTTCTGCTCGGCATCGCCGTATTCACTCTGATTCTGCTGATGGGGCGTCTGCTCAAGCTGACCGACCTGGTCATCTCGCGCGGGGTGCCGCTGGCGGATGTCAGCCGGATGATCCTTTATCTGATGCCGTCGTTTCTTGTGTTTACGATCCCGATGGCCTTTCTGCTGTCGGTTCTACTGGCCTTTGGCAGGCTCTCTGCCGATAATGAGATCACGGTGATGAAGGCCGGCGGCATCAGTCTGGCACAGCTCATGCCACCGGTTCTCCTGTGCGGTCTCTGTGCCGTTCTGCTGACGCTTGCCGCCAGTACCATAGGTGTTCCCTGGGGCAACAGCGCCTTCAAGCGTCTCAGTTTCGAGGTGGTGAAGCAGAATGTCTCGGCGACCATCCGCGAAAAAATTTTCTGGGATGACATTCCCGGTATCGTCATGTACGCCGATCATTACGATGAAGAACGCCGCGCCCTGAAGGGTGTGATTATCCATGATGGTCGCGAACAGTCCCGCCCCCTGACTATTTTTGCCGCAGATGGCCGCATTGGCGGCGGTTCCGGGAGGCAGGACATCAGGATGGTTCTCAACAACGGGAGTATCCACGCCGCCGGCAGGGACGATGAATACCGGCTGATCAATTTCGGTGAGTACATCATGACCATCAGCGGAGCCGTCAACTCACCCGGTATCGCCAGGAACGAGCAGGATATGACCATCGCCGACCTGAGACACCAGATAGCCGATACAGCAACATCCAGACCGGTCCGACTCAAGATGCAGTCCGAACTCCACAGCCGTTTTGCCTTTCCGCTGGCCTCGCTGGTATTTGCGGTGCTGGCGGTGCCGCTCGGGATGCAGAACCGCCGTTCGGGAAAATCTGCAGGCTTTGCCAGCAGTATCGGCATCCTGCTGGTCTATTACGTGGTGTTGTCGCTGCTGCGTACCCTGGCAGAAAAAGGGTCGCTCCCCCCCATGCTGGCTCTCTGGATGCCTAATATGATCTTTCTGGGTCTGGGCTGGTTTCTGCTGCTGATGGCATCCCAGGAGCGGAGCTTCTCTCCCGCTTCAGTCATTGCCCTGTTACACCCGAAACTGAAGGTTGTTAACCGGTGAGCATACTCAGCCGTTACATAGCAATCGCATGGCTGAGGCTTCTGGCCCTCTGTCTGGGGAGCTTCGTGGCGGTCTACCTCGTGCTGGACATGATGGAGAAGGTTCCGCGTTTCATACGTGCCGGGGGGAGCGCCCATGACATACTGATGTTCTTCGTCTTTAAGCTGCCGGAGATCATCGGCCAGACCGCCTCTTTTTCGATCCTGATGGCTACGCTGCTCACGCTGGGTCTTTTTTCCCGCAACAGCGAGATCACGGCCATGCGCAGTTGCGGCATCAGTCTGTTAACAATTTCGCTGCCCATGCTTGTACTGGGCTTTCTGACGAGTCTCCTGATGCTCATCAATACGGAACTGGTTGTTCCCAACAGCTATGAGCGGATGGAATGGATCGAACGGGTAGCCATCAGGAAGCAGGGGGTCAGTGCCGTATTCAGAAAAAACAATATCTGGTTCCGGTCGGATGCGATGATCATTCAGGCTCAACTGTTCGAGCCCCGCGAAAAGATGCTCAAAGGGGTCATCGTCTGGACGCTGGATGCCTCCATGAATCCGATCAGCCGCATCGATGCCGTATCCGCGGAGTTCCGCACGGATCACTGGTTGCTGAGGCAGGCAACGGTCAAGGATTTCAGTTCAGGACAGGGCTTTACCATGCACAAGGCCCCAACCATGGATATTGCCCTGAACCTGAAAATTGATGATCTGAAAGTGCTGGACAACAATGCCGACAATATGAGTTTCCGCAAGCTGCGCGAGTATGCCGATAATCTGCGCCGTGGCGGCTATCAGGCCTTCCGCTACCTGACCCTGATGCATGCCAAGCTGTCCGCCCCCTTTGCAGCCTTTGTAATGGTAATTCTGGGTATCCCTTTTGCCCTCAGAAACAGTCGATCCGGCGGGATTGCTCTGGGAATCGGCGCCAGTGTCGCCATCGGTTTTGCCTATTTTGTCGTCAACGCCGTGCTGTTGTCATATGGCCGTAGCGGGGTTTTGCCGCCGGTGGTGGCTGCCTGGGGGACAAACCTGATTTTTATCGCCGGTGGAATCTGGCTGTCCATGACGGTGAAGAACTGAATCTACCGCTTTCCCCACAGCTCCAGCAGCGCCGGCAGGAATATCATGAAAACCGCCACGCTGGCCATCATCCCCAGTGACATGACAGCGCCGATGCTGAAGACCCCCTTGTGATGGGCTACCATCAGGGCTCCGAAGCTGAACAGAATCGTCAGGGCATTCAGAAAGACGCCGATACCGGCGCTTGAAAGAGTCACCTGACCGGGGGTCTCGCTCCCCTGGCGATAGCGGTTGATGATATAGATGGCCGAATCGATACCCACCCCCAGGATCAACGGCAGAACGATGATATTGGCCGAATTGAAGCTGATACCCGCAAGCCACATGCCGCCAACCATCAATAACAATCCGGAGCCCAGCGGAAGCGAGCCGAGCAGGGCGTAGCGGATGCTCCTGAAGTTGATCATCAGGATCACGGCGATTCCGATGAATGCATAACCGAATGCCTTGAGATACGAGTTACGCAGGATGGTCATGGATTCGTAGACCATCACCGGCTCCCCGGTGACATTGGGTGCGACGCTCCTGACCTGACTGACAAACTCCCTGAGCGGCCCATGCTCGAATATTTCCTTCCGGGGAGCCACCTGCAACAGCAGCTTGCCGGTTTTTCCGACAAAACGCCGCTTGAGCTGCGGCGGTATGTCCGCCTCTTCGACCGGTGCCGCCTCCAGAGATTCTTTCAACATACGCAGTTTGTCCGGCATCTCGGCAAACATCCCACCTTGAAAATCCCGCAGCATTCCCAGGGCGTTTTTGTCCTTCTCTTTCTCCAGAGAGGTGAAAAAACCGTTCAGGATTGCCAGAAAATCACCAACCGGTCTGACTTCATCGGCCTTCCTGGCCTCCAATACGATCCTCAGCTTCTCCACGCGGTCGCGGAAATTCTCGAAGACAGTCGGCAGTTCCATCACCCGCAGGTTCTCCTCGTAGGGAACCGGTTTGACCTCAACCATAACCTTGCGCAGGGCGGCCAGTTCAGCCAGTTTGGCCTCCTGTTGATCCGGCACCAGCACAGGCAGGCTGACGACATGATTCACGCTGGGCAGTTTTTCAAGCCGTTCGGTGAGTTGGCGAGCCTCTGCCGCATCCCGGGCGGTGACGGTGACAAAATACCCGGAGTTTTCCTTGCTGCGCATCAGCTTGTAGGCGTACTCGACCGACTGCAACCCCTCTGCCTGCAGATTCATCAGGTTATAGTCGAACCGTGTCTGCACAGTAGGATAAACACAGGCCAGCGACAGCAATAGCGTGGCAGCAATGATAGCACGCGGCTTTCCGAAGAGATTGATGAAAAATACGTTTTCTCTTTTGGCGGAAGGATTGGGCCGGTGGCGGGGAGCTGACTTTCTGAAGCCTTCCAGCAGGATCAGCATGGCGGGCAGGACCGTAAAGGTTGCCAGAACGCAGATGAATACGCCACCGGCTGCAATGATGCCCAGTTCGGCGATGCCCTTGAAGTCCGTAAACGCAAAGGTTGCAAAGGAGAGAGCCACCGTAGCGGCAGCCATGATGATCGAGCGGACGTTTGTCGTCAGGCCTGTTTCTATGGCAGCCAGACCGGTGATACCCTTTCCAAGTTCCTCCTGGTAGCGCAGTACGACCTGGATACCATATTCTATCCCCAGGCCGATCAGCATGATGGCGAAGACCATCGAGAGGATGTTGAGGTGCCCGATGGCAACCGTGGCGAAGCCGAATGAGAGGCAGATGCCAACAATCAGGGAAACCATGGCGGCAATCACGTTCAGCAGCCCGCGGAAAGCAAACAACAGCAGGATAACGGTCAGCGACAGTGACAGTATGGTGGCAATCTCAATGTCTTTCTGTGCGGTGGACATCTCCTCGTACTCCAGCACCGGTACTCCGGTCAGTCCGCCCTTGACCCCTTTGAATTCCGGTTGCGCAAGAATATCGTTTAAAGCCGCCCTGGTTGCCTTGATGGCCTGTTCAGCAGGCACGAAGCTTCCCTGCTGCTTGACCGGCAGTATGGTTATGACCTGCTGTTTGCCGGCATTTTCCAGCATGGATGGTTTACCGTCCCCCCCCCCCTTGAGGAAGGAGTCCATCGACATGCCGCTGTTCTTACCGTCAAAGCCTTTGAAACCCTTCCCCAGGGTCGTCAGCATGAAGGTCAGGCTTTTCAGGGCGGTCGGATCAGGTGCTGCCAGATATGCATCAATCTGGCGGGTCAGACTTGTGAAAAGGGTCTGCACCGAGGGGGCAGTTGCCAGGTCTTTCAAGACGGGAGCCGCCATGCTCAGGGTGGAGCGAAGCTGTCTGATTTCTTCCAGCGGCATGAACAGCAGACCGTTTTTGCGGAAATAGGGGAGACCGCCCGGATAGAATACCTCTCTGAAATTTACACGGTTCTTGTTCAACCTGGCGTAGAGGGCATCGGCCGCCCGGATTGACCGGTCGGCATCATCAGACTCGATAACGGCGACAATCTCTTCCTGATCGCCGAATTCAGCCAGATAGGCACGATGATCGACCTGAAAAGGGGCATTTCTGGGCATCAGGTCGTCGCGGCCGGTCAAAAACTCAATATTTTTAATGGTATATATGACTGAAATGACAGAAAGAAGCAGAGCCAGGCAGAGGATCAGGCGGGAGCGCTGTGCCGTGAAGGCGAACAGGCGGCTGGTTGATTGGTGACGAGACAATGGATGCTCCTTGCCCTGAAAAAATAGTTACGTAACCGGTATCAAAAAGGCTGAATGGTCAGTGACCGGTCAGCCTTTCCTGCATTCTCCCGTGTCGCAGGTAAGCACTATACATTGAAGCGAAAGTGCATCACGTCTCCGTCCTTTACAACGTACTCCTTGCCTTCCAGCCGCATCAGACCTTTTTCCTTGGCACCGGATTCGCCGTTGCAGACGATAAAATCATTGAATGCGATTACCTCAGCCCGGATGAAACCCTTCTCGAAATCGGAGTGTATGACCCCGGCCGCCCCAGGCGCCTTGGTCCCGTTGGCGATGGTCCAGGCGCGCACTTCCTTGACTCCGGCAGTGAAGTAGGTGATCAACCCCAGCAGTTCATAGCCACTGCGGATCAAACGGTCGAGTCCTGCCTCCTCCACCCCCATATCCTCAAGAAATGCCTGTTTCTCACTGCCGTCGAGTTCGGATATCTCCGCCTCCAGCTTGCCGCAGATCACGACCACGCCAGCGCCTTCTGATGCAGCGATTGCCCGTACCTGGGCAACAAACGGGTGCGTGCCGGACAGATCATCTTCAGCCACGTTGGCCACATACAACACCGGCTTGTCTGACAGCAGGTGGAGCTCGCGCATCCAGAGGCGCTCGTCCTCGCTCTCCGCCAGGCCTGTGAGTTTCTTGACCTGCTCAAGTTGCGCCTTGACGCGCTGATAGAAATCTACCTCATCCTTTGCCTTCTTATCGCCGCTGCGCGCCATTTTTTCGGCCCGCAGGATCTTTTTCTCCACGGTTTCGAGGTCAGCCAATGCCAGCTCGGTATTGATGACTTCGATGTCATCCGCCGGAGAAACCCGGCCACTGACATGAACGACATTGTCGTCGTCAAAGCAGCGAACAACATGAACGATCGCATCCGTACTGCGGATATGGCCGAGAAACTGATTGCCGAGCCCCTCGCCCGAGCTGGCCCCTTTTACCAGGCCGGCGATGTCGACAAACTCTATGGTTGTGGGTTGAACTTTCTGAGGATTAACGATCGCCGACAGTTGATCCATGCGCGGATCAGGCACCTGTACGATCCCCACGTTGGGGTCGATGGTGCAGAACGGGTAGTTGGCTGATTCTGCACCGGCAGACGTCAAGGCGTTGAAGATGGTTGATTTTCCTACATTCGGCAGACCTACAATGCCGCAGTTGAAGCCCATGGGTTATCCTTCCAGAAAATTCTTGTTGTGGTGAATGCTCATGGCCTTGGAGATCCCTTCATCCAGCATCATCTCAAGCATATCAAGACCACCGTCAAGGACGCGTGGCAGGCTTTCCATCTCGGCAGGCGGTATGGTGCCCAGCACATAGTTGGTGGTATCTCCGTGGGGTGGCCTGCCGATGCCGATGCGGAGACGGATGAAATCACCCTTGCCAAGCTGCTCCATGATCGACCGCAGCCCGTTGTGTCCCCCGTGACCGCCCCCCTGTTTGAGGCGAACCGCTCCGTACGCTATGTCAAGATCATCGTGGACAACAATCAGGTGTGCCAGGGGAAGCTTGTAAAACTGAAGCGCCTGCATGACGGAACGCCCCGAAAGATTCATGAAAGTCTGTGGTTTGAGGAGGATCAGACGGTGGTCATTATACTTCCACTCGCCGACCAGCCCCGAAAATGATGAGCGGCAGATGGTCGCATTTTCCAGACCCGCCAGCCGATCCAAAAAAAGGAAACCCGCGTTGTGGCGGGTCCATTGATAGCCGGGGCCGGGATTACCCAGCCCCGCTAAGACAAAAGTTTTCATGGGAAGAGTCAGCCGTTGGATCAGGGTGCGACAGGAGCATCTTCCTTGGCCCTTCCAAGAACACTGACGACCGGTGTTTTCGGATTGTCCAGGATCTTGACGCCTTCGGGCAGCCTGATTTCATTGACATGTATCGACTGGGCGATCTTGAGACTGGAGATGTCTATTTCAAGGTGATCGGGGATATTTCCCGGCAGGCACTCCACATGCAGTTGATGGTGGGCAAAATCAAGCAGTCCCCCTTCTTTCACGCCGGCAGCGGTGCCTTTCAGAACAACCGGAACCGTGATGCGCAGTTTTTCGCTCATATTGACACGGTGCAGATCGACATGCTTGAACGTCCCCCTGATGGCATCCCGCTGAAGATCGGCGATGATGGCCATGGTCTGGTCAAGATTCCCGCCGCCTATCAGGGTGATCAGGTTGTTCTGTCCCCCATCGCCTGCCATTGCGGTCTGCAGTTCACGGTACTTGATGCTGACAGGCATGGGATCCATCCCCTTGCCGTACACAACGCCGGGCACCATCTCGGCCTTTCTCAACTGGCGGCTGATTCCCTTGCCGGTTTTTGATCTCAGTTCAATGTTCATCTGTTTCTGTTGCATTGTTGTTCCT
This sequence comes from uncultured Desulfuromonadales bacterium, assembly GCA_903868145.1. GTDB lineage: Bacteria > Desulfobacterota > Desulfuromonadia > Geobacterales > Pseudopelobacteraceae > CAIPTY01. The sequence continues at coordinate 18,844 of CAIPTY010000040.1, read as the reverse complement.
CCAATTGAAGTGGCGGGATCTCTCCCCCAAAATCAGGTAGTGATATTAGACAAATAACGAGCTGACCGATTCATCCTCGTGGATGCGCCTGATGGCTTCGGCCAGGAGATCCGCCACCGACAGTACGCGTATCTTGCCGGTCAGTTTATCTTTGTCGCCAAGCGGGATGGTATCGGTCAGAACAATTTCTTCTATTACTGAGTCGTTGATGCGTTCTATAGCAGGACCGGAGAGTACGCCGTGGGTCGCACAGGCGAAGATGGCCCGGGCACCGTTATTTTTGAGCGCCGTGGCAGCCTGAGTCAGGGTGCCGGCAGTATCAATCATGTCATCCAGAATAATTGCGATCTTGTCTCGCACGTCACCGATCAGGTGCATGACCTCGGCCACATTGGGGCCTGTACGACGCTTGTCAATAACCGCCAGCGTACAGTTCAGACGTTTTGCAAAGGCGCGGGCCCGTTCGGTTCCGCCGGCATCAGGCGTTACCATGACGATCTCTTCACCGTCAAACCGCTCCTTCAGGTAGTCGAGAATGACCGGCGCTGCATAGAGGTTGTCCACCGGAATATTGAAGAATCCCTGGATCTGCCCGGCATGCAGATCGACGGTTACAACGCGGTCAACGCCGGCTGTTGTGATCAGGTCTGCCACCAGCTTGGCCGTAATCGGAGTGCGCGGCGACGCCTTGCGATCCTGGCGGGCATAGCCGTAGTAGGGAATAACTGCCGTGATGGTCGCAGCTGAAGCCCGTTTGAGGGCATCCGTCATTATCAGCAGCTCCATCAGGTTGCTGTTTGTAGGGGCACAGGTAGACTGAATGACATAGACATCACGACCACGGACGTTTTCCGTGATCTCGATCATGATCTCACCGTCGGAAAAGGTGCGGACACGGGCGCCGCCGAGCGGCACATGAAGGCTGTCGCAGATTTTCTGGGCAAGTGCGAGATTGGAGTTTCCGGTAAAGACCCTGATCTTGTCGAGCATTGTGGTTCAGTTACCTTTCTGAGTGTGAGGGGCTAGATTCCACCTGATTCAGACTACATAAATCCCGCTCAAAAGTAGCTTTCTACAATATTGTCACGGCAAAGTCAATCAGATAAAGTCCAGTGTGGTTGTCTACTCCGTCTCTTTTTCCCAGTAATCAGGCGTTGGATTGGTCAAAACTGACAGAGAACTGAACAAATTATTTCGTATGGTGATCGCGATAACACATTTCCTGATTTTTCTGTTGTAGTCCGTACCGGCGCTCTCCCTGTCATCGTACATTAAATCATAATATGCCACATAATCCCCTTTACCGTTTCGCAGCCTCTTTTTGTTCAGTTCGATAAAACGTATGGTTGCTTGACTATTGATTATCTCGAAATATGCTTTGTGTGTGAAATGATAAAGCTCCAGTTGCTCCTCACGCTTCTGATCCCTCTGGAAGGATTTCAATACCCTGAGCTGTTTTGCATCCTCCCGGTGGGTCTCCGACAGCCTGTAAACGCCCTCAATATTATTGTCCTTGATAAGCTGAATAATCTTCATGGACTCTCTTTCAGCATTGAAACAATGAGCGGTGCCTGAAAGACAGAACATGATGACTGCAATGACAGCAGCGTAAATTCTTACCATGATGCACTCCTTGTGAGTATATTGTTCTCCGGTCGGCGATACGATACGTTATCTGAGAAGTTTTTCACAGTTACTGCAATACCGTGCAGCCGTTGCAGGTGATACCCCCGGAGCGTCGCCGTTGCACCACTGATTCCTGCAGTTTTCATAACTCTGGTGGCGCTGATAGAGGCGTCTCTCTTCCCTGTCCCTCTGTTTCCTGATGTGTGCCTCTTGTCGGGCATAAAATTCCTGTTTCCTCTGATACTCAGTCTCCATATCCTGTTCGTAACGCATATCATCATCCAGTGGACGTCTTTGATACTCGGATCTCCGAACCTGCTTTTTAGGTTTCTTCTGAGTATCAGCCTGAGGCTGGTTCTGCGGTTGTGCGGTCGGCGGAGCTTCGGCCTGAGGTTTTTCCTGCCCGGGCTTTTGCTGGGCGGTAGACATGTTTTTCAACGTACCGGGATCGGTTATTGTCGCAGGCGGTTTTGTGGCGGGAATGTCGGGGAGTTTTGCGGACGGCGCAGGAGCGCTGCCTGAAAGAGCAGCAATCTTTTCTGAAAAATAGTAGTATCCAAGCCCGGATACTGCAACCAGGAGCAGGCAGACCAGACCTGCCACGATTCCAATATTTCTTTTGTTGTGGTTCGGATAGGGCGGGATTTCCGGTGATGGAACGCTCGCAGGTTCAGCAGCAGCGGCGTCAGGTGTGGTTGGCAGTGGCGGCGGAAGTTCAGGTGTCTTTTTGATAAGAAAACGCTCCTTGCAGGCGGGGCAAATTGTGTACGTCCCTGAATCAGGCACGTTAATATCCTCGATGGAATCAGTTCTTCCGCATTTCGGACAGTCAAATTTCATACGCAACTCCCTCAGTCGATTATTGAAAACCGAGCTACTTGAACCGAGTCTGGATAATAACACTCCTGCATTGACAGTCAATTAAAAAAGGAGCCGGGCAGATTGCCTAACTCCCTGTTTTATTTGGATGGGTCGTATTGATCAAACCTGTCGGGTCTGTATCATCTGACAACTGTCGGCCACCCACCGCACTATTTTCAATTCAAAAAATTTGACGCCAGCTGACGGTGTTCAAAATGTTTATGGTGTCGGACATAGGAACAAATATCTGTCAAATTGTATTGCGGACACAGACGATTTATATTAGAGTAGCCAGCGTTAAGGGACTGGATGCCATCTGAAAAATGTTTTTCGCAGTTATGGCAGTTGTAGAGAATTCGGGCGCTTAGCTCAGCGGGAGAGCACTGCCTTCACACGGCAGGGGTCACTGGTTCGAACCCAGTAGCGCCCACCATAAAATAAAGGGTTTAGCTGTTAAGGCTAAGCCCTTTTGTTTTGCAATTAATTTCCATGCGGCAAATATGCGGCACGAGAAATTTATTTGATCCCTCTCCGTTATCATCCCGTAATCAGGGGAATGAATGGGGTGCTTCTAGTAAATGCTCTGGTGGTCAAATTTGGCAGCTTAACCATGTGTTTATGCACATAGATGGTTAGTCCCCCCCGTTTTTCCATTACTGATAAATCCACTTTGCTATGATTTTTCCGGCGCACCTTCTCTGATTGTATTTCACCTGAATAAATCGTACTATTCGCAAGTCTATAAAAAAACTTATCAGAAAGTGATGATCAAATGCCCATTCAGAAAACATTCGCATTGGCAAAGATTTATTTTGACGATGTGCATAGTAATGCGAAAACAACAAAATGCCTTGTACCGGTTAATGGTCAGTCGAATGGTGCAGTTGGTATAATTATACCTCTCCAGAAATCTGATAAGAGTCCATTATATGATTGAATTGAAAAACGTTATCAAACGATACGAATCGCTAGCGGCTGTTGACGATGTCTCCTTCTCTGTCAAGACTGGTGAGTATTTTGCTTTGCTTGGACCCAATGGTGCCGGGAAGACGACTATTGTCAAGATGCTGCTCGACTTTACACGACCGACATCGGGAAGCTTATCATTAAACGGCACTCCGAGTTCACAAGCCGAGTGCCGACGATCAATCGGTTATCTTGCTGAAAATAATCATATTCCACCATCTCTTTCAGGCTGGCAATACCTTCTTCGCTGTGCCGAGTTATTGGATATGAACCGGTCCGAGGCTACAGATCAATGCAGGCGCATTGTCGAGCTTATTGGAATGCAGGGCAGGGAGAGTACAAAAGTTGGCACGTATTCGAAGGGTATGGTTCAACGGTTTGGATTGGGCGCAGCACTCATGGGAAATCCAAAGCTGTTAATTCTAGATGAGCCCACCTCCGGTTTAGACCCCATCGGTATCAGGGAAATACGCCAGCTCCTGGAGTCGCTTAAAGGTGAAGGCATGACTATCTTCCTGAATTCACACCTGCTGTCGGAAGTTGAAAAAATCTGCGATACCGCAGCAATAATCAACCGTGGAAAGCTCTTGGTAAAAGACTCAATTTCCGCCATTGTCAAAGACGGTGAAACGCTGGAAGATGTGTTTGTCAGACTGGTGAAAGGTTAACATGAAAACTTCAAAATCACTTCCACCCATAGCAAGGATTACGAAATATACGCTTATTGACGAAGTTCAGCAGAGAAGTTTTATCGTCATGTTCCTTATCTGCGCACTCTGCGTATTTCTCCTTCGTGGTTGTTTTCAAGGCAGTTACATGGTGAACGGACAAGCTCTTGACGCCGGTACCATTGTCCGAACTTTATCGAAAGCGACCTTCCACGTTATTGGTGCTGGCGTAATGGTCATAGCGGCTTTACTTTCGATGCGCATATTCAGGCGCGAACGGAACGAGGGTATGCAATCGTGTATTTTGTCCAAACCGATAGCCCGGTGGCAGTATGTTATTGGTAAGATCCTTGGATTATGGGTATTATCGGCACTCTTCATGTTCATCTTGCATAGCATTATCTTTTTGATCACATCCATCAGCCTGAAGGTTTTCATGCCGGAATACCTCGCAGCCTCACTGATCTGTTCTATCAACCTGCTCTTTGTGGTTATTGCGGTGCTTCTTTTATCGCTCCTGATGCCCGACATTGTCGCTTTTCTTTGTGTTCTTGGCGTTGGTATCGTTGGTTTTGTGGCCGATGGCATAGCTGCTGCCAGCCACAGTCAGATAGCACAGGCGATTCTGCAGCAACCGACCGGCCAGTCACAGTCAGACCTTACATGGTGGAAAGTTGTGTATGTTGTATGGCCGAAGCTCTTGGGAGTTCAACAGTTGGCATCTTCATTGATTGAGAGCGGATCATCCAATGGATTCGGCCCTATCTATCCACTCATCAATGTTCTTGCATACTGCCTTATCCTTGGCGCATTGCTTTTCAAGCGATTCAGGAATGAAGATATTGTCTAACGGATACCTATGGAGAATGATAGCTCTGATAATTTCAAAAAAAAGTATATATTCTGATAAGATCACTCAGCAAAGGAGAATTTATGAAAGTCGTGGCATTCAACGGCAGTCCTAACAGGGAAGGCAATACTTGGCAGGCACTGGGGATGGTGACCGCTGAGTTGGAAAACGAAGGGATCGAAACCGAGATTGTGCATGTCGGTAACAAGGCAATCAGAGGCTGTGCTGCTTGCTACCAATGCGTGAAGAATAAGAATGAGCAATGCGTATTGCCCGGTGACGAGGTTAACCAGTGGATTCAGAAGATGAAACAGGCAGACGGAATAATCCTGGGTTCCCCGGTGCATTACTCAGCCATTGGTGGAACGATGAAATCGTTTCTGGATCGAGCTTTCTTTGTGACCGGTGTTAATGACAGCATGCTACGCCACAAAGCAGGTGCGGCCGTGGTAGCAGTACGACGATCCGGTGGCTTACCGACGTTTGACCAGCTCAACCACTTCTTGAACTATGCAGAAATGCTGATTCCAACCTCAAACTATTGGAACGTGATTCACGGCAGAGCGCCGGGAGAAGTGAGCCAGGACATCGAGGGAGTACAAATAATGCGGGTATTGGGGAAAAATATGGCCTGGCTGATGAAACTGGTTGAGTATGGCAAAGGTGCGATTACCCCGCCAGAACGAGAATCAAAAACCTTCTTCAGCTTTATTCACTGAGAACCAGACAACAATCTTTAGTCATAAAAGAAGAATATCCAAAATTTAAATGTTCGGAGACAAATATGACAAGTCACACCCCGGGCGTAGCGGCAGTTTTGAGCCTGGTTCTCCCAGGAGCCGGGCAGTTCTATAACGGCAGGTTTTTACCTGGCATCATCTGGCTAATTATCACACCAGGCCTCTGGATTGGCAGTGGTGGTTTTTTAGGCTGGATTTGCCATGTAGTATCTGCATATATGGCTTACGATTATGCCGTTCAAAAGAATGGCTAGGAGCCGCGCGTGTCTTTCAGCCTGATTTGGCTACTGGATAGCCCTGAAGTCCGACCATTGAGGCTGCAGTGAGAACGGCGAGAAAACGGAACGTCGGCTGTTTGCAGAGGTAAGCATTTAAGTCAGCACCGTCCTGGCACGAGCCATCTTGTCGGCAATGTTGAGTCCATTGACACAGCGGGTGCTGCACCCAATGCAGTCGATACAGGCCGCCGCTGTTGCCTGCTGCGGCAATTTAGCATAGGTCGTGCGTGCCAGGGATAGATCCCGATAGCCTCCTTCGGCGTACATGAGACTGCGGTTGATGGTCGAGATTTCAACTCCTCGTGGGCATCCGGCCTCGCAGGTGCCGCAAAAGCTGCAGTAGAAGGGTGCGATTGCCTCTGCGTAATGGTCGAGACGACGTAAGTCGGCATACTTGAACGGCGTCCCCATGACGGCGGTGTTTTCTTTCAGCTCTTTCAAATCCTTCATGCCTGGAATAGCCGCTGCAACATTCAAATTCTTGAGTACCCATTTGAGGGCTGCCTGGTGAGGAGTGATCTTGCCCAGGTCTGAGACGTCATACCCCCCGATCTGGGTCTTCATGGCAATGATCCCGATGCCGACCGCTGCGGCCCGGGCAATGGCAGTTGTAACGGCCCTGTCAGATTTGAAGTTGTACTTTACAAGGCAGGTGTCGAAGAACCGGTCGGGATCATCCGCCAGTGCATTCAGCACCGCGACTTCATTCTGGTGGGTGGTCACACCGCAGAAACGCACTTTGCCCTGCTTTTTGAGTTGAGTCAGGGCTTCACGTGTTTCGGCGACATTCAGCTTTTCCACGCCGGTAAGGTCGTGCAGCTGGATGACATCTATGTAGTCGGTACCCAGTGTCTTCAGGCTGATTTCTACGTCCCTGACGATCTCTGCCCTTGTCCTCGATTCCGACAGCACCTTGGTGGCAATATAAACCTTGTCGCGTACCCCTTTAACGGCCCTGCCGACGGTCTCCTCGTTCTTGCCGCCCATGTATTTGCGGGCGGTGTTGATATAGTTGATTCCCTGATCTATGGCAGCGCGAATCACTTCCGGCTCGGGCGTCAGCATGGCGCCGAAACTGACCTCGGTGATCTTGAGTCCGGTGCGGCCCAGGGTGCGATAGGCCAGCTTGGGAGAGGTGGACGGTTCAGATGCGGCCAGGCGTTGCAAGGTCTCTGCAAGAGCAGGCGGGGCGATCAGTGCTGATGCGGTGCCCACCATTCCGGCCTTGATAAAGGCCCTGCGGTTCATGCCCTTCATTTCGGTGGATTCCATCTGCTATACTCCTTTCTGATAGTCGGTATAGCCTTCTGCCCCCGGTGAGTAGAAGGTCGACTGATCCGCTTCAGCCAGAGGAGAACCTGCCTTGAGCCGCTCCACCAGATCCGGATTTGAAATAAAGGACCGACCAAAGGCAATCAAGTCTGCTGCACCGCTTTGCAGGTCAACTTCAGCCCGCTCACGATCGTAGCCACCGGAGAGGATTACCAAGCCTCCGCCAGCAGTCTTAAATGCCTGGCACATGCCTTGTACTGTGGCTGGTTCAGGTTTAGGCGCACCCATGGCGGAATGATCAACCAGATGCAGGTAGGCAAGTCCCAAACTACCTACAGCTGCAGTCAGAGCACCATACTGTTCCGCAATTCCCGCATAGGAACCGCCCATTTCGTTGAAAACTCCGTAGGGTGAAAGCCGGATACCCACCCGCTGTGCCCCGACCTCAGCTACCACGGCTGCAACAACATCCACGGCAAAACGATTACGCTTCCCGGCGTCACCACCGTAGATGTCAGTGCGTTGATTGGAACCTGGATCCAAAAACTGGGTGATCAGGTAGCCGTTGGCACCATGCACTTCAATGCCATCGAAGCCTGCTTCAATGGCATTGCGCGCTGCCTGGGCATATTCTGCTATGACACGTTGCACCTCTGCGAGGCTCATCTCTCGAGGTTGGCCGTATGGCTGCTCCCCCTGGCTATCAGTCCAGATCACCCCGGACATGGGCACTGCAGACGGGGCCAGCAGTTCAGCTCCAACCGGAAGGTTCAAGACGCCACCCACACGACCGCAATGCATCAGCTGCATAAAGATGCGGGCTCCACCGGCGTGGACTGCTTCGGCAGTCAACCTCCATGAGTCTGTCTGCTCTTTGGAAAAAATGCCGGGGATTCTGGCATAACCAAGTCCGTTGGGTGATGGTGAGGTACCTTCGGTAATTATCAGTCCGGCACTGGAACGTTGGCCATAATACTTAGCAACCAAGCTGTTTGGTACGTTGCCGGGACAGCGTGAACGAGTCATGGGAGCCATAACAATGCGATTTTGAAGCTCGGTATTGCAAAGTTCGTAAGACGAAAAAAGTTTCATGGTCATATTCCTTCCATAGACAGGATTTTGTCTGATGTCGATGTGTCGATTAACATGCTCAAAATGCTGGTCATTCATACTCCGTGTATTTCTTTGCACTCCCTCTCACTAACTCAGCTGGATATTTCTTTTCGTTGATGGCAATTTTCCGCTCGGCAGCCTCTAAAAGGTTGACTTCCAACTTGTCGGAAATTCTGACGAGGTAGATCAGGATGTCAGCCAGTTCCTCTTCGACGGACTGACGCGTCTTGTCTTCAAGAAGGTGACTTTGATCACCCTCTACCCACTGGAAGTGTTCCACCAGCTCTGCTGCCTCTGCGATCAGAGCCATGGAAAGATTCTTTGGGGTGTGGTACTGATCCCAGTCTCTCTCTTTTGCAAACTCTCGCAAGCGGTCCCGCAGGGACTCCAAGGATTCAATCATACAGTTTCCTCCTCATAAAAGTTACTTTAAAATATGAAATCCTCTTTGATTGAATTACTAAAATTTCAGAGTACAATAAAACTGTAGCGTGATCAATGGAAGATGGTCGTGGACGGAGTAGAACTGGTAATAACTGCAGGCTCGAAAAACTATCCATTTACTTGAGTACCAGCCTGCTGTTTCTCATAACTAAATTAATACGTAGAGGTGATGATATGAACAACATGCTTCTGGTTTTGTTGATGGCGTGTGGAGGATTGGCAGTGGCTATACAGCCATCAATCAACGCCCGACTTGCACAGAAGGTGGGAAGTTATGAAAGCTCAATGATTTCCTTTGCCGTGGGTACGCTGGCAATGTTTGTCATGGTTATGATCGCTGGACGCGGCAACCTTCGCAATGTGGCAGATGCCTCGTGGTGGGAGCTGACAGGGGGATTAATGGGAGCATATTTTGTGACCATGACCATCATCGCAGTCCCAAGGCTGGGAACCTTGGCAGTGATGTCCATTATTATTGCCGGGCAACTGACAACCGCCGCATTGCTCGATCAGTATGGTGTGTTCGGCTTGCGACAAATACCTTTGACTCCTGTGCGTGGTGTCGGTATCCTGCTGCTCTGCATCGGAGTTGGTCTGGTCATTCGGAAATAGGAACCGGCTTTGAACCTCGATACAATAACAGAAAAACTTGAGCAGCATCCTGAACAGGCTTTCATAGTAAAGTCGCTGTTGATGATAGTCCTGATCATTGGAACGAAGGTATTGCTAGGACAAAACATTACGTTCTGCATGCGCCACGTCTCCTGTAGCCATAATACCGCTCTCATACGGCACTTCATGCTGCATTATGAAACCGGACAGATTATTAGCTACACGTACGGACATATCATGTGCTCGTGACAAATCCTTCATTCGATATAGACATCCGATAATCTTGAGCATATGATTCCCGCGCAGAATGTGCGTGTATTTGGGTAACATATGACAATAGACATTTTACTCAAGAAACCTCAGGTTGGCGAACACCGACAGCTTGAAGTATGCCTGAGGATGCCATTTTGGCGAGTATGAATAGGTAGAGATAGTTGCGCGCACAACTACCACTAATCACACTGTAAATTCCATTTAAACAAAATTCAGGATTCTCTCGGTGAACGAAGGCTTCCATGATTCAACACATCAAAAATAATCTCAAAATTCTCTATGTTCTCGTATCGCTTAATATTCTGATTGTTGCCTCCGTTACATACCACATGGTGGCAAGTAAACAATATGCTGAGGAATTGGCGCGCATCGCTTCACAGAATCTCGCACAGGCAATGAAGGAAGACATTGTCAGCGATATCGATATTGTTAATATCACACTGCAAAATATCGTTGATGAGTTCGCACATCACGGAACAGATGAAATTTTGGCGCAGAGAAATATTGATGATTATCTGGAAAAGCAGAAGTCGCGCATTTCGGTTGATGTACTGCGTGTTGCAGATGCGCAGGGCAACATAATATACGGAGCTCCGAAGAGTACTGGGCTTAATATCAATGATCGTGAGTTTTTCAACAAACTGAAAAACGATCCCTCAGCAGGCCTCGTTTTTTCCAAACCACTGCGAGGCAAAATCACGAAGAAATGGACGATTTATCTTGCACGACGCCTTGATAATGCTGACGGTTCATTCGCGGGAATTACTTATGCCGGTTATCTGCTAGAAAGCTTCCAAAACAAATTCTTACGGCTGAAGATCGGTAATAGCGGCGTTGTCGTGTTGCGTGATGCCGAGATGGGTTTCTTAACGCGTTTTCCCGATACCTCTGAAAGCGATACTTACGTTGGAAAGAAAAATATTTCCAAAGAGTTGCAAAAAATCATCGAAACCGGAGCAGCAACAGGCACGAGCCTGGTGTACGCACCAACCGACAAAAAGGAGAGAATTAACACCTTTGTCCGCACCAACCCATATCCGTTCATAATAATCGTCGGCTTTGGCCGTGACGATATTCTCGCCAACTGGTACAGGGAGGTCAAGGTTGTCAGTTGCGTTGTATTCTTCATTATCGTAATCACAAATTGGATAGGCTGGCTGTTTATGAGAGAGAGAACCAGGCTTATCCAGGCGCAGGAACAGCTCCAACGTGACATCGATGCACGAATTTTCGCTGAACATGAACTAGAGATTGCCCGAGACACCGCCGAAGCGGCTAATCAGGTTAAGAGCTCCTTCCTGGCCACTATGAGCCACGAGATCCGCACCCCCATGAACGGCGTTATAGGCATGACAAGCCTGCTGCTGGACACTGATCTCACCTCAGAACAGCGTGAGTTTGCCGGAATCGTCCGCAAAAGCGGCGAGCACCTGCTGACACTGATCAACGAAATCCTCGATTTTTCAAAAATTGAAGCCGGTAAAATGGATCTGGAGATACTCGATTTTGACCTGCGCACCACCGTGGAAGACATCACTGAATTCCTTTGCATACAGGCCTCAGAAAAGAATCTGGAACTCATCTGCCACATCGATCCGACTGTGCCCTCGCACCTGCAGGGTGATCCCGGCAGACTCCGCCAGATCATCACAAACCTGATAGGTAACGCCATCAAATTCACCCATCAGGGGGAAGTCGTCATCAGCACCTCGCTCGCGTCTGAAGGGGCAGAGTCAGTCACCATCCTGTTTGAAATCAACGATACCGGCATTGGCATACCGCAAAGCAGAATCGACTCACTATTTGCCCCCTTCACCCAGGTGGACAACTCCACCACCCGCAAATACGGCGGCACTGGCCTTGGGCTTGCCATCTGCAAACAACTGGTGAAGTTGATGGGGGGCGATATTGGGGTCAGGAGTGTGGAAGGGGCCGGCACCACGTTCTGGTTCACCGCAAAATTCGGCAGGCACAATAACGAAGATTGCTCAACCGCTGGGGCGCTAAAGCGGGCTGACATCTCCGGTACTAGAATCTTAATCGTCGATGATAACGCCGCCAATCGTCTGCTACTGACGACTCTTTTGAAACACTGGGGATGTCGTCACGCCGAAGTTGCCGATGGTGTGACTGGTCTGGCACTGCTGCTTGAAGCGGTACAACTGGATGACCCCTTCAACCTTGTATTGTTGGATCAGGAAATGCCGGAAATAGACGGTCTGGAACTTAGCCGGAGGATCAAGGCCGACCACCGCCTAGCGGCAACCCAGATGATCATGGTAACCTCGGTAGGCCAGAGAGGCGACGTTACTCTCCTGAAACTTATCGGTTTTTCAGGCTACCTGGCGAAGCCGGTGCGCCAAAATGAACTGCATGAATGCATTGCCTTGGTACTGGGGAGATCATTGCAGCCTTCCGGGAAATTGACCGTCCCGACTGTTTCCCTGCCACCGCAAGGTATCGTAACACGGCACACTATCGCAGAGATGGCCGACCGGGGCACACGGATACTCCTGGTCGAAGACAACGCCATCAACCAGAAAGTTGCACAACAAATTCTTAATAAACTGGGTTACAAATCAGATGCGGTGGCTAACGGACGTGAGGCGGTGCGAGCACTGGAACTGATTGACTACGATCTGGTGCTGATGGATTGTCTGATGCCCGAGATGGACGGTTATGAAGCCACGGCAGTCATTCGGGATTCTCAATCAAAGGTACGCAACCATTCGTTGCCGATAATCGCCATGACCGCCAACGCCATGAAGGGCGACCGGGAGCGTTGCATTGAAGCCGGGATGAATGATTATCTGGCTAAACCGGTCAGAAAGGATACCGTGGCTGAGATGTTGGAGAAATGGCTGAACATCGAAACTGATTTGCGGCCAGATGCAGGGTGATAGAGAAAAGAGGACTCCGTACCACGGCAGTATTGACCCTATGGAAGAAAAACCAAGAAAAAGGGCTACAGATTTTCTCTGTAACCCTTTATTTTTATTGGCGCGCCCTACAGGATTCGAACCTGTGGCCTACGGCTTAGAAGTAAGCTTATACACCTATCTCATAGCAATTCATTATATTTATAAACCATAAAAAAGACCTTGACATATTAGTTGTTTATCTGATATTTTCCCCCATAGCATTTCTTTGTGAATCTCTCTATCTCTCAATTCTATTACACCACTATTACACCACGGACGTTTTACTGGTGTAATAAACCAGCACCAAGGAGCTGCCATGAAAAAATCCCTCTTTACTGACACCATGATTAAGAGATTGAAGCCGGAACCTTCCGACTATTGCAGGAGCGAAGGCAACGGGTTTACAGTCCGGGTCATGCCGTCAGGCGTCAAGACGTGGCTGTACCTGTACGCTTTCGATGGTAAGCGCCGCAAAATGAACTTGGGTAGTTATCCAGATGTTACTCTGGAAACGGCCCGCACAAAGTTTGAGGATGCCCGGCGGCAGGTACGGAATGGAGTAGATCCTGTATCGCTCAAAGAGCAGCAAAAGGAAGATCGCCTCAATGCTGATACCATTTCCGACCTGATAACCGAGTACATTGAAAAGCATGCCATGCCGCACAAGAGGGGGTGGAAGGAAGATAAACGCATACTTGAATATGATGCCCTGCCAGCATGGGGGAAGCGTAAAGCTGCAGATATTTCCAAGAGAGATGTTGTTCTCCTCCTCGAAGGGATCGTCAAAAGAGGAGCACCGGGAAGCGCCAACAACAACTTTAAAATCATACGCAGAATGTTCAGCTTTGCCGTCCAGCGTGACATCCTGAAAACATCTCCGTGTATCGGTGTTTCGATGCCAGCGCCGTTAATCCGCAAGGATCGTTTTCTCAACGAGGAAGAGATCAAAACTTTCTGGACGAACCTTGATACCTGCCACGCATCCAACGAGGTGCGCCGGGCATTGCGGTTGATCCTTCTGACAGGCCAGCGTCCCGGCGAAGTGATCGGCATGAGCAGCAGCGAGATTGACGGCAATATCTGGACGATACCGGCCAGCCGGGCCAAGAACAAACGGGAGCACCGAGTGTATCTGACCAAGACAGCGCTGGAACTGATCGGCCCATTACAAGTGCTGGACGAGCAAACCAAAAAGGTAAAGCCAAAGGGTTTTATATTTCCATGTCCACATTCGGCTAAAATCCAGCACATAGAAAATACTGTCCCGGCACAAGTGATACGCCGGAATATGTCTGTTCCTGTCATGTTCAAGGGAAAGCCGGTATTCGATAGGAAGGGCCAGCCGGTCACGGAGAACTTGTTGGGCGTCTCTGACTTCACACCGCATGACCTACGCAGAACGTGCGCAACATTCCTGTCAAAGATTGGTTTCATGGATGAAATTATTGATGCCGTCCTGAATCACACCAAGCAGGGAATCATCCGCACCTACAATGTTAATCGTTACGAAAAGGAAATTCAGCAAGCTCTTGAATCATGGGAGCGCAAGCTGACCGCGATCCTCTCGTGCTCTACTAGCAATGTGATACCTATCACCCGCAAGGCGGCATAATAAAGCCATGGCTTACCATAGGCAGCACCAAATAAACGCGCCCACGGGCGCACCATGGAGGCAGGAAATGTATAGACAGCTATCAGTAAGTGTTCATGGCAAGCTACTACGGGCAGCGGCAAAGACTTGTTGTGACAACATGGAAGATTATCGGCCTGCTGGACTTGGATTGACAGGGTTTGTCCGTGTCGCCATACAAAATGAAATTGACCGGCGCACTAGAGTAAAACACGGAACACCTGAATTTTGTTGATATAATATTGTAGGAAGTGAATCAGGTTGACGCGCAATAAATTCCTGTGATATAAAATTCACATGAAATCATTTAGTCTGAAATTGTCAAATAAAGGGCCGGTAAGTCGTACCACGTTTCCGGCCTTTTGGCTGATTCAGCGAGAGCTTAGGCAACACTGGGGAACCGGTCACCTCAAGACAAAGATGATTGCCGTACTCGAAAATTATGGCATTCGCAATACCTTGGTATCAGATCGGGTCAAGGCGCGCTTCAAAAAGGACATGCGGGAGATTGAAAGACTATTCCCCGACATGCCGACACCGTTTTCCGGCCACATTCAATTTATCGAAAATGGCACAATTTTAAACGAATTACGCTTTGTACCGAGAGGCTTAATCACCTAACGCAGCGGTGGGGGGGGATAGCGCTGGCACCCACGTTGACGAACCGAACCGCTGCGGTACAAACACATAACAGCAGATACTGATCCCGATTGTTCGGACTATTCAGGAAGCCTGCGATGGAACAGCCAGAGCATTTAAATGTTCACGGTCGTTTTGTCGCAGGCTTTTCTGTTTGTTCGCTCGAAAGGAGCCAGCATGTTAATCCGGAAGAGAACACTTTGCAAAGAGCTGGACATATCACCCGCAACAGTATGGCGGATGGTTCAGGACGGAAGATTGCCACAGCCCCGCAAGCTGGGTGAAAACAGTGTCGCATGGTTACGGGCAGAGATCGAGGAATACGTCAAGGCCCTGCCAGTAGTAACCGCAGCAAATATTCAGACCGTGGCCCCAGGTGCCAAACGTGGTCGCAAGCCTTCAGTCGTCGGGAGGGCCTAGACCATGAATCGACCCGAGAGCATCGAGTTTAAAGAAATCCCCACCGCAGCGTCGATCATGGAGCGCACTCAAAGAATACCAAACGTACTGCACATTGACGGTGCCGATTTGGTTGTATTTGAATTCAAGAATGACATAGAGATTGACAACATTGTCATGGCGCTGGCAACCGGCAAGCTCATGGTTAATGCGGTAGCGTATGAAAAAGCCCGCAGCTACCTGTACCGCAAAGTCCGTGAGGTGAAGCGATGAAAACTATTACCATCACGCCATCCGTCCGCCGCTGGATAGTTCGCCGCATTGAGAACGCCACCATCACACTGATTAGCATTTTAGGAACGTTTGCTCTGCTGGGGGCATATCATGGGTAACCCCAGCCAGAACCGCGCCAGCGCAATATTGAAGGCCGCAGGGATGCCGAAATCATCACCTGCTCAGAGTTGGACAGCGGCAGAGTGCAACCTGCTCATTGACCGCAAGACCATACTTACATCACGGATGCCGGAGCTTATGTCCAGCCGTGGTAAGCCGATGCCAGACCCTTTTCCGTTTATTATTCTGAATAATACGGAGCCGGTCTCTGATCCAATTACCGATATTCCGGTTATTGTGCCGGAGGCGGTATCCGCACCAGAACCCGATGCCATGGTTGACACTGGCCCGGAGTTGCCGCCGGTCGTCAGCGATTATTATGAACAGCCTATTACTCTCAGTTTTATCAGCAACGTATCCAACAACCACCCAGCGGCCCAGCTTATAACGTGGGGAGATTTTGCATCAAACTGCCAGCAGCCGGTTATTCTGCAAGCCTTCCCTGTATATGCGCGGTATTGTACCAGTCCCGCCAATGGAAGCAGGCGGGGGGTTGGTCATGGTGGGCGGGTAGCGTGCCGATTGACATGAGCCGCCTCCACATAACACCGGCACCGCAGCTAGACCGTTCCTGATAATATCCGGGGGCGGTCTTTCTGTTGGTGGCTACAGCATGGCGGGTTTTAGGGGTATAGCTGACTATGGGCCGCTTGACGAAAGGCCTTCCACGGGCTTGCTGTAGCGGGCGTATACCGGGAAACTCTGGAATAGCCTATCATATTCATTCACACCGCACCCCCCTTGATAGTGGTCTGCCCTTCACTTGCTCGAACAGGTGGGGGGCTTTTTTATTTCCGGCGGGGAATATGGTCTTGTATTGTTGTGCTGTCAAGTAAATAATTTTATAAGTAATTGATATATAAAGCTTATCAACTAAGTTGACACGGAGTATGTGCTATCCAGAACAATATCAGCGGTTTGTTCCAGCCAGATCGAAAGGGTATATAAATTCACTTGAATGATACCAATAGGATACGGTGCAGCCGGGTAGGGAGTAGGTAACAGGGTTGTGGGATGGTGCTGGAAATGTAGTTGCAAATTTAGTACAGATTTAGTACACCTAGCGCAATACTGAACAACAAAATGCAATAATCATCAATAGTTATAAGCACCCATTAAACGCAGCAACAACCTGTAACTATTTGATTTATAAAGATAAAACTGCCTTATGGTGCAAGACTCAAAATCTGCCGAGCGCAAGCTCATGTTGGTTCGAGTCCGACCTTCGGTACCATAGGATAGTCCAAATAAGTATTGTGAAGCATTTAAGCCCCTGGAAAAAGGGGCTTTTTTATTATCTATTGTCTTATGTGGTCTTATCTGGTATAGCAGAATCCAATGGTTTTGGGTACATCTTATGGTACACGTTCCCATATACAAAAACAGGATGTACCCAAAAAGGAGAAAACACCATGCCTAAAAGGATTGCGCCGCTTACTGACATTCAGGTTAAGAACGTAAAACCACAAGAAAAGGAAATCACTCTTTTTGATGGTGGGGGGCTGCATCTGCTGGTTACGCCTTCGGGCGGAAAGTTATGGCGATTCAAATATCGCCATCAAAATAAGGCAAAAAAAATGACGTTAGGCGCTTACCCTGCAATCACTCTTGCAGACGCCAGAGTTCGTCGTGAGGATGCAAAGAAACTGCTGGCCAATGGTGTTGACCCCGGCGAGATGAAAAAAGCCCTTAAACAGGCAACAGTTGAACTTGTAGAAAACTCTTTCGAGATTGTAGCCCGAGAATGGATTACGAAATTCTCCGGCCAATGGTCACAGGTGCATACAACCACGATAAAAGACCGCTTGGAAAAGGACGTTTTCCCCTACTTGGGCGCAAAGCCTGTAGCAGAGATCAAGGCACCTGAATTATTGGCTGTACTTCGGAGAGTAGAAACGCGTGGTGCACTTGATACAGCTCACAGAATTCGTAACCATTGCGGGCAGGTGTTCCGGTATGCCATAGCCACCGGGCGGGCGGATCGTGACCCTTCCAGGGATTTACAAGGAGCATTGCCACCGGTCAATTTTGGAAACAGGGCGGCATTCACAGACCCGAAAGACCTTGCACCTTTACTGAGGGCGGTTGAAGGGTATCAAGGCTCGTTTGTTGTCAAATGTGCCATGCAGTTGCTACCGATGCTGTTTGTCCGTCCAGGGGAGTTACGACATATGGAATGGACAGAACTTGATTTAGATGCTGCACAATGGAACATTCCCGCAGTAAAGATGAAAATGAAGCAGGCTCATATTGTCCCACTCCCAACACAGGCACTTCATGTATTGAATGAAATAAAGCCTCTAACAGGTCATAGTTTATATGTATTTCCGTGTCATCGTACTCCGTTGCGTTGTATGTCAGATAACGCGATCAATGCCGCTCTTCGTCGGATGGGTTTTGAAAAATCGGAAGTTACAGCACACGGTTTTCGGGCTACAGCCAGGACTATGCTGCATGAGATATTGCAGTTTCCGCCGGACGCCATAGAAGCTCAGCTTGCTCATGCTGTACCGGACCGGCTTGGCAGGGCATATAACCGGACACAGCACCTGGCAGGACGCAAGAAGATGATGCAGGTTTGGGCAGATTATCTGGATGGATTGAAGGTTGGGGCAAAAGTGATTCCGTTGAAGAGGGCTGTATAACGGGGCTGGGGCTGAGCTACCAGCTTTTGGTCTGGTCGTGCCGATGGTTGGAACTCGCTGTTATCTTCCCTCGTTTTTTTATCCATAATTCCCCGGCACACCTTACGCATAAAACACTTCCGGCAGGTGTGTCATGCAAAACTCTGTTGCGCCATACACCCCGCGCAATCCCCGATTATCCTTTGATCCGTGGACTGTATCTCATCCCGACATGTTGAAATAAGCCCTGACTGATCAGTAATTGTTACCCTTCCATTTTTGCATATTTCCCATCACAGTAGCCCTCGTTTTTTTAATTCCGTAATAGCGTTAGCATATCCCTGCTCTGCCGCCTTGCGATACCACCTGACCGCTTCAGCCTCGTCTTTTGTTACGCCGCTACCATTAGCGTACATAACGCCGAGATTATATTGTGCCCGGGCATGTCCCT
This sequence comes from uncultured Desulfuromonadales bacterium, assembly GCA_903868145.1. Lineage (GTDB taxonomy): Bacteria > Desulfobacterota > Desulfuromonadia > Geobacterales > Pseudopelobacteraceae > CAIPTY01. The sequence continues at coordinate 84 of CAIPTY010000040.1, read as the reverse complement.
GCTCCGCTGCCTTGCGATACCACCTGACCGCTTCAGCCTCGTCTTTTAATACACCGCTACCATTACCGTACATAAAGCCGAGTG
>CAIPTY010000039.1 GCA_903868145.1 uncultured Desulfuromonadales bacterium | reverse complement strand
GTTGTAATCGAAGGCTGATTTCATATTGCCCAGCAGCATGGCAAGGGCGTTCAGGGGCTGCCGCCACTGGTGGGCGATGTTGCCGATCATCTCCCCCATGGCCGCCTGCCTGCTCTGGGAAATCATGACCTGATCCTTCCTTCGCAGCTCGCCTACCGATTCGTCGATGCGCTGCTGCAAAGAACTGTTGAGCGCCTCCAACTGCACCTGCTTGACCGCAAGATCTTCCTGCGCCCGCTGCCGGTCGGCAACTTCAAACTCAAGCATAACAGCCTGCTCATGCATTCGCTCTTCCGATATTTTACGGGCGGTGATGTCGTAATTAATGCCGATCATCCGCAGGGGCTTCCCGTCAAAACTCCGTTGAACACGCCCGTTCGCTTTGATGTGCCGCACCTGTCCCGACGGCCAGATAACTCTGAATTCGGTGTCGAACTCCTTTTCTCCGCGCAGAGCCTGCTCGATCTCCCGATCACATCGCGTCTTGTCAGCAGGATGCACACCCCTCAGCCAGGCCTGGTACGCGCCGCCGAAGTCATCTTCATCAACGCCGTACTGGGCAAACATCCACCTGTCCCAGATCAGCCGGTTTTCAGGTACGATCCATTCCCATACGCCGATCCCGGCGGAGTCTGTTGCAAGCGAAAGGCGACTGTTCAGTTGTGCCAGTTCGTTTTCAACAAGCTTGACGGCCTGTTTTTTTGTCTTCAGCGTCAGAAAACTCAGGTACGAGATAAGGGCGCTGAAGAGTATGCCGGACACAAGAAACAGGTATGACTGTTTCCGGTTCAACTCCTTGTCGAACGCAGGCAATGCCTTGAACGTGAAATGCCAGGAGCAGCCATACGCCTGTATGGTCTTCGTCGATACGATAGAGGGTGTATAATTTTCCGGCAGCACCAGTTTTCCTGACTTGATGCTGTCAAACATCTGATCCCTTTCTATTGTTTTACCGCCAACACTGATTTCGATTGAGGCATCTTCAGGAAGTTTTCCCAGGGTGCCCTGGACAAAATCGTTCATCCTGATCGGACTGTACGCAAAACCCCGGAATGCCCTGTGCCGGTTTTCCCGAGTATCCAGGGGCATTCCCTGACTGTAGACAGGTACATACATAAGCATTCCGCTCTGTTTATCCTTGTCGGTCTCCTGCACCAGAATGATCTTTGCGGCAATGGTGGCGATATTTTCATCGCGTGCCCTGTCCATGGCAGCCTTGCGAAGGGGCTCGCTGTACATGTCATAACCGAAGGCTCGCTGATTGCGCCAGTTGAATGGTTCGAGGTAGATGATGGAGGTATAGACAGGCCTGTCTCCATTGGGGCGAATGGTGTATTCCGGGAATCCCTCAGAGCGGATCCGCCCTATATTGGCTTCCTTCTCGGCAGGCGTGAGCCAGATGGAATATCCGACGCCGAGAATGCCGGGGTGGTTACTGTCAAGCTGCAATGCAGACACATAGCGCCGCCAGTCCGTGCGGGTGGTGTTCTCATTTACGGCAAAGAGACCGGCTGCCCCCCTCAGAACCTGCTCGTGATCGTGCATTCTTCGGGTGATCCGGACGGCGATATCCTCTGTTTTATCTTTAAAAACCGCTTCTGCACGTGCCTGGAGGCTGTTGCTGTACATGTTCCACAGGAACAGGGTGGGCAGGAGCGAAATAATCAGAATTCCAATCGGCAGCCAGTTTGACATCTGCTGGATCCGTTTTGAAGCGCCGTTGCCGGTGCGTGTATGCGAGTCGGTATTTTCCATGGTCAGTTTCCGTTCAGGGGTGTCACGACGACAAATTCGGCACCGCCCTGGATGTTGTGCGCCTCGATGGTGCCGCTCATGCTCCGTTCTATTATCATCTTCGACATGTACAGGCCGATGCCGGTGCCCATCTCCTTGGTTGAAAAATACGGCTCGAATATCTTGTCCAGAACCTCAGGGGGTATCCCGCCGCCATTATCACTGATGGAAACCCTGCCCATGCCGTCGTGTTCGCTTAAACGGATCGTGATGCACCCTTCGGCCATGCCGGAATCCTTGATGGCGTCCCGCGAATTGGCGAGCAGATTGATCAGTACCTGTGAAAATTCGTTCGGAAGCCCGGTCAGGGTCAGATCCTGTTCGACATCCAGAATGATTCTGATGTTCTGGCTGGTCAGGGCCGCCTCCACCAGGGCTACGGCGTGTGATATCTGCTCCCGTGCGGAAAAGGAGACAGACTCTTTGTCCGGGAGGAAGAAGTTGCGGAAATCGGTGATGGTGCTTGACATCTTCTGGATAAGACGATTGCCGTTCTCCACCCCTTTGTCCATGTATTCGGGAGTGAGCTCGTTGTAATCGAAGGCTGATTTCATATTGCCCAGCAGCATGGCAAGGGCGTTCAGGGGCTGCCGCCACTGGTGGGCGATGTTGCCGATCATCTCCCCCATGGCCGCCTGCCTGCTCTGGGAAATCATGACCTGATCCTTCCT
>CAIPTY010000038.1 GCA_903868145.1 uncultured Desulfuromonadales bacterium | reverse complement strand
CAGGTTTTCGACTGCGGGGGATTCTTTGTTGATCCGCATCAAGGCTAAATCAGCGTTACCCATGATGGCCATCAGGATGTTGTTGAAGTCGTGGGCGATGCCGCCCGCAAGGACACCCAGGCTTTCGAGCTTCTGGGTGTGGAGAAGCTGCTGTTCAAGGTTGTGGCGCTCGGACTCGGCGCGTTTACGATCGCTGATGTCACGCCAGACGACAACCGCCCCCACAATGTCCTCTCCCTTGCGCAGTGGATAGGAGGAATATTCAACCGGCAGCGGAGTTCCATCCTTCCTGTAGAAGAACTCGTCGGTCACGGTCGCCCCGTGACCTGTCTTGAAGGCCTGAAATATCTTGCACTCCTGCGACGGCAGGGGAGTGCCGTCCGGTCTAAGGTAGTGGATAAGGTTATGCATGTTGTGTCCCAGCAGATCCTCGGCCTGCTCATAGCCCAAAATCCTCACACATGCTGCGTTGGTAAACGTACAGAGACCATCCAGATCTGTTCCGTAAATCGCTTCGCCCGTGGAGGACATGATCAGGCGCAGCAGTTCTTCACTTTTTGCCAGGTGCTGCTCGGTAGACCGTCGTTCATGAATTTCGTGCAGCAGGCCAGCCCGGAACCGGTTGAATTCCTCCAAAGCACGATGGTTGTTACATTCAAGCCGTTCATTCTCGAGAGCCAGAAACGAGCAGCTCTCTTCGCTGCTGACACACAAGTCCAGCAGTTCCAGCTGCTGGGCGGCAAAGTTGGCAAGATCGGGAAACAGCGCGGGGGTGATGGTGACAAGCAAGACCATCTTCTCAATATTTTCGAAATGGACGTGACCACCCGGAATCAGGATCACGCCCACCAGCCTTGGTAGATGAGAACCAAGAAAACCCTGAGCCGCCTCTGCTGATGGGGCGTAGAGGGCAAAAGGACCACTTCTGAAATCCCGTGAACGGAACTCGCGACACGACATGAAGCCGTCTGGAGACGGCGTGCATATTGAGAAAAGTCGGTTATTCATAAGTTCACCTGAGTAGACACACAACAAAGGTATTGTTTTGGAAGCTGACGGTCGTGTATCTGCCGTCTTCAAGACGGAGAGGGCTAATCTCGCCAAAGGATGGAAAACCGATCACGGGAATGGTTCTGTCGAGTCCCTTGAAAAACAGAACCAGCTCTTTATCCCCCCGATCTGCCAGCAGCCACTTCCTGGCGACACAACTGACTATAATCGCAGCGGAAGGTATAAAACCAAGGGACTCATGCGTCAATCCCTGCATGGCATCCTCCACCCCCCTGAGCACATCGCTTGTTGTCGCGGTACAGACGCGCACGACGGTACCCTTCTCCACGTTGCCGAATACCGAGATAGCACCATTGTCGGGGTGAAGCTGGGAAGTCGCCCGCAGGGAAAAATGCTCCAAGGAGTCCTGGTGATAGGCTGCCAGCGGCACAATGGCAAGATCCGACTCGCTCGGCGATTTGCCTAGCTGCCGAGTCATGAATTCCTGGGCGGTCTGTCCGCTGATGGTGCGGATTTCGCAGCCACTGTTTTCCTCAACAACACCTGTGTTGCCCATTGGCTTCCAGCCACTGGCTGCGTTGACGGCAAAACCAAGATCGCCGCATCCGGTAAGTATTGCAACGGCGTCTTCGTACTCCTTGCCGTTCAGGAATACCTTGCTGCGGGTAAACTTGCGGTTGTCACTGGTCAGACCTCCAAAAAAAGGCCCCGTGATCTCAGACACAATGCCGCTTACAATGCCCTGACCATCGGCCTTGGCGCCATCCGCCAGCACCATGCTGAACCCGGGCATCCGGGGAGAACGTGCGAGCACTGTGCGGGCACACACACTGGCTGCCGTAAATGAGTCGGTCTGCACACCCAGCTCAAGGGCAGTCGACCATACCACGGAACCGGCGCTGGTTATGCCGAGTGCGCAGACACCGAAGTTTTCTGCACCGGATGTTTCATAGATGCCATCGCCGGTGCCGCCGAAGACAATAACTGATTCAGTGCCGAGCACCTCGTACAGTGCCTCGAAAAAATCTGAAAAATCGGGGTCGTATGACATGGATGCAAACAGCAGTAATACTTCGGGTGAGATCGGCGCGAGGGCCTCGCCGATCTCAAGCCCGGCGCGGTAGGGGTTGGTAAGGATGCTTTTCGATGATACATATCGCATGACATGAGTTCCTTTCGCTTGAAATCTTGAAGCGGGCTCTCCACGTATTGAATTCTCCCGGGTTATGAACCTTTACCCGGCCTTGCATTTTCCAGGCACGCCCGGATGGCGGTCAGGAGATCCAGCGGCTTGATCGGTTTCTGGACAAAAAGGACGTCGAGTGCTTCGATGGCGGCGCGATCGACAATCTCATCGGTGTACCCGCTGATCATAATGATCGACAGATCCGTGTGCTCTTTTCTGAGCTGTTCGACCAGTTCCCGGCCATTCATGCGCGGCATAATCACGTCAATGATGGCTATCTGTATCTCGTCGCGGTGAGCGTTGAACTGCTCAAGCCCCTCCACTCCGTCGCATGCTCCCAGAACGGTGTAGCCATAACGACCCAGCACCTCCTGGTGCAGCTTCATGATGGCGTCATCGTCCTCAACGATCAGCACCGTTTCAGATCCGTAATGACTGATCGTCCGGGTGGGTTCCGGTTGTCGCCGGGGGGGCTGATTCAGATGCAGCGGCAGGTAAACCCGGAACTCCGTTCCCGTATCGGTGCTGCTGGTAACGGAAATGTGCCCCCTGTGCTTGCTGGTAATGCTCTGGACTATTGCCAACCCGAGCCCGGTGCCCTTGCCCTTCTCCTTGGTTGTGAAAAACGGCTCGAAGATCCGTTCGAGGGTTTCGACGCTCATGCCTTTTCCCGTGTCGCGGACAGACAGACAGGCGTACCTGCCGGGGGGGATGAGAGTGGTTCCCACAAGAGAGGCATCGTCAGATTCCACCTGTGTCGCCATGACGGAGATGGCGCCGCCGGGCCCCATTGCGTCGCGGGCATTGACAACCAGATTGATCAGTATCTGCTCGATCTGCACCCGATCAACGAAGACGTTCAACTGGTCCAGCCCCGCCTGGATCGTGAGGGTAATGTCTTCGCGAATCAGCCGATTCAGGCTTTTGCTTATTGCGGCGAGTATCCGATTCAGGTCGTCGTGCTGCAAACTCATTTCATGCTTGCCGCTGAAGGCCAGCAGGCTGCGGGTCATGTCGGCGGCCCGTTCCACCGAGTCCGAAATTTCGACGGCGATATGCTGGATCTTTTCATTTCCGGCAGCAAGGATCTGCAGCAGGCCCGCATAGCCGCTTATGACGGTCAGCACATTGTTGAAATCGTGGGCGATACCGCCGGCAAGCACGCCAACCGACTCCATTTTCTGGGAGTGGATCAACTGGGATTCGAGGGAGCTTCTCTCCGTGATATCCTCCAGCGTCTCGATGGCGGCAATGGTTCTGCCGCTGCGGTCACAGATGGGGGCTGCTGAAAATACCAGATGGCGTACGCGTTTGTCGAAAGAGAAATTACCCTCGGCATGGAGGCCGTTGGGAATCAGGCGTGAACGGGTGAGGTGCTGGTAGAGTTCCGCCGAATCTTCGTTCAGGCCATCAAGGGCGATATCAGCCAGGCATGGTCGGGCAGAGCGGTAAAATGGCCGCCATTGCTCGTTGGTGCCGATAATTTCCGGCGCCTTGACACCTGTCAGCTCTTCCAGGGCGCGATTCCAGATCAGCACCCGATGATTGGTATCAATGACAAAGGTCGGAGTTGTGGAGTTCTGCAGCAGATTTTCGATAAAGTCCATCTTGTCGAGCAGAGCCTGTTCGGTCTGTTTGAGGTCTGAAATATCCTCCAGCGAAAGCAGGACAAAGTATTTTTCATCAAGCCTGATGGGGGTTGTGCCGAAATTGAGCCACACAATGGTCGCAACGCCGTCCCGGTTAATATCCATTTGACACTCTTCATGCAGGATGCTGCTTGAATCCTCAAAGGTACGCCGCACGGCGGTCATCACGCCGCACGCCGCGCATCCCGGCGTAAATCCGCATCCTTCGGGATAGGTGCTGTGGTTACGGCACCCCAGTATCTCGCCGCACCGCATGGGCGTAATGGAGTCGTGCGCGTTAGTGAAAATGGTGCGCGCTGCCCGGTTTGTCCTGACGATGTTCAGGGATTCATCAACCAGGGCTATTCCCACCGGAGACGCCTCGAAGATCGCATTCAGGTTGTTGCGCTCTCTCTGAAGCGAGAGGGAATCCCGATCTATCCGGCGCAGTCCGAACCAGAGACCGACGGTTCCGATCATCCATGCAAAAACGATGGGCAGGATATGCCGGGTACCGGACAGGGCATCGTTGTTCATATAGGTCTGGTGGTCGTGCCAGTCCAGGTAAATGATTCCCGCCGCAACAACGGTCCAGACCCCGGCAGAGATCAGGAATAGCGAAAGACAGGGATTGTTCTGCCGGGATTTTTCCGTCTGTGTCATTGTCATTAAAACGCTCCGTTAAGTCCGTTTTCCGAGCTTTGGGCCAGAAGGTTCTGGACCGCCTCCTGCAGTGTTGAAAAACGGTACGGTTTCTGGATGAAGCCCGCCAGTCCCTTGCCCAGGAACAGCTGGGTGACCTCCTGCTCGTTGTACCCGCTGGACATGATGACCTTTACGTCAGGTTGCAGTTGTCTGAGTTCACGGAAACACTGCTCGCCGTCCATATGCGGCATGGTCAGGTCGAGGATGACGAAGGCGATGTCGGGGGTCTGCCGGAATATCTCGATCCCTTCTCGTCCGTCGTTGGCGGTTATGGCTTCAAACCCCAGTTCTTTGAGCATTTCTACGCCGATGCCCCGAACGGTTTCTTCGTCGTCAACCAGCAGGACTTTGCCGGTGCCATGCCAGTGGCTGCCGTGGGTTTCTCCGTTGAAGAGTTCGGCGGGTCTGCCGGAGGCGGGCAGCAGGATCTTGAAACTGGTGCCTTTGCCCGGTTCGCTGTAGACCTTGATGGCACCTTTGTGACCACGTACGATGCCGAGGACGGCGGCCATGCCCAGACCCCTGCCGGTGAACTTGGTGGTGAAGAAGGGGTCGAACAGCTTGGAGAGTGTTTCTTTATCCATGCCGCAGCCGGTGTCGGCTATTTCAAGGTAGACGTAGAGTCCGGCGGTGATGTTTTCATCCAGCCAGACGTCTTTCAGATAGCTACGGTCGCAGTCCATGCAGCCGGTGGTGATGGCGATGACGCCGCTTGTGTCGCCTATGGCTTCGGAGGCGTTGATGACCAGGTTCATGATGATCTGACGCATCTGGGTGGCGTCGGCTTCGACCGGCGGCAGGGGTTTGGTGAGGTTGAGGCGCAGGACGGCTTTTTTGGAGATGGAGACTTCCAGCATATGGAGCATTTCTTCCAGCAGGAGGTTCAGGTCCAGTGATTCGATGACGAATTTACCCTTTCCGGAGTAGGCAAGCATCTGTTTTGCCAGGTCGGCTGCCTGTGCCGCTGCTTTTTCGATGCGGTGCAGGTTTTCGACTGCGGGGGATTCTTTGTTGATCCGCATCAAGGCTAAATCAGCGTTACCCATGATGGCCATCAGGATGTTGTTGAAGTCGTGGGCGATGCCGCCCGCAAGGACACCCAGGCTTTCGAGCTTCTGGGTGTG
>CAIPTY010000037.1 GCA_903868145.1 uncultured Desulfuromonadales bacterium | reverse complement strand
TGCATGCCGACGCAGATGCCCAGAAAAGGGCGACCTTCGCTAATAATCTTCAACAGCGGCTCAATAAAGCCCCCCTGTTCCAGGTTATGCATACAGTCGCGAAAGGCTCCAACGCCGGGCAGAACAACGCGCTCCGCTTCCAGCAGCAAGCGCGGATCAGCGGTGACGACCGCCCCAGCTCCAATCTTCTCAAATCCTTTTTGCACGGAGCGCAGGTTGCCCATGCCATAGTCAATTATGGCGATCATGAGTTATCCCGCGATCCTCGAAAAATCGGCAATTTTACCGAACATGCGGGCCATGGCGGTCAGAAGTGCCAGCCTGTTGGCCTTGACCCGCTCATCATCAGCCATAACCATAACGTTCTCAAAGAAGGTGTCCACCGGGCCGCGCAGAGTGGCGATCTCGGTCAGGGCATCGAGCCAGGCACCGTCGGTGATGCAGGCTTCGACCGAACACTTTGCCGACTGGAAGGCCTCGTACAAGCCTCCCTCGGAAGGATCCTGGAAGAGTGACGGATCAATCGGTGCATCAACACCGTCTTTGATGATGTTGCCGATACGCTTGAATGACACCGCCAGCGCTTCATAATCCGGGTGAGAGGTGAATTCCGACAACGCCTTGATACGGTCGGAGGCTTCCACCAGATCGCTGAAGCCGGTCGAAACGGCAGCTTCCACCACTTCAGCAGGGTACTGTTCAGCCAGCAGATTGGTGAATCGAGCGCGGAAAAATTCCATCACATCTGTTTTCACCCCATCGGCAGGGCGGGTCAACTTGGTGCCCAGGAGCCTGAGCGCTTTATCGATCCCCTGGGACAGGCAGACACGATAGCCCTTATCCAGAATTATATTGATGATACCTATTGCTGAGCGGCGCAGGGCATAGGGATCGGCCGAACCGGTCGGGATCAGGCCGACGCCGAAACAGCCGCAGATGCTGTCCAGTTTGTCGCAGATCGAAACAATGGCGCCGATATCCGATGCAGGCAGCTCTCCACCGGCCTGAGTCGGCAGATAGTGCTCGGCGATGGCGTTGGCCACGGCAGGATCAATCCCTTCCAGCAGGGCATACTCGCGCCCCATGATCCCCTGAACCTCAGGGAATTCACCCACCATGCCGGATACCAGGTCGGCTTTGCAGAGATAGGCGACCTGCTGGGCTTTTTCGCTGATGGCAGGATTGAGGAAATCAGCCAGGGATTTGGCCAGGGCACGGAAACGCTGCATTTTCTCGTAGGAGGTGCCCAGTTTCTGCTGGTAGACGACTGACTTGAGCGACTCTACACGGGTCTCCAGCGTGACCTTCTGATCTTCATCAAAAAAGAAACGGGCATCGGAAAGACGTGCACGCAGAACTCGCTCGTTCCCCTTGACCACCACCGACGGGTCTTCAGTCAGGGTGTTGTTGATGGTGATGAAGGCAGGCAGCAGCTTGCCGTCTGCATCCAGCACCGAAAAATATCGCTGGTGGCTGCGCATGGAGGTTATCAGCACCTCTTTGGGCACTTTGAGGAACTCGGGGGAAAAGGTGCCTGATACGGCGCTTGGATACTCTGCCAGATAGGTGACCTCTTCCAGCAGCCCCTCATCAGGAAGCAGCTTTCCTCCCGCAGCTTCTGCAACCCGGTGAGTCTCGCGGCGGATGATCTCCTTGCGCTTTTCCGGATCGGGGATCACGAAATGGCGCTCGCATTCATCCAGATAGTGGGCAAAATCCCGTACCGGAAAGACGGTATTCGCCATGAAACGGTGACCGCGAGAGACCGCTCCGCTGGCAATGCTGCCGAATGAGAACGGAATCACACTGCCGTCGAACAGAGCCACGATCCAGTGAATCGGCCGGGCGAAGCGCACATCCAGATCGCCCCAGCGCATGGATTTTTTGAAGGGAATCTCAGTCACCAGTCTCGGCAGTATCTCGGCCAGAATCAGATGGGTCGGGCGACCGGTCTCCTGCTTGGTAACGGCGATATAGTCACCTTTTTCGGTCGTAATGGTGGTGAGTGACGACACATCCACACTCTGACCACGCGCAAACCCCTCGGCTGCCTTGGTAGGTTTGCCGTCGGCATCGTAGGCAGCCTTGACGGACGGCCCGGTTGCGGTGATCTCGGCATCAGGCTGTACCGCAGGGATGTCTTTGACTACCAGAGCCAGACGACGGGGGGTCCCGAGTGTTTTTATGTCACCGAACGAGAGGCGGGCATTGCTCAATTCCCGTCTGATAATCGCCTCCATCTCGGCCATGGCGCGCGGGATGAAGCCGGCCGGAATCTCTTCACTGCCTATTTCAAGAAAAAGCTCTTTACCCATGCTAAATCCTTTCAAACCAAAATCCACCACAGAGACACGGAGACACAGAGAAAACCAGAACCTGTTTCAGGCTTTCTCTGTGATTCCTCCGTGCCTCTGTGTCTCTGTGGTAATTTCATTTTTTCAGCAGTGGATACCCCAGCCGTTCTCTCTGCTGCACGTAGGCCTCGGCGCAGAGTTTGGCCACGTTGCGCACCCTGCCGATGTAGGAGGCCCGTTCGGTGACTGAAATGGCACCGCGGGCATCCAGAAGATTGAATGTGTGCGAGCATTTCATGACAAAGTCATAGGCCGGGAAAACCAGCCCTTTTTCCGCCAGGCGGATGCACTCCTTCTCAAAGTTTGTGAAGGACTCAAGCAGCAGCGGCACGTTAGCCTCTTCAAAGTTGTAGGTTGAAAACTCCACTTCGGTCTGATGGTGAATGTCACCGTACTTGACCCCTTTTACCCACTCCAGGTCATAGACGTTATCAACCCCTTGCAGGTACATGGCGATCCGCTCACAGCCGTAGGTAATCTCGCCGGCTACCGGTTTAAGATCGATGCCGCCGGCCTGCTGGAAATAGGTGAACTGGGTAATCTCCATGCCGTCCAGCCAGACTTCCCAGCCAAGCCCCCAGGCGCCCAGAGTTGGCGATTCCCAGTCATCCTCAACAAAACGGATGTCATGTTTGTTGGGGTCGATGCCGAAGGCGCGCAGTGAATCCAGGTACAGATCCAGGATGTTGAGCGGGTTCGGTTTCAGGATGACCTGAAACTGGTAGTAGTGTTGCAGACGGTTCGGGTTGTTGCCATAACGGCCGTCAGTGGGGCGACGGGACGGCTCAACGTAGGCCACGTTCCATGGCTCAGGGCCGAGCACACGCAGAAATGTGGCTGGATTGAAGGTTCCTGCCCCCTTTTCGGTATCATATGGCTGCTGGATGACGCAACCCTGTTTGGCCCAGTAGGTTTGCAGAGAAAGGATAAGATCCTGAAATGTCACGCGAGTAGTCCTCCAATAGGATGGGTGTGGGAGATGTGGCGGAAACGAGATGTACCTCATAGCAGGAATAGCCGGTCAGGTCAAGATGGAGCGCTTCTATTTATTCGCCCGATTGCATCACATACCCGCTGAAAACGCCAGAAGCACAAACAGAACCACCAACACATAGAGTATGTAGCGGTTCAGTTGACCGCTCTGGAGTCGTCGGACTATGGCCAGGTTCCGGTCGATTGCCTGGAAAATCGGCAGGATACCATGGTCGAGTACGACCTCGGGGACATGGGAATGAAATTTCCCCTGAGCCGGGAACAGTCCTGATATGGCTGGCTCGTGCCGCTCGGGGCGCAGGATCCGGTCGAATATGCTTACCAGCATCTCTGCAAATGATGAAGCGGTGTACTGCATGGACGGTGAGGGAGAGGCATAGCCGCAACCCCAGGTATCACTTTCGCCCAGCGGAGATGATTTGAGACGATAGACGTAGAATATGACCAGCAGGATTATGATCAGAATCAGGATGGCCGCTGCAGCGCTCAGGCCGTACAGATGGGCAGTGGTCTGGATGGAGGGCAACAACTCGCCCGTGCGCGGGAAGATGCTGGTTATGACCGGTTCGATCAGTCGGCAGGCAATAAAAGGCAGGACTCCGATCAGGATACAGAAGGCTGAGAGAACGGCCATAGCCGACGTCATGGCGGGGTGTTCATGGGATTCAGGCAGTGCGCTGCGCGGTTCTCCCAGGAATGTTATGCCATACACCTTGACAAAGCATGCCAGAGCCAACCCTCCGGTCAGTGCAAGAGCTGGTGCGGCCAGCGCAAGAAATATGGCCGCATTGCCGCCAGATACGCCAAAACCCTTGAAAATTCCAAGATAAATCAGAAATTCACTGACAAAACCGTTCAGAGGCGGCAGACCGCAGATGGCTGCCGCACCTATCATGAATGCCAGCGATGTCAGGGGGATAACGCGCGAAAGTCCGCCCATGCGATCAATTTCGCGTGTCCCGCCGGCATGAATGACTGCACCTGCACCCAGGAAAAGCAGTGACTTGAAGAGGGCATGGTTGAGAACATGTAGCAGTGCCCCGGCCATGCCGAGTACGAACAGGATGTTGTTGCCGGTTGAAAGTCCGATGAGGGCTACACCGATCCCCATGACAATTATGCCGATATTCTCTATGCTGTGGTAGGCCAGTAATCTCTTGATATCATGCTGACCGATAGCGAACAGAACCCCGATGATGGATGAAATGATGCCAAAGCAGAGGAACATGACACCCCACCAGAGAGGTGGAGTACTGAAGAAGGAAAGCATCCTCAGCAACCCGTAGATGCCCATTTTTATGACGATTCCGGACATGAATGCCGAGATGTGGCTGGGGGCGTTGGCGTGGGCGCCGGGAAGCCAGATGTGCAGCGGCATGATGCCGGCCTTCAGGCCGAAACCGACCAGAGCGGTCAGCAGGATGCCCAGAGAGGCGATGCCGGAGGGTTGAAGCGTTCCGGTGCCGGGAAACTGGAAGTTTCCATTGATGGACAGTAATGCCGACATCACGATCAGGCAGAGCGTCGAAATGTGGCTCGCGATCAGATAATGCATGCCGGCTGTACGGACTTCAGGGCGTGAATGATCCATGCACATGGCAAGAAACGTCAGGAGAGCCATCGCCTCCCAGAAAAACAGAAGTGATATGACGCTGGCGGACAACACCAGAAGCAGGATGGAAGCAACGAGCAGACCAAAATAAAAAGTCAGCCAGGATTCGGCGCGATTGTGTGGAGATGTGCTGCTGTAGCCGCAGGCGTACAGGGATACGCAAACGGCAACGATCAGAATGGGGATAAGGAAGAAGGCCGAAAGGGGGTCGAGCCGGAAGAGAAGCGAACCAACGGGCAACCGCCAGATAACCTCAACGGCCTCAGATGTGCCCTGCTGGATGAGAGAATTCCACACCGCAGCCATCCCGACGGCTGTTCCCGAGGAGATGCAGCAGCAGGCGATCCTGCGGCCAAGGAACATGGGGATGTTTCCAAAAAGGGAGGGAACGCCGGAAATGCCGCACAGCAAGGCGGCAGCCAGCGCAAGTTCAAGCGCTGTCATGAACTGCTCCATAAAGCCAGTGTGCTGTGAGAACCGTGATCATGATGGGATGTATAGCGTTTACCTGTAGAGATGGTCAAGATAATTCACAATTTAAACAGGGTTTTACTGAATTTTACTCACGTATTTTTGATGTTTTTTGTTGACAAGCCCGGGAGAATAGGGGTAACGTCGCATAACCTACTTATATTTCGTCGTGCATCCGATAGCAGATTTATCCCAATTCCTTCTTTGTTCATGTACAGTATCGAAATCAAATCAGGATACATCCAGCGCTAAAATCTCAATCCAATAAGGCATATTCCCTGCCACGGCAATTTTCACACCACGACCGCGCTAAAGACTTTTGTCTCAGACGGGATGAGTCGACGCTGTCATTTCACCAGGCTTCTGTCGGCAGGACATTGTAAATGCCATATCACCGCACATCGCAGGAGAACCGATGAATCTACAGGAACTGAAAGGCAAGAAAATCAACGAGCTCAATGCGGTTGCCCGCGAGCTCAATATTGAGGGGGCGTCCAGTCTGCGCAAGCAGGACCTGATCTTTGCCATCCTTAATGCCCAGACGGAACAGAACGGTCTTATCTTTGGAGAAGGGGTACTTGAAACGCTACAGGATGGCTTCGGCTTTCTGCGTGCTACCGATTACAACTATCTTCCGGGGCCGGACGACATCTACGTTTCGCCCAGTCAGATTCGTCGCTTCAACCTGCGAACCGGTGATACGGTTTCCGGCCAGATTCGGCCGCCCAAGGAGGGTGAACGCTACTTCGCTCTGCTCAAGGTAGAGACGGTCAATTTTGAGCCGCCCGAAGCGGCTCGCGACAAGATCCTCTTCGATAACCTGACGCCACTGTATCCTGATGAGAAGCTGAAGCTGGAGACTGCTCCCGACAATATGCCCATGCGGGTCATGGAACTGGTCGCACCCATAGGTAAAGGTCAGCGCGGACTTATCGTGGCTCCCCCCCGTACCGGCAAGACGATGCTGATCCAGAATATCGCCAACTCCATTGCCGCCAACCACCCCGAAGTATATCTTATCGTTCTCCTGATCGACGAACGCCCGGAAGAGGTCACTGACATGCAGCGCTCGGTCAACGGCGAGGTTGTCTCCTCGACGTTCGACGAACCAGCCACACGTCACGTTCAGGTTGCCGAAATGGTTATTGAAAAAGCGAAACGCCTGGTCGAACACAAGCGTGATGTAGTCATCCTGCTGGATTCCATCACCCGTCTGGCCCGTGCCTACAACACGGTCATCCCGCCTTCCGGCAAGATCCTTTCCGGCGGCGTGGACTCCAACGCCCTTCACAAACCCAAGCGTTTCTTCGGTGCTGCGCGCAATATCGAGGAAGGCGGGTCGCTGACGATCATCGCCACCGCACTGGTGGATACCGGAAGTAAGATGGACGATGTCATCTTCGAAGAGTTCAAGGGAACCGGCAACATGGAACTGCACCTGGACCGCAAACTGGTCGAGAAGCGGACCTTCCCGGCGATCGATATCAACAAATCGGGAACGCGCAAAGAGGAACTGCTGATCGAGAAGATTTCCCTCAACCGTATATGGATCCTGCGCAAGGTGATCCATCCCATGAACGTGGTTGACAGCATGGAATTTTTACTGGACAAGCTTTCAGAGGCCAAAAGCAATCAGGATTTTCTCGACTCCATGAGCAAGTAGAAAAAATGGGTTGCAAAAAAAAATCCGAATCGCTAGGATCAACTCCTGGACAAAGAGCAGAGATATCTCGTTGCACCGATTTGAAGGAGGAAGAAATGAAAGAAGGAATCCACCCGATGTACAATGATGTTCCCGTGAAATGTCTGTGCGGAAACACGTTTCAGACCCGTTCAACTCTCAAGGCAATCAACACGGAAATCTGCTCGGCCTGCCATCCGTTTTTTACCGGCAAGCAGAAACTGATTGATACGGCAGGACGTGTCGAACGCTTCAAGAAACGCTACGGCCAGCTGTAGCACGCCATCGGTTCACCGCATGAAGGGGGTTTTGTCGTCAGGACAAATCCCCCTTTTTGCATCCTGATCAACGGAAGGCTCACCATGAATGTTACGCTGATTGAACACACACCCAACCCCGAACAGATTGTGGCATTGGCGGCACGCCTCTGCTACTCGCCCGTCTCAATCGGAGAGCTGCGCGAAAAACTGGAATCTGCGGATATCGAAAAATATCTGGACAAGATCATGTCCTTGGGACACCACTCGGTTCTGGAGCATGTTTCCTTTACCTTTGCTGTCGAGGGTGTCTCGCGTGTTACGACACACCAACTGGTGCGCCATCGCATAGCCTCTTTCTCCCAGCAGTCCCAGCGCTATGTGTCTCATAAGGAATACTTCACCTCGATCATGCCGGATACCATTGCCGAAAACAGCGAAGCGCGACAGATCTTCGCCTTTATGTCCGAGACCGTTCACAAGGCCTACGCACAACTGGTCGAGATGGGGATTCCACCGGAAGACGCTCGCTATATCCTGCCCAATGCAACCGAGACCAAGATCATCATGACCATGAACGCCCGCGAGTTGCGTCACTTCTTTGCACTGCGTTGCTGCCAGCGTGCCCAGTGGGAGATTCGTGAAATGAGCATTGAAATGCTCAGTCTGGCCAGAAGGGCAGCGCCGATTATCTTTCGTGACGCCGGGCCGGGCTGCGTGGGCGGTTCCTGCCCCGAGGGCCAGTTCTGTTGCGGCCAGACAACCGAAGTTCGGGAATTTTTCAAAAAGTTGAGTCAGGAAGAATGATGGAAAAAATCAATGTGGGAGGCCAGGCTGTAATTGAAGGGGTCATGATGCGTGCCCCCCGTTCTGTGGCAATTGCCGTGCGTCGCCCCAGTGGCGAGATCGTGGTAAGAAAAGAGCTGGTGGTGCCGCTCTCAGAGCGATTCCCGATTGTCAAGCTCCCCATCGTTCGAGGCGCAGTTGCACTGTTCAGTTCACTGATCATCGGCATCAAGGCGCTCAACTTCTCTGCCAACGAGGCCATGACCGAAGAGGAGAAAGACAGGGAAGGTGAAAAATCCGGAGGCGAACTGTCGTCCTGGGCCATGGCCGGTACCATGGCAGTAGCATTCGGCTTCGGCATCTGCCTGTTCTTCCTGTTCCCGCTCTATCTGACCAAGCTTATGACTCCGGTTATAGGAGACAACAACGTCGTTTTTAATCTGGTGGATGGCGTCATCCGGGTTATAGTCTTCCTGGTGTATATATGGGCTATTTCGCGCATGAACGACATCCAGCGGGTATTTCAGTATCACGGCGCCGAGCATAAATCGATCTTTGCCTACGAGGCGGGCGAAGAGCTGACCATTGAGAACGTGCAGAAGTACAGCCGTTTGCATCCCCGCTGCGGCACCAGTTTCCTGCTGATTGTGATGCTGGTCAGCATTGCCGTTTTTTCGCTGATCCCCAAATTGTGGCCGTTCATCTTCAAGGCCGGCTCCCGGATTGTTCTGCTGCCCCTGATTGCCGGTATCTCATACGAGTTTCTCAAGTGGAGCGCCAAAAACGACAGTCATTCCCTGGTGAAAATGATCATAGCACCGGGCCTTGCCCTGCAACGTCTGACGACCCGCGAACCGGACGAGCAGCAGTTGGAAGTGGCTATCCGGTCGCTGAATGAGGCGCTTGAAGTTAATGCCGGGTATGCGGATGACAGGATTGTAGTTTAAAAAATCGAGATCCACCACGGAGACACAGAGGCACGGAGACGGCCATGTTTTTTTCTCAGGTCTATTTTTTGATTTCCTCTGTGTCTCCGTGTCTCTGTGGTAGATGGTAAGAGGTTTGGCAATGTTCGATAAGATAGAAGAACTTGAACGGCGCTACCAGGAGTTGGAGGCGCTGTTATCCGATCCGTCTGTTATCTCCAACCAGCCGGAATTCCGCAAATTTTCTCGGGAGCACTCTGATCTGAACGAGCTGGTGGCATCCTATCGCCGCTGGCGCAAGGTATCGGATGAAATTGGGGAAAACAGGGAACTGCTGTCCGATCCTGACATGAAGGAGATGGCCGAAGAAGAGTTGAAAACCCTGGAAGCGGAACGTGAAAAGCTGCAGGCCGATATCCAGCTGTTACTCCTTCCCAAGGACCCCAACGACAACAAGGGAGTTATCCTGGAGATCCGCGCCGGAACCGGCGGCGACGAGTCGGCGCTCTTCGCGGGCGACCTTTTCCGCATGTACTCCCGTTTTGCCGATACCAACCGCTGGAAGGTCGAAACCATCTCAGCCTCAGAGTCGGAACGGGGTGGTTTCAAGGAGATCATTGCATCGGTTGAGGGAGAAGGGGTTTTTGCCAAACTCAAGTACGAATCCGGCACCCATCGAGTGCAGCGTGTACCGGAGACAGAAGCCCAGGGGCGCATCCACACCAGCGCCTGCACGGTGGCGATCATGGCCGAGGCCGAGGACGTTGATATCGACATCCGCCCGGACGACCTGAAGATCGACGTCTACCGCTCATCCGGCGCAGGCGGTCAGCACGTTAATACCACCGATTCCGCCGTTCGCATCACCCACCTGCCGACCGGCACGGTGGTTGCCTGCCAGGAGGAGCGCAGCCAGATAAAAAACCGCGCCAAGGCCATGAAGGTACTCAAGACCCGCATCATGGATACCATCATTCAGGAGCAGAATTCCCGTCTGGCTGCTGATCGCAAACAGCAGGTCGGTTCCGGCGACCGCTCCGAGCGTATCCGTACCTACAACTTCCCTCAGGGGCGCATGACCGATCACCGTATCGGGCTGACGCTCTATCGTCTTGATTCCATAATGGCAGGCGATATTGCCGAGATTGCAGATGCCCTGCGGGCGCATTACCAGATGGAGGCCCTCAAGGCGCAGAGTGAGGCTAATTGATCAGGATCAGTCTGATGAATAAGGTTTCGTATTCTTTACATACCAAAGCGGAGGTCTCAACATGAAAGCAGTATTGATGGAAGGTTTTGGTGGCGTCGAGGTTCTCAGTCTGGGTGAGGTCGAACGTCCGGCCGCCGGAGAAGGACAGGTACTGGTCAGGGTATGTGCCACCAGCATCAACCGTCCTGACCTGGTGCAGCGTGAAGGCAAATATCCCCCTCCTCCGGGTGACTCCGTTATCCTCGGGTTGGAAGTGGCCGGTGTCATCGAAGAGCTGGGACCGGGCGTCACCGGCTGGCAGGTTGGAGAGCGGGTCATGACGCTGGTCGGCGGCGGCGGTTACGCCGAGTACGCCGTGGCATATGCCGGCCATCTGATGCACATCCCGGAGAGCATGAGCTTTGAAGAGGCTGCCTGCGTCTGTGAATCCTACATTACCGCCTTCCTGAACGTGTTTATGATCGGCGAACTGAAGGACAGACAGACCGCCATTCTGCACGGTGGCGGCGGCGGGGTCAACACGGCTGCAATCCAGTTGGCTAAAGCGCTCACGCCAAATGCCAAACTGATCGTCACCGCCCACACTTCCAAGCTGGAGCGGGTGAAAGAACTGGGCGCCGATCTGGTCAACGACTATGTTCAAAATCCTGATTTTACCGAACTGGTCAAGGAATACACCGGCAAAAAGGGAGTTGACCTGATTCTGGATCACGTTGGAGCAAAATACCTGGCGCCCAATATGAACTCCCTCGGCTACAAGGGCAGGCTGGTCATCATCGGCGTCACCAGCGGCATCAAAGCAGAACTGAATCTGGCTCTGATGATGGTCAAGCGCCAGCAGATCATCGGAAGCGTGCTTCGCTCACGACCAGTACCGGAGAAGGCTGAAATCGTGGCTGAATTCACTCGCAGGGCCATCCCGAAGTTTGCCGACCGCACCATTGTTCCGATCATCGAAAAGGTATTCTCCATCGATCAGGTTGTGGATGCCCACCGCATGATGGAAGAGGACAAACACTTTGGCAAGATCGTGCTGAAGATTCAGTAGCACACCGCCCATGAGAACGGCAAGATGCCGGCTCAGGAACAGTTCCTGGCCGGCATTTTTCATAGCACTAACAGATAATGGCAGATAATGGTGGCAGCTTCAGAACAGCTTGTCCAGCAGCTCAAAATCTATATATGTTTCTGCCAGGCTGCGTACCAGCCCCAGTTTTTCGGTATCGGCAGCGGTGATTTTTGATACATCTTCCGTGATGATGCCGTACAGTTCTGCAGTTGTGTATTCCTTGGTTCGCATGTAGGGAATGTTGCTCCGGTCCAGGATCATCTGGGTAATGGTACTGACCGGCGAGGTGCCAGGAATGACCAGGCCTACAATCCGGGAGCGATATGCCGGAATCTTGTAGAGATTTGCCAGAGTTACCAGCAGTTCATCGCGACTGCTGGTCACGATCAGCAGTGATGGCTCTTTAAGCAGCTCCGTAACCCGCTGGGTCGAAGCGGCGCCGATTTGTACATGGTTGATTATCCTGCCCATTTCGCGCCTGTTACCTTGAAGAGGCAATTCAAGCAGCTTGGACACCCTCCTGAGTGTCGGATTGGCCAGCACCGGGTGATAGTCAACGCCTCCGATTACGGTCATCTGCTCATCCGCAAGGGCGCGAGACAGATAATCCAGGGTACGATCCCGCTTTTCCGGGATAAGTTTATTGGCCAGAACAGCCCGTACCTCGACCCCTTCCTTCTCGAACAGAGCCAAGCCCATACTGATCATATCGACAACATTTCCCAGTCCGCCACCCGTAACCATCAACACCGGCGCATTCAGCATCCGTGCAATATGGGCATTGGAGGTCTTCATCACCGATCCGACCCCTGGATGCCCCGATCCCTCTATGATTATGCAATCACACCTTTTTTCCAGCTCACCGTATGCCCGCATGATCCGTTCCTGAAACTCGTGGGGGGGAATCTCTCCATCCACCACCCGTCGGGTTGTCTCAGGATGTACCACAACGGGCGACATCCAGCGCAGATCATTTTCCAGCTCAAAGACCTGTGCTATCAGGGCGGCGTCCTTGTCTACCGTACACCGGTGAAACGTAGCCGGTTTGGGGCCAAGCGGCTTGATAAAGCCGACCCTGCCGTATTTTTTCTGTGCCAGGTGCATCAAACCGATGCAGGTGGTCGTTTTACCGCAGTTCTGGCCAGTTGCGGCGATGAATATTTTTTTTGCCATACAATCTTCTCCGTGCATAATAATCGTTTTAAAATAGCTTGTTATATCATTACTGCTGTTTCAGCCCCATCTTCGATTACTACCATATACTCTGTTCGATGATTCTGCACCTGTTATGAACTGCATTTCATCGTCTGTCAATTGTGTAGGGATGGATGAAAGTATCCCACGGAGATGAATAGCTCGAATCGTAATAATTCGTTGTACAGCAGGGTATGGAATTCTATATAAGTGAATGAGGCAACGAATTCGACAGGGGGTAGTCACAGCAATGAAATATTCGAAACTGGACGGCGGGACGTACGAGTTCCCGATTGGAAAGATTGTCTGTATCGGTCGAAACTATGTTGATCATATCAAGGAATTGGGCAATGAAACCCCCGAGGCTCCGGTCATATTCATGAAGCCGGCCAGTTCGGTCGTCGATGACGGCGGCACAGTTGAAATTCCTCCCTATTCGCGGGACTGCCACCACGAAGCCGAATTGGCCCTGCTGATTGGAAAAACCGGCAAGAACATCCCGGCAGAGCAGGTTATGGAGCATCTGGCAGGCTTTGGAGTTGCCCTTGACCTGACACTCAGGGATGTGCAGTCAGAGCAGAAGAAAAAAGGGCTGCCCTGGGAGATTGCCAAAGGCTTTGACACCGCCTGTCCGCTCTCTTCATTTGTCTCCAGGGCAAAGGTCCAGGATCCGCAAAACCTGACCATCCGCCTGACGGTTAATGGTGAACTGCGGCAAAACGGCTGCACAGCCATGATGATTCATCCCATAGCGAACCTCGTTAGCCAGATGTCCCGGATATGTACCCTGGAAGCCGGCGATGTTATTCTGACAGGCACTCCGGCCGGGGTTGGGCAGCTCAAACATGGCGATGATGTCCACGTGGAGATTTCGCAGGTCGGCACACTTGGGGTTAGCATAATCCAGATGGCAGAATTGGGTTAGTTGTCGTAGATCTGGATATCACTGCGGTCCAAGGATCTTCCCGTGAAAATAGTCATAGCCCCGGATTCCTTTAAAGAAAGCCTGACCGCTCTTGAAGTGGCGACCGAGATTGAAGCCGGATTCCGCCACATTTTCCCTGATGCGGAGTACCGCAAGCTCCCCATGGCTGATGGCGGCGAAGGCACAGTTGCCGCCATGATTGCCGCCACGGGTGGCACACTCGTAGAGGTGGGTGTGACCGGTCCCCACGGTGAACCGGTTGCAGCCTGCTATGGCCTTACCGGTGATGGGAAAACTGCGGTCATCGAAATGTCGGCGGCCAGTGGTTTGGCTTTGGTTGCCCCCAATCGGCGCAACCCCTTGAAGACCACAACCTACGGAACCGGAGAACTGATCAAGGCTGCCTTGGATTCTGGCATCAATCACCTGATCATCGGCATCGGCGGCAGTGCGACCAACGATGGTGGCGCCGGTATGCTCCAGGCACTGGGTGTAAGACTGCTGGATCAGGGAGGACGGGAGATCGGATTTGGTGGGGGAGAACTGGCAAACCTGGACCGCATCGACATTGACTGCATAGACACCCGACTGAAGTCATGCCGGATTGAAGCGGCCTGCGATGTGGATAATCCGCTGACCGGACCCAAAGGGGCCAGTGCTGTCTACGGCCCTCAGAAGGGCGCTACGCCTGAGATGGTGACTCTGCTGGATGACAACCTTGTGCACTACGCCGGCCTTATCAGTCGGGATCTGAACGTGCAGGTTGACTCCGTACCGGGAGCCGGGGCTGCCGGTGGCATGGGCGCCGCCTTACTTGCTTTCTGTGGTGCTCTGTTAAGACCGGGCATTGAAATCGTCATGGAAGCGGTCGGGCTTGATTCCGCCGTGCAGGATGCGGATCTGGTGATTACCGGTGAAGGGCGCATCGACAGCCAGAGCGTCCATGGTAAAACGCCGATCGGTGTGGCACGGGTGGCGAAACGCCACGGAAAACCGGTGATCGCTATCGGCGGCTGCCTGTCAAGCGATGTCGGCGCGGTGTATGAGCACGGTATCGATGCGGTCTTCAGCGTGCTCAGCCAGACCTGTACCGTGGATGAAGCATTGTCGCATGCCGCAGCAAATGTCCGGGCAGCCTCTCGCAATATCGCTGCCGCAGTGAAGCTGGCGCTGAAGATTCAACCGGATTTGCGGACAACAGTGCCTGCAGATAAAAAGGCCGGAGGATAATTTCCCCCGGCCTCGAAAGGAGCACATAATGGCAGTAATGTGCTCGTCCGGCACTCATAATGCCGAAATTCTTTTCAGCTGATTACCTCAAACCCAGTTTGTTGACTCCAGCAACACCTCTCCAGAGTTATTCAGATTCCTGCGGGTGGTACAGCGGTCTACCAGATAGGCTATGGACTGGTAGTTGATACCGCCGTGCTGTGACAGGCCGATTTCACAGGGGCGGCTGTTTGAGTAGCCGGTTTTGCACTCTGGCGGCAGGGATGGTTTCAGTGCTGCCAGTGCCGTTGTTGTCAGTTCCGGTGTATCAAAGCCCTTGCTGCCCGCAAACCCGCAGCAGGTGACTTTGGTTGGTGTGACGATCTTTTCAACACAGGCCAGGGCAACGGTCTTGAACTTTTCCGTCAGCAGCATTTTGGTGGAACTGCAGGTGACATGGATCGCCGCTGTTTCCGGTGACTTGGTAAAGATCAAGCGTTGCATGAGGAAGTCATGGATAAATTCAACCGGTTCAAAGAGCTTTAGTTTTTTATCCAGTACCTGGCGCATGCGGTACAGACAGGGGCTGGTATCACACAGCACCGGATATTCACCGTTTTTGCTGGCGGCCATCAGTGCTTTTTCCAGTTCACGGCTCTTGGTTTCGGCAGCTTCAAAGAAGCCTTTACTGTCAAAAGCCATACCACAGCAGAGCTTATCCATCTCCTCAGGCAGGATCACTTCATAACCGGCTTTTTCCAGCACCGCCATTACAGCCTGGTTGAGCGGCCTCTGGTCAGGGTCACTCTGTGCCGGCCCCATCATTCTGCTGGAGCAGCTGGCGAAATAGACCACTTTCGGTTTATTGGCGGGCTGGTGCTGCTGTGACAACTTTGGAACAGAACCACGCTGCGGCATCAAGGGGGTCCAGAGCGGCACGGCCTGAGACATATCACGGGCGGTGTTGGCCATCCGTACCATTACCGAACTGCCAAGCATCTGGTGCATAAGGTCAGCAAAGGTGAGTCCGGTGCGTACCAGAGCTGCAGTGCCGGCAAAATGGCGGGCGATGTAATTGGCAGTGGCATTTGCCTGTTCACTATGTTTCTGGTTGCGCAGTATTTTGGTGTAATCGCCGGTGTTGATCGATACCGGGCAGGTGGTGGCGCACAAACCGTCAACCGCACAGGTGGCTTCACCCCAATAGTTGTAATCCTGCTCAAGGCGCTGCAGTTGGCTTGCGTCTGCCCCGGAATGCCGCAGACCGGCTATCTGCCGCTGGGCAGTGATGCGCTGACGCGGTGTGGCGGTCAGGTTCTTTGAAGGGCACATGATCTCGCAGAATCCGCACTCAATGCACTTGTCGATCTTCTCATGCGCCTGCGGCATATGTTTGAGGTTTTCCAGATACACTGCCGGATTGTCATTGATGAGGACACCGGGATTGATCAGGTTATGCGGGTCAAAGGCCTTTTTGATTCGTTTCATCAGACTATAGGCCGTGACTCCCCATTCCATTTCGACAAAGGGAGCCATGTTACGTCCGGTGCCATGCTCGGCCTTCAGGGCGCCGCCGTAGGTATTGACAACCATCGCACAGACTTCCTGCATGAATCTGTCGTATTGATCGACTTCTTCCTGCTGGGTGAAATCGGGGGTCAACACGAAATGCAGGTTGCCGTCCAGGGCATGCCCGAAAATAATGGCATCGCCATAGCCGTTGCGGATCATCATGCTACGTAGCTCAACCGTCGCCTCAGCCAGCCGTTCCAAGGGAAAGGCGATGTCTTCAATAATGACCGAAGTGCCGATACGCCGCACGTTGCCGACAGCCGGGAACAGCCCTTTCCGAATATTCCAGAGTGCCTCGTATTCTGCTTTGACATCAGTAAAGGCAATCGGAAATACCGTTGGTATACCCTCCAAACGTTGCTTGACCATTTCCACCTGGTGGTCCAGCACCTCATGATTTTCTCCCCGTACCTCCACCAGCAGGGATGTGACATTTTCATCAAGGGTTTTCAGGTATTCCGGCATACCCGGTTTTTCATCCACGGCGCGCAGTGAAATGCGGTCCATCAGTTCGGCAGCCGAAACCACCGTGCGATCCAGCTGCATGACCCCTTGGCAGGCACTGGCGATATCGGGAAAGAAAATCAGGGCAGATGCCTTATGGGCATGTTCGATAATGGTGCGAAATGTGATGTCGGCAATGAAGCCGAGCGTCCCCTCGGAACCGATCATCAGGTGTTTGATGATATCGATAGGGTCCGTGTGATCGACAAACGAGTTGATTCCGTATCCGGTCGTGTTTTTTATCTTGTATTTGCGCGTGATCAGCTCCGACAGGGCACCGTCGGCAGCGATCTCGTCGCGAATGTTTTCTACCGTTGCAACCAGGTCGCGGTGACTTGCCAGGAATGCTGCCCGAGACGCCGCGTCGGTGGTGTCCATCAGGGTGCCATCGTGAAAGATGATCTTCATGTCGGTAACGGTCTTGTAACTGTTGTCGGTTGTGCCGCAGCACATGCCGCTGGCGTTGTTGGCGGCAATGCCGCCGATCATGGCATGATTGATCGAGGCCGGATCCGGTCCGATCTTGCGGTCATACGGTTTCAGATAGGCATTGGCTTCTGCCCCTAAAATGGCAGGTTCCAGCGAGATGGTATCGCCGTTGTCAGAAATAACGCATTTGCCCCAGCCGCCGGACATAACCAGAAGAACCGAATCAGTGACCGCCTGGCCGGAAAGACTGGTGCCGGCTGCCCGGAACGTGATGGCAATTTTAAGAGAGTCGGCAACCCTGATGATGCGCGACATTTCCTCTACATTACTGACCTTGATGACAATCTTGGGTATCAGGCGGTACACACTTGCGTCGGTTCCGTAGGCCATAGTACTGATCGGATCGCAGAACATCCTTGATTCCGCAATGAACGTGACGCACTCGTGGTAGAAGGTGCGATAGTCTTCCGGCAGGCGGGCAATGTCAGCAGAATTCGTTTGTGTTATCACGGCATGCTCCTGTTGTTAAGTTAGTAGAAAAATCCACAGCTTTCTTGAAACGATCAATGTTACCCAAGACTGAGCATTTCCGGTTTGAGGCCCAGGATGAAAGCTCCCCAGTGTTTGCCGTTTATGATTATGGGGTGCGAGAGGTCGTTGAGTATCTCGCCGGTGTCCCTGATATAGGTCTGTAGCAGAAACGGTGTCGTGTTCTTCGCCCTGCGTATTTCCAGAGTGTTTGAGGCAAAAATTCGTTGATGGCGGCTGTTCAGCAGATCGACGTCGAAGTTGCCGGTCATAGGTTTTTGATTCTTGCTGTGATGAGTCGATACATAGCCGTTGGTGTCTGTCACCAGCGAATAGATCGCCCCCGGGAAAACCTCCAGTCCTTTGTCGAACAACGGCTGCATTTCGCGGTCAAAGACAGCGTTGTAGTCTACGGTTAGTTTTTGAGGTTTTGTATTCTGTACCGGACGATAGCTGTGGTCGAATACATTGATTCCGCTACGGGAAATTTCCTCAATCTTTGCCTGAAGCAGATCGCGGTAATCGGCGGCTTTCTGAACCAGTTCCTCGATCTTCCCACGACCGATCCTGATACGTGATGCGCCTTCAAGCAGTTTCTCGGTCATCACCTGAAGATCAACAGAGAGATGGCTGGAATCCTCAAGATTTGTCACGACTGCACTGCTCATGGTGTGAACGTCGGCGACCTGGCGATTAATCTCAAGGGTCGTAACCGACATCTCCTCCGAAGCGGCGGCTATCCGGGAGAGTTGTGCGCTGTTGTACTCCGAGTCATGAACAAGTTGCTCAAAGTGCCGGGATGTTTTTTCAACTACTTCGCGGGTTCGTCCGATGTAGGTGTTGATCTCTATTGTTTCCAGTTGGGTGTTTCTGACGTTTTTGAGCATTTGATCGATAGTGCCTGAGATATCCTGCGTTGCACTATTGACCCGCTTTGCCAACGCGCGTACTTCATCGGCAACCACAGCAAAGCCCCGCCCATGTTCTCCGGCTCGCGCCGCTTCGATGGCCGCGTTCAGAGCCAGAAGATTCGTCTGGTCTGAGATATCTTCGATCAAAGAAACGATGTCCTTGATTTTTTCCGAGTTGGTATTGAGGCTGGTAACCGTGATTCCAAAATCGTTAAGTTTGGAAACAACTCGCTCTATGTTGTTGGTGACGTCATTCAGCTCGGTAAGCGACCCGACTGCGGTCTTATAGTTGCTGTCGATTGAGCTCGAAATGTCATGAGTGCTCTGGGTGATGTCATTGATGGCCTGGCTGACCTCGGTGCTTGACGTGAATATCATATCTGCCAGTTCACCCTGCTTTCGTGCATTATCCTGAGAGTCGCTGACCTGCTTCTTGACTTTTGTACAATCCAGGGTGCAGCGCAGTGCCATCTGTTTGGTGTCGTACAGGATGTCGCGGAGTTCGGCCAGAAGCAGGTTGTAATTAATCGACAGCGTGCGAATCTCGTCATGGGAGACAAGCGGGGCATCCATGGAGAGATCCTGGTTGCCAGTGTTGCTGCAAATTGCGCCAGTGGTTTAATCAACAGGTAGCGCAGAAAGAGAATAATTCCGATTGATGCCAGCGTAGAGGCGGTAAAAAGGGCGATTATGACGAACTGCCAGGACGCATTCAGGAATGTGCCCTTCAGCAGAACGGTTGCAAGCATCAGCGCTTGTAGTGACAGGAGGAACAAGATGTTGCCGGCAAGTTTTTTGGTCAGGGAGTTGAAGAAGTTCTTCTCCAGAAAAACATAGATTTCTTTAAGTAGTTCCATGACGTGTTTCTCTCTGCCTTTTAAGGGTACGGGTGACAGGATGCAGGTACAGGGTACAGGGTTAACATTGAACCCTGTACCCTGATTGTATGCTCTACGGTATCATCCACTGCAGGTAGTAGGCCTGCAGATAGACAATCACGCCTACAATGACCGTAAGGAAAATTGAGTGTTTAAAAGTAAAGCGGAACAGCGTGCCCTCCTCGCCAACCATACCGCAGGCGGCGGTGGCAACTGCCAGTGATTGCGGAGAAAGCATCTTGCCCATGACGCCGCCGCTGGTGTTGGCCGCTCCGGTCAGGATCGGGTTGATACCGAGTTGCTCGGCGGTTGCTTTCTGCAGTCCGCCGAAGAGGACGTTACTGGAGGTGTCGGAGCCGGTCAGGAATACTCCCAGCCAGCCGAGGAACGGTGAGATGAAGGGGAACCAGTGACCGGTTTTGGTGAAGACCAGGCCGAGACAGTTGGTCATCCCGGAGGTGTTCATGACGTAGGCCAGTCCGAGTACGGAGGCGACGGTTACCGCAGGAAACCGCATGTCATAGAGCGTTTTTCCGGCCAGTTTGACAACATCGCCGAAGCCAACGCCACACAGCAGTGCCGAGAAGAATGCAGCGATCAGGATGGCGGTTCCGGCAGCGGACATAAAGTTAAAGTTATACTTGGCAGGCAGTTTGATGGGAAGTTGGTCGGCGGTTGCCTTACCCAGTGGCTTGAATTGATCTTTTGCCGTGATCTTGTTTTTTTCCAGATTGTCCTTGACCAGTTTCTGGATGTCGGCGCTCTTTTTAGCAATGGCATTGAAACCGGAATTGCGCTCTGCTGTCAGCACAGCACCTTTGCCGGACAGGCCCTGCTCAACCGGCATGAACTTCTCTTCCAACCCCTTCAGCTCATTCAGCATGGTTATGACGCCGGCCAGTTTTGGTTCAGTTGCCGGCAGGGCTGCCAGCAACTTATCTGCTTCGGCGGTGACAGCGGTTATTTTTTTCAGACCATCTTCCGGTTTGGAGACTTTTTTGACGATCATATTGTCAAGACCGGCAACAGTAATGACGACTTTACTCTTATCAAGCTCAGCCTTGATGGAGGGAATACCCCACAGCAGCACCATGACAGTCAGTGCAAGGTAGGGAGACCAGGCCTTGAATACTTCGCCAGCAGTGTAATGGTGTTGCTCCTTGGTACCGGTGTGTGTTTCGTGATCAAATACGTAATTTTCTTTCGGTTGCCATACCTGCAGGAGCACAACCAGGGCTGCCATGGCGGCCAGCGAAGAGATAATGTCAGGCAGGTACGGGCCGAGGTAGCTGGCGGTGGCCCACTGGCCGACTGCGAAGGTTACACCGCAGACGATGATGGCCGGCAGGACTTCCATGGTTTTTTTGAAGCCAACCATGATCAATATTACGTAGAAGGGGATAAATACCGAGATCAACGGCAACTGCCGGCCAACCATGGTAGAAAGCTTCATCAAACCATCATCACCATAGCCCATGACGCCGGCCAGCGCCACAACCGGGATTCCAATGGCACCGAAAGCGACCGGTGCGGTGTTGGCGATCAGGCATACACCCGCTGCATACAGCGGTCGGAAGCCGAGTCCGACCAGGGTAGCACCGGCAATCGCAACCGGAGTGCCGAAGCCGGCAGCACCCTCAATAAAAGCGCCGAAGCAGAAGGCTATCAGCAGCGCCTGGATACGGCGGTCACCGGTGACACCGGCCAGTGAGGCGCGGATGACTTCAAATTGGCCCCCTTTGACGGTGATGTTGTAGAGAAAGAGGGTTGTGATAACGATGTAGAAAACGGGAAAGAGACCGAAAGCGGCGCCCTGCATAAAGGCCAGTCCCGCCAGTTTGGCCGGCATGCCCCAGACCATAATGGCAATGCCGATGGCCGAAGCGACCGCCAGGGGGCCGGCTTTGTGAGCCTTCATCTTCAGTACTGCGAGACAGACGAAGATGACGACGAGAGGGATGGCGGCGATAAGCGCCGACAATCCGAGACTTCCTCCAGCGGGTGTGTACGTTTGAATCCAGGGCATAATTTTTCTCCTTTCCATGGTGGGGGATACTGCAAACGCTTGTATAGCTGCTCTGATAGCGCATAGTGTCGGTTGGTGCTGGAACCCTGTTGTACCGGATGCATAATCTTCAAAATATAAACGGGTTCTGTAAATTTGTATTACCAATTATCCTATTGCAAATCTTCTGTCAATACTTTTTTTAAAAAAAATGTAAATGCTTGTTGACATGGCTTTATTCTATGGTTTACCCTGAGTCGTCATCTGGTTTTACAAGTTAAAACAAGGCTAAAATTGGTAAACAATATTACAATACACCTGGCAAGCGGTAAACAGCTTAATCAAACGTCTTTCGCGCTGGAACGAAAAGGAGATTCGAAACCAATGTATGAACAGTTCAAAGTACGAGCCGAAGGGGTTAGCGCTGAAGTACACCGCTTTGAGACGAAGGGGGCCGCGCTGGAATTTCTGGTCCGTTTCTTAAAGGATGAGGGAGTTAGCAATATACCCGGTTCCTACGCCGTGTGGGCTGATGGTCCATTCCTGAACGAAACTGATCGCCAGTTGCTTTTCGGGCTTGACGGGCTGAAATTCCAGATCACCCGGGAGCTGTCGGCCGATGCCCGCTTCGGTATCAGCCAGGTGGATTGGGCCCTGGCGGATACCGGTACGCTGGTGCAGGACTCCACAGCCATCGAGCAACGCCTGGTATCCTCACTCCCCACTCTCCATATCGCTATTGCCCCCACATCCGGCATTCTGCCAGACATGCCGACGCTACTGACCAGGGTTACACCGGCCAATAGCGGTTATATTGCCATGATTACCGGCCCGAGCCGGACAGCGGACATCGAGCGGGTGCTGACCATCGGCGTGCATGGCCCGGAACGGCTGGTGATTATTTTCGTTGATGATCTGGGAGGGAGCAACTAATGGGAACTGAATTCCGGGAGTCTGTATCCAAGGCGGTTAACAACGCCAATCTGACCGGTGCGCTGGGCAAGTTTTCCGAGGCTTACAAGGTCAATCGCGCCAAAGCTTACGAAGGTATCGATTTTGAAGAGCTGCGTGGCCGCATCGCTGAAGTTAAATCGGACGCCGCTTCGCGCCTTGACCAACTTTCCGACCTGTTTGAAAAGAACGCAACAGCGCGGGGCGCCAAGGTATTCAGAACGAGCGATCCGGCCAGGGTCAGGGAGTATATCCTGAAGGTGGCCCAGGAAAACGGTGTCAAAACCGTTGTCAAATCAAAGTCCATGGCGACGGAGGAGATCCATCTCAATCCGTATCTGGAAAAAGCAGGCATCGCGGTTGGTGAAACAGATCTGGGCGAATGGATCATCCAATTGGCCGGACAGACTCCTTCGCACATGGTCATGCCGGCTATCCATATGACCAAGGAGGAGGTCTCCGATCTGTTCAGCAAGGAGGTCAATGAGCGCCTGACCTCGGACATCCCCCGGCTGGTCAGCGTAGCCCGCAACGAACTGCGTCCGAAGTTCCTTGCAGCAGATATGGGGATCTCCGGCGGCAACATCGCCGTGGCGGAAACAGGCAGCATCGTCCTGATGACCAATGAGGGCAATGCACGCCTGGTGACCTCACTGCCAAAAATTCACATCGCTCTGGTCGGCATCGAGAAGCTGATCGCCAACTATGCCGACGTGGCCACGATCCTGAAAGCGCTGCCGCGGAGCGCCACAGCACAGCTCCTTACCAGCTACGTATCGATCATCACCGGTCCGACACCCAACACCGACGGCTCCCTGAAGGATCTGCACATCATCCTGATGGACAACCGACGCAGCGAGATGGCTGCCGATCCCAAATTCAAACAGGCGTTGCAGTGCATACGCTGCGCCTCCTGTCTGAACGTCTGCCCGATTTTCCGGCTGGTGGGGGGGCATGTCTTCGGGAAGGTCTATACCGGCGGCATCGGCACAATTCTGACCGCCTGGTTTGACGAATTGAAAAAATCGGAGGATATCCAGGGGCTCTGTATCCAGTGCGGTGCCTGTACCGATGTCTGCCCCGGCAAAATTGATATTCCCGGACTGATTATGGAGATCAGGCGCCGCCTGGTGCAGGATCAGGGGTTGCCGCTGCTGCAGAGTGCGATCTACAGCGTGGTGAATAACCGCAAGCTCTTCCACGGCATGCTGCGGGCGGCCTCGGTGGCGGGAAAGCCTTTTGCCACCGGCAAGTTCTTACGTCACCTGCCGCTCTTTCTGGCGGATCTGACCGACGGGCGCAGTCTGCCAGCCATCGCAGGCGAACCGTTCCGGGATCGGTTTAAAAATATCACGCAGTCGAAGTGCAGAGAGAAAGCTGCCTTCTATGCCGGATGCCTGATCGATTTTGCCTATCCCGAGATGGGAGAGGCTTTGGTGAAGATTCTGAACAAGGCCGGCATCGAGGTGATTTTCCCGGAAGAGCAGACCTGCTGCGGCGCTCCGGCCCGTTACAACGGAGCCTACGAGGTGGCGGCCGGCAATGCGGTTGACAATATAAAGGCCCTGCTGGCTGAAGATGTGAACTACGTTATCTCGGCCTGCCCCACCTGCACGGTAGCGCTGGATCACGAATTCATCAGCACCTTTGAAAGCCTTGGGCAGACCGAATGGCTGCCAAAGGCCGGGGAGCTGGCCGCCAAAACGGTTGATTTCTCAACCCTGGTCAAAAGACTGCTGGACCAAGGACGTCTGACGCTGAAGGAGGGGCAGCAACTTGGCGCCATCACCTACCATGACTCCTGCCACCTGAAGCGGACGTTGAAGGTCTCGGAACAGCCACGGGAACTGCTGCACAAGGCGGGCTATGAGCTGAAAGAGATGTTTGAGTGTGATACCTGTTGCGGCATGGGGGGCTCATATTCGATGAAGCTGCCTGAAATATCGGCACCGATCCTGCGAAGAAAACTGAATAACATCAAGGAGACCGGTGCTAAAACTGTTGCCATGGACTGCCCGGGCTGCGTCATGCAGATCAGAGGGGGGATGGATCAGGACGGGGCTACGATTCAGGTGAAACATACCGTGGAGCTGCTGGCGGAGCGGCTGAAGTAATCTGACTGATCTCAAAAATCCGGCGGACTCTTCGGTCCCTCACCGCTCTAACAGGGATCCAGTGAGCATATATCATCGTCGTCCTCAGGCTGAAATGACCGGGCAGGGTCTGCATCAACCGGTTATCGGGGTTCTCACGGCACTGGTACTCACCATTATTCTTCATTAATTCGTCTGGTCGGTATATATCGATCCCGTCTGGAGCTGGCGAAAAGCGTTACGCTGGGGCGATATACGATGGAATTGGCTGCGCTTGGAATAAGTAATCCCGCTTATGGCCTCTGTTTTGCCCTCAAGTTTCGAATATAATCAAGTTCAGCCAGTGCTTTTAAATCATTCTTGTCCAGTTCCAGGCATTGCTGATACATTTTCTCTGCCTCATCAAGGCGATTCAATTCGATAAATACGTATCCTATGCCTCTCCAGGAACGTGCCAGTTCGGTGTCCTTTATCTTTGGTGGTGAAAATTCCCTCGCAGAGGTTTCCGCAAACCTTAATGTCTCCAAAGCCTGTGTCCAGTTTTTTTCCCGATGATAAACGTTCGCCAGTTCCAGAAGGAATTGGGCGTTACGAGGCGAAAATGCAAGCGCACGTTCCAGAGATAACTTGGCTTCCCGGAGCCGGCCAAGCTCTATCAGAGCATAGGCCTTGAAATAGTGAGCATATGCCCAATCGCTTGAAACAACTCTCGCAACAGTTTTTTCACTGCTCTTGTTGCTCAAACTCTGGGTAAGGTACACAAGAGTCTCGGCCGAGGTTCGCACACAGAAGAATTTTGTATGGTCACCTTTGAATTTCGCTTCAAATATTGCGATGACTTTATCGAAATAGCCTATAGCGTCAGCAGGCTTTCGAGATTTCAGAGTACTCATGCCTTCTGCCAGAAGTTTCGATGCGTTAGGATCTTCGCCGTAGGCCGCGTGGCCTGTCTTGCAGACAGTTGAAAAAGATATGAGGGCAACTGAAACGACCAGAACCATTCTAAAGAGATTAATTTTTGCACTATTAAATAGCTTCAAGATCGACTCCTTGAAAAATCGCGGAAGCAAATGGGGCAGGCCTCAACGAAACGATCATCTCCAACATCTGAATAAAGCGTCACTATTTCATTTGCACAGCATCCCCCCTTGAATCCAGGTGTTGACCTCCATCCTCCATTGCTCCATGCCACCCTGGACGAGGTCGGTCTCAACTTTTTCTTCGGGCAGCCTTCCGCTTTTGGGTGTGGCACCCGCTATGCCCCACAGCACACGGGGACTCTCAAACAGGTGGGCAGCCATGTCTCGCGCTGCCTTGCCTTTGTGTTTAAATTGTATGTGCATTTCCCTCTTGATGGTTTCGCAGGTTTGCTGTGCATTCATATCCGAAGTATACAGTCCGGGCCGTGCGAACCATTCATCGGCATTGGCAAACCCGGTAACTTCCCGATCGTGACACTCGACGCACTTTTCTGTCGTACGCTCCCTGTGGGTCGTGAACGCGAGCCCGTCCAGCCTTTTCTCGAAGAAGTCGTGGCAGTTTGTGCATCCCTTCGACTGAAATTTCGGGTACAGGTGCGTGCTGAACGTTATCCCGCGGTCAGAAGTCTGGCGTCGCACGGCCACAACCAGAAGCACAATCACAACCACTGCACCGGCAATGATCATGATGGAATGTCTTTTCATACTTCCGACCTCCATGCCTCAAAATATTTCCTGATCGGCACTCTTCAGGCTTTCTGCCCAGACTCCGGTACTGAATTGCTTCGGCGATATGCTGCTCATGAATAGGAATTTCTTTTTCAGCCGGGCGACAATATCACCCCAAATCAACCACCGTCAACACTCTTTCAGGATTATCTATACTGAAAACGGTATTTGAAGCGCCGAACACGCCGGTTAACGCAGACAAAACCAAGCTGCAGACTGAAAAGCGACTAACCTTTTTGGTTTAACCAGGGTTTGTTCCAAGCCTTTGATTTCTCGCTTAAAGCGCCTAATTCTGGCAGCGTGAATCGCCGGAACACTACTTTTTCAGGTTAAAAAGTGACGTTCGAGGCATAGTGCCAATGTCATCAAAGATGAAAAAGGGCCGGTACGCGACCGGCCCTGCATGAACATCTTGAAACTGCGGAGCTATGGCCTAATCGCCATCGTGGCTGTACTCCTTGTATGCACCGCAGCATAAAATAATGTCACCAACCTTCAGAAGGTAGGTTGTCTTGTCTTCCAAGTCATTGGTTTCGGGATTCAGATACTTGTAATCGACCCATCCGGAACCCTTGGTCTTTGCCCTTTCAACGATCTGCTTGCGGAACAGCTTACCCTCGCTGTCCGGAACGTCGATCAGGTTTTTCCCGACCAATGCCGGATTTTTCGGATGGGCAATCATGACACCCTGAAGGTCGTAGGCAAAGACGTACAGCTCGCCCTTATCGAATGACCCTTTTGCCTTGCCGATCTCTGCCAGTGCCTTACCCTTGCCCTGGTATTTCACATACGCAGCCGCATGTTTTACCAGATCCTTTGCCTTGTCCTTTTCGGAGGCATGCGACAGACCTGCGAATGCAAATAATCCAACTAATCCGATTACCAGTGAGACCATAATGCTTTTTTTCATGATTCATTCTCCTTTTTTCACTTAAGCCGGGAGATCGCTCTCCCGGCTCTGAAAGGAGCACACATGGCAGTATGTGCTCGTCCAACACCTATGACACCGTGACTGTATTATCTCTTGTTTATCGAAACTTCCAGATGCGGGATATACATCTGTATCGCTTCGCGCATCAGTCTTGAAATACTCTTTCTGGTGCGGCGCGTGGCCAGATCGATCACCGCCTTCTCCTCATCGGTAACCCTGAGAGAGACTACATTGTAACGCGGATTATTTTTACTGTTTGACATACATCACCTCCATCCTGTCTACAATTTTTCTCCCGGGAGAGGCTCCGGTTCCATGGCCAGCTCCGGTTCATCCGTTTCGGGCCCGGTTTTAAATACGCCTGCCCGGTCAGCTCGCTGCAGCAAGGGTTCGTGCCATGCCCCGTTCGAGAGCGGCGATAAGCTCAGGGCGTAGGCGTTGTGCCGGGATGATGGCGTCCACCGAGCCCATTTCGCGGGCACGCTGGATGGTGTGAACCGCATCGTATTCGATCGCTTTCTGCCCCAGCTTCTCGGCGCGAACTACTGGCCGCAGTTCGGCAAGTTCGGCCTGAAGAGCAACCCGTTCCGATCCCGTCGTTGCACTGATGCGAGTGCGAAGATTGACAATGCGCTCATCGGCGTCGGTGCGTTGATCAACCTCCCGGGTGAAGACAACGGCTGCGGCCGGTGCCCCTCCGAGCACCGAGGCGAAGGTGCCTTCTACGGCTAAAGCCTCCATGTTGTCGTTGAGGACCTTCGAGAATACGACGAACGCGCCGCCGTGATAGCGCGACACAACGCAGAACACGATCGGGCCGTCGAAGTTGGTCACGGCCCGGCCGATCTCGGCGCCATACTCAAGCTGGCATCTGATCAGAGATTCGGGTGAACCGTCAAAGCCTGACAGATTGGCCAGGACGACCAGGGGGCGACTACCGCTGGCACTATTGATGGCACGCGCCAGCTTTTTCGACGACATGGGGAAGAGTGTGCCCGATGTCCAGACATCGGGGCCGTCCGCCGGGAGCAGCCCTTTGCGGGGAATTGCCCGCGAGGCGATGCCGAGCATCATAACCGGATACCCCCCAAGATTGGCCTCGAAGACCACACCGGTGTCGGCATCACGCATGTCGGCCCACCGTTCCATCGGTTTAAGATCCTGATCGGCAACAGCACGCATAATGGAACGGATGTCAAACGGCTTCTTCCGGCCGGGGTTGGTGGCTTCGGCAAATACCTCGCCGACCGTTTCGAACTCGGGTCCGTCATGCCGTGCCGATCTGACGTCACGTTCCGGATCGTCAGAGGTTTTCGCACGTCGCGGAAAACGTTCACCCGGCGCCCGATACGCATGTTCGTTGTGCTGCCGCATGATTTCGCAGGCAGCTTCGAGATCGGGCGCCCAGTACTGCGCCTGGCCGTTTGGCCCCATGATGCGGTCGTAGCCGCCGAGCCCGAAGTTATCTTCCGCTGAAACGCCCCCCGAGAAGTCGAGCGATTGTTTTCCGGTGAGCACCATGGTGCCGTCGGGGGTCATGACCAGAATGCCCTTGGTATGCATGAGCATGGTGGCTTCGGCGTTCCAGTACGGCTGTCCGCCGACGGTAATGCCGGTGATGACGATGTTTATTTCGCCCCCACCCTGGGTAAACTCGATCAGTCGTCGCAGCACGATCGAAATCCAGTCCATGTTTTCGGTGCCGCTGGTCATGGAGATCCGGGCACCAGCCGACACTGCGTACCATTCGAGAGAAGTGGAGCGTTGTTTCGCCAGGGCGAGGGCACCAATGACCATGCGGCACTCCGGCTCTGCGAGCGAGGCCAGCTCTTTTGTCGGATCCCCGAGCAGCACCACCCGTGAGATCCCTTCCGGGTAGCGTTCGGATGGCGTTGTCAGGATGCCGCCCACAAAGCCGTTGTCGTTGTTGCCTTTTGGCCGGTCGACAGGTTCAAAGGAACCATCCGGGGTCACGGCATATTCAATGAATGAACCGCCGCCTCTGATAAGGCGGTCGATCAGTTCATAGGGGTAGATTGATCCCCGCTGCTGCGACATGATGACGTTCTGGCGGTAGCGATCAAGCACAGGGATGGGTTCGTCGGTGGCATCTGTAATTTCGAAGGTTGTATGGTCGCCCGAGTCGAACCCGAAGCGTAAAATGGCATCCCCTGTTTCGCTGTTGGCGGTCGGCGAGCAGATGACTTCGACCCCCTCCAGTCCGAGGTTGGAGGTGAGCGCCGCAAGCCGTCTGGCTACCATATTCATCACTTCGAGCGGAAGATCGAAGGTTGGCCAGGCATAGAGCACGATCCGGTTCATCATAAGCTGGCGGCGCGGGTCGTGCTCCGCCTGTGCGGTGCGAATGGCATTGGCGCAGGCGGCAATAAGCCGTTCAGTCGTGGGTAAGCCGGAAATCCTCCCCGATTCGTCGTGGCTCGGCGTCAGATCACGAACCTCGGCCACGGCCATCAGGCGCACGTCGCGAGGGTTATTGACACCGATTACCTTGTAGGAGTAGATGCCATTTGGTGAATCGAGACGTTCAGACGTAAAGTTCCTGAACCGGTAATATTTTAATCTGGCAGCGATCATCGGGTGGCAATGACGGATAATCAGATCCTCCGTGAATGTCCCGTCAGAGAGCCGATAGGTGTGGTGAAACACGTTACCGTCGGGGGCGGCACCCGAGAAGGTTATCCGGCGAATATTCTCCGGCGCAGCGGCGATGGCGACGATGCCGTGAGCCCAGGTTTCGACATCGCCCGCTGAAATAGAACCGTCCCAGCGGGTGTAAAGATCGATCGAAAGGGGGGCACTGCCCGATACCGTCCGACCGTGGGCCAGTGCTGTTCTCAGTGTTTCAGCGGCCTGAGCCTGGTTTGTGATAGCAGCAACAACGTATCGGCGCTCTCCGTCGGTGTTATAGCCGGCGGAGCGAAGTCCTCCCTCGATTTCCTGTACGTCGTGCAGGGTCTTTACACGATAGAAGCGCCGGAACATGACATCGAGCAGCGGATCGCCGCCTGAACCGTCCGATCCCGGTGGATCCGCCAGGAGCTCAATCAGAGCCTCGGGACAGTTGATCAGTGCATCGAAGTGCGATGCTGAAGCGCCCGCAGAACGGAGTGCGGCAAGGTGGCCGCGCATTTCCTTCAGCACCGCCACCTTGCGAGCCTCCACGCCCGGCTGTTCGAAGTTCTGGTAGCGGACACTACGGGCTTTGTTGCCGAGATTGGGAAAGCGCAGCTCGGTGGCAATCACGAAATCGTCGAGGGTCTTCAGTAACCGTTTTGCGGCGTCAGCATCAAGTCGTGCGGGATCAAGGCGCAGGCCACTCAGTACAGCGCCGAGCAGCGGTTCGCGCGGTGCTGCCTCCTGCTGGGCGACGAAGAGCCGGAACGCGGCGCGTTCGAGGGCGACAGAGGGCTCGAGACTATCGACTCCGTAATGGGCGAAAGCGCGCTCGAGCTTGGGTCGATAGGACTCCGGCATCCCCTCTGCTTCGAGATCGAGCGAGCGAAGGTAATGGTGAAAATACTCCCGGGGGTTATGCGTCACTTCGTCGTCCGAATCGCCGACCCGGCGGTTGCGCGCCAGTGAACAGACGTCGCTGAACGCCGCAAGCACTGCAAGACCGGCGGCGACAACCTGGGGGTCGTGTACATCGGTTGCTTTATGGGCGTCGAGCAGTCGTTTCGCAAGATCACGCACCACGCCGCTCTGGGTATCGTAGCCCAGAATGGTCCAACGGATGGCGTCGAGAAGTTCGAGGCACTGTTCGCGCCCGTTGGGAGCGATTGCCCGTTCACCGGCGATAGCGGCGAAATCGATGCGTTTCCCGGTTGCTCCCCCCGTTTCCTGCTCGCTGAGCGCCTCCAGTCTGATGAGACCGGCACCGGCATCGACCTGGATGCTCGGACCGGTGAGTACATCGACAACGGTGCCGTTGAACGGCGCCGTGATTGCGGTTTCCATCTTCATCGCCTCAAGCACGACCAGCGTGTCTCCCTTGGCAACGAGATCGCCCCGTTTGACCTTGACGGCGACGACCAGCGACGGTGACGGAGAGCGAACCATTCCCACGTCCCCCCGACCGATCCGGTGAATGACGTTGTCTACCTCAACGAGGTGATCCTTTCCTTGCGTTACGGACACAACCCGGTGGCTTCGGTCTCCGACCGTGACTCGGGACTCATAGTCGCTCACGGTGTCGATTGAGATCGCGAGAACCTTTCCCTCAACCTCAAAACGGTACCTGCCGGGAGAAATCCGTTGCACCGCCAGACGGTATTTTTCGCCGCGTAAACGGCAATCGACCGTCACCAGTGACTCGTGGGTGGATTTGGGACGTCCGCGACCCGCTGCTGCAAAGAACGACGTGCGGGAAAATACGGCTGCCGAGAAGTAGGCTTGGGCTGCAGCGACGAGTACCGCAATGTCGGCATGATCCTCATCTGCGGTCAGCCGGTCAAGCAGGGTCGTGTCGGCAAGCAGTTCGGGAAGATTCAGCAGGCGCAGAAGCACCGACTCGTCAGTTTTTCTGAAAGATAATTTAGCCACCGAACGCCTCCTTGACATCTTCAATTGACGAGTGCGCCGTAGTTGGAGAAGGGCGCATGGTGAGACTGGTTGTAACCTCTGGAGCAACGACCGCCGGGTCGAGCCACATCACAACATACCCACCGACAGCACCGGCACCGAAGCCCGGAGCAAAGATCAGGGATCGTTTGGTGACCGCCTTGTCATACACGGCATCTGCCATGGCGATCGGACTGCTCGCCGCCGATGCATTGCCAACCTCGGCGATGTTGAAATAGATGTCACTGGCCTTTATGCCCTGAGGTACGGCGATGTCGATGATCATGGTCTTGTTTGCCTGATGGGGGACGATTACGTCGATGTCGTCAATGAGCGCCTTGCCGCCTTTTATACTCTTCAGTTCGGAAAGTTCGCCCATCATCTGGTCGAGGTAGCGTTTGACCAGCGACTTGACTTCGGGGCCATAGACGGTGATGTCGTTGTCAAAGTCATGGTTCGGCCAGATGATCGAGTTGACCTGGCTGAAGGGGCCGCTGGCGTAGGTCTGAACCACTTCAATATCACGTTTTCCCTCACTCGGTGCGATAACCATGGCAGCGGCGCCGTCCCCAAAGATCATCCGTGATGGACGCGCGTTCCCAATCTTGTCCGAGAACTTTTCGGCCATGACCAGCAGCACCGGACGTTCGACCTCCCGCATCAGGCGGACCGCTTCGGCCATGCCGTAGGGGAAGCCGGCGCAGGCGGCGATGATGTCGGCGGAGCAGTGGGTCTGCATGATACCCAGTTGTCCCGAGAGCCAGGTGGCGGTGGAGGGGATCAACCTGCTGGAGGTGCAGGAACAGAAGAGTACCGCACCGATCTCTCCGGGGGTTCGGCCTGAGTGTTTCATTGCTGCCCGTGCCGCTTCAAGGGCGATGTTCTCCAATGGCTCCGCCGTGTAGCGGCGACGCTCAATTCCGGTTTTTTCCGTGATTTCATCGGCGCCCATGGGGGACCAGGAGGGTGGAGAGTTCCGGACGACGTCTTCGTTGCTGCAGATGACTTCACCTTTGCGGATCGCCAGGCCTTCGAGCTTCGGCTGGACCGGATAATCGTCGCCGAGCACGATCGGCAGGAGCGGTTTCACCGGTGCTATGGCAGGGTCTGGCTTCGGTGACTGCGATGTGGGTGTGGCTCCGCTTTTTACGTGATTGATGAAGTCAAGTACGTCCCGATTTTTGGGATAGAACAGTACGACCACGTCGTCATCTTCCATTTCGTCGAAGGTTTTGAGTTTTGCCCGGCTTCGATCCCAGGGGTGCTGGTTGTGTAGCACCATGGCCCACCGCCGGAGCGCTTCGAGTTCGGGCTGCTTCTCTGATGCGTCGAGTATTTCAACGCTGCTGTACTGCCGGTAGTCGGGATTGAATTTCCCGAGGGTGGTCGTCATGGCATCGGGAGCGGCGAGCGCCTCGGTAATGGTGGCTTTGATCGCGGGGAGTTCCTGAGCGCGATAGAGTTTGTTTGAGAAGACATCGAAGAGCATCTCGAACAGCTGATCCTCTGAGGTTTTGTTCCACTTGGCCTTAAGTTGTCCGTAGGCATCGCGAACGCTGGCAACCTTTACCTTGCTGTCAGTCCATGGCTGCAGGAGCGGGACGAAGACGTCTTCACGGTTTCGCGGGACGTCCCGCCAGCGGGTCGGTCGCTTGTCGTACATGGTCAAGGCGAAACGGTTCGCCCAGAAGAGGTTGAGGCCGATGTCACGCAACAGGTCATAGCGTGTTGTATAGGATCCGGCGGCAGCCCGCTTGGCAATTTCGGTGCCGGTCGGAGCTTTCCCCTCAAAGTCCCGACGAATAATGGCCTGCAGGTGGTCGAGACCGGAGATGATCGAGAAGTCGAGCTCGACGAAGATGCTGCAGGGGAATACCAGTTTACCGTGTTTGTTCAGTCTGAATGGTTTCATGAATTCTAAATTCTCCTCTGGTAAAGTCGAACTCGATCAAACCTCCGAGGTTTTCAAAACCCCGGAGGTCTCGCCTGAAATTCCCGTACTCCTGATTGCAAAGGCGGCTATTTATTCCGTCGCTGCCTGCCCCGCATCCATAGCCCGCTCCGGTTCTTCCGCTTCAATATCTGTGTCGTTGCTAAGCATCCGTGCCATTCTGTCCATATCCAGCTCGTTTTCCCATCGTGAGACGACTACCGTTGCCACACCATTGCCAATCAGGTTGGTAAGGGCGCGTGCTTCAGACATAAAGCGGTCGATGCCGAGAATCAGCGCCAGTCCGGCAACCGGAATGGTCGGAATAACCGCAAAGGTGGCGGCCAGGGTGATGAAACCTCCGCCGGTGACCGCTGCTGCTCCCTTAGATGTCAGCAGGAGTACGCCAAGAATCGTCAATGTCTGCGTAATAGTCAGCGGCGTGTTGGTGGCCTGGGCAACGAAAACCGCAGCCATGGTCAGGTAGATCGAAGTGCCGTCCAGATTGAACGAGTAGCCGGTCGGTATGACCAGACCGACAACCGATTTGCTGCAGCCGAGATTTTCAAGTTTGGCCATCATGCGCGGCAGCACCGATTCGGATGATGACGTGCCGAGGACAATCAGGAGCTCTTCGCGGATGTATCTGATAAATTTGAACACACTGAACCCTGCCATTTTACAAACAGCGCCGAGCACTATAACGATGAAGAGCAGGCAGGTAAGGTAGAAGCTGCCCATCAACAGGCCCAGTTTGGCAAGTGAACCGAGGCCGAATTTACCGATCGTGAAGGCCATGGCGCCAAAGGCACCGATGGGGGCTGCCTTCATGATGAAACCGATGATGGCGAACAGGACGTGCGAAACCGAGTCGATAAACTTGAATACCACTTTGCCGCGCTCACCCATCTTGGAAAGCGAAACTCCGAACAAGATCGCAAAGAGTAGCACCTGGAGGATATCCCCCTTGGCAAAGGCGTCCACGACACTACTGGGAATGATATTCATCACGAAATCAACCGTGCTATGTCCCTGCGACGCTTTGGCCGCATAGACTGCAACAGACTTGGCGTCAAGCTTGGTAACATCGGCATTCATGCCGACACCCGGTTGAATAACGCTGACCACTACCAGACCGATAAACAGTGCGATGGTGCTGAGAACCTCAAAATAGAGAAGCGCCTTGGCACCGACCCGGCCAACCTTTTTCATATCTTCCATGCCGGCAATGCCGGTGACCACCGTACAGAAGATGATAGGTGCGATGATCATCTTGATAAGCCTGATGAATCCGTCACCAAGGGGCTTCATGGCGGTACCGGTTTCAGGGTAGAAGTAGCCAAGGCAGATTCCGATGCTGATGGCGGCCAAGACCTGGAAGTACAGATGCTGGTAAAACTTTTTTCCGTTCATGGTGTGGCTCCTTGTCAAATAATTGTATGGTGGAATCTTTTTTTACAAACGCTCAACTGGCCTGAAATCAGGGTCTGGCCGGCAGCGGCATCCAATGGGTAAATATGCGGACGTTTTTACTACCGACTCTTTTTGTACAGGCCTTGATGCTCTCAAAATTGCCGACACAGGTATAATCCTCGCCGAATACCTCATAGGGGGTATAGAGCAGCACCCGCTCCCTTTCGTCCGGTAACCTCACCTGTGCATCAATCCATTCCCTTGCCATCGTTAATCTCCTTCCTGGACTCCCTTGCCGGGGCCAGATCTGCAAGAATATGTGAACTTCGTTCCACGTAAACGAGGTTATAGCAATAGGGGTGCCAGAAATGTATACATTATCAACATGCTGTTTTTGTTTACTTATTATGTCGAATCTGCATTTGTGCAGTTTTGGAAGAGGTATAACGGGAGAAAGGGCCAGTATACATATTATTGAATTTATTCTACGTTATCAATGTGTTGCAAAGTTATAACTCCGGTTATCGCCATAACCAGGGTTATGACCCTTTGACAGGGCGGGGCGGACGGGAAGAGCGGAAAACGGATTTTCGGGGAATCAGAGAGAAACAATCCCGCGGAGCTTGAGGCGCTTGCTGAGTGCCGGTTGCGATATCCCCAACAGGCGGGCGGCGATGGTCTGGTTACCGTTGGCCCGGGACATG
Source organism: uncultured Desulfuromonadales bacterium (assembly GCA_903868145.1). Lineage (GTDB taxonomy): Bacteria > Desulfobacterota > Desulfuromonadia > Geobacterales > Pseudopelobacteraceae > CAIPTY01. Next base: position 21,039 of record CAIPTY010000037.1, on the reverse strand, counting down.
GCCTCTTCCACCAGCAGTTCGGCCGCTTCGCCAAAGGTCGGCAGCCGCTCAAGTGTGGCATAGAGGTTCTGCTCGGGCTGTTTGGCCATCTCCTGATTCTGCTTCGGTTCCGGTCGCCCGATCGTTTTGAGAAATGTATCCATTGAGAGGACCCGGTCACGATGAACGCTGACGGCGTTGAACACCATGGCCTTCAACTCACGGATGTTGCCGGGGAAGCTATAAGTGCCGAGAAGCTGGGAGAGTTCCCGGGGGGGGGTCGGCTTCTTCTTGCACAGGGTGCGGGCGGCTTCCTCCAGGAAATGATCCAGCAGCAGCGGCAAGTCAGCTTTCCGTTCACGAAGGGGAGGGATGAGAACCAGATGTGTGCAGAGCCGGTAGTACAGATCGCGCCGGAACGTGCCGACGGCCTGCTTGATCGACAGATCCTGATGGGTTGCCACGATCACCCGCGCCTTGAGGCGTTTGGGGCGGTCACTGCCCAGAGGGAAATACTCCCCCTCCTGAAGCAGACGCAGGAGTTTGACCTGGGAGGGGATGCTCAGGTCGCCGATCTCATCCAGAAAAAGGGTGCCGTCCGCTGCCTCTTCGATCATGCCGCGCCGTGGCTGATCTGCGCCGGTGAACGCGCCGCGTGTATGTCCGAAGAGTGTGTCGGCAAATACCACATCGTCCAGGCCGGCCACGTTGACCGCCACCAGTTGTCCGCAGCAGCCGCTCAAGGTATGGGCAGCCTTCGCGATCAGTTCCTTGCCGACGCCGCTTTCTCCCATGATCAACAGCGGTTCCGAACTCGTGGCCACCGCCTCGATATAGGAAAAAATAGCCTGCATGGCGCGATCGGTGGTGACAATGCCGGAAAATGCCTCCGGGCACTTCAGCTCTCCCGAGAGCATCCGGCTCGACATCTCGCGGTTCTGCCGTTCAAGCTCCAGCACCCGTATTGCCCGCAGTACGCCGCTGAGGAGGCGATCCTCCTCCACGGTCTTGACAAAGTAGTCAAAGGCCCCCAGCTTGATGCAGTTTACCGCGCTCTCGATCTGGTTCATGCCGCTGATGATGATTACCGCGATCCCCGGATGCCGTTCGGCGATCATACCGAGCAGTTCATCACCGGCAAGATGCGGCATGTTGAGATCGAGCAGAATCAGTCCCGTCTCTTTTTCTTCAAGCATCGCCATTACCTTGCTGCTATCCTGGCAGGTGCTGATATTGGTTATACCGGCAGAACGTTCAAGGGTGAGACTCAGGGAGCGGAGCCAGGCCGGTTCGTCATCGACCAGCAGTACTCCGAAATGAGGATACAGGGACGAGTTCACGGGTCATGTCCTCCTGCAGCAGGGGAGAGTCAGTGCCACGATAGTACCGGTGCCGGGTTCGGAATCAAATTCCAGCGAACCACCATGCTCTTTGACGATGGAGGCCGATACCGAAAGTCCAAGACCGGTGCCGCCGGTTTCGCGCTTGGTAGTGAAGAACGGATCGGTCAGATGGGGGATATTTTCCGGGCTGATCCCGATACCTTCATCTGAAACCTTAAGCATAACGGAGTCTTTCTCCTGGTCGTACAGGGTCGTGATGGAGATACGGTGCTCACTATCCGGCAGCGACTGGCAGGCATTCAGGATCAGGTTCACCGCCACCTGTTCGATCCTCTGGGCATTCCCCTGGATCATGGGCAGGCTCGGCGAATAGCACGTTTCAAAGTATCTGGTGGCGGAGCGGATCGACGAATCCACCAGACGGATGGCAGCTTTAACGACGTTGTTCAGGTCAACCGGTTCAGTTGTCGTCGAGGTGTCCTGACGGGCAAAATCCTTCAACTCCTCCACAATCCGTTTGATGCGGTTGGCCGCTTCCTGCATCTCCTCCAGCATGCATGGAACCTCATTTCGCATCCGTGAATAGGGGAGTCCTCCGAGCGTAAAATCTCCCTGCTCATGGTAACGAGTCTCCAGAACCTCCTCAGCATCCTGATAGACCTCTCTCAGGATCGGCATGTTCAGGAGTATCAGGCCATTAGGGTTGTTGATCTCATGGGCGACACCCGCCACCAGAATACCAAGCGAAGCCATCTTGTCAGCCTGGATCAGCTTGTCCTGATGGAGCTTAAGCTCATCGAGGGCACGCTTTCGCTCGACTACCTCCAGTGCCAGTTCCCCGGTCCGCTGGGCGACCCGTTTCTGGAGGGTTCGCGACCAGATTACCGTTCCGGCCAGGATAAGAAGCAAGGGCCCCAACACCATGACCCCGTACCAGACCACCTTTTCCCAGGCAACCTTTGGAGGTCCCAGCACCCCCAGCCACCGGTCGTAGATCTCCTGATATTTGCCGGTTTTCTTGAGTATGGCCAGCCCCTCGTTAAATCGTGCCAGCAGCTCTTCATTCCCCTTTTTAACGGCATAACAGTAGCGCTGGGTAGAGATGGTTCTGGCGACGACAACCAGATTGGAAAGCTTATGTTCGCGGATGATGTACATACCGGGCAGCATGGCAAGCACGGCATAGTCGTGCTTGCCGGAGGCCAGAAGCCGCAGTGCATCGGCCGGCGTATCGGTCATTACCAGATTTTTGCTGAAACCGAGCGAGGTAAGGTAGTCGTGCATGATCCCGTCACGGAAAACGACAATCTCCTTGCCGCGCAACTCCTCGATCGAACCGACCGGGGGCGTCTCTTTGCGGGCGAAGATGGAGTGGTTGATAATTGTGTGAGGAGGGGAAAAGGAGAGCGTCTTGGTGCGGTCATCGGAATAGGATATTCCCTGCAGGACATCCACGGTTCTGCCCTGGAGGGCGTTACGCATCTCGGACCAGCCGCCGGATCGGAATTCGACCTGCATACCCATTACTTCAGCGATAGCCCTGGTCAAATCAACATTATAGCCGGCCAGTTTGCCGTCCTTGTCCAGGAATTCGTAGGGGGGATAATCACGATCACCCCCCCCCACAACAATAGTGACCGGGGGCGCCACATCCACTTCCACCATGGCAGATACCGTGACCGGGCATGCCCACAGGATCAGCAGGAAAGCAGCACAGAGAGTTCTGAACATCAGGGTTCGTGGTATGGTGCGTATTTTCAGTACCATCAGATGATTTCCTCGATACGTCGCAGTATTACCGGTTTACGCACCGGATGTGAAGCAATTTTACCGTGATTTGTCCAGTTCCGTGATTATTTTGGGTTGTTTTTTGCCGGGGCACGCGGTACATCTCAGTCATGCAGACCGTCATCTACATAGCCGTTTTCGGTGCGCTGGGGTGTATTGCGCGCTATTATCTGTCGGGCTGGGTCTACGAGAAGCTGGGATGGGGCTTCCCATGGGGGACACTCTCGGTCAATGTGCTGGGGGCCTTTGTCATCGGTCTTATCATGGAACTGGGATTGCGCAACACAACTATCCCGGCCAACCTGCGCATCGGTCTGGTGGCCGGTTTCCTGGGCGGTCTGACCACGTTCTCGACCTTCAGCTACGAAACCTTCAAGCTGCTCGAAACCGGTCGCATTCTGGCGGCTTTTTCCAATGTAATCATCAGTGTCAGTGTCTGTCTGCTGTTCACCTGGCTCGGGATCGTTGCGGCAAAGGTACTCTGAAATCGCTCCAGCCTCTCCTTTTTCTGCCTTCAGTTCCCCATCCACCTTGATTTATAGCTCGTTTTCTGCCATAACAAGCGAGATTTTCCAACTCGGGACAGCCAGGCTCGGAACTCATGCATATCATGGTCACTAACGATGACGGCATTCATGCCGCCGGTATTCTTGCCCTGGCAGAGGCTCTGCGGGTTCTGGGCACGGTCACCGTGGTCGCGCCCGACCGTGAGCGAAGCGCCGCCGGGCACTCCCTGACGCTGCACTCACCCCTGCGGGTCTACGAACTGCGCGAAGGATTCTACGCCGTGGACGGCACGCCGACCGACTGCGTCAACATGGGGATCCACAGCCTCTTATCCGTCAGGCCGGATCTGGTGGTTTCAGGGATCAACCACGGCCCCAACCTGGGCGATGACATCACCTACTCCGGTACCGTTGCCGCCGCCATGGAGGCCAATCTGATGGGTATCCCGGCAATTGCGGTCTCCCTGGGGACCTTCGATCGTCAGGGGCATTTCGATGCCGCCGCGCAGGTGGCTGTCAGGGTTGCCCGTCAGGTACTGGCGAACGGTCTGCCTGCAGATACCTTCCTCAATGTCAATATTCCCGACTGCGCGGCTGAAGATATGCTGCCGCCACTGATCACGCGTCAGGGCACCCGTTCCTTTATCGGCAACATCATCGACAAAACCGACCCACGAGGTCGCAAATACTACTGGATCGGCAGTGATGAACCGGGTTTCAACGACGAACCCGGCACCGACTTCCACGCTATCAATCGCAGGCACGTCTCCATCACTCCGCTGCATCTCGATCTGACCAACTACGAATCAATCAGGATCCTGGGCGGTTGGACACTATGACGTTTCTGGACATTGCGGGAAACTTTTGGTATATTTCCGCCTTCTTGCGAGGAAGCCGATGAATTTTGACGTAGCCAGAAAAAAGATGGTGCAGGAACAGATCGCCCAGCCGGTATCCGGCGATCGTCAGCCGGTCACCGACCGTCGGGTGATCGACGCCATGCTGAAGATCCCTCGCCACATCTTCGTGCAGGAGGCCTTTGCCCTTCAGGCTTACAACGACACCTCGCTCCCGATCGGGGAAAAGCAGACCATCTCCCAGCCCTACATAGTTGCTTTGATGACTGAAATGCTGGCCCTGACCGGCAGTGAAAAGGTGCTGGAGATCGGCACCGGCTCCGGCTATCAGACAGCCATTCTGGCAATGCTCGCAGACCGGGTCTGCACGGCGGAACGCATCAGACCGCTGGCGCTGCGTGCCCGTAAATGCCTTGATTCGCTCAGGCTGTTCAATATCATGCTCAGGATTAACGACAGAGATAACAGCCCGGTGGGCTGGGAGGAGGAGGCGCCTTTCGATGCCGTCATCGTGACTGCAGGCGCTCCTGAAGTTCCACAGATACTCACGGACCAGCTTGCCGTTGGCGGTCGTCTGGTGATCCCGGTGGGGAGCGAGTCAGAGCAGCGGCTGGTTAAGATTGTCAAGACCGCCACGGGCGAACTGGAAACCGTATTGTCAATCGGTTGTCGTTTTGTTCCGCTCATCGGGAGGCAGGGGTGGTAGAAACCTGCAATGCGGAAGCACAGGGGAAACCTCATGAAGCCTGACGTCTTGCCGGAGGACGGTTTCATTGAGGAAGAACTGCAGTCTGCCGTTGTGCCACTTGACGGGGTTGAGGAACCGCTCTTCTTTCCTGATGACGAGGATGTCGATGAACCGCCGGATGAGGAATTAGCCCCCGCTGAGCCGGGGAGTTTTGACGACGCGCTCAAGATTTACCTGCGTGACATCCAGCGCACTCCGCTCCTGAACGCTGAATCCGAGAAGGAACTGGCACAGAAGGTGGAAAAGGGTGACAAGACCGCCCGCACTGCAATGATTGAGGCGAATCTCAGGCTGGTGGTCAAAATTGCCAAACGCTACGTCAACCGGGGTCTGCCGTTTCTGGATTTGATCGAAGAGGGAAATCTGGGACTGATCAAAGCGGTTGAGCGTTTCAGCGTGGCCAAGGAGTGTCGTTTCTCCACCTATGCCACCTGGTGGATACGCCAGTCTATCGAACGCTCCCTGGTAAATCAATCTCGAACCATCCGCCTGCCGGTGCACGTTTCCGATGACATCAGCCGCATGTTGCGGGTTACGCGCGCCCTTTCCCATGAACTGAACCGTGAGCCGGGTGCGCAGGAAATAGCCGACGCCATGAAGGCCAGACTGTCTCATGTCCGCCGTCTCATGACCCTGCTGCGTAAAACCTGTTCCATGGAGACACCCATCGGAGAGGGAAACGATTTTCTGCTGATCGACACGATTGAGGACACTTCGGAGACTCTTCCGTCTGTCCATGCTGAAAACATGAACAGTTACGAACAAATTGCCCGGCACTTTGACACTCTTACGGAGACCGAACAGAAGATCCTTACCCTGCGTTTCGGTCTGGATGACAGCGACCCCATGACGCTTGATTTGGTTGGTCAGAGATTTGGCCTCACTCGTGAACGGATTCGTCAGATCGAGGCGAAATCACTGGAAAAAATCCGGAAAAATTCTCTGCAGCACTAATCTACGTTTCGCTAAAGGAGCCGTGATCCATGGAAGACCTGAAAAACATCATCCGCGACGTCCCTGACTTTCCCAAGAAGGGCATCATCTTCAAGGACATCACCACGCTGTTGCAGGACGCCAAATCCTATCAGCGCATGATCGATCTTTTGTCACACCGCTACGTCGGACAGGGAATCAACAAGGTCGTCGGCGTGGAGGCTCGCGGTTTCATCATCGGATCGGCTCTGGCCTACAAGCTTGGAGCCGGCATAGTTCTGGTTCGCAAGCCGGGTAAACTCCCCTCCGAGACCTTCAGCAAGACCTATGATCTTGAATACGGAACCGACACCCTTGAGATCCATAAAGATGCCATCAAACCGGGCGAGCGGATCCTGATAGCTGATGACCTCCTGGCAACCGGCGGCACCATGGAGGCGGTGGTCGATATGGTAACGAGCATGGGGGGCGAGATTGTGGAATGTTGCTTCATGGCGGAACTGGATTTTTTGAACGGCAGAAAAAAATTGCCGGAAGGCAAGGTGTTTTCTCTGCTGAATTTCTGATTTGGAGCAGTAGCTCACAGTATCCCGGGAGGAATATATGAAAATGCATATCGCACGCTTGATGGTGTTTCTTGTTGTTCTCACGGCAGTTCCTGCTTTTGCTGCCGATGTTGTACGCCTCGGCAACCTGAAATTTGCTCACTATGGTGCTGTTTCCTACATGAAGGAGATGTGCGGCAAGTACAACCTCAAGGTGGAGGAACGGGTCTTTCCCAAAGGCATCGATATTATTCCTGCCATCATCGCGGGAGAAATCGACATTGCAGCGTCCGCCGCCGATGCAGCCATTGCTGGTCGTGCCAGCGGGGCACCGGTCTTTATCGTGGCCGGTTTTGCCAAAGGGGGCGCCAGGATAGTCGCCCAGTCCGGTTCCAGCATCAAGAGCATCAAAGATCTTAAGGGCAGGAAGGTTGGAGTAGCCCGCGGCGGCGCACAGGAACTGCTGCTGATGGCCGAACTGGAAAAGGCGGGGTTGACGTGGTCCGACAAGCAGGGCAAGGATGTTCAATTGGTCTATCTGGCCTTTGCCGATCTCAATCAGGCTCTGGCGGCAAAGCAGATCGACGCCATGTGCCAGTCTGAACCACAGTCGTCCCAGGCGATCAACAAAAAGTTTGGTGTAGAAATAATCAAACCTTACGACACCCCCATGGGCGAGCCGGTTCGCGCCCTGGTGATGACTGAGAAGATGTACAGGGAAAAACGTGATGTGGCCGAACGGACCATGGCCTGTTTTGTGGAGGCGACCAGCCTTTTCAGGAAAGATATGAAACTGGCTGAAAAATATGTGCGTGAAAGCATGTTCAAGGGTCAGATCAGTTCCGATGATTTCCAGGATGCCATGGATAATGCCCAGTATACCTACGACATCAGTGTGAGTCACATCGACATCACCACCAGATTGATGCAGAAATACGGTGTCGGGAGAATGGCCAAACCGCCCAAGGCAGCCGATTGGGTTAAACTCGACCTGCTGCAGAAGGCCAAAGCAGCCCTCAAGGTCAAGTAAGCGTGTCTTCCGGATTGAGATCCCTGTTACGGGGAGTGGCCATGCCGCTCATACTGCTGATCATCTGGGAGACAACCTGCCGGGCCGGGGTTGTCTCTCCGATCATGCTGCCTTCACCCAGCGCCATTGTCATCAAGTGGGTGGAGTGGCTTCGTTCGGGTGAATTGCTGGTGGATGTGCTGGGCAGTCTTGGCCGGGTTACGGGCGGTTTCCTGCTGGGCGCCGTGCTGGCTCTACCGCTGGGGCTCTTTATGGGTGCATCTCCCCGTATCTACGAATATTTTAACCCAATTGTCCAGGTCTTGCGACCAATTCCCCCCATCGCCTGGATACCGATGTCCATACTCTGGTTTGGTCTTGGCAATCCGCCTGCTATCTTTCTCATCTCACTGGGTGCTTTTTTCCCGATTCTGATGAACACCATCGCCGGTGTTCAGAATGTGGACGGCATCTACCTGCGCGCAGCCCGCAATCTGGGTGCGGGACGCGGAACCATGTTCCGCCGTGTAATCCTGCCCGCCGCAACTCCCTATATTCTTGCCGGTATTCGCATCGGGATTGGCACGGCCTTCATTGTCGTCATTGTCTCCGAGATGATTGCCGTCAATAACGGTCTCGGCTATCGCATCCTGGAAGCTCGTGAATTCATGTGGTCCGACAAGATCATTGCAGGCATGGTCACCATCGGTCTGCTGGGACTCGCCATTGATCAGATCATGAATGCCCTCAATAACTATCTTCTACGCTGGCACCGCGGTCTGGATACCTGAAATGGATTACATTTCGATCACCAATCTCTCCAAAAAATTTGAGGGCAACGGTCAGATCGTACCTGCGCTGCAGGGTATCAATCTGACCCTGTCTCGCGGTGAATTCGCCTGTTTGCTGGGTCCGTCGGGTTGCGGCAAATCTACCCTGTTGAACGCCGTTGCCGGATTTATACAGCCCAGTTCAGGCGAGATCGTAGTTGACGGGCGGCCGGTGATTGAGCCGGGACCGGAGCGGGGCGTCGTGTTTCAGGAATATGCCATCTTTCCCTGGATGACGGTGTACCGGAACATCGCCTTCGGCCTGGAGATACAGGGTTCCTCTGCAACCGAGACTGCCGGGCGAGTGGATGCACTGCTGGACAAGCTTGGTTTGCGCGAGTTCCGGGATCGTTTTCCCAAAGACCTGTCGGGTGGCATGCGCCAAAGGGTTGCCATTGCCCGGCTACTGGCTATCGACTCCCCGGTCATGCTGATGGACGAACCATTCGGCGCCCTGGATGCCCTGACCAGGCGGACACTACAGGACGAACTGCTAAGAATCTGGCGCGAATCAGGCAAAACGATCCTTTTTGTAACCCATAGCATCGAGGAGTCGCTCTACCTGGCCAACCGGATTGTTGTCATGACCTATCGTCCCGGCACAATCAAGCATGATCAGACGGTTACCATGGAATATCCCCGTGATCCTGCCGGTGTTGAGTTTAACGAACTCAAACGGGAGTTGGGCAGGCTGGTGATGGAAGAGCAGGAGCGTCATACCCGCGATGAAATGAAGATGGTTTGACGCCGGTGCGGTTGTGCTTGTTGCTTTTTACCACGCGGCAGGGTATACAATGACCTCACGTCCCCGTAGCTCAGCAGGATAGAGCACTTCCCTCCTAAGGAAGGGGCCGGTCGTTCGAATCGACTCGGGGGCGCCAATAAAAACAAGGACTTATCCGATAATTGGTAAGTCCTTTTTTTGTCATGCCGTAGTATATGCCGTAATAAATTTCTGAAACGACGTGAAACTGTATGCGATAGCAGGTTGATTATTGAGTATTGAATCACTGCGCATCCGCATTCCGAATCCCGTCCGGTCGCCACGCTTAACTGAGCATTCACAATTGAGCGACGTGTCTTAAATCCGAGAGGATTTTTTCAGGGCTGATATATATTTGGGATTTAAGTTCATTTCTTCAGCCTTTTTTACTGCTTGTTCCAAGGTTATCCTCGTAAACGAAGACAACTGCGCCGGTTCCCATTGGTTGCGGTCGTTCATAGTTTCAATAACCAAGTCAGTAAGCGGAATATTATTGAATGAGCCCATCCAATGAAAAGGATTCGAGCCATCCTCTCGTCCCCATTTTTCAAGTAACCTTTTCATTTGAGGTATTATGCCAGCTGCTTTCCAAAGTTCTATCCACGGCAATAGCTGAGAATGCGGATACCCTAAACGCACCAGTCCTCGCACCTTTTCCTTGTTTTCCAGCATCGGCAATTTAATCTCTTTTCCATCTTTAACGACTCTATAACTGGCTGTTTGCTCCCACTTCTGGTTCATTGAAAACCACGACACGGCCCTTTCGTTTTCACGGAGTTCGTGTGATGATGAAGTTACTATGAGATACCCACAAAACAATATTAAATCAAATTTTTCGCCTGTTGTGTAATGCCATGCCAAATTCATATGATTTCCCTTTTTGCTGAAAGTTAAATACTACAGTGACCTAAGAGTCTTGATTCATTTAACATCGACATTCCTTATTCCATCTGGTCTCCACGCTGGACTGATTACATGTGAACCTTTATCTTCATTTGACAGAAGACTGCCGAACGTCACCTTGAACTCCCCGAACCGGTCATTGACAGAATCCATTGCCTTGACAGCATCTGACTTCTTCTGTACCTCTTGGAATAGTGACAGTTGTTCTGTCTGATACTTCAAGTTGGATAATTTCACCCCAAGCTGGCGTACTGGTTGCGGCAGCTCCGTCGTGTCCAGAATGGCGATTGCTGCTTTGTAAATCTCATCTGACTGATTGATGTACGATTTCAATGTATTCTGTTTGCCGAATGAACTGTAGAAATCAGCGAACCGTACATGCAGTGTAATCGTTCGACCAGATACGCCATACCTTCGAGCCCTCCGTCCAACCATCTCCGAGAGTTGTAGTAAATATTTGAGTATATCCTCCCGCTTGGATACGTCTTGTCTTAGAGTCATGGAATGGCCGACTGATTTAACCTCATCGTCTTCTTCATTGGGCGTGACGGGAGAATCGTCAATCCCCAAACCCATTTGTTTCAGTCTTGAGCCGATAATTCCGAATTTTCGAGTCAGTCTCGCTTCATCACAGCGTCCAAGCTCCCCGCAGGTATAAATCGACATCATGTTCAGATGTCGTTCCATGTTCTTGCCGATACCGCATAACTCCTTAATCGGCATCCGCTCCAGTATCCTTGTCACGTCTTCCGGCTTGATTATAGTCAACCCGTCCGGCTTCTGCATATCTGATGCAAGTTTGGCTAAAAGCTTATTTGGCGCAATGCCTACAGAGCAGGTGATTCCGAATGACTCTTTGATGCGGGCTTTGAGCAGATAAGCTATTCGCTCCGCAGTACCGAAGATTGACAGGGAATGCGTGACATCCAGCCATGCTTCGTCGATTGAGAATACTTCAACCAGGGGAGTATATTCCTTCATCATCTCCATGATGCGGCTGGATGTGTAGGTGTACTTGCGATTGTCACCGATGACTATAATCAGTTCCGGGCAACATCGCAGCGCCTCCCACTTTGCCATGCCGGTCTTAACGCCATGAGCCCGTGCCTCGTAGCTGGAAGTAGTAATAACCGTTCTACCACCGCCGCCGACTACTGCAATCGGTTTACCCTGCAGTTCCGGATTGGCCTGTTGCTCGACTGAGGCAAAAAATGCGTTCATGTCGATATGCATAAACTGGCGGTGTTCCATTGTCCTAAGCCCTTTGTAGGCGTTTGGAGCGGATGAAGCGTACGAGTAGAGGTACACTGAACATTGCACCCAGAATAATCAGCATCGTAGTATTCGGGTCTTTGAAGTACGAGTTCAGGCGTAACGTTGAAATTGCGATTACGGCGAAGTAAAGCATGTCACCAGCAATAGCGATTGCCCAACCAGCAATGAATCCGTGACCGGCAGCGTGAGCCGAAGCTCTGCCAGTCATAGGGTCAACACCGAATGCAATCATGATTAACCCAATCGGACCAGCTCCCGTACCACTGAAATGGGAGACACTACGGGCTGTTGCGGCTTTCATGGCAGCAGCAAATCGGCTCAAAAATGATACCTTCCCGCAGATGACCGAAAGAAGACGAAGGACTGGTTCAAAGGCAATTGCCAGTACAATATCCGAAAACAGGTAGAGCAATGCCGTGACAGGCCATGCCAAGCCTTTAGCTTGTGCCAACATAACACCGGCAGGGATTCCGCCACCGACCGGGATAAGAAACAGTTTCAGTACTGACAGCATATTTGTGGCAGGAATTACTTCGGTCATGGTTCATCCAGTGACAATATCATTCAATTTTTTGTGGGTAGAGCATCCAGGTCTGGTCTAAAGAGTTGAAAACCAGTTCAAACAGGGAGTCTTCTTCGTCTACTACGGCAAAGTGAAGCAGTGGTGCATCACCGATTCGGTCTTTCCAGTAATAGGTTGTCCTGGCAATTTTGTGCTGTTTGCGGTTCAGCTCGAACCAGACCGGTTTCGGTTTGACGCCTTCTTGGTACACAACTGCTATGCGGATTGGTAAGCCTGACATCATGAATAGTTGCGGACGGTCTTTAACAATTTTCCGATGATAGTAACGTCTTCAGGCGCAACCATGATTGTCAAATATGCGTCGTTGGCAGGTTGTAAGAGTATTCGCTCAAGTTTTTCATCATAGACATACCGTTTCAGGGTTGCTTCATCGTCAATCAGCGCAACAACAATATCTTTGTTATCAGCATTAGTCTGTGGGCGAATCAAAGCCAGGTCGCCTTCAAGGATATGGTCACCAATCATTGAATCGCCAACTACCCTCAGAAAGAAGCATCCTTTGTCAGGTACCCAACTCTTATCGACGCTGCAGTACCCCTCAATCTCCTCTATTGCCAATGTGGGAAGTCCAGCCCTGACCCTGCCGATGATGGGGACGCTGATGGTACCAGCACCTCTGCCAGTGACTACAATGCTCCGGGAACTGCCTTCACGCCGCTGAATCCAACCTTTACTCTCAAGAGCTTCGAGGTGCCGGATAGCAGAGACCGTGCCCTTGGCTTGAATGTGTTCGGATATTTCCCGCAATGTCGGCGGACATCCATGAGTATCAAGGTATAATGTGATGAAATCGAGTACCTGTTGTTGCCGTTCGGTTAATGGTTCCATGCCGGCCTCTGTTGTTGTCAAATGATACGGGTATCAAATGATACTCATCTGTGAGGGGGCACGTCAAGCGGAATTATCGGTTCAATGTGTCAGAATAAATTGTGACACTTCTTTCATTACCTTCAGAATCTCATTCCTATTTTCAGGTCGACGATTCACTACAAGTGGGCTTGGATGCGGCGAGTAAAAAAATCTGAGGTCCTGCCTAAACCTTCTAATGTCCTCTTCAGCACGCTGTGCTTTTTTCCCCAGAAATACCACAGCACGCAGTTTTGGAAGGATTTTCAGTAAACGGAGAAGATGCGGAGTTCCCTCGCTAATGTCTTTCACGGTTGCGGCTCGAATTTTTCTCTCAGCCTCATCACCGATATACCAAGGAACAATATTCCAGGATATGGTCATTATCCTTGGCAAACCAGCTTCATTACTGAGCAAGAAGAAGTTTTTTGCAGTTTCATCGTTATTATTTCGAGAGATAAATTCCACAGCTTTACCTCCCGGAGCCTCAAGAAGGAAAAGGCAAGTGGCGTTTATCCCGCCATCCCAAGGGTCAAAATACGGTATTCTACGAGAGCTACAGTCTAAACGAAGTTCCTCAACATATTCGGTTAACGGTCTGATATGCGGTTCACGAATTTTTTCAAGTCTTATCTGGACAGCCTTTTCATTTTTGAAAAGCTTCTCTTTATCTTCAAATGCCATTGCGTCCATTGAATTCCCCCTTCATGCTTATAATCCGTCTGAGTCAATGAGTACACGGTCATGGCCGTTTTGCTCTAGCCACCAGTACGTGAAATGTTTTGATAACCAACTGGCCGCTTTCTCCGATGCTAAATCTCTATTTCGGGATGAATACAAAATTGGAATGCCAAACTTTGCTTCAATGGCATCCAGCGTTCCGCAAACCGCATTCGGGTGGGCTTCAGTCACCAACTCATCAAATCTGAAGTATGGTGTCTTCATTTCTTCGTAACTGGCCTCTATTAGGATGGCTTTCCAGCGGTATTCAGCCAATCTAGCACATGAACGTATGAACCGCTCCCTACTTGCTATACTGCTTCCAATAGCGTCAGCCATAGACTTACGCTCAAGAGCCATGACATTTTCCATTCCTGAAACAGAATAATCACCAGATTTAAGTGTAGCTCGCTGTTCACCGCTAAACCAGTTCGGATGATTCTCGAATAGATATAGCGGTGTCTGTTCACGTGAATCTACTAACACAATTGGTTTTGGTATCTTCCATGCCCTAGTCATGGCTTGCCCGTCACGCATAACACGAAGCCTTGTTTTACTTGGTGCTGTAAAGAAATGACCCATTGATTACCTCCCCATTTTTCAAGATGAAACACTATAACACGGGTATTTTTGAGCCATATTTTCGCACAAGATTGCCACGCATGGCGCTGTTAAAATTTATATACGGAGGGGGATGCAGTGCCGCTACTGCATCCTGCCACGCCAGCTACAGCGCCGTCAGTATGTTGATTGTCTTGGCACCAAGGGCATGTGCTTGGATTACAAAAATCCATCTAAAAACGTGTCAAGTGCTTATTGAGCTGAATGAAAATTATTTTCAACCTTGGAAGATACAGGCAGGTGAATCAAAGTGGAAGAATGCAATCACAAATAAATTGAACTCACATTTGTCTTGTTTCGATTCATGTCCAGAATGCGCAATTGCAAGAGTTAGATGCAAAGATATGGCAGTTAGATGCGTAGAACAGCACTTTTGGTGAAATTAACAAATCTGTTTTTTCCTACATAATCTCAAAAAAACAAAAACTGTAAATATTGAGCATGAAGTCAAATAATCTGAAAAGGAGTTCAAAATGAGTAAACAATCTGAAAGCAGCAAGGTCGTGAGCAAGTACAGAATATGCTGGCTTGAAACCCGCTTGGTATCGGCAACTGTTGATGCGACGTCACCGGAGAAGGCGTTGAAAAATGCAGCGGACTATAATGGTGATTTGGTTACCGTGGTCTATGGAGAACCTTTGCCTAAATCGTTATGGTGTGCTTATGAAGACGTGCCACAGTCAATAGTTGAACTTGCTGAGTCGCTGGGTGTTGATATGGAGTTTGTGGATGAAGAGATTGAAAGGCTTAGTGACCCAGGTGAACTTGAATTACTACACCTGATTGAAACGGGCAGAAATGGTTGCTCCGCTGTTTCGGAAAGAAAAAAGGTGCTACTCAACAATTGTATCTAAAATGAATAAATCCGGTTGCACGAATATGTAGCACCGTACAACCGGATTGACTTTAGACTACAGGTTCTTGAGATTTTTGCCAGCAGAGAACTTACCAGACTTGGAAGCTGCAATCTTAATCTCTGCTCCCGTCTGCGGGTTACGACCAGTGCGAGCTGCGCGTGATGCCACGTCGAAAGTTCCGAAACCCGGAAAGGTAACTTTATCACCGGCTTTCAGAAGGTCAGTTGTTACCTTCAGAAAAGCATCTACGGTCTCTGCTGCAACGGTCTTTGGTACTTCAAGCTCGGCAGCCACTGCTGCTACAAATTCTGCTTTGGTCATGGTTTCTCCTTGAATTGATGGTGATGGTTATGTTTTGACCGATAATTATCACAGTTTTGAATGATTGTCAGCCGCACTCTATCAGTTTACGAATCAATATTCCTGCATTTGAGCCATTTTATGTATAATGCGCCAATGGCAATATCTGGAATTAAAACCCTGCTTCGGGCATTGCGCTCCCGGAACTTCAAGCTTTTCATGGCTGGTCAGAGTGTATCTCTTATCGGAACCTGGATGCAATCGGTGGCAATGAGCTGGTTGGTCTACCGTCTAACCGGTTCTGCCTTCCTGCTTGGCGTTGTGGGTTTCACCAGTCAGATTCCCACGTTTTTACTATCTCCTGTAGCCGGTGTACTTGCCGATAGATGGAATCGTCATCACCTCTTAATTGCTACCCAGGCGCTTGCCATGCTGCAGGCGGCAATACTTGCTGCAGCTGTCCTTACCGGAGTTGTCCAGGTCTGGCATATTATTGTGTTAAGTTTACTCTTAGGTGTGGTCAACGCCTTCGATATTCCGATACGTCAGTCATTTATCGTTGAACTGGTTTCAGAGCGAGAAGACTTGAGCAACGCAATCGCATTGAACTCATCTATTGTACAAGCGGCCCGTCTTATTGGCCCTGCAATAGCAGGTCTACTCGTTGCTTCGGTTGGTGAGGGTATTTGTTTCGTCCTAAACAGTGTCAGCTACTTGGCGGTATTACTTGCACTTGTTGCCATGAAACTTGCTCCTCGCTCTCTTAATGAAAAGCCACGACGGAACGTCCTGCATGAACTGCGAGAGGGTTTCAACTATGCTTTTGGATTTGGGCCAATCCGGAGTATTTTGTTGATGGTAGCTCTGGTCAGTCTTACGGGGATTCCGTACTCAGTCCTCATTCCGGTATTTGCGAAGGAAATCCTGCACGGTGGTGCCCACACCTTCGGTTTTCTTATGACTGCTGGCGGATGCGGTGCATTAGCTGCCACCATCTATCTTGCATCACGTAAAAGTGTTCTCGGTCTTGGCAAACTCATTGTCCTTGCAGGATTCTTGTTTGCACTTGGGATTGCTTCTTTTGCTGTCTCCACCAATATCAACCTCTCCTTTGCATCTCTGGTTATTGCCGGATTCGGCGGAATTACAATGATAGCCTCAAGCAACACGATTCTTCAGACCATCCTTGATGAACACATGCGAGGTCGGGTCATGAGTTTCTTCGCAGTCGCCTTTCTCGGAATGGCCCCTTTTGGTAGTTTTGGGGTCGGAACAATGTCAGGTATTATCGGCCCCCGTGAGACTCTACTGGTAGGAGCGGTCTGTTGTCTCGGCTCAACATTATTATTTGCCCGGCAACTCCCTAAAATCAGGGAAGTGGTTCGACCGATTTACGTGAAAATGGGGATAATTAAGGAAGTTGCTGAAGGGATGGAAACAGCAGCTGAGCAACCGATGATGGCTGATAACCGGAAGTGATATGCCTATTCCGGTTTCTGACCTATTGACGACCCCTTAAGCGCCGCATGTCGTTTGCCACGAACATAACATCTTAGCCAACCAAGAACTTGCAAACTTCACTTGAATACTCCCGAAGAAATGCTAGCTTATTTGGCAACGGCTCCGTGGTTAGAGCAGACAACACAAACCCCCCACCAAGACATTCGGTGGGGGGTTTGTTCTTAATACGGAATATTACAGGTGTGTTGTGTAACTTAATCACAATAGAAATTAAGCCTTACCTCTTGCACTTTCACCAGCCTTCTCTGCCGAACCTTCCTGAGCTTCTAAAGCTGTGGGGTCACCATCAGATGCCATCTGTTGAACCTGTTTAGATATATTTACTGTATCCGTTTTTGGGGCCTGTTGAGGTGCCTTGGCTGGCTGTGACTGCTGAACCGGTGGTGGTGTGTTTGCTGCTGTGACAGATGATACTCCTGAGACTGACATATAGATAACCCCCGAGTCCTTCAATTTTTTGTTATGTATATCTTATCGGCAATCAGTACAAGATATAAAGGATTATCTTTATCTTGTTATATTATTGTTTGCAACAAGCTAATCTAGTTCAGCATTGCCTTTCTGTACTCCTTGTCTTTGGTAAGGATATGGTGACTTAACCAATTCAGCAGAAAGTCTCTCATTTTCGGTGCCATAGGAGCATCAATAATTCTACACTGTTTACGGATATATTTAACTGTATCTATAAATACAGCATGCTCCGCTTCATGTTCGCTCCTGCCAGTAAAACCATACTGAGAAAATAATTCTTCTTCAGCTAAAAAATGTGAAGTTGCATAGGATTCTAAACGCTCAACAATAGATAGAAGTTCCGTATTTGGTCGAGTGTATTCCGTAGCAATAATAAGTTCATTTATGATAACAAACAGTTGCTTATGCTGTTGGTCGATAGCCTCCAGACCTAGTTCATATTCTGGGCTCCACTTCAATATTGCCATGGGGATTTACTCCAAATTCAATTTTTGGGCAATTTACTAAATTACTCCGACTTGGCTTTTTCAACAGTTGCCGATTTTTCAGCAACAGTGCTCTTCGGTTCAGCTTGACTGGCAGCTGGTGCAGGGGCAGCTGGTGACTCAGTTGTCTCTTTTGTCGCAGATTCTTTTGGTGCTGAATCAGTTGAAGTAGCTTCCGGTGCAACCCCGGCTCCTGCTGCGGTATCAGTTTCTTTGGGAGCTTCAGCTTTCGCACCATAGCCCTCAGCATACCACCCACCACCTTTGAGGCTGAATGCAACTGTGGAAACCATTTTGTGGACAGCTCCACCGCATTTTGGACAACTGTTGGCAGGTGGGTCGGAAAACTTCTGACGGAGTTCAAACTGGTGGTTACATGCGTTACAACGATATTCGTAGACTGGCATTTCTTATCCTTAATTTTAGTTCCTTGCAGTCAGTGGCTCTACAAATCTATTTACTCGGAAGTTTTTTCGCAAGGTATTCATATTCTTCATCATGATGTTCGAGCCAATGAAGAACTTGGTCATCGTTCATATTAGCCGATAACTCTTTGTAAGTTTCCCGGAACCGTTTTATAAGATTCGCATTTTCCATCTCAAGCCTCCACAAATCACAGTCTCTTAACAATATTGATTCTATTCCTTTTTGGTCAATTAGAAAAGTTTGCGATTAAAAGCCAGACCATCACCACAAA
This sequence comes from uncultured Desulfuromonadales bacterium, assembly GCA_903868145.1. Lineage (GTDB taxonomy): Bacteria > Desulfobacterota > Desulfuromonadia > Geobacterales > Pseudopelobacteraceae > CAIPTY01. Next base: position 2,459 of record CAIPTY010000037.1, on the reverse strand, counting down.
TAGCAGCAGGATGAATAAAGCGAAAGACCAACGGGTAATGCGCCCAGCTATTTTTCGTGAATAAGGGTTATACAAAGCTTCACCTATGGCCCTTACTCAAATAACCGCGCCAAAGAACTTGCCGACTCCGGCAGTTAGTCCCATTGCGAGTACACCCCAGAATGCAACACGCATAGCACCTTTAGCAATAGGAGCACCACCGGCGTATGCTGCGGTAGCACCTAAAACGGCTAAAGTTATTAGCGCGGTCGCAAATGAAACCTCAGTAACCAAGGCTTTGGGAGCGAGTAATACGGCTAGGATTGGAACAATGGCACCTACAACAAAAGCAATTGCAGACGCGAGTGCTGCTTGAAGCGGTCGAGCACGTAATGTTTCCGTAATGCCAAGTTCGTCTCGGGCATGCGCTCCAAGAGCGTCACCAGACATTAGCTTTTCTGCCACTAGACGCGCTAACGGTTGGTCGAGACCTCGGCTCACATATATTGAAGTAAGTTCATTTAGCTCGTGTTCAGGTTGAAGTTCAAGTTCAAGTTTTTCTCTGGCAATGTCAGCATGTTCAGTGTCTGCCTGTGATTGAACTGAGACATACTCGCCTGCAGCCATTGACATTGCTCCCGCAACAAGACCGGCTATACCAGTAAGCAGAATACTATTTTGTGGCGCTCCAGAAACCGCAACTCCAACGACAAGGCTTGCTACCGAAATTGTCCCGTCGTTAGCACCAAGAACCGCTGCTCGAAGCCAACCTATTCTATCTGACCTGTGGGATTCGCTGTGAATTTGTAGCATTAACTGAATCTCCTTGTGGTCCAACTTACGACTGGCCGGTTACTACAGACTGCCGATACTGTCACTTCTGCTTGGAATCTTTCAATTTGCTATTCCAATATTCAACGTATGCCAGATAGCTCTTCTCAGTCGTCAGGAACTGCAGGTGCTGCTCAGGGCTCAATTTATAAGCCATAACCTTTTCAATTCCCAGTCTCCGGGCCTTCTCCATTCTATGATTGCCGTCAATCACGTTAAAGCGACCGGGGGAAATCTCAGCGATAATCACCGGTTTTGTTACATCGACGGTTTCCACGTAGTCATCCGTGAACTTTGAAGAACCTCTGCTGAAATCTTTAACTAGCACCTCTTCGCATGGGATGTCGTTATCTTGGATAAACTGCATCATCTTGGTGATGTTGAAGACGAAGATACCGTTCGGGTACAGTTCGTCTCCCTCTTCAGCGGGGCATGGCTTGAAGTTCTTGATTCTAAGCTTTCTATTCACCCCGAATACCTTCCATTTACTGTTCGCTTCTTTCACGCCAATCCAGCTCAGTAGTGATAGCAATTCCGGGCGTCAAAGAACGATATACCGGGCATTTATTAGCATGCACATCAAAAGCACGGATAACCTTATCCTTAAATTCAGAGGTGGTTGAAAGATGATAGACAACATGTATCCGTTTAATAACAAGAACATTGTCGTCCTCTCGTTCTATCTCTCCATTTACATCAGCAGTCAGCCCGTGCTCGCCTAATGCCACCCCTCGAACAGCCAGTGAACCTCCGAATGTTCCAGTTAAACAGCCACCTGCTGAGGCAACAATATAATCAAGCGTTGCAGCGTGTGGCTCAAAAGTATTTGGAGCAATCTTGTAATGTTCTGCTATCTCATCATGTACACCAAAAAGCACCGTTTCACCATCAGGGGGAAGAGTTGCTTTATTATTGGGTACAGCAAGATGTTCAATCTTGATTTTAGAGATGTAAGCAATATCTGACATTTTGATTTTCCTTTCTAGGTAAGGACTGTTTTGGATGCGTCTTGAAAAACTTTACCATGCATTTCGACTGTAAGTGTTTCTATGCGTTGGCTCAACCCCTTAACAAGCTCGGTTAGTTCCGTATTCTGCTGAAGTAGCTCCATTATCTGTTCAGATTGTTGTGCCGCTACCAATTGGCGCTGTTCAGCAGCAGTGGCAAGAGCCTCCCGATGTTGAGCATCGGCATCAGCATGTGCCTTGTCACGGTCTGCCTGTCGAGTCTGTGCGAGTAGGATGAGTGGAGCAGCATAGGCAGCTTGGAGGCTGAATGCAAGATTGAGCAGAATAAATGGGTAAACATCGAACTTTGTATAGCCAAAAGCATTTATCGCAATCCAGATGGCAACTATTACTGTCTGTGCAACTAGAAATACTGGGGTTCCAAAAAAACGAGCAAACCCCTCTGCCTTCAGTGCGAACCAATCGTTTCCGAATACAGGTCCAAGATGAACATGTGGAAGATGGAAACGGAAGTAATCGTCAGGGGCTTCTTTGGCAGGGGTTGGATTCTGTGTCTTTGAGTCAGTTTTCATATCATCTCCTCAATGCTTATGATTCATTGCGAAAACTAAAATGTTTCATGATGTTTTTTTCTCGCGGTCTTTGATAAGTACAAACAGCAGGTAGGATACAACACCAAGA
>CAIPTY010000036.1 GCA_903868145.1 uncultured Desulfuromonadales bacterium | reverse complement strand
CGCCTTGGCGTCTCTGCGTTAAAGCCTCTGACTTTAAATTCTTCAACGCAAAGGCGCAACGGCTCGAAGACACAAGGGGAAAGGCAAAAACTGAAATATTTTGGACTTTCTTTGCGACTCCGTGCCCTAGCGTCTTTGCGTTAAAACCTCTGGCTTTAAATTCTTCAACGCTAAGGCGCAAAGGCACGAAGACACCAAGGGGAAGGCAAAAACTGAAATCTTTTGGGGTTACAACCTGAAAAGATTTTGGATTTTCTTTGTGACTCTGTGCCTTGGCGTCTTTGCGTTAAAGCCTCTGTTCCGACTTTCAAAAACCATTTACAACGCGATGTATCCCATCCTTCACCAGGCGTTCACCAAAGTTGATTACCAATCCCAGTTTCAGATTCAACATCCTCAAATATGTGAGCGTCTGCGCTTCAAAAATTGAGTTATATTGGGAGACCGACTTCACTTCGATAATAACCTTGCCTTCAACCAGAACGTCAAGCTTTAGTGGAGTTGCCAGTGAGTTTCCCTTGTAAACAATAGGCACAATTATCTGTCGTTCAAGTAAGATGTTCCGGTGTTTCAGTTCCCACACGAGCGCCTCTTCGTAGACCCCTTCAAGCAAACCAGGGCCACCGAGATTTCTGTGAACCTCTATGGCAGAATCTACAATAATTTTACTCAGCTCATTTTCATTCATCAGATCTTCTTTTTAAATTCTTCAACGCAAAGGCGCAAAGGCACGAAGACGCAAAGGGAAAAGCAGGAACAAAAGGCTTTTGGGGTTACAACCTGAAAAGATTATGGACTTTCCTGGCGATCTCCGTGTCCTGGCGTCTTTGCGTTAAAGCCTCTGACTTTAAATTCTTCAACGCTAAGGCGCAAAGGAAAAACGTTGGTATCCAGCAAAATCATCAGGAAAGTCCCCAATCTTCGCTAGGTGCAGTGGAAAATACATCCCCGATTTCACGAAGTTTTCCTTTAAGAGCTATAGGGGCTTTCCTGCAGGGCAAAGGCAGCGCAGCTTGGTCATGTATGAGCATGATGAGTTCAACCGTTTGCCCTGGCGGTAAAAGCGGAATACTCATCAAGTGACCAGTGGAATCAACCTGGGTAATTATTCTCTGGGCTTGCATGATATAAAGCCTCCTACACATGATCTGAGGGAAATGTGTGTTGAAATGTATGCTATTGCCTGCAGAAATGTCGAGCTAAAAAACGGGTGAGGCGTATTCAAATTCTTCAACGCAAAGCAGCAAGGGCACAAAGGAAGAAGCAGGAACAAAAGACTTTTGGGGTTAAACCCTGAAAATATTTTAGACTTTCTTGGCGACTCCGTGCCCTGGCGTCTTTGCGTTAAGCATGATGAACTTTATGTTGCGCTATCCTGATCAGGGAACGAAGTGCATCGTTTACGGTCTTAGCATCCGGGAAAACAGCAGACACGTCATCATCAAGCTTAACGATATTTACCCCTTGTTTAAAACGCTCTGCATATTTTCCCCGAACCCCTCCAGTCATCGAAGCAAAATCGTATTCGGGTCTCAATTCATCGGATGTTTTAATGGCCCTCTTCATAAAATGTGCGCTCCTTTCGAGTGGCCTCCCTGGCCGATATTATCCGTGTTTGCTCGCCTCTGTCGGTATGAGAAACAACCAGTATTCGCCTGCTTTCTGACATTCCAATAATCAGCATGCGAGACTCATCACTTGAATGATCCAGATCAGGAAAGATGTATGAAAAAACATCTGCAAAAACCGTAGCGGCCTCATCAAACGAGACCCCATGTTTTAGGAGGCTTGCAGCCGCTTTTTTGCCATGCCATTCAAATTTCATGAAGCGATCTCCGTGTCCTGGCGTCTCTGCGTTAAAGCCTCTGACTGAAACTTACCGGGTCATTCAGCTTCACTTGGCTTTCGCTTTGACCATCTCTATTTCCAGAGTAATGGTAATCTCATCACCAACAGCGACCCCACCGGTTTCAAGAGCTTTATTCCAGACAAGGCCGAAATCCTTGCGGCTGATTTTTGTCGTGGCAGTTGCCCCTATGCGAATATTCCCCCAGGGGTCTTTACTCTCTGCGGTAGGTCCTTCCACGTCAAGCACTACTGTTTTGATTACGCCGTGCAGGGTCAGGTCGCCAGTGACTTTCAGCTTGTCATTGCCATTCCTGGTTACCTTTTTCGAAGCAAAGGTCATGGTCGGAAATTTGGCAACATCGAAAAAGTCGGCGCCGCGCAAGTGATCATCACGCTTCTGGACGTTTGTGTTGATAGAGTTTGTGTTGATTGTAACCTCCACCCTGGACTTGGTGATGTCCTTGTCGTCAAGTTCGACGGTGCCTGTGTACGTGTTAAAACTGCCCTTGACACTGGATACCATCATGTGGCGCACCTTGAAACCTACATTGGAATGTTCAGGGTCAATGGTCCATGTTGAGGCAACGGCAAACGTCGGAAGGGCCAGGGCGATGATGGTGCTGATAGCTGTGATAATCCTTCTCATCATTTTTCTCCTTTAATTTTAGCATGTTGTGAAAATAATGTTTTGATGGCATAAGCTATACCGCTTGAATAATGCTGTCAACAGGTATTCTTTCAGTACGAATGCCGACAAATTTAAGCAGCATTGAATTTTTTATTGTTGAATCCGGGATTATCGAGGTAACATGGCGCCGATAAAAATTGCGGCTTGAATCCTGCCGGAAAAAATTACTTTAGCGCGGGTTTTTCGGCTTGTTCGGGGTGCAATTTAATACCTTACAGGAGATTCTACATGAAATTTTTATTGTTAATGCTGCCGGCTGTTTTATTGTGTGGCTGTCCCAGTGTAAGTCAGGAAGAATTGAATGCCAAAGTCCAAAAATGCACTGACGCTGGTATGGAATTTACCTATATGAAGGATATTGTTGGCAAGCCATACGATGTCGTATGTGTCCGAAAACATGCAAACGAAAAATAATGGAGGATATGGAGGAGATCACGAAAGTCCGACACGCCCAATTTCAGGGGTTGAGTAATATCTGAGTCCTGCCATGCCACTGTTTTAAGGCTTAAATCTCCGATACATGTCCCATAAATTGTTGTTACATGCGGTTTTTCAATAATCAATGCCGAACGATGTTTCGTCACCGCCAGGAATCAAATGCGCACTATTGTTTTCGTCTGGGAGATGGGCACCAGCCTGAGTTATATCAGTCACTTCCTCGAGCTGGCCAAGCCGCTGAAGGCCGCCGGGCATCGGGTTATTTTCATCGCGAGGGAACTGCACAACCTGCGTAGTCTGGAGGTTGGCGATATTCCAATACTTCAGGCGCCGGTATGGCTGCCCGCGATCCACGGACTGCCGGAGCCGCCGCTGAGTTACGCGGAAATCCTGCTGCGTTTTGGCTACCACAGTCCTGCAAACCTGGTTGGTCTGGTTGATGCCTGGCGTAATCTGTATCAGGTTCTGCAACCTGATCTGGTGGTGGCGAGCCACGCGCCTACCGCTCTGCTGGCAGCGAAAAGCCTCGACCTGAAGGCCGCCACTCTGGGTTACGGTTTTCTGGTGCCGCCGCGTGAAACGCCGATGCCCAACATGCGCCCGTGGGCTTCGGTGCCACATCAGCGGCTGTCCGAGTCCGAGGCGCTGGTGCTGAACACCGTCAACACCCTGCTGGAAAACTATGGTGTGAAACGCCTGACTTTTCTGGGCGAACTCTTCGATGTTGCTGAAAATTTCCTGACCACCTTCCCCGAACTCGATCACTATCCGCAACGGCGTGACGCTCATTACTACGGTCCGATGTTCAGTTCCGGAGCCGGTGCAGAAGCGGCGTGGCCGGAAGGCGCGGGGCCGTGCGTGTTCGGTTATCTGGAGCCTGGGGCACGCGATTTTGAGGTTGCGATGCAGGGATTGGCTGAAGTCAGGGCACGGGCTCTGATCTGCTCGCCCGGCGTTTCCATGAATACCATCAAAAAGTGGCAGGACAGCGGCATTGTCATTTCATCCGGCCCGTTCCGTCTGGAGAAGATTGTCAAGGATTGCGACTTTGCCCTGACCTACTGCGGTCACGGCATGGTGGCACAGTTGCTGTTATCCGGGGTGCCGTTGATGATGTTCCCCAATCATCTGGAGCGCTTCCTCACCGCCTGGCGCGTTCAGTCACTCGGCGCCGGAGTCGTCATCAACCCCGACAATCCGGCACCGCCTCTAACTCCGCTCATGCGCTCGCTGGTTGAGGATAGTCGTTTCAGACAGCAGGCACTGGCGTTCGCCGGGCGCCACGCGGATTTCGATATTGACAGACAACATGCCGAGATCACGCAGAAAATTCTCAACCTTTGCGGGGATTCGGCTGCAAACAGCTGAACACGTGATTACCCCTCATACCCCGGCTGCCATAATTTCCCCAGAATATCGCAAAACTGCTGGGTTAGAACCTGATTTTCAGACCCAATCCCAGCTGATTGGGTGTGGCATCGTTTTGTCGATGAGGTGATTCAGGCGAAACAGTGTAAAGGTCGTAATTGAGATTCAGTGAGGATGTTTCGTTTAGAATATAACTGAAACCCACCTGGTAGGCGGCACCGGTTTTAATCCTGGTTGTGGGGTTGCTGCCTCTGAACTCTTTGTCTATGCTGTACGCTACCCCGACACCGATATACGGCTTGAATTCCTCCTTGTTCAGGAAACCGTATTTCGCCGTTACGGCGCCTACGGTCGAGCTATTCAGGTCTGATTGAGTTGATACGAGTGAAGTATGCCCCAAAGAGAGCCGTTCACTCTCTGCAGCGCCGGAAACCTGACTCGTCGCAATCGCGAAAACGGCCAGAAGGCACAGTACCTGTATGATGGAAATTTTGTAGATCCTTCGTTTCCGGATGTTTTTGATCGTGGAGTGCATGTAATTCATTCTCCATTTCGGCAGCGATTTGTCAATCACTGATGTTCTGTCCCGTACTGGCTTGTGTGCATTCCTGTTAAGCAGGATTGCTCATCAATGATCCGCGCTTTTATTGTGATTCCGTTCTTTCAGCCATATAGCCTTTGCTCTTGACTTGCCGTGCCGCCTGTACTAACTTTGCCGAGGTTTATCTCTTTCAGGAGTCTGCTGATGTCACTTAACAAGCTGATTGAAGGCCTTACCTTTGATGATGTGCTCCTTCTCCCTGCACATTCCCTGATTCTTCCGCGGGATGCCAACCTGGCAACCCATGTCTCACGCAATATTCCACTCAATATTCCGCTTGTCAGCGCTGCAATGGATACGGTTACCGAGGCTCGAACCGCAATCTGCATGGCGCGAGAGGGAGGCATCGGAATCATTCATAAAAATCTGACAATTCAGGAACAGGCCTACGAGGTTGACAAGGTCAAAAAGAGCGAGTCGGGTATGATTGTTGACCCGATTACCATGCGCCCTACCCAGAAAATCAGTGAAGCTCTGGATATCATGTCCCGCTACCGCATTTCAGGGGTTCCCGTAACCAAGGCAAATGGCAAACTGGTAGGGATACTGACCAATCGCGACCTGCGTTTCGAGACCGATTACGAACTGCCTATTTCGGCACGAATGACCAAGCGCAATCTGGTGACCGTTGCGGTGGGTACCACCCTGGAACAGGCCAAGGAGCATCTCAAGCATACCAGAGTGGAGAAACTTCTTGTCGTTGATGACGAAAGATTTCTCAAAGGCCTGATTACGATCAAGGATATTGAAAAGGTAAAAAAGTATCCCAATGCCTGCAAGGATTCCTTCGGACGCCTGCGGGTCGGAGCGGCCGTGGGTCCGACGGCAGAGATGGATGCCCGCATGGATGCCCTTATCAAGGCCGGGGTTGATGTCATTGTCATCGACACCGCTCACGGACACTCTCAGGCCGTTATCGATGCGGTTATTCGTGCAAAGTCGGTGTTTAAGGGTGTTGAGATAATTGCCGGCAACATTGCAACGGCAGAAGCGGCAGAGGCTCTGATCAAGGCGGGGGTCGACGGCATCAAGGTTGGAATCGGACCGGGATCGATCTGCACCACCCGCGTGGTCGCAGGTGTGGGTGTTCCCCAAATTACCGCCATTCTCGAATGTTCCCGGATTGCCCACAAATACGGGATTCCGGTGATTGCCGATGGCGGCATCAAGTATTCCGGTGACCTCCCCAAAGCTGTCACGGCGGGTGCCGACTGCATCATGATCGGGTCGCTGTTTGCGGGCACCGAGGAGTCACCCGGTGATACGGTGCTGTATCAGGGACGCACCTACAAGACCTATCGCGGCATGGGATCGATCGGGGCGATGAAGGATGGCAGCAAGGATCGCTACTTTCAGTCCGAAGTCGGAGACGATGTCAAGCTTGTTCCCGAAGGGATCGAAGGAATGGTGCCGTTACGCGGCCCCCTGTCAGCCAATATTCACCAGTTGCTGGGCGGGCTTCGTTCCGGCATGGGCTACACCGGTTGTGCAAATATCGCGGAGCTCCAGAAAAATGGGCGTTTTATCCGAATCACCGGAGCCGGCCTCAAAGAGTCGCATGTTCACGATGTAACCATAACAAAAGAAGCGCCCAATTACCGGGTAGGGAACTGAACGGATATTTGAGCGTCGGCCGTACTAATGTTTGACACGGCAATAATTTTAGTGGTAATAAAGTTCTTCAAGAGGACTTATTCGATCCATGACGCCCGATATTCACCGCCAAAAAATCCTCATTCTCGATTTTGGATCACAATATTCCCAATTGATTGCCCGCAGGGTTCGAGAAGCACATGTCTACTGCGAGCTTCATCCCTTTGACATGGAACTGTCAGCGGTTCGCGCTTTTTCTCCGAGCGGTATCATCCTCTCGGGAGGCCCGAAATCCGTCTATGAAGAGGGCGCCCCGGCCGTAGCCGGGGAGTTGTTCGAGCTTGGCATCCCGGTTCTGGGGGTCTGCTACGGCATGCAGCTTATGAGCAGGCATTTTGGCGGCGAGGTTATACCTGCGGGTAAGCGTGAATTCGGCTACGCCATCCTCAGATCCAAAGGTTGTCCCGGGCCGTTGTTTGACGGTTTTTTTGTCGAAGGAAACAGTCCGGTCTGGATGAGTCATGGTGACCATGTTTCTCGGGTTCCAACCGGTTTCGAGATCGTGGCTGAGACTGACAATGCCCCTGTCTGCGCCATTCAGGATGTGGTTCGGAATCTTTACGGCGTGCAGTTTCATCCTGAAGTAAATCATACCCCGCGCGGTGAAGTGCTGATCGATACGTTTGTCCGCACGGTGTGCGGTTGCACCGGTCAATGGACTCCCGGACGGATCATCGAAGACGCCGTGGCGCGCATACGCCTGCAGGTCGGCAGTGATCGGGTGATTCTCGGACTTTCGGGCGGTGTTGACTCTTCAGTTGCAGCAGCCCTGATACACCGGGCCATCGGCGACCAGCTGACCTGCGTCTTTGTCGACAACGGTCTGTTGCGACTTGGTGAAGGGGATCAGGTGATGGCGACTTTCGCCGAGAATCTGGGGGTCAAGGTTCTTCGCGTGGACGCGGAACAGCGGTTTCTGACAGCCCTGGCAGGTGAATGTGACCCCGAAAAAAAGCGCAAGATTATCGGCGGGCTGTTTGTCGAGATATTTGAAGAAGAGTCGAAACGTATAACGGACGCAAACTGGCTGGCCCAGGGGACGATTTATCCGGATGTTATTGAATCAGCCGGCGCCAGAACCGGCAAGGCCCACTCTATCAAGAGCCATCACAATGTCGGCGGCCTGCCGGAATATATGAAACTGAAACTGCTTGAGCCGTTGCGTGAACTGTTCAAGGATGAGGTGCGGGCTATCGGTGAAGAGCTTGGCCTGCCGCATCAGATGGTCTGGCGTCACCCCTTTCCCGGCCCTGGTCTGGCTGTTCGCATCCTGGGTGAGGTGAAAAAGGAGTACGCTGACATTCTCCGTCGGGCCGATGCCATCTACATCGAGGAGCTGTACTCTTCCGGTCATTACGACAAGATCAGTCAAGCCTTCGCCGTCTTCCTGCCGGTCAGGAGTGTTGGCGTGATGGGGGACGCTCGAACATATGAGTTTGTGGTCGCGTTACGTGCAGTTGAGACCAGGGATTTTATGACCGCAGGGTGGTATCCGCTCCCCTACGAGGATCTGGCACGTATCAGCGGGCGCATCATAAACGAGGTCAAAGGAATCAACCGGGTGGTCTACGATATCTCCAGCAAACCGCCGGCAACTATCGAATGGGAATGAAAAAATAAATGCGGCACGTGCAATTTTGAAATTGTCTGCTAGGCTTTACAGCGGGCATCGGTTAGAGTGTGTCCGTAAGTTTTTCACCTGAATCCATTTTTGATCGAGGCAGATGGCAATTGCCTTGAAACATCCCACCAAAGGAGCGGAAGCATGAAGGCACCAACGCGGTACTACGATGAATCGGTTAAAGGTTTCATCACCTGGAGCATCATCTGGGGAACGATTGCAGTCGTGGTCGGGATCCTGATCTCCCTGCAACTGGCCTGGCCGCAGCTGAATGTGGCGCCATACCTTACATATGGCAGGCTGAGGCCGATTCATACCAACGCCGGCATCTTCGGATGGGGCATCGGCTGTTTTATCGGCATGTTTTTCTACATCACCCAGCGGCTTACCAAAACCCCGCTCTGGAGTCCGGGGCTGGCCCGTGTCACCCTGTGGCTTTTCAATATCGGCATTGCGTCTGCGGCTGTGACGCTGGCGATGGGGATCAACCGCACCAAGGAATACGCCGAGCTTGAATGGCCGCTGGCCGTTGTTGTGGCTATCATCTGGGTGCTGTTCTCGATCAACGTGTTCATGACGATCCTGAAGCGCAAGGAAGAGTTGATGTATATCTCGCTCTGGTATATCATGGCGGCCCTGGTCGGCGTGACGGTGCTGTATGTCGTCAACAACCTGGGGGTGCCGCTGCATCTCTTCAAGTCCTATCCGATCTTTGCCGGAACCAACGATGCGAATGTGCAGTGGTGGTATGGCCACAACGCGGTAGCCATGGTGTTGACCGCCCCTCCTCTGGCGCTCTTTTACTATTTTCTGCCGAAGGTTACCGGCAATCCGATCTATAGTCACCGCATGGGGATTATCGCCTTCTGGAGCCTTATCTTCATGTATCTCTGGACCGGCGCCCACCATCTGCTCTGGACACCGATTCCCGACTGGATTCAGACCGTGGCCATGGCTTTTTCGGTCATGCTGATTGCACCTTCCTGGGGCGCGGTCTTCAACGGATATCTGACCATGAACGGCAAATGGGAGCAGATGAAGACCAACTACCTGGTCAAGTTCCTCATCTGTGGCATAACCTTTTACGGCCTCCAGACTTTGCAGGGACCCATGCAGGCGATCCGCACCTTTTCGGCCTTCATTCACTACACTGACTGGGTTCCCGGCCATGTCCACATGGGGACACTGGGTTGGGTTTCCATGATTCTTTTCGCCTCGATCTACTATACCGTAACTAAAATCAATGATACCGAGATCTACAGTATCAAACTTGCCAACACCCACTTCTGGCTGATTCTGGTCGGACAGTTGATTTATTCGATCACGATGTGGATTGCCGGTGTGCAGCAGGGCAGTATGCTGCTGTCCACAAACCCCGATGGGTCGCTTCATTACAGCTTTATGGAAACTATGGTTGCCATTCTCCCCTATTACAAGATACGGGCGATCAGCGGAGTCATCTATCTTGCCGGTCTGGTTGTGTTCATTTACAACATCTACAAGACCTTCCAGAAGGACGCATCTTCGCAAACTGCTAAAGTGTAATAAAATCCATACCGAACGAGGTCAATACCATGTTGGAAAAAAATCCCGTTATTTTTATTATTCTGGCCTTTGTCGTGATCATGGTCGGCACAGCGATCACCATGATTGCCCCATTCAAATGGATAAACGGCGCCGGTGACCGGATTGCAGAGGTCAAGCCGTACACCCCCCTGCAGCAGGAGGGGCGCGATATCTACATGAGAGAAGGGTGTAACAACTGTCACTCCCAGACCGTTCGCACTCTGGCGGCGGATGTGGAACGTTACGGTAACGGAGGCGGCTACTCGAAATCGGGTGAATTCGTCTACGACCGCCCGCATCTGTGGGGTTCACGGCGCACCGGACCGGATCTGGCACGCATCGGCCTCAAATACCCCGATCCCAACGGAGCCTGGCACCGCAAACATATGGCAGATCCCCGGTCTGTGGTTCCCGCTTCAAACATGCCTTCATATGCGTTCCTGAACGCTCCGCTCAGCACGACCTACTCCGAGCGTAAAATGAAGCTGCTCAAGTTCCCCTACACCCAGGCTGATCTGGATGAGTTGAAGGGGAAAACCGAGATGGATGCCATGATTGCCTACCTGCGTAAACTGGGAACCGATATTCCGGTTAAAAAGGCCGAGGCCGCCACACTGCCCGCGCCGGCACAGAAAAATCCTTTCAGCGATCTAAAGGCTGTCAAGGAAGAGGCCGAGGCTCTTTACAAGCAGCATTGTGCCTCGTGTCATGGTGAGAAACGTGAAGGCAATCTTGGACCGGCCCTCAAAGGTTCCGCCAAGTCTGATTCCGAGTTGTTCACCCTTATTGCAAAAGGTGTTGAGGCTAATGGAATGCCCGGTTTCAGGAGTTCTCTGGATGATCAGAAACTTTGGAAGCTGGTAACATATATAAAACTGGGTAAACAGGATGATTGAGGCGCGTGTTACCTTCCTGCTGCTGACGGCATTGCTGCTTGCCATTCTGGTGGCTATCGGAGTTATTACACTCAGAAAAAAAAGCAAACAGAAGCTTGAAGAGCCGAAGTTCAGGATGCTCGACGATGACTAATCAATTTACAAGGAGCAGATGACATGTCAGAAAAACATGATTATGATGGAATAGAGTATCGCGAAGAGAAGCAGTCTCCCGCTGTCTTTCGCGTGCTTCTGACGGTGCTGGTGGTATGGGGCGTGGCTTTCATGGGGTATTATCTTTTCAGCGGCTGGAGCTCTCAGGCTGAGGCCGACGCGGCCCGAAAGGTGATTGCGGACAAGAAACATACTGCCCATATGACTATCGAATCAACCGGTACCAAATATCAGGGCACCCCCTCCCATAGCGTGGAGACCTATATTGCCGCCGGTAAACAGTTGTTTGCAAAACACTGCGTCGCCTGCCACGGCGAAGGTGCCAAGGGTGGTGTGGGGCCTGATCTGACCAACTCGAAGTATAAGTACGGCAAAACTCGTCTTGACATTATCAAGAGCATTGCCGAGGGGCGTCCGGGCGGTATGCCGATCTTTGCCAATCAGATCAATTCTGAACAGGTTGAGGGGCTTGCCGAGTTTATTCTGTCGCTTAAATAATCTGTCTGATTTCGGAGAATTTCAGTATGGCAGCCATTTCCTTTGAAGAGCTCATGTTAAGTATCATGTCTGCTACGCAGGATACATTCAAGAGCTACATGAATATCGATCTTCTGGCGGGAATAGTGGAGAAGAAGGTTGAGCCCGTTGACTCCGATGTGACCGGAATAGTCGGCATAGCAGGCGACAGGGTCGGTTATATCATCATCGCCACGGACAAGGCCAGTGCCCAGCGTGTTGCCAAAGGGTTGCTGTTGATAGATGAGGCAGATGATGAATGTATCAGGGATGCCATGGGTGAACTGGCGAACAACATCGCCGGAGGATTCAAGACCAAATATCATGAACAGTACGGCAGTGTTGCGCTTGGACTGCCCTTGGTGGTTTCCGGCCGGTTGCAGGCCATATCCGAATCACTGGCGGCAGATCAGACGTCCAGTATCAATGTTCAGTGCAAGGGTGTGACCATCCCATTCAGAACAGCGGATGGATCAATACGTCTTTCGGTTATGGTGTATATGTAGCAAGGACGGTTTTCCGTGAAGAAAGTCCGTTTTTCGGTGTGTGCCGCATCCCTGTGGGTAGTTAGGGATGCGGCACTCCTGTATCCGGCCTGAGGGGGAGTATTGTTAAGAATCTGGTTCAACCGTGAATGATCTTCTGGAACGTTATGGCGAGCTTCTGGGTGAGGTAGACAGGTGGTTCGAGTCCTGTCTGAATCTGCACCCCGGATCGATCACCTGTCGGCAGGGCTGTTCCGAGTGTTGCCGGGGGTTGTTCGATATTACCGTGCTGGATGCGCTGTATCTGAAACGGGGGTTCGATCTGTTGCCGGAGGATATCCAGGAACAGGTGCGTTCTCTATCCGCAGCGCGCCTGTCAGGTTTGTCCCGCAGGTGGCCTGAATTCAGGGAACCGTGGATTCTCAATGGCATCCCGGAGGATCAGTGGGACGAGATGATGCCGGAGGAAGACACGACCCCCTGTCCCCTGCTGTCCGGCGACGGGAGTTGTCGTGTGTATGCCCATCGTCCCATGACCTGTCGCCTGAACGGTATCCCGCTGATTGATCTGTCCGGCGAAGAGTTCTTTGATGAGTGGTGCAGCCTCAATTTTACCGATATGGATCCGACAGGGCTTGTGGATATGCGGTATCCTTTCAACGACCTGTTCTCTCAGGAGCTGCTCCTGTTTCATGAACTGACCCGCCGGATTTCAGGGTGTGCGGTCGGCGAGCTGGATACGATCATACCGGCGGCAGTTTTTCTGCACGAGAACCAGCTCCGTTTACTTAAACCGCCTCACCTTTGACAATCGTTATGTTTTAGGTCATAGTTTCCGCGTTGCTTCTGAGGTACCCATTGGAGAATATATGCAGCCGCGTGCCATAACGCCGGAAAAATGCGATGACGACTTCCAGCTTGACGCCACCCTGCGTCCGCGCGCCCTTGACGATTATATCGGCCAGGAAAAGATCAAGGGAAACCTGAAACTTTTCATTGATGCTGCCCGTGGCAGGAGAGAAGCCCTCGATCATGTCCTGCTCTACGGTCCTCCCGGTCTGGGCAAGACAACGCTGGCTCACATCATCGCCACCGAAATGGGTGTGAATATCAAATCCACCTCGGGTCCGGTTATTGAGCGTCCCGGAGACCTTGCGGCAATCCTGACCAATCTTGAGCCGCACGATGTCCTCTTTATTGACGAGATACACCGGCTTTCCCATGTGGTTGAGGAGATTCTCTACCCGGCCATGGAGGATTTCCAGCTTGACATTATTATCGGCCAGGGACCAAGCGCCCGCTCCATCAAGCTTGATCTGCCCAGATTCACCCTGGTTGGAGCCACCACCAGGGCCGGCCTGCTCTCTTCTCCCCTGAGAGACCGTTTCGGAGTTATCTCACGACTGGAATTCTATTCACATGGTGAGTTGGCCACCATCATTACCCGTTCATCCGGAATTCTGGGGATGGAGATTGAGCACAATGCCGCTGATGAACTTGCGCTGCGCAGCCGAGGTACGCCCCGCATCGCAAACCGCCTGTTGCGAAGGGTCCGAGACTATGCCCAGGTACGGGCCGACGGCATCATTACCCGCACTGTGGTGCAGGAAACGCTTAAATTGCTGGAAATAGATGAAATGGGCTTCGATCAGATGGATCGCATGATCCTGCTGACGATCATCGACAAGTTTGGCGGTGGTCCGGTGGGACTGGACACCATCGCAGCGGCCATCAGTGAGGAGAGTGATACCATCGAGGATGTGTACGAGCCTTTTCTGATCCAGAACGGCTTCCTCAACCGCACTCCGCGTGGCCGGGTGGCTTCTCCGGCCGCCTATCTCCATTTTGGCCGTATTGCGCCCGTATCTCTCCAAGGGAAGTTGTTCTGACGATGCAGCAGTTTTTCGATTTTCCCGTTGTCTCCGCCGCTACCTTTGACAGTTTTGTAAGCTGTGCCGGCAATGCCGCGGCCCTTGAACTTGCCCGCCGCATTGCTGTCCCCGCCGAACCGGAGAATCTGCTGTACCTCTATGGCCCGACCGGTTCCGGCAAGACCCATCTCCTGTCGGCAATTGCCCATGCCATTGGAAAGGCAGATGGGCGTTCTTTCCCGCACATCTCCTTTCGCGAACATTTTTCACCCGGGGAGCTTACCCTCCACTTCGCTGACTCACCGCTTCTTCTGGTGGATGATCTGCATCTCCTGCCTGCCGATGCCGCTCTCCATAACGCCCTCTGGCAGTTGTTCAACGACTTCCACTCGGCCGGTCGCACGATCGTCATGACCGGTAATGTGCCGCCACGGGAATTGCCCCATCTGGATGATCATCTGGTCTCCCGCCTGCTGTGGGGACTGGTAGCCCGCGTTGATGCATCCGATGACGCGTCGCGGCGGATGATACTCCAGAAAATCGCCGAGGATCGGCAGGTCCGGGTTCCGGACGAGGTGCTTGATTTCATTCTCATAACCACAAGCCGCGAGGTTGGCGACCTGATCTCCGCCTTTGAAAATATCTATCGCCTTTCCATGGCCAGCAAACGGAAAATTTCGCTTCCGCTTGCCCGTGAGTCCCGCGAACGGCCTGTGCCTGGTAACGAATCATGAGCCCTTTCAAAAACAGCTTAAAGACTCCTGAAGAGATTGAACTGAGGAAAAAACGTGACGAACTGACCGGCATGAAGGAGCGCTGTTCTGACCGTGAATCGCGTTTTCTTGCTCTCAAATCCGAGATTCGCGCCTTCGAGCGGGTTTATGAAGAGATCCTCGGATCGCGTATTGTACGGCTTGAGGATCTGGAGTGGCAGCTGAATGGTCTGCTGCAAAATTCGGATTCGACGGAGTACGCTTCGGCAACACCGCCTCTGGACGCATTTGCACACTTTCACCATCGAACCGATCTTCTGGATGATACCGAAATGTATGCAAACCACTCCTGCAAAAGTATGAAATCAATCTACCGGGAAGTTGCCAAGGCCATTCATCCCGATCTGGCGCCTGACGAGAGTGAACGTTTGCGACGACAGGAGTTGATGGCGGTTGCCAACCATGCATACGGCTCCGGTGACAGACAGACGCTGGAGAATTTACTTGCGGACTGGGAGGAACAGGGTCCTGAGCATTCATCGGAGCTGGATGTTGCCCTGGAACTCGTCAGGGTTATTCGGGAAATTGCCCGTGCAGAACAGAATCTGCAGGCCCTGGCGCGTCAGATTGATGAATTGAAGGCTACTGATATCTACCAGTTTAAAATTCGGGTGGATGAGGCGGGATCAGACGGACGCGACCTGCTGACGGAGATGGCGGCGGCTGTGGAACTGGAGATTTCCAGAACCCTGAACCGGCTCGCGGTTCTGCGTGGAGACGAGGCTGGCACAGGTGACCGCCACGGTATGCCACTGGAAACCCGCATAGTGTCATTTCCCGCTGACCGGATCTGCGGAACACTTTACGAACGAAGCAAAGGGTCGGTGGATTACCGCGACTGGAAACGTCTCGGAAATGCGTGCGGAGCGCGGGAAGTCTTTCTTGACAAGAGTCTGCGGCTTGATGTAAAGGGCTCTTCACGGAACAACCCTGCTTTTCTCACCTCACTGAAACCGCATGACCTTCAATCACTTTTTCTCTATGAGGTTGATGATGGTGCGCTGCCGTATCTTGCCAATCTGTCCGGTCTTGAGGAACTGTACCTTTCCAATACCACCGTCAGCGACAACGGTTTGAGGCTGCTCGCCCCTCTGCGATGCCTGAAACGTCTGTACGTCTACCATACCGACATCAGTGATTCGGGGCTTATGAACCTTGTTCAGCTTCCCGGCCTGGTCAATCTTACCTGCAGCGGGACTGCAACCACCGAAGAGGGGCTGTCCCGGCTGCGCCGGATCATGCCCCGGTGCAAGACTGTCAGCTTTAAATGGCGTTATGATACGTGAGCCGGGCACGCTGCGTCAGGTCAAGCGGATTCAGAAGGTGCTACCTGCCAGTGTCATATATGGAGCGCCTCCTTGTGCACATCCAGCGCCGCCTCCCTGACCGCTTCGGAGAGTGTTGGATGTGCATGGCAGGTAAGGGCGATATCACGGGCGGTGCCGCCAAAAGCCATAACCGTCACCGCCTCGCTTATCAGATCGGATGCCCGTGGTCCGACAATATGGACGCCCAGAATCCGGTCGTTTTCCGCATGGGCCAATATCTTCACAAACCCCTCTGATTCGTCCATGCAGCGGGCGCGCCCGAGGGAGGCGAAATTGAATTTTCCGGTTTTGTACACGCTTCCATCCGACTTGAGCTGTTCTTCGGTTTTTCCCACGGACGCGGCCTCGGGCCAGGTATAGCACACACCGGGAATATGGTCGTATTCAACGACAGAGTGCTGCCCTGCCATGCGCTCGACACAGACAATACCCTCCTCGGATGCCTTGTGCGCGAGCATAGGGCCGGGAACCAGATCTCCGATGGCATAGACGCCGGGAACGGAGGTTTGATAATCGGCGTTGACAGCGATGCGACCCCTTTCATCCACCCGCATTCCCATCTCCTCGATGCCCATATCTGCAAAACTCGTTCTGCGACCTACGGCAACAAGAACCCGGTCACAATCCAGCTCTTCGCTTCCGCTGCCGGGATTAAACTGTACCATCGCCTTGGAGCCAAGACGCCGGACGGCGGTGATGCGTGTGCCGAGCTTGAACTGGATGCCCTGTTTGCGCAGCGATTTGTACAGGGCGTCAGCCGCCTGGTGATCCATGCCGGGTAAAATTTGCGGCAGCATCTCCATCACGGTGACCTGCGAGCCGAGTCTACGCCAGACTGAGCCCATTTCCAGTCCGATAAACCCGCCACCCGCCACCACGATATGCTCCGGGAGTTTTTCAAAGGACAAGGCCTCACGAGCGCTCACGACCACCTGGCCGTCAAACGGAATGCCGGGCAAGGCGGCGGCTTCGCTGCCGGTGGCAAGCAGAACGCGTTTTCCGCGCAGCATGATCAATCCTGCACCTTCGTCGCTCAGGGGTTGGCTGCTTCCGTCTGGATGTGTCAGCTCCCAGACGGTTTTAACCGCCACCCGCTGCATGCCTCCGGTTTCCGATCCCTTCAGGGTGGCAGACCCCTTATACAGCGTTATCCCGTTTTTCTTGAAAAGGTAGGAAATCCCGTCGGTAAGTTTTTTTACGACGTCATCCTTTCGGCGCATCATTGCCGCCAGATCAAGCTTCGGAGGATCTATGCCGATGCCATGCAGGGCAAACTTGTCACGAGCCAGGGCAAAAAGTTCACTGGAATCAAGCAGGGCCTTGCTGGGTATGCATCCCTCGTTCAGGCAGACTCCACCCAGGGTGGCGCGTTTCTCGATCACCGCCACTTTCATACCCAACTGGTTTGCCCGGATCGCCGCAACATATCCGCCAGGTCCGGCCCCGACAATTATCAGATCGAAACAGACATCTTCAGCCATTACACGTTCCTCCGGGTTTCTTTACGGATCATTACTTCTGTACCTTCAGACGCCATCAGGTTAATCCGGCGTGCGAAAAATAATTTCAAACGTTGCACCCTGCAGCTTCTCCAGTACCGTGCGGGATTGCAACTTGCTTTGAGGGGCGTAGGCGTCGTAAATGTTAGGCAGGGAGAACTTGAGGCCATACTCCCCCTGATCGAGTATCAGCCCCTTGCCTTCCAGGCGCAATTGGCTGTCGGACTGTGTCGCATCCGATTGCCTTACGGCAAGGGGATCGACCGGTGTTGTACTGTGCGGCCGCCCTCGATAGGTCAACAGCTCTCCTATGACCTCTTTTGCCCTGCTGTTATCCTGGCGAGCCGCTTTGCCGAGCCATTCGATTGCCAGCCCCCTGTCCTGGCCGACACCATCGCCGGAGAGCAGTACCATACCATACACCAGTTGTGCTTCCGCATATCCCGCCTCGGCCGATTTTTTGAACCAGGCGGCGGCTGACTGCCGGTTCATCTGAGCCACAACGCCATGATAATAAAATGTTCCCAGATAATACTGGGCTCGGTAATCGCCTCTTTCGGCGGCCAGCCGCATGATCCGGACTGCCTCGACCGGATTCTGTGGGACCCCGTCACCAAAATAATACATCAGGGCAAGCATGAATCCCGCCCGGGCATTTTTTAGGGATGCCGCCTTGTACCACCGCAGTTCCTGATTTCTGTCCTTCGCAACTCCATCGCCCACCAGATGCATGAATGCAAGCGTAAGCTGGGCGACGGGTTTGCCGGCGTGTGCTTTCTGCCTGACGCCGGCTACAACCTGCTCCTGATCTTTACGCTCACCGCGGCTTCCATTTCTAATAATTTTTAGCAATACTACCGCCCGGTAATCATCATCGGTTGCGGCAGAGTGCAGAAGCGACAGAGCCAGAGATCTGTTCTTCTTTACCCCATGTCCGTATAGATGCAGCTTTCCCAGATGATACCGGGCAGCGGCATATCCCTGATCGGCAGATATTTTCAAAAGGCCAAGACCGCGGACATCATCTCTCGCAAGACCCTCGCCACGCAGATACATCATTGCCAGAAAATAGTTTCCTGTCGCTCCCGCATGCAGATCTGATTCAAACTCATGCCTGGCAGCCGCAAAATCACCTTTACGATAGGCATGACGGCCTTCGATGATTCCGGCAGATACAGAAAGCGGAATCAGGAGGAGGATCATGAGAATGGATATGTGCCGTAGCAGGTTCAAAACAGTTTCCTCAGCTCTCCAGCAGAAGTTCTTCCGGTTCTTCGATAAACTCCTTAACCTTCTTCAGAAAACCGACAGCCTCACGACCGTCAACGATGCGGTGATCGTATGAGAGAGCCAGGTACATCATTGGGCGAATAACAATCTGGCCATCCCGGACAACTGCCCGATCCTGGATGGCATGCATACCGAGTACGCCGCTTTGCGGTGGGTTCAGGATGGGAGTAGAGAGCATCGATCCGTACACGCCGCCGTTGGATATGCTGAAGGTGCCGCCCTCAAGATCGCTGATTGCCAGCCGGTTTGTCCGAATCTTTTCGGAAAAGTCCGCGATGACCTGTTCAATCTCATGCAGCCTCATCCTGTCTGCGTTGCGCAGTACCGGGACCACCAACCCCTTCTCAGCGCCTATGGCGACGCCGATATCGAAATATTTGTGATACACGAGGTCATCGCCATCGATGCGGGAATTCACCGCCGGAAACTCCTTGAGTGCCTCGCAGCAGGCTCTGACAAAGAAAGACATGAAACCCAGGCCAATACCGTGGCGACTTTTAAAATGCTCCCGGTACCTTTCGCGCAAGGCCTTGACATGGCTCAGATCGGCCTCGTTGAAGGTTGTCAGCATGGCGGTCTGTTGGCGGGCGGCCAGCAAACGCTCGGAGATTCGCTTGCGGATCGGCGACATTTTTTTTCGATCTTCACGTGAAGATGTATACAGCGGCGGATCTTCCGTACGTATGGAGGAAACGGCAATGGTGTCAGCAGGGGTGAGTGTAGCTGCATGCTCAGCTGAATCGCTCGTCCGAGATGGATACAACACCGGGCTCGACGGCGCTTGAGGGATAGGCTGGGCGGTGTCTGTCTGAGAAACCGAAGCCTGGCTCCCCTTGACCTCTTTCTGCTGCGACAGATCGTTGTTGGTTATGCGACCGTTTTTGCCTGTTCCGGTTATGGAAGCGGGATCAATCCCCTGCTCACGCAGTGTGCTCCGAACTGAAGGAGATGTTGCTGAAGGGGCTATTCCGCTGTCGCGCATGGGAGGCGATTCGGCGGAAGCTGCTGCAGTTATGGATTGGGGTGGCTGGACATCCTGTTCGGAAATCGTTCCGACTACGGCTCCAATCCTGACGGTTGTACCCTCTGTCACCGTTATCGTAAGAGTACCGGAGGCATCGGCGGGAATATCGAGTGTGATCTTGTCCGTCTCGATTTCGCACAGCGGCTCATCCTTTGTTACCGTTGCGCCGTCCTGTCTGAACCATTTGGCCAGCAGCGCTTCACGAACCGATTCTCCTACTTCCGGGACTTTTATTTCCATGAGTGTCACTCCTTTAGTATCCGATTCGAGGACATTTTAACTCAATTTACACAATT
Organism: uncultured Desulfuromonadales bacterium; assembly: GCA_903868145.1. Taxonomy (GTDB): domain Bacteria; phylum Desulfobacterota; class Desulfuromonadia; order Geobacterales; family Pseudopelobacteraceae; genus CAIPTY01. The sequence goes on along the minus strand of CAIPTY010000036.1, from coordinate 45,642 downwards.
CTCCAGCAAAAACAAAGGGCGACCCGAAGGTCGCCCTGAAAGAGCCCAAAAACGTTACATCATCTACTTCTGCCCCTGCAGATGTTCGCGGCCGAATGGTGACATCAACCGCAGACGGGCTATGATGGGGGGTAGCTCGCGGATAACCGTGTCTATCTCCGCATCGGTGGTGTAGCGCGAGAGCGAAAAACGGATCGAACCGTGGGCGCAGGTGAAGGGTACACCCATGGCGCGCAGGACATGGGAGGGTTCCAGCGACCCCGAGGTGCAGGCGCTGCCTGAAGAAGCGCAGATACCAAACTCCGAAAGGAGCAGCAGGATGGCCTCACCTTCAACGTACTCAAAGGCGATCGAGGTGGTATTGGGCAGCCGCTCGGCTCCGCCGCCGTTTATGCGGGCGTGGGGGATCGCCCTCATCAGGGTGTCCTGCAGCAGGTCGCGCTGCGCCTTGACGGTGGTGTTTTCGGCAACCATATGCAGACCCGCCAACTCACAGGCTTTGCCCAGCGCGATGATGGCGGCGGCGTTCTCGGTGCCGGCCCGACGGCTCTTTTCCTGATGCCCCCCAACCAGCAGTGGCCTGAACGGTGTCCCCTTGCGGAGGTACAGTACGCCGATTCCCTTGGGGGCGTGCAGCTTGTGACCGGAAAGTGACAGCATGTCGATACCCGAAGCGGCCATGTTGATCGGTATCTTGCCGATGGCCTGCACGGCATCGCTGTGAAAGAGGGCACCCTTGGCCTTGGCAATGCCTGCCGCCTCCTCCACCGGGAAAATTACACCGGTCTCGTTGTTGGCCCACATCAGGGACACAATGGCAGTGTCATCATCTACAGCTCCCTTTAGCTCTTCCATATCCAGACGCCCGGCCCCGTCCACGCCGATCTCCGTAACCCGGTAGCCTTTCTGGCGCAGATTACGGCACTGTGTCAGGACGGCAGGATGTTCCACGCGACTTGTTATGACGTGCCGCCGGTCGGGAAACACATCCAGCGCCGATCGAATGGCGGCGTTGTCGCTTTCAGTGCCACAGGCCGTGAAGATGATCTCGTCAGGTGAGGCCCCCAGAAGATCAGCGACCCTGTTTCTGGCCTCGTTCACCTTGCTCTGGACCTGGCCGCCGAAAAAATGCATCGAACTGGGATTGCCGTACAGTTCACAAAAGTAGGGGCGCATCTCTTCAAAGACCGCTTCGTCGACCTTGGTGGTAGCGTTGTTGTCAAGATAGATCTCTTTCATGCCGAGACCTCCTCAACCACAATATCTTCCGCTACCAGGTCGCGCAGCTTGATCTCGACCATGCGGGCGGTATTGCCGGATGAAGCACAACCGGCGCATGCCTTGCGAAAGGCCACCTGTACCCTCGATCCGTCAATATCAATCAACTCAAGATCGCCGCCATCCGCCCACAACAGCGGACGAACGTCACGCTCCAGAACCTCCTGAATCAACTGCATCTTTTTCATATTCGAGAGTTTCTCCGGGCGTGTGCGCGGTTTTGCAGCGGCTTCGCCGAGCACCTGGGCAATCAGTTCCTTTATTTTGGGGATGCAACCGCCACAGGCACCACCCGCCTTGGTAAAATTTGTCACCTGTTCGGCGGTCGTCAGGCTGTTGGTTTCAATTACTTTCTTGAGAAACGTATCCGTGATCCCGAAACATTTGCAGACTATTTCGCCTTCATAGTCGGGATAGGCGTGTCCGTGGTCATGCTCGCTGTCATGGGCAGGGATGTCCATTCCGCGATATTTGAATATCGCCACCTCCAGCGCCTCCTGACCCATGACCGAGCAGTGCATCTTCTCCTCGGGCAGGCCGCCCAGAAAATCGGCGATGTCCTGGTTGCTGATAGCCAGTGCTTCATCCAGGTTCTTGCCCTTGACCATCTCGGTCAAGGCAGATGACGAAGCAATGGCGCTGGCGCAGCCGAAGGTCTGAAATTTTGCGTCAACTATCCTGTCCTTGTCCGCGTCCAGTTTAAGGTAGAGTTTGAGCGCATCGCCGCAAGCCAGGCTGCCCACCTCGCCGACTGCATCCGCATCAGGAATGTCTCCCACGTTACGGGGGTTGAGGAAATGATCCTTAACAATTGGTGTGTAATCCCACATGATGTATAAACCTCCAGATATTTTAGTTGAGAATGAACTTACGCCCGGCGGCCATGACTTCAGCCAGGCGCGCATCGTTGCCCGCCTCTCCATACAGTCTCACCACCGGCTCTGTTCCCGACTTGCGGAACAGCATCCAGCTTCCGTCATCGAGCAATAACTTGGTTCCGTCAATCCTGATAACCTCCCTGACTTTCGATCCGGCAACTTCAGCAGGAACTGCATTCACCTTGTCGGCATAGATGGCTTCCAATTCAGGTGAAAGCTTCAAATTATCCCGCATGGTCACAACCCTGCCCACTTCGCCGTACAACCTCTCCAGCAATTCCCGTACCGTCTTGCCTTCCCTGGCTACCATTTCGGCAACCAGGAAGCAGGCCAGGATACCGTCTTTTTCGGGTACATGGCCGCGAATGGTCAGGCCGGCGCTTTCTTCTCCTCCGATAACAATCCTGTCCTGACTGATCAGTTCGCCGATATACTTGAAGCCGACCGGTGTCTCAAAAACAGGCACTCCATGCTTTTTTGCCACTGCATCAATCAGATGCGATGTTGCGACACTGCGGGCAACCCCCCCCTGCATCTTGCGTACACGAATCAGGTAATCCAGCAACAGGGCGATGATATAGTTCGGCTCGATATAGCTGCCATCGGCATCCAGAATACCGAAGCGGTCGGCGTCTCCGTCGGTGGCGATGCCAAGCCGGATTGCCGGGTCGCCCTTTACAAGTGAAATGAAGTCGGGGATATGCTTTTCCGCCGGCTCGGGGGGATGGCCACCGAAGTAGGGATCGGGATTATCGTTGATGATCGTGAAGGGAATCCCGTGTGTGCGCAGTGGCGCATCCAGGTAGCCGCGACCCGTTCCGTAGAGCGTGTCAACGCCCAGTTTTCCAATTGCCTTGATGGCATCAAAATCGATCTTGGTTTCCAGATCTTCCAGATAGGCCGGGCCTGGGTCGATGCGTTCAATCAGACCGTTTTTCAGTGCGACGTCCAGCTGGACCTCTTTATGACAGATCTCCCCCAGCATTTGATTGGCGCGGCGCTCGATATCGCTGGTTGTTTCCGGCAGTGCCGGCCCCCCCCAGGATGGAGAAAATTTGACGCCGTTGTATTCGGGCGGATTATGGCTGGCGGTAAAATTGACGGCACCTGCGGCGCCACGGCGCAAAATCTCGAAAGAGATGACCGGCGTCGGGGTGTCCCTGTCACACAGGTAGGATTTGATGCCGGCACCGGCAAAAACCTGTGCAGCCTCCTGGGCAAAACGCTGGCCCATAAATCGTGTGTCGCAACCGATGACCACTCCTTTATGATGTTCGCCAGCCGCGGTAAGATTATCTGCTATGGCCTGAATCACAACCTTGACGTTGTCAAAGGTGAAATCTTCACACAGTATCCCCCGCCAGCCGGATGTTCCGAATGCAATTCGTGTCATCACATACCCCCACTCGTATTAAAAGATAGCTTTAGTCCTGTTACAATAATACACCATTACTCACCAGTCAAGCCAAAGAGCCGCTTTATATACAGGATTTTTCCTGTTGACATTTTTAATCCATACTTGTTACAGTCATAAATCAATTCAGAACAAATTCAGGAGGAAGAAGCATGCAGTGTCAGACAGTACTTCCAGGTACCGAGTGTACTTTATGGGGCAAACAGGGGTGCATTTTTCCGGATGGCTCCTGCCAGACGATAGCAGAAAACTGCGAAGGATGCGAGCGGGTCGTGACGGGCACCATCGGTCAGGTTTGTAGCGCCTATCCGGCGCCTGCCAAGAAGTGGCTCAGCGGCATTTGCAACTTTGCTACCCATGTCAAGATCGAGCTCAAGGTTGATGACGCAAAAGTCAACCCGCTGAAGGCATCCAAGAAGGCCTCGGGCGGTAGCAAGAAGAAGTAGCAGCCAAGCATGCTGGTTACGGAAAGGGGGATTGTGTCCCCCTTTTTTTGTGCCTGGAGGAGTCATGTCGTATAATGTTCTTAATTGCCCGGAATGCGGTGCACCCGTTAAAAACTACAGGAATCCCGTACCCACTGTTGACATCATTATTGAGATACAGGGGGGCATCGTTCTGATTGAGCGCAGAAACCCGCCCTTTGGCTGGGCATTGCCCGGCGGGTTTGTGGATTATGGCGAGACTCTGGAACATGCGGCGATTCGTGAGGCGCGGGAAGAGACGCGGCTTGACATCAGTCATTTGAGTCTGTTGGGGTGTTATTCCGAGCCTTGCAGGGACTCCCGGATGCACACAATTTCAACAGTCTTCGTCGCAGAGGGGAGCGGTACACCTCAGGCTGCCGATGACGCATCCAACCTTGCCGTCTTTCCCATTGAGGCGGTGCCCGGAGAACTCTGTTTCGATCACGCGGCCATTCTGGGAGATTACCTTAAAAGGAAGCAGCAGACTGCTCATCCTGTAAAAAATGCAGTTCCGGTGCAGTAGCCAGAAGCCCCAGTTCCGCACATCCGCGAAAAAAATGTTTCAATCCCTCCAGATGGCTCGGACCGAGCTCGTACGAAATATTGTCCCGCCAATAATCAATGAGTCGTTGCTTTCCCAGCCATTCAGCTTCCGATGCATACTCTGCAAGGGCCTCGATGTACCTGCGGGATTCCAGTTTTGCCACCTGCAGGCGTTCTGACAGGCGTATCAGCTCATCCCGACGTTCCTGTACGGCACTTCGTGTACAGAGCCACAGGGCAAACACGAATGGCAGTCCGGTCCAACTGTGCCAGATTTCTCCCAGATCGTAGATGTGTACATCGAGTCTCTGAAGGGAGGCGCGCAGTGCGGTGTCACCGATCAGAAGAATAGCGGGAGCGCTCATTAATGCATCGTCAATGGAAAGTCTCGTCTGCTCGAATGTGCAGCAGAGTCCGTATCTTCTGGCGAGCAGAATCTTCAGCAGATTAACCGAGGTGGCAGACTCAGAGCTCAGCAGTACGATATGGCCGTCGAGTTCTTCAACAGGGATACGGGAGAAGAGCAGGACGCTAGCCACTGCTCCGCAACTACTGATGGAAACCTGAGGTATGATACGGTATCGCTCGGGGTGTACGGCATATTCAAACGAGGATGACGGACAGGCATCCAGCTCGCCGGATGCCAGCATCGAGTTCAGGTGGGATGGAACGCCGGATATAAACTGATAGTCCCCCGGGGCCGCATGATCCTGAAGCGCGTGAAAGATCGGGGTGCAGTTGGCATAATCTATTCGCCCGATGCGCAACATCAGCGGGTATTTGAATAGAGCTTGTCCGCATCACCTTCGACGATGCGGACATCTTCACGCTCCAGCAGCTCCCCCGTGATAAGCCACAGTTGCGTAATGGCATTGACATACCCGACGACCGCCGTGATCTGGTTGTTCTTGGCGGCCACCAGATCATTCTCCACATCGAGAACATCCTTTGTGGTGGCCAAACCGACTTCATTCTTGCGCATAAAGGCTTTGAGGCGCTCCTCACCGTACGCACGTCCCCGATCGGCAACATCAATCTGCTTATATCCCGAGGTGACAGCACGGATGGCGGCCTTTACCTCCTTGGCAGCACTTTCCTCGAGGCTTTTTATCTGGAGAGCTGTCTGTTCAGTTTTGAGGCGGCTCTTGCGGTAATCATTTTCTGCCGCGCGATTACCCAAAGGATACGAGAAGTTCAGGCCCACCGACCAGTAGGGAGTATTGAAGGATCCCAGTTTTTCCCAGTCTCGTGAGTAGGTCTTTTCCTGGCTGGCAGCCCCTGCCTTTGCAACCAGCGAAAGATCCGGCTTGACTTTATTATTGAAGACACGAGTCTGCAGTTCGTTGATTTCGAGATTTCGTTTTTGTTCCTTGATGTCGGAGCGATTCTGAGCCAATTTAATCGAGGCTTCTTCAGAAATATCGAATACATCACGGCGGGGGAGATCAACCGTCTGAATATCGTCACGACTCTCGATCTGAAGCAGCAGTCGCAGTACATCAACCTGATCCCGAACGGCTTTTTCGGCATCGATTAGATCCTTTTCCCGCGAGACTGCGCCGAATTCGGCATTAAGAATCTCCATTGCAGGTAACACACCGGCCGCAACGCGCGCCTTGGTCTCGCTGAGAATTTTACGAGCCAACTCCAACGATACCTTCTTTACCTCCAACTGTTCTCTCAAGCTGTAGAGCTTGAAATACTCGGTCCTGACCAGGGCGACCGTATTGATCAGCCGGGTGTTCAAATGCTCGATGGATGCGAACTTGGAAAGGCGGGATACAAGAATATTGACCTCGGTGTTCTCTCTCCCGACATTCCTGAGTAGCGGTTGGGTCAGGGTGACACCCAGATCCGATTGCCAGAAGTTCTTACGGGATGCAGACCAGGAGTCATTGCCAATATAGGTGTTGTTGTGTGCGAGCGTTGCAGTCGCACCTGTCCAGAAGAGTTGACTGAGAGAACCATCCAGATAGACAGATTGTCCATAGCCAATAGTGGGAGCGTACGGTGTCCTCGACTCTGTAAAGCTGGCGTTGAGAAGAAGCAGCGGGTCATAGATCGACCTGTTTCGATTGATATCCGCCTCAAAAATAGCGGGGTTGTAAACCTCGACCCGCAGATCCAGATTTTTTTCCACACTCATTTTAACTGCTTCGTGCAACGAAAGCTTCAGCGGCGCATCAGCCGCTGATGCGCTCTGCCACAAAAAGAGCAGACATGCTATTGAAAGAACTATCATTCTCACGTTGAACTTCCTTTCAAAAAAACAGGGCGAGATTATCTGGCTCGCCCCCCTTATACCACTTTCCATTATATTTAATCTCTATTTTCAACATAATCGGCATAATCATCGGCTGACATCAGACCTTTCAATTCTTCCCTATCCTCCAGGGCAACCTCCACCAGCCAGCCTCCATCGTAGGGATCGTCGTTGATCAGTGTCGGATTGTCCAGCGCCTCATGATTGACAGCCAGAACGGCGCCACTGAAGGGGGCATAGACGACAGCCACGGTTTTTCGAGCCTCGATGGAGCCAACCGAGTCGTCCTGCTCGATCTCATCCCCTTCATCGGGCAGTTCCAGACCGGTGATAATTCCAAGCTCTTCCTGTGCAAAGTCGGTAACTCCGATGACGGCGCTGGAACCTTCAACCCTTACCCACACATGCTCTCTGGAATATTTCAGTTCTTCTGGAAAGTCCATGTCATTACTCCAAGACGATCTTTTCAAGAAAAGAGGTATCTACGTTTCCGTCAATAAAATCCTTATGAGCCATGATACGTTTGTGGAAAAAAATGGTAGTCTTGATCCCTTCAATAATGTACTCGTCCAGCGCGCGTGCCATTCGTTTGATGGCATCCTCCCTGGTATCGGCGTGGACAATGAGCTTGCCGATCATGGAGTCGTAGTGGGGCACGACGGAATACTGGTCGTAGACGAAGGAGTCAACCCTGACACCCAGACCGCCGGGTTGATGATATGCGGTGATTTTACCCGGACAAGGGGTGAACTTGAAGGGATCTTCCGCGTTGATGCGGCACTCGATGGCATGTCCGCGTATCTGTATGTCATCCTGGGTGTAGCGCAGAGGCAAGCCGGCAGCGGAGCGAATCTGCTCACGAATCAGATCGACACCGGTAATCATTTCGGTAACCGGGTGTTCAACCTGTATGCGGGTATTCATTTCCATGAAAAAAAACTTGCCGCTTTTATCAAGCAGAAATTCAACCGTACCGACGCTGCAGTAGTTGACCGCCTTTGCCGCCTTCACGGCCGCTGCTCCCATGGCTGCCCGGGTCTCAGGCAAGAGCACCGGACAGGGTGCTTCTTCGATCAGCTTCTGGTGGCGGCGCTGTATCGAACAATCACGCTCTCCCAGATGAATCACGTTACCATGCTTGTCGGCCAGAATCTGTATCTCGACGTGACGAGGTTCGACACAGTATTTTTCGATGTAAACTTCGGGATTGCCGAAACCGGCCTGGGCTTCTGCCCGAGCTGTCGCAAAGGCATTCGGCAGCGCAGCCTGGGAGTGGACAATCTTCATGCCCCTGCCTCCGCCGCCGGCAGTGGCTTTGATGATCACCGGAAAGCCGATCTCTTTCGCAATCCTGACCGCCTCCTCCACCGAGGTTACGCTTTCCTTTGTGCCGGGCAGAATCGGAACACCCTGCTCGATAACGGCCTGCCGGGCAGAGATTTTGTCACCCATAACCCGCATGCTCTCGGCAGTGGGGCCGATGAAGACAATCCCGCACTGCTCGCATATTTCGGCAAATTTGGCATTCTCCGACAGGAATCCGTAGCCGGGATGGATGGCATCGGCGTCAGTTACCTCGGCGGCGCTGATGATCGAATTCATATTGAGGTAGCTCAAGGCACTGGACGCCGGACCGATGCAGACGCTTTCGTCCGCGAGTTTTACGTGCAGAGAGTGACTGTCGGCCTGAGAATAGACTGCAACAGTCTTGATGCCCATTTCTTTGCAGGCGCGAATAATGCGGATGGCAATCTCGCCCCGGTTTGCGATAAGAATTTTATGGAACATGCTACACCCTTTCAACAACAAACAGCGGGTCGCCAAATTCTACTGCCTGGGCGTTATCCTTGCAGATTTTTAAAACTTTACAGCGATATTCCGCCTCAATTTCGTTCATAAGCTTCATTGCCTCCACAATGCACAGAACCTGACCCTTCTCGACCACCTGGCCTACCTCGATATATGGAGCGGCGTCGGGGGCCGGAGAGCGGTAGAAGGTTCCGACAATCGGGGAATTTACCGTGTCACCCGGTTCGTTGGCCGGTGTTGCTGAAGTGGCGGCATGGGATGCGACCGGTGACAGCGGCGCAGGTGCATGGTGAGGTGCTGCAAAAACGGGATGCGGCGGCGCTGCGACATTGATGTATTCAGTCTTCGGACCGCGGCGGATCACGATTTTTTCTTCCGCATTATCCAGCTCGAATTCAGTAATATCGGTTTCCGTGATCATTCTTATCAGCAGTTTCAGGTCCTTGATGTCCATCCCGTTTCTCCTTTGAATACAAATGTTGGTCATGATGACAGTGCTGCCTGGTCCAGAAGTGATTTTATTGAGAGCTACAGCAGCATAAATTCTTTCGGGGCCGCGGTCAGAATCGAGCAGCCATCCGACGTTACTGCAACCGTGTCCTCAATCCGCACACCGCCGAATCCGGGTATGTAGACACCGGGTTCAATGGTAAAGACCATTCCCTCTTCAACAACAGAGTCACTGCGCGGGGAAATGACCGGTTTTTCGTGGATGTCAAGACCGACGCCGTGTCCCAGGCCATGACCGAAATATTCTTCATAACCCTGGAGCCTGATGTAATCTCTGGCAACCGCATCGAGTTCCCGGCAGCTTATGCCGGGGCGGACAGCAGCAATGGCCCGGTCGTGCGCTTCCCTGACGATGGAATGAATCTCACAGCAACGGGCATCCGGGCTTCCTGTTGCCACGGTAACCGTTTCATCCGAATGGTACCCGTGCATGACGGCGCCAAAATCAATTGTCACCATATCGCCTGGACGTATCACCCTGTCGGTGGCGCGACCGTGAGGCAGCGCCCCCCTATCTCCCGATGCAACGATAAAGTCGAAAGCACGCGCATCTGCTCCCCGTCGTCGCATCTCGATTTCCAGTTCCAATGCGATGTCGGACTCCCTGATTCCCGGCTTGAGAATCGCGAGGGTCGTCATAAGGGACGCTGAGGCGAGTTGTGCAATCTCACCCAAAAGAGCAATTTCATCCCCATCCTTGCAGGAGCGTATGGAATCGAGAGAGGTGCCAATCCCCACCAGATCGCATTCGGTCAGGCGCTCCGTCATCTTTCTGAAATCAGAAACCACGGTATGGGAGGCCTCAAAACCGAGCCGCCTGATATTTCTGTCACGGATCAGCGAGCAGATGGCTTCAAATTTCACCTGGTATTCGATGATCTCATCAGCGACAACCTCATCCCTCGCCTGAGTGATATACCGGGAATCGCAGAGAAACCAGGCCGTGTCACGAGTCAACAGGAGGGCGCCGTCAGAACCGGTGAAAGCGCTCAGGTAGCGGATATTCTTGAGGTCTGTGAACAGAATCCCTTCAAGGGCATGATCTTCAAAGAACGGTTCCAGCCGCGTTCGCCTGTTTTTTAGCATACAAGAAACCAACTCTACAAACAGTTTTTATGCCGTACAGTCCTATCCAGGCAATTGCTCCGGGATGAGGCAACACAGCCCCAATGTGGGATCAGTCAAGATGGCTGAAAAGTGCGCGAAGTCCAAGCAGGTAACTGTCTCTGCCAAATCCGCAGATCTGGCCGACAGCCAGTGGTGCAGTCATGCTGATGTGACGGAATGCCTCACGTCGGTGGATGTTTGAAAGGTGAACCTCTACAAACGGCACACCTGCGGAGGCCAGGGCATCCCGTATTGCAATGCTGGTGTGGGTGTAGGCCGCCGGATTGATGATAATTCCATCATAAACACCGGGAGTGGCCTGTATCGCATCTATCAGTCCACCTTCGGCGTTTGTCTGAAGAAATGTCACCGAGCAGCCCAGTTCATCCGCCAGCTGTGCAATTGAATCATTGATCTCTTCAAGTGTCAGCGTGTCGTACACATCCGGTTCGCGACGCCCGAGAAGGTTGAGGTTGGGGCCATGCAGGACGATAAACTTCATAATCACACCTATGCCAGCGTCTGTGCCATTTCAAACGAATGCAGGCGCAAGAGGTAACGTCCTTTGCCGAAATTGCCGTCGCGCTTCATGATAAGCACCACAAACAGCTCGTCGTTCAGGACGCGGATTGCAACGCAGGTACGACTGGTTGTAATGGATACCTCTTCCATCTCCCCGGCCTTTATAACCTCGATGGTGCGTCGGATCTCCTTGAGTACGGTGGCGTATTCGACGGACAGAAGCTGCATGTCGAACTCTGATTGCTCCAGACAGACCTCATCCACCGGAATGCCGTCATATGCCATGATCATTGCCGCCAGACCACCATCTACATTCTCAACGATGCTTTTAAGCGTATCTCTCAGCGACATGCCTTGATCCTCCTGATGTTTTCCAGCCAATTTTCCAGGGTGGTCACTCTGTTGTCGGCCCTCTGATTTTGAAGTGCGGCAAAGGGTGCGGCCGTCTCTACAGGCGCGGGAAGCGGCACAAAAAAAGCCGGAATTTCTGCCGGACGCTCAGGTTGCTCAGGAAATATATCCGCAATCGGTGCGGTTTCCTGTACGAACTCCGATACCGCAGGTCCGGATGGCGGGATTTCCTCATCAAACGCCGTGGTGAAAAATTGTTCCGGCTCAGGCTCGTACTCGTCGGATGCGGATGTCAAATCCTCTTCATCCCGGAATTTTTCCGGTGCGTCCTGTGCTTCAAGCTGGGTGACTTTTGCCCGGATCTGTTCATTGGCCGGATCATCCGTAAGAATCGATCGATAGATATCAAGAGCTTTTGAATAAAATCCCTGTTGGACGTAGAGTTCCGCGAGGGTTACCGTTGAGAGCGGGTCGTGATGTTCGGATGTCGGCGGCTGAATTTCCGGTTCAGATGAGCATGGCGCCTCTGCAGACGGCTCGTCATAAAATATATCCGACTCGTTCAGCTCATAAATATCATCTTCGTCGAACCGTTTCTCTTCAGCATATCCATAATCATCGTTTGCTTCAAAGGCTGTGACGTCGTGATCATCGCAGGCGGAACCGCGGGAGTCATTTTCCGGTAAACCCTGAAGAGTCCCCAGGCGGGTTGCGCTTTCCAGATCCTCCGGCCGGAATTCCAACAGGGTCCGATAGGCCCGGATGGCAGCCCTGTTTTCTCCCTTTTCCGCGTATATGTGAGCCAGTATCTTCAGTGCATCGACATCTTCGGGCATGGCAGACGTAACCTGCTCAAGTGCGCCCTGACATTCGTCGGAGAGTCCGTTGGCGTGGCAGGCCATTGCCAGAGCACGCTGACCGGCAAGATAGCCCGGATGCCTGGCTACACCCTTGCGGGCTGTATGAAGGGCATCTGTTGTTAATCCCACCTTGAGGTAGACCTCGGACAGCCGGGCAAAACAGTACGAGTCGGGATCCTGTTTCAGGCGTTCGTCGAGCGTTTGTATGTCGGACCAGAACGAAGCTTCATTCTTCTGCACGATTACACCTCCAGCCCGCTTAGGGCAAGCAGTTTTTCAGGCACAAGCTGTTCGACTGCATAATTGCCAATTCCCATATTGCAGATAAATCCAACCGTATCGTTACAGCTCTTCTTGTCCAGAGCCAAGGCTGCGGCCAGCTTTTCCCGTTCGGCATGCGGTGCAGCCGTTTCCAGCCTGAAGGAGGATATAAGTGCCGTAATCCGCTCTTTTTCCGCAACGCCACAGTGACCCAGCATACACGAAATCCGCGCAGAAACCGCCATGCCGACGGCAACCGCTTCACCGTGCACCAATTGCTGATATCCTGCCAGGGTTTCAAAAGCATGGCCAAAGGTATGACCATAATTAAGAACGGCCCGCAGGCCTGATTCTTTTTCGTCCTGTTCGACCACCCGCGCCTTGATCTCGCAGCAGCGGCGTATCAGGGTCTGCAGACATTCCTGCTCAAGCAGGGTGATGTTGGCTGTCTGCTCCTCAAGCCACTCGAAAAATGCCAGATCCAGAGCCACACCATATTTGATGACCTCTGCCATACCGGCGCGGTACTCACGTTCAGGCAGCGTGGAAAGTGTCACCACATCAATCAGTACAAGACGCGGCTGATAGAATGCGCCGATCAGATTCTTGCCCCGGGGATGGTCGATGGCGGTTTTGCCCCCGACACTGCTGTCAACCTGGGCCAGCAAGGTCGTTGGAACCTGCACGAAAGGTATGCCGCGCAGATAAGTCGCTGCGGCAAAACCGGCCAGATCACCGACAACACCGCCGCCAAGCGCGACAATAAAGGATTTCCTGTCCAACCCGGCTTCGATCAGGGCGTCGTACACAGCTGACAGCGTTGCAGCGTTTTTATGCTCTTCGCCGTCGGGTATCTCGATCACTGAAACGGTGAAACCTGAATTCTCAAGCGATGTTCGGACGGTGGAGCCATACAGGCGGTTGACAGTCGGGTTTGTTACCACCGCAGCCCGTGACGTCAGGCCGATCTGCTCGCACAGCCTTCCGAGTGTGTCCAGCGAATCTGCGCCGATATGAATATCATAGCTGTTATCAGCAAGATGCACCGTCAGAACACTCACACCGACAATCCCCGCACAAACCTCAGTATTTCCGCGGAAACATCTTCCACGGATTTATCATTCGTGTCAATTCTAATATCGGCGTCTGCATAAAAATGTTCACGTTCATCCATCAGTGATTTTACCCTGTTGGTAGCGTCTCCACCTGCAAGCAGCGGCCTGTCGGAAGTTCCCAGCAGCCTGGCCAGAACCTGGGGTAGAGATACAAACAGATGTACAACGGTTCCGTTGCTGCGCATAACCCTGCGGTTTCGATCGTCAATAACGGCGCCACCACCCGTTGCAATCACAGCCATACCGCCCTGAAGGATGTGCCCGAGACATTCCCGTTCCATCGCCCGGAAGCCCACTTCACCGGCCTGGGCGAATATCTCATTGATGGAGCGTCCCGCTGCGGAGACAATCTCCGCATCCAGATCGATAAACGGGCATGAGAGTTTTTGTGCGAGAACCCGTCCGACGCTGCTTTTTCCGCTCCCCATGAAACCTGTCAGAATCAGGGGCTTTTCAGGCATTTAACACCTGCTGCAGGTAACCGTCATAGTTGCGTCTGATCTCAACCAGTGAGTCACCGCCAAACTTTTCCAGGAAAGCGGTTGCAATCTCAATTGCAACAACCGCCTCTGCCACCACCAGAGCTGCGGGTACCGCGCACGCATCGGAGCGTTCCACCGTTGCCTCAAAGGGTTCATGGGTTTTGATGTCAACCGATCGAAGCGGTTTGTACAGGGTGGGGATCGGCTTCATGGCTGCGCGCACCACGATCGGTTCCCCGTTTGACATGCCCCCCTCGATCCCGCCCGCATTATTGGTAATGCGATGGTACGTTTTCGTCGAGCTGCAATCATTGCCTGAGCCGTACTCGATCTCGTCGTGAACCAGCGAACCGGGGCGATTCGCCACATCGAAACCCAAACCGACCTCCACCCCCTTGATGGCCTGGATGCTCATCAGTGCCATGGCCAGTCGTGCATCGAGCTTGCGATCCCAATGGACGCAGCTTCCGAGACCCGGGGGACACCCCAGCACCTGAACCTCAAATATACCGCCCAGGGTATCACCATCCGCCCTGGCAGTGTCGATTGCCTGTTTCATGGCATCATCATACAAGGGGTCACAGCAAAAAAGTTCTGAACCCGCGGCGGCCTGCCAGAGTTTTTCAAAGGGCAGACCGGATGCCTTGGCTGTAATACCGCCTATCCCTGTGACGTAGCCGCCGATATGAATGCCGAACTCTCCAAGCAGACAGCGCGCCACGGCGCCAACGGCAACACGCATGGCAGTCTCGCGCGCACTGGAACGTTCCAGTATGTTCCTGACATCACGCTGGCCGTATTTCAGGGCGCCGGCCAAATCGGCATGACCGGGACGCGGCCGCGTGACGGCACCGGAATCGTCCCTGAACCCGGGCAGGGGTGACATCTTTTCACTCCAGTTCTCCCAGTCGCGGTTTTTTACTGTCAGCGTCAGCGGCGACCCCAGAGTTTCTCCCCAGCGGACCCCGGACAGTATTTCCGCCGTGTCGGTTTCAATTTTCATCCGGCCACCGCGGCCATACCCCTGCTGTCTGCGGGAAAGTTCGCGATTGATACCGGCGACAACGACCGGAACGCCTGCCGGCAGTCCTTCGATTATGGCTGTCAGTTGCGGGCCGTGGGATTCCCCTGCGGTCAGATAACGAAGCATGCTCACCAAGAACCTCCATAGTTCACGTACAATCTGGAGATAAATTACCATTTAAACCCCTGACGGGCAAGGGTATATGCACTGACTTGGCACATAATTTTTGTAGGCAGGAGCAGGCGAAGCGGATCCGGTCATCGTTGCCATTGCCAGCACTGTCACCGGATGCGCTACGTATTCATTCGGTTCTGCATTTAATAGCTAAACAGCCAGATACAGAAAAAGGACTTAAGCAATTAAGCCTAAGTCCCAGATTTTTTTGGTTGCGGGGATAGGATTTGAACCTATGACCTTCGGGTTATGAGCGTCTGAATTCATACCCTGCGCGCTTTGTAATTTCAGCAACTTGCTGATACTACATAATTCCCCTTAAAAAATCTGTACTCTATGTAGCCCATATTTCCCATGTTGTCAAGTCATTTAGGGTACGTTTTAGGGTACAGGATTTATTATCCAGCCCTGACAGCTTCTCTAACGGAAACCTCAATCATGTTCTGGATCTCCTCATACAGATCAATTCCAACTTCCTCCTTGACCTCCAGAGAAACCGCTAAACCATATGGCACTTCAACGTCTAATGTCCCTGCATCTTCTCGGCACTGGACAGGGATCATCAGACATTCACCTTCATAAAATGCGCGCACATCCGCACCCTCAATAATTTCATGCTGTAAGGTTCCGTTTCTTACTTGCTGGTGCTGAGCTTCTGCTCTCTTACCTCCAACAGCCGTAGCAGCATCCGTAGCCTCAAACCCCAGAGCCGCCTTGCGATACTTGCGATTATCAACACTTATGGGCGTTAGCCACGCTAGTGTAATGGTCAATTTTCGCCAACAATCCAATCCACTTAGACTCGGGGGTAAAGGTAACCTGTACTCGTGCCGCTTATCCTTAGCAATGAGGCCGTAGCCGATAGCCGTCGCCCTTGTTGTTGAACACTCGATCGACTTGGCAAAATCAGGTCGACCATAACCAAGGCAACGGGCAATCACTTTTTTTACTTCCGTCGAGTGTTTCCCGCTCATAAGCACATTTTCGATAATATCCGCAGCCTCACCCCAAGAAGCACTATGAACCAGCAAAGCTTTGATCAAAGCGGCGATTGAACTATCGTAGCTTTCCAACCCCTGCTTTTCAAGGACGTCCAAAACAGCATCATGGATAAAAGCAGCACCGCGCACAGCGAGTGCATTGGCATTGCTGGTGCCGCATGTGTAGACAGTACGCGTCCTATCACCAAGTCTTACCGGTACTGAAGCGACCTTTTGCCCCGAGCGTGCCTGGAGTCTGTGAAGGGCGTATTCTCCAGCACCCACGTGAGTAAAGAGTTGGCGGCCGCCGGGAACAAGAATCTCGGGTTTTATAGAGGAGCGGAATCCATGCCCGAACGGGGAAAGTGGTGAGGGAAGATCCGAAGATGGTAAAATATCAAGGCAACCATCAAGAATAACGGGAGTCGAAGCGTCATCATGCAGGGCACCTACGGTTATAGAATTGATTGATTCTGAAGGTGCTAGTATTCTGCGGTTTCTCCTGTTCTCATACAACACCGACAAGACGGAAGAAACTTGCTCATCACTGGATCTAGCGGAAAACTCATCCGGCTCGACTCCTAATTTAACTGATTCCTTAATATTTCCAGCACTGACACAAAAAAGCACCTTGTATTTGAAGGACAGCCAGTCCAGCAGTCTAGCAGTCGGACCAGGGAACTGGTGAAACATTCGGTCCGGATCAGCAACAGATAGGCTGATGATCTTCACTGTCGGAGCTGAAGGGGCTTCACCGGAGTCACCAGTGAACATCTTGCGCACGGCCCTTTCGACCAAATCTTCAAAGAAAACATTTTTTGGAATCTTCTCCGGACGTCTGTCCTGGGGAGACTCTTTATCCGGTCGCAGAATCGGTCTTACATATATCTTCCGAGTGATAGGTGATTCCTTGGCATCTAGTTCACCATGGCAGATAAGTGACAGCATGGCAGTGCCATGATTCATCTCCCGAGGTTGATAGTCAGCGGCAACGTCGTCCGGATCATCGATAATGATAAAGCCGTCAAGCAGTTGGTGCCTAGAAAACGGAAGACCGTCAAGAACAGCAACAACTGGAGCGGCGTCCGGCACTGTTGAAGATGAAAGATCTTCTTCTGTACCTTCTGCGAACGATTCAACCGCACACTGGGGGGAGGGGCGAAAAAAGAGGATACCTCCATCTTGAAAAAGCTCACTGTAATCTTCACCTAGTACCCGCTCGATACAAGCGATAGGCAACTCAACCTTGATCGCATGAAAATGGATTTCCTTCATATCACACGAAGCTATAACTCTTCCATCTTCAGCTGCCACTAGCTCTTCAACGTGTTGTTGCCGACTACGTCTGCTTAGTGCGTTCTCTTCATATGAGAACTCGACTTCAAAGGCGATCAAAGATGAAGTGCCCCTCTTGCACTCAACTTCCTCGCGCCAATATTCAAGAATTCCAGTATCAGTAACCCTGTCCTTAACATTCCAGAAACGAACAGTACGAAGTTGGGCAAAAATATCACTCCATGCGCCCGCACCTCGCTCAAGGCGCCCATCCCTTTCCCATGCGTCGAATAATGACTTTACATCTCTCAAAGCCTGACGGTTACTGAGGCTCAGGTACATTCGTCCGGGAAGTGGCACATTCTTCTTTGATTCAACAGCTTCAGAGATAGTGTCTGCATGATCTTGGTATGCATGTGGGATTACAGCACGGATATCTTCGGCAGAGATATCATCCCGCAGGATACCTTCTGCATCAATGATATTACTCGCAGTGAAGGCAGCAACAATTTCACGTGATTCTCTGGTACCTAGCCCTTCTGACACACCTTTAAAGAAAAAAGCCCCTATCTTGGGGCGTTCAAAGAAACGGGCATCAGCCTCTATGTTTTCCAGATCGATTTCCGCAAGCCATTTCAGATCGGGTATGGCAGCAACAGCAGTCCGAAAATTATCAGGCCTGCCGATAGTCTCCATGACCAGAATATTTTCCGTGCTCGTGCCAGCAGGGGAATCGGATACATATACATCCAGCATAGTTGAAAGTTGAGCACCAAGTCTATTCCCCTGTTCAGCTCTTGCAGGAAATCTCAACTTGCTTCTCGGTATTCTACGCGAAGTTTCTCTTGGTAGCGGTGCAGAGCGTGGCAATAACAGTAAGGGCCTATCCGGCATCAACTACCTCCCGCCTACTAGGAACAAACCTGCACTCAAGATTCTTTATCCGGCTTTTGATGATCTCTTTCGGATTGTCCTGCTGATGGTTCAGAATACAACGACGTAAAACATCAAGACAGAACTCCTCAATTTCAGAAAAACTTATACCAGCCAACTTATCAGCCAACGTGTTGTAGGCCGTCTTGAAGTTGAAACCGGTCCTCATTTCAAAATTTTTGATAAAGATAATACATTGCTCCTTGGTAGGGGGTGGCAGCTGAACCTTGACCTGGAACCGACGCCATACGGCCCTGTCGAGCAGTTCGGGGTGATTACTTGCGGTGATGACAACCGTATGGGAAGGGAGTCGGTCTATCTGTAACAGCAGGGAACTGACAACTCGCTTGATCTCACCGGTCTCTCGGGTATCTCCACGCTCTTTACCCAAGGTTTCAAATTCGTCCAAGAAGATAACGCACTTTCGTGATCGAGCTGTTTCAAATACCTTCTGCAACCTCGAGGCGGTTTCACCCAGATAACTGCCTATAATATTTTCATAGCGAACCACGATGAGCGGGTACATCAGTTCCGATGCGAAGGCCTCTGCCAGTGTTGTCTTACCGTTACCCGGCGGACCGGCGAACAGAATGCGGTGTCGGGGCTCAACACCATATGATACTAGAAGGTCGGCACGGTGATGCTCCTCGATCAGTTCCCGGCATATGTCTAACACATCTTTATCAAGAACAAGGTCGCTGAAGCTTTTTTCGGGGATAATCTCATACACCAAATCTTTGGTACCGTTTTGTATGAAGGGGGTTGTCTTATTCACCTGATTACCGTGCATGGATAACAGTTCAATCAGACGATCAGCCAGAATACTATGATTTTTGGCGCGTTCATCTGCAGCCAGCGTCTCGACAGCTTTTCGCAAAGAAAGGTTGTCGTTGCCGATTGCTGACTTGACTATACTTAATAGTATATCGGCCCTGGCCATTTGAAACTCCGTAGTGTAGCTGGAAATATAGTCAGTGAGCACACTAAATTTGTAATAAATAACACAGTTATGCAGTATGGCGGTAGTATTTTTTAGTCTGATCTATAGAAGCAGACCGTACCTTTACCTCTTACCGCACATCTACATTTTGAAGCCATCAGGTGTCGTTCCATCTTCCTGCCAATCCCACAGAGCTCCTTGATAGGCATATACTCAAGGCTCCGTAAAACCTCTTCGGGGCCGATAATTCCGGGTTGGCCGCCTGCTCGACAGAGGCAAAGAAAGCGTTCATGGCGATGAGCATTACCGCTCGGTTTGTCACGTCAGGTACCTTCAAGCCCGCTCAGTTCCCAGGTCTGTTCGGCAGTGTCGTAGGTTAGCTCGTACAATCCGCCTTCATCCCGAACGGCAAAGTGCAGACGTTTGGCGCTGCCTTTCAGGTCCATCCAGGTATAGGTCGTCTCCAGGACGGCATGCTTCCGGTTATGCCAGTCAAACCAGACCGGCTTGATGGTTCGTCCTGGCCCGAAGACCACAGCCACGCGTATCGGTTCCTTGATCCGCACAGCTTACCCCAGATCGCGGTAGATGCCCACAACCTTGCCGATGATGGTAACATCACTGGAGCCCTCCGGTACGATGATGGCCGCCATGTTCGGGTTTTCCGGCTGAAGACGGATACAGTCCTTTTCCCGGTAGTAGCGTTTCAGGGTTGCCTCCCCCTCTACCATGGCAACCACGATGTCCCGATTGTTTGCTGTGGGCTGCGGGCGTACCAGCGCCAGGTCGCCGTCGCTGATGCTGGCATTGATCATGGAGTCTCCTTGCACCCGAAGTAAAAACTTACCACCGTGCAGGCGCAAACGGTCCAGGGAAAGATAGCCCGTGATGTCCTCTACTGCCGAAGAGAGCGCCCCGGCCCGGACGGTGCCTATAATGGGTAGTGAGGCTGAGCCAGCTGTGGGGGAGGTGATGGCTATGCCCCTGGAGTAGGAGTCCCGCTTGATATACCCCTTCTTCTCTAAAGCATCCAGGTGCCGCATGGCGGAGACGGTCCCAGAGACCCCAAGGTGGGCGCATATCTCCCGGATGGTGGGGGGGTAACCATCGTTATCAATGTGAGATTGGATATAATCCAGCACCTGCTGCTGGCGCGCTGTGGGTTGAGACATACATCCTCCATATAGTTGTCAAACGTTATACGTTGACGCATGTCAACTATATTATGGAAATTGATGGATGTCAACAGGGACAACAGCGAACAGTTTGTATGGTAGAAAAGAAATTGGGTTGCGCTACTCACTCGGGTTGGGTCAGGTGCATGACATCTCTGTAAGGACAACCTTCGGCTTATCTGGCAACGAGATGATCTTCGACTCAACAAGCCCTTTCAGCGGGATGGCAAATTCAGCCTTGATAGCACCTTCTCTGGCCTGTTGAAGATATAGGACTTGTGCATTACCACTGGATCGGGAAAAATCCTGAACTGCAATACAAAAACCTGCTGTCCCCTGCCAGAGCAGTTCCCCCTTCTTGACAGTGGTCTGTTGGATCGCTCCTTTGATTTCTACCGGTGTTTTCGTGGCCAGGGCCTCCTCAACAAGGCATAGAGCATATCCTTGACGTATCAATTTATTCCAGCGAGTCTCGATGGACTGCCAGAAATCTTCAGACCATGTAGCGGACGTGATACTAAGCAGCTCTCTTAATTCCTTTGCAACGTCCTCCATACCAGCCTGCTCCCAGAGCCATGGGAGGCGGGCCACTGACAAGACTTGAGAGAGGCGGAACCGGACGTTCTCAGGGGCATTCCCCCCATCTGGCACGGCAAACGCCCATGCAGCTAATGCGGCGGTGAGCTTCGGTGAAGCCATCCTAGAGACGAAAGTTTCAGGGTCTTCGTCATTGCGGTATCGGTACTCAAGCCATCCAATCTTGGCATCAGCGACACAAGAGAAGAAGAGAGCACTCCATATTTTATGAGTACTTGCGAAGTACTCCGCTTCGGTGATCCATGATTCGTGAAGCCCTTCTCTCAAGAGAACAGAGGCAAACTGTATATCGACTGAGAGGGTTTCTGGCTGGCGCTTGGCCAGATATTCCGGCGATGACATGGCATCGGTAATGATCTGCAGCATCTGCAGAGCGCGTTTGCGATCGCTGTCAGTAACGGACCTGGCAGGTGGTACGGGCGGTGCGGCTGGTTTTGGTGCCAGCGGTGGCAACGGCTCTTCTTCCGGTTCACCGCTGCCACTTAGCACCACGGTGTCTATTGGCGGTTTGTCCGGATCGCTGTCATCTTTCAAGCCAAACCAGCGCAGCAGTAATTGACGCAGGCTGGTAACCCGGTCATCACTGTTCGCCAGTTCATGAGGCAGATGTCTGGTAAAGGACGGTAAGCCATAGCTGTCTGCGAACACATCACCAGCACTGTACACAGGCTGGGCTTCACCGGGGTTCCTGCTACCATCGCTCGTAAAACGGGAGCCAGTAGCTCGTAATGGCATGTACTGCAAGTTTCGGAAGAAAACATTGGCTATTTCCGACCACGCTCCGATGGACCAATCTTGCGACTGCACTTTCTTGCGGACTGCATCGACAACCGATCTGCTGCGAGCGGTAGTGCTCAGAGACTGTTCGTGGTCAACCCACATGAGGTTTGAAAGTATTTCGCCATGGGAAGCCTGACCCTTCAGACAGACTTGACGACTGTCAGGTTGCACGCCACGTACTACAAGGACGCCAGGCTCCACCTCTGTGTAGTCGGTGGGAACGACAAGACCTCCTGCAACGTGCAGGACTAATCCTGAGAGCCTGATTCCCTCTGAACAGGTATAGGCGATTTGCATGACTCCTTGGTCGAGGCGGGCAGCCATGATACGAATAGATGGCAGTAAGTTGTCAGCCGGCTGATCGGTATCGGCGATGGAAGTGAGCTGTGGGGGCGCATCTACAAATTCAAGTTCGGCAACGAATTGAGCGTGGAACTCTTCTTTGGACAGGGTAACAACAGTTAACAGTTCAGCATTGCCAGCTGTTCCGGGAATCGTAAGCGCCGCCTTGGAACAGTTGGCGCTCCCCAGAAAAACGGTGACGTCATCTTCATGCTCGAATCCATACCACTTGGCATGAATGAAAGCTTCCCGAAGGTTGTTTTCGATATCAAGATGGTGGAAATTAACCGTAGACAGATCGAAACGGTCTCCTAACGCCTTAGCAGCCTCGGTCTTCAGGCCGCTGTGTCTGCTCTGTAGCGCTACTTTCACTTTCGTATTGAATGCTGTCGATAAGGCCATCAACGCATCCCCGGCATCATCAAAATAGGGAGTGCAGACCAGAAGATCGTTGACCGGTTTATCGCCGATAGCAGTTTTCATCTGATCTATCAGTGCTGCACTTGTACCGGGGCTGCCCAATAACCGATCCGGTGCATCCATATCGATCGCCCAAGGTCTGTTGGCGCCTTCAAAGCATTCTTCGATTTCAGCAACGAGAGACTCCTGTAGGGGGGTGAGGGAAAGAACCGAATTGAGATAATTCCTGAATGCCGAAAAAGGGGCAGTCCCGTCCTTATCTGAGTCGTATCGGCACCATATCTCCGCATTTTCCCGCCATCCACCGAAGGTGAGATTACCACTTCCCACCAGGAGAGTCCCTTTGTTCTGGGCCGAGAGCAGGATCGCCTTGGGGTGGAACCGGAATCCCGGCCGCATAGCCACCGGCACAACCCTGAACCGGTGGCCTAGGGAGTCCAGTACCAGATGCTGGTGCTGATATGTTTCACTGGCGCATTGGGCATCCGCGAATATGGTCAGTGTAGGGTGACCGCAGCGGCGCAACGCCGGTAGCACGACCGACTGGATGTACACGAAGTCAATGTTGTGGGTCAGTACCACGACATTGGTTACATCTTTTTCAGCTTCGATCAGCCTCACGATATCCCGTCTCATGCTGTAGCCTCCCAGGATTCAAGCAGTGTCCGGCCATCAGCTGATATGGCAAACCGTGAGCTTTCAATCCGATCCAGATACCCGACATCAGCAAAGAAACCCATGACATTACCAAGGCGGTCCCCGCTGTAGCTCGCAGCCACCAGAGTACCAGTAGGGCGCAGAATATTACCTTCGGGAAAAAACCTGAGAGAACATTTCTGACCTTGCCCAAGCTTGCGCAGTGAAGTTCTGAGATGGGGCTCAATCACCGTGCAGATGAGTAGTTCCCGTAAGCTTTCGTAAACCGTTCGATCGCTATCCTCCAGAATGTTGAATGCCCGCTCCATGTAATGATTCCTGTTCGGGATCACCCCAGCCGTGCATAAGGCAGCAGACTGGGTTCGGCACGCTATCAGGTTAGCTAACGCATACACCGCTTGTTGGGCTGGGCTAAGATCTCTTGCTGAACCACGATTCGGGCCTCGGTCCAGAAAAGCATCCGCAGGGATCTGATCAACAATAGCGGCAAGCCTGAGTTCAAACGGGTTGTCGTTTGGAGGCACCAGAGCATTCAAAAATGGAGGCAATTGCCAGTTACCCATCCACTCATCCAATACCTCTTCCACTGTCCCATCCACCAAGTCGACGAGCGTCCGAGTCAACGCCCCCAGCAACAATTCGAGGGCAAAGTGAACTCTTCTCCTTAGTTCATATTCCCCCCAACCGAGTTCTACTTTTGAGGGGGTGAGATCCGGTGTGGTGACGATGTTGCGGAAGTTTGTTTTCAAAATTTCATCGGAATTCATATTGGAGGTGGAGGACTGACTCATGGAGAGGAACCACTGGGCGGATTCGGTGAACCGTGCATAAGTCTGTTTGATCTCGGAATGGTCCAGATACGGTTCAATCAGGGCCTCTCGCAGCAGACTCATCTCCTCCGGGTTGGCACTCAGACCATTCAATGAGAAGTGGACACCTTCTTTCTCCAGCAGGTCTGTCGTCAGGGTACCTCCCGCCAATATGAGTTGTACTAACCCATCGGGAGGGATCATCTCTCTTCGGACTTGATGAAGCTTTTGCCCTCTAGGTTCCACTTTGACCGGTACCGACGGGTTATTGGTGGTGTTCAACAACCCGAAGCCGCGACAGGGCATTACATAGGTTCCGTATACCGAGCCACCCCGTGTGCCTGTAACCAATGTCAGGCTCCCGTTAGCTTCTAAAGCAGTAACCTCCTCATGATAGAGCTCCGAACCGATAGCGCCGTACGTAATCCCAGACTCTCCCCATTTCTTCCCCATCCGCGTCGCAGCGAGTACGATTAACTCCATTCGGGCTGCCGCCTGTCTGAACAGGTCGCTATCAAAAACAGCTTGCCCGCCATCGGCAGCCAGTTGTGATGTATAAAATTCCGCAAACAACCATGGCAGGAGAGACAGGTAACGTGCTCTGATCGAGATGGTGGTGATATTCGCAACCCAATCCTGTTCGATGCGCTGATCCAGCTGACGCAAAGCAAGGATATCAAGGCCTTGAATGGTCTCCCTCTCTCCGTTGTTCCAGAAAATATCCATATCTCGATTAGCTCCGATATTTTTTACATGATCCTGGGAATTACTATACAGCAGAGGCACGACAGAATAAGACGCAAACGGATTTTTTATTTGTGAATTCCATTTTTAACAGGCTCCATTTTATTATAGACAGTTTTCATATTGCTTTTGGCATTGCAACATTCACATCACGAACCCCATCATTCGATACGAGTACAGCTGTCGCCGTACTCCTCGATCTATCCGGGAGCATGGGTGATAAGTACGAGGTCGCTAACGCCGCCGCGTTTGCCCTGCATACGACGCTGTTTGGCCTGAAGGGCGTAGCCATCTGCTGCATGGAGTTCAGCGGCAAGAATAAGGAATCCCAAGTCAACGTCCTCGTCGACTTTGGGAGAAAGCCCCAATCGGAGCATTTCAACCACCACCCGTTCGACGGGACGCCAACGGACAAGGCTATCTGGGCGGCCAGGGCCATGCTGCTCCAGCGCACCGAGCCGCGAAAAATCCTGCTGATCCTCACCGACGGCTGTCCGGATAATGCTACGGCAACCAAGGAAGCGACGGTCCGGACAACGAAGGACGGCATAGAGATCGCGGCCATAGGGATAATGCATACCGGGGTACGCAACTTCTGGGACAATCACCGGATCATCCATAACATTCAAGAACTCCCAGCGGCCATGTTTACTGTGATGGAGGGAATGTTGACCACTTTCAAAAAATGATGCCAAGAGATGTTCGATAATGATAAAAGCCGGCACAGCAACGTTGAAGTAACAAGTCAGAATAGGGTTTACCCCACACATCACCCGTCAGAATAGCCGATAAATGTCAAACTGAGGTTGGTCTAAAGTGATTTTTGACAACATCGTCAGGAGGCATACATGAATGGTCAGAAAATTGGATACATCAGAGTTTCATCCGCCGATCAGAACACCGAACGGCAACTGGACGGTCTAGCAATGGATCGCATCTTCACCGACAAAATTTCCGGCAAGTCAACCGACCGACCACAGTTACAGGAGATGTTACGTTTCGTCCGCGACGGGGATCATCTGTTCGTGCATTCCATGGACCGACTTGCCCGCAACCTCATCGACCTGCGACAGATGGTGCAGGATCTGACCAACCGTGGAGTCAGAGTAACCTTCGTCAAGGAGAACCTCGTATTCAACGGCGATGACGCCGCCATGTCAGTATTACTGCTTTCTGTCATGGGCGCGGTTGCTGAATTTGAAAGGGCGATCCTGAAGGAGCGGCAGGCGGAGGGAATCCGGATCGCAAAGATGAAGGGTGTCTATAAAGGAAGGAAAGCGTCGTTGACTAACGCCCAGGTGGAAGAGGTTAGGCAGATGATTACCGCCGGGGTGCCAAAAGCAAAGGTTGCGCGGGAATACAAATGTTCCAGAGAGACGCTATATAAATATCTGAAGGAAAGCTGAAGGTCTCGGTACAAGAAGGCAGGAAAATTAAGGCCGTAGCCGTATCCCCAACCAACTACTGGAAGCGTTGCAATCACCAGTCAATCATTAGCAATACCCACAACCGGTTGATTGTCAAACCCCAGCCTATCAAAGGGTGAAACCCTGCATCCAGCCAACCACTGAGTGCTCGGCGAAACTCCAGCCAACCAGCGGAACATCGGCTGCTATGTAACATACAACAGACTATTAGGGAGTAAAATCTACACATCGGTTGGACGCTGAGGCTCGCATGGGGACACCCATAGCGAGCCTTCTTGCGTCTGGAGGAGAGTTATGAGCCATCGTGGTTCTGTAGTACGAGCCGACTCGGGGGGGCCTTTCATCTCGCCGAGGGAGCTGGCTGCCCGCTGGCGGTGCGGTCGATCTTCGGTCGATCGCCTTGCCCGGTTGGCCGGTATGACCCGTCTCTGTCTCGGTAGCGGTCGGAATGGGACAGTTCGGTATCTCATCACGGAGGTGGAGGCCTATGAAGCATCGCGCATGATTGCCATGCGCTAACCCCTACAATTGAATAGCTCCGCTACCTCGGATTCGCGAGTCCCCCGAGGTAGTCCCCGCACTACCCCTATCGATGTTACTACCGGTTATTGACCACCAACCTCAGCCTGGGCGTTTCGGGTTCCTGTACCGCTATGGGAGCCGATAATGAAACCAAGGGCTGGGGGGGTGATACTGCCTTCCCACCTTCGACAGGAAACTCAACCGAGTCAATCAATGCATCAGGCTCCAAGTGAGCATAATGCTTCCGGCATACCTCGGGGGAATTACCCATCAATTTGGAGATCTTGTATAGACTCTCCCCCTTTCTCGCCAGCTGGCTGCCGAAGGTATGCCGGTATTCATCACATGACCATTTCAACCCCATCTTCCTGTTGAACTCCCTCAAGTCCGATGAAAAGTTATCAGGATCCCAGAAAGCCCCTTTAGGTGAGGGGAAAAACCAGTTCTCTTCAGTCTTCATCGGAGTATACCGATCCAGATAGGCTCTGAGTTGGCTGCTGATGGGAACTACCCGTTTCTTATGAGTCTTGGCATGCCAGTCCTTGTCATCAATAGACTTGGTCACAATATAGATCATGCCGTAGGGACCGGCATCCAGATCAATATCGGCAGTCGTCAACCATAGAGCCTCTTCCCGTCGGACGCCAGTATAGATATAGAGGGCCACCATTGTCTGGAGCTGTGGTTCATCTGCCAGCGCGGTAAGTTGCTCTTCGATCTCATTCAAAGACAGGTACACGATCACCGGGTCAGCTTCCTTGTAACGTTCAACGGCTGCAGCAGGGTTCTTTCCGCCTGGCAGCACAACACCACGCTGTGTGGTAGCCCAGTTGAACAACCTGGTGAGGATTTCCCGGTACCGGTTGGCAGTCTTCGGTTTGATCCCCTTACTGCGGACAACCGAGGCAATGAATCGTGAGATATCCTCAGTAGTGATCTGCTCGAAGTAAACCGATTGAATCGGATTAATCGGGTGAACGGCCTTCCGTTTGACAGACTTATCTGCCACCTTTTGCTTCTTGATTTTGAGCTGGTCGCAGATCGGGCCTAAAGCGTCCCGCAGGTATGAGATAACCTTCTGAGCGTTCTTGTCGCGCTTTACGATATAAAGGTGATCAACGTAATCGCCGACAATCTTCTCGACGGTGTTCCTGGTGGGAAGGGGGATATCAACTTGACGATATAGAGCGGATTCCAGTTGCCGGAGCTTCTCCTTGGCAATCTGGAGGCTGTCGGTATAGAGATTTTTTCTTACTTGCTGGGTGCCGTTATAGTATTGAGCGTAATAGGTTTTACCACGTTTCTTAAGACTGGCCATGTGCGCATCCTCTCATAGAGCGGCGGCAGAGGCCCCTTAGGGTACGTTAGGGTACAATTTAGGGTACAAATGACCAATAACGTAATAAAAAAGGGACTTGCCGGTTACGCAAGTCCCTGAAATTATTTGGTTGCGGGGAGAGGATTTGAACCTCTGACCTTCGGGTTATGAGCCCGACGAGCTACCAGACTGCTCCACCCCGCGACATGAAGTGAATCCCATTGATACTCGATCTTTTGAATACTTGCAACAATTATTTTTAGTCAGATGCCAACAATATTTTAAACAGGCTGTATTATCACATGTATTTGTTTTCTGTCTGAGAGTTTGTATCGTTTACTGAACACCAAAATATAGGAGAACCGTTATGGCATACATCTGATTTACTGAAGAGTTTTTTTGAGTAGCCAAATCTTTCTTACTCGTGGGTTTTTATTTGACGGCAAGATGTTTGGGTGATATACCATGTAGCATATATGTATGAATGTTAATAAATTATCGTGTGGGAGGAATTATGGCTGACTTTTTTGACAAGTTGAAGGACACCATCAATAAAGGGGTTGCGACTGCATCCGCATTAACTCAGGAGTTGATTGATACAACCAAGCTGAAAAGCGATATATGCGCTTTGGAAGCCCAGAAGAAAAAACTACTCACTGATTTGGGCGAACTTGCGCATGAGATGATTCAAAACGGTGCTATTGATGAGGGAAAACTGCAGGTTAAAAGTTCGGAAATACAAGAACTGACAGTGCAGATCAGGTCGCTTGAAGATTCAATAGTCCAGCATCAGAACAAATCAAATGAGTCTTCTGATGCTGGCAAATCTTCAGTAAAATGTAGTTGTGGTGCCGATTTGGCAGCCGGAGTAAAATTCTGCGGATCTTGTGGCGCAAAAACTTGATGCGAATGCGCAATGACAAAAACCAGCAGCATCTGTAAGGTGACCGCCATTGCAACAAGGGAATTGTCCCCGAAAACAGACACGTACTGTGCTTGAATACTATAACCGCCCTTCCTGGCGGAGTTTGTCCAGTATCGCATTTATTTTCGGGATGGTTGCCGAGGCTGCTTTTTCTCCTTCCAGGATGGCTGCGTTACGTGAGTTGAAATCCGCTGCTCCGACGAATCCCACTTTTGGCCTGATGACGACGTCGGCTTGACTGACAGGAATCTGTGATATCTTGTTGTACATGATCTCCATGGACTTCATGACAGTTTCCATAGTAGAGGTGGGCACTGTTGCATCAACGCCGTAGGTGATGTCAACCGCGATTACCACATCTGCTCCGTATTTTCTGGCGACATCGACAGCAAGGGGATTGACCACGCCCCCGTCAACATAGCTTGTCCCGGAGAATTTCGCCGGTTGATAGACCCCCGGCACTGCTGAACTTGCCTGTACCGCCATGCCTGCGTTTCCGGAGTTAAAGACGACCCCTTCTCCGCTCTTAATGTCTGTTGCGATCGCATAAAAAGGGATTTTAAATTTTTCAATCGGCAGATTATGGACTTTTGTGTTGATGAAATCGCGCAGTCGTTCTCCCTTGACAAATCCGTTGTCAGGTATGGTCAGTTCCGCAACATCTTTTTTTTGTAGTGCGAGCGCAATACCCTGCAATGCATATCCATCGTAGCCGTAGGCATACAGGCAACCCACAAAGCTTCCAGAGCTGGTACCGACAATCATGTGAATCGGTATCTTCTGTGCCTCCAGAATTTTAATAACCCCCACGTGTGCGAACCCTTTGGCCGCACCTGCTCCTAATACCAGGGCTATCTTTACAGGTTTTTGAGGCAGGTCAGGGTGTGAAGGCGTGGTGGCGCATGCTGGAACAAGTGCCATGAACGCCAATGCTATCAGCAGTCTGATTGTTCTCGTTTTCATACCGATCTCATTTGAAGTACGTTTACTGACAGTAGCGGCTACAATATGAAAATGCAGCCGACCCGCTCCAGGTGACAACCAAGTGCCATCCACGGTGAAACAACGAACATGAGGCGTTAACGTACCGCGTTAGTAGACGATCTCCCAGGTACCTGCCGGTGACCGCACCACTACAAATCGAGGCGGATAGGCAAAGGAAAGTGCCATGGCGGCGCACATCTGGGTTTCATCTCCTTTGATGCGTGAAAAGGTTTTCTCATCGAAAGCATAGAGCGGAGCATAAGCTGTGCGGCTGACAACGACCTCCGGATTGCCGGAGAGGATAAAGTCAAGTTGATTCTGGGTGGGAGGATTGATCCGAACACCCGCAGTATATGCCTTATCGAGACATCGTGCTTTTTTCAGCTCATCAAGATTCATATTCGGATATTTACCCAGCACCTCGTAGAGTCCAGCAAAATTGGGTTTAAACATCTCCGACCGTTTTTTCACCATAAGAGCCAGAATCTTCTTGTCTTCGTCACTCAGTGATATCACCGGCGGATAATGATGCCACGGCTGGTCAGCAGCAAAATTTGCAATGAATTCACGCTGTAGCACGATTTTACCGGTTACGGTCTTGTCCTCCTGGCCCGTACCGCTCTGGTTTGTTGATTGAAAATGGCCGTTATCGCTTTTCTCGGTTGACTGATCCATCACATACGCCCAGCTAAGCCGTGCGTTATATGGCTTATTGGCTTTTGCGGGCACAAACTCGATGCGTATCATGTTTTTGCCCTTGCGCAGAGCTGCTCCCAGCGAGCTCATCGGCATCCATACTGCCGGAGCGATCTCCCGTTCCTCAAACAGAACCGGAACCTTTTCTTCGCGAACCTCCTGCTCGGCCAGGAATACGTTATTGATAAATACCCTGGCGTTACCGGGAACAGTCTCAACCTGTTTTGATTGTGCCGAATCACCAATGTAGGGGGTGAACTTGAACTCCATGTTGATGACATCGGCTGTGGCAACCGAAGTGTAGAACAGAACCATGCCAAAAAATATCGCGCGCATAAGCTTTCCTCCCTGTAAGATGAATGATTACGGTGCTGTGGCGGAGAGTTGACTGAAAGCAGAAAAGATCTATTTTTTGATCTGTGCGGGCTCGCAGACGTTGTCGGCGCAGTTTGCCTCGCCTCCACAGATGAAACAATAGAATTCCGGCTTACTGGTTATCCTTTCAATCTCATCGTGCAGCAGGTTACTGCGAAGCATGCAGAGATGTGCGTGCTCATCACTGCCGCACCTGCATTTAGGCTTATTTCCCATATCAACGTCTCCTTTCATTTTTGCACAACCGGTTGGTAAAAGTGTTCCCATCCTAGCAAATAATGTGCTAAAAGGAAACGTGAAGATTTCATGCTGATCATGTTTTGAAAGGAAGCTACCCGCGTGTCTTTTTCTCCCACATCCATACTGGTTACCGGTGGAGCCGGTTTTATAGGTTCAAACTTTATTCATTCATTTTCCGCCAACAATCCGGCTTGCCGGATAACAAACCTGGACGCACTGACCTACGCCGGCAACCTGAAGAATCTCACGGCTATCGCCGACAATGCCCGGTATCGTTTTGTGAAGGGTGACATTGGCGATGCAGCGCTTGTTTCAGAACTTCTGACGCAGGAAAAGGTGGATGCGGTCGTCCATTTCGCAGCGGAATCCCATGTGGATCGCTCCATCACCGGGCCGGAAATTTTCATCCGTACCAACGTGCTGGGGTCACAGATACTGCTGGAAGAGAGCCGAAAACACTGGCAGGCAGGTATTGTTGCGGATTTCCGTTTTTTGCAGATTTCCACAGATGAGGTGTACGGCAGTCTGGGAGACTCCGGCTACTTTACGGAAGAGACCCCTCTGGCCGCCAATTCCCCCTATTCTGCCAGCAAGGCCGGGGCTGACCTGCTGGTGCGGGCCTACCACGAAACCTTTGGCATGCCGACGCTCAATACCCGTTGCTCCAACAACTACGGCCCCTACCATTTCCCCGAGAAGCTGATTCCGCTGATGATACACAATATCATAAATAAGAGGCCACTGCCGGTCTACGGAGATGGTCTGAATATCCGGGACTGGCTGCATGTGGGCGATCATGCTGCCGCCATCGAAGTTGTCCTTAAGACGGCGTGTCCCGGTTCGGTCTATAACATCGGCGGCAATAATGAATGGAAGAACATCGACATCGTCAACCTGGTCTGCGACCTGCTTGACGCGCGTCTACACCGTGTGGCAGGTGAGAACCGAAAATTGATAACCTTTGTCAAGGATCGCCCCGGCCATGACCGGCGCTATGCCATCGATGCCTCACGGCTCAAACGGGATCTGGGCTGGGAACCTGCCTACACCTTCGAGAGTGGAATAACCGAAACCATCGACTGGTACCTGGCGCACCAGGAGTGGGTGGCGGATGTTACCTCCGGAGCATATCGAACATATTATGAAAATCAGTATGGCGGCCGGTCATGATCCTGGTGGTCGGCGCCAATGGCATGCTGGGACGCGACATGATGGCTCTCATCGGTGATGCGGCCCGTGGCGTGGATATTGATGAAATCGACATCACCTCGCTGGAGTCGACCGAGCGTATCATCAGGACCCTGAAGCCGGAAGTTGTCATAAACTGTGCCGCATATACCGACGTGGATGCCTGCGAGATCAACGTGGAAACCGCCATGCAGGTCAATGGCGAAGGGGTGGCGCATCTTGCCATGGCAAGCCGAGGAATCGGCGCTCGACTGATCCATGTCAGCACCGATTATGTCTTTGATGGCGGCAAGGGCAGTCCCTATATGGAGGATGACGCCCCCTGTCCGCTGGGCGTTTACGGAGAATCAAAGCTGGCCGGCGAGATGAATGCGGCCTTCAATCCCGATCATCTGATTATTCGTACCCAGTGGTTATACGGACGGCACGGTAAGAATTTCGTAGAAACCATGCTGCGTCTGGCCGCAGAAAAGGATGAGCTATCCGTTGTTGATGACCAGATCGGATCGCCCACCTGGACGGTCGATCTGGCTCACGCCATCCTGGCGCTTGTGAAAACCGGGAGTCGGGGCGTCTATCACGCTGCAAACTCCGGCTTCTGCTCATGGAATGGCTTTGCACAGGCCATTTTTGAAGAAACGGGACGGCAGGTTCTCGTCCGGGGCATGACGACCGATGAATTGAATCGACCGGCCCGCCGCCCTTTGTATTCAACACTGGATTGCGGAAAACTTGAGCGGGATACCGGTTTACGTCTCCAGCAATGGCGATCCGCATTGAAAAACTATCTTGATGCGAGAACATCATAAATTCCGGGGGAGAAAGTATGGAACGAGGCGAACGTCCGTGGGGTTCATATCTGGTACTCGACGAGAGCACCAGCTACAAAATAAAGCGCATTGAAGTGAAGCCGGGACAGCGGCTATCCCTGCAGAAACACCACCATCGCAGCGAACACTGGATTGTGGTTTCAGGCACAGCCCTGGTAACCTGCGGGGATCAGCAGCAGGTGGTCAACGTCAACGAATCCACCTTCATTCCAATCGGCAAGAATCATCGCCTGGAGAATCCCGGCAAGATTCCCCTGGTGATCATAGAGGTTCAAAACGGAGAATACCTGGGCGAAGACGATATCGTGCGGTTTGACGATGACTACAACCGCAGCGATACGAAACCCGATGCGGTCTGATCGGGTGACACACATCACCCGACGCCTGAAGACGTTTTTGGGTGTCCTGCTTCTGATCCTTCTGACTGCCGGATGTGCCGCCACATCCACGGCTGTGATGGACGAGGAAATCGTCACCAACCAGAAGCACCTGTCTGCCTACAAATCCCTGCTGATCACCGATTTTGAGCTTAAGCGGGAACTTTACAGCAGTGCTGGCGACGGACAGATGAGCAGCAGGGAGTTACGCTACTCACGGATTCCTGCCGAGATGTCCGAGGGAATAGAGCGTTACGTCAAATCACGCCGGACCTATCAGAATATCTCGCGAAACGGTACTGCTACGGCTACAACGCTCGTCTTGAAAGGTACCTTTGTACGGATCGGCAGGTTTCGCATATCGGTAGTGGGGACACTGCATGACGGTGGCAATGGCCAGGAGGTCGCCTACTTCCGTCAGACGCTCTGGGATATCTACGACACTACCGGTGCCGTCAACCTTCTCTCACGTGAAATTGCCGATTTTATTGATCGGATACAATACAAATAGAGGAGCCGGATATGTACATTGTTATTCTGGCGGGTGGCTCAGGAACCCGATTCTGGCCTTTATCACGCGCCGCACGCCCCAAACAGCTCATTTCCATCACCGGCGATCGTACCATGCTCCAGCGAACGGTAGAGCGGATACTCCCCCTCAAGCCAAAACGCATCCTGATCATCACCAATCGGATTCAGACGGAAGAAACCGAGCGTCAACTGGCTCATTTCCGCAAGATCCCCATTGACGTTATTTCAGAACCGGTTGGCAGAAACACTGCCCCTGCAATCGGCCTGGCTGCAGCGGTTATTGCCGCGCATGACCCGGAAGGGGTTATGGCAATCCTGCCCGCCGACCATTTCATCAAGGATGAGGAGGCCCTGCGACAGACCCTGATTCATGCCGCCCACACCGCACGCAACGGCTATCTGGTAACCCTTGGCATTATGCCGTCACGCCCTGAGACAGGATACGGGTATATTGAGGCGGATATGGAACTTCGGGGAGAGGGGCCGTTCCCGGTCAGACGTTTTGTGGAAAAACCCCCTCTGGAAGAGGCTGTCAGGTATCTGGATGAGGGTAATTTTTTCTGGAACAGCGGCATGTTTGTCTGGCGAGCCGATACAATTCTCGCAGAGATCGCTGCGTATGGCGCCAACCTGTCTGCAGCGCTTTCAAAAATAACCTTTAATAATGATGTCTGGGAACTCTCTGATCTTGATGAACAGATCGAATCGATCTACGAAGCCGTCGAGAACGTATCCATAGATTACGCGGTTATGGAAAAATCGTCAAAAGTGCAGGTACTTCCGGTGGAGATGGGGTGGAGCGATGTGGGAAGCTGGAGTTCCCTGCCTGAAGTGGTTGAACCGGACTCTGCAGGAACCGTCTGTATCAACTCGACCGAACACATCTCGATAGATTCCTCGGATTGTCTGATCTATGCCGATAACAGGGTGGTGGCCACGGTGGGTGTGCACGATCTGATTGTTGTCTCCACCCCCGATGCCCTGCTGGTCTGTGACCGCGGGCGAGCCCAGGATGTCAAGAAGGTTGTGGAGGAGTTGGGCCGCAAAGGCAGCTCTGCTGTGTTGTAAAAGGTTTTCAACGCGAGCCCCGGTCTAACAGGGCTCGTGTTTTTTTTAATCTATTGTCAACCAGATTATTTTTACTGGTTGACCATTCAGGTGGCTCGTGGAAATTTCGATAGAAGAACAACTTCAAGAGATTCGGGAACGGGGATTGTTTCGCTCTACCCGTGTTATCGGCGGCTGTCAATCTGCTCACGTGCAGATAGACGGAAGGTCGGTGCTGATACTCTGCTCCAACAACTACCTCGGCCTGGCCGATCATCCGGTGCTGATCGAGGCGTCTGTGCGGGCTGCCCAACAGTATGGCACCTCAAGCGGCGCTTCACGGCTCGTGTCGGGCACCATGGAACTGCATGAACGCCTGGAGTCTGAAGTTGCCAGCTTCAAGAATACCGATGCGGCGCTGCTCTTTAATAGCGGCTATGCCGCCAATACCGGCATCATCCCGGCGCTGGCCGGTCGAGGAGATGTCATCTATTCAGACCGGCTCAATCATGCCAGCATCATTGATGGCGCACTGCTGTCGGGAGCGCGGCTGATTCGGTATCCGCACAATGACCATGTTGCGTTGTCAAAACGTATGGAAAAAAATCGCAGCAACGGGCGCATCCTGATTGTTACCGATGGCGTCTTCAGCATGGATGGCGATATGGCGCACCTGCGCGAGCTTGTTGAACTGAAACGCAGATTCAAGGGGCTGCTCATGGTGGATGACGCCCATGGCAGCGGCGTTGTGGGAGAGCAGGGCAGGGGCGTTGCGGAGCTGTTGGGGGTCTCGGATGATATTGATATCCAGATGGGAACCTTCGGGAAAGCCCTGGGGAGTTTCGGCGCATATTCGGCCGTATCAGCTCCGCTGCGGGATCTGCTGATCAATCGCGCCCGCAGTTTCATTTTTTCCACGTCTCTCCCTCCGGCAGTGCTGGCCGCATCATCTGCCGCCATCGGGGTTGTTCGGTCACCGGAAGGTGCACAGCGCAGACTGCGGCTCGCCGAAAATGCGGCGCTGTTCAGAAAGCTACTGGGGCAGGCCGGTTTTGAACTGCCGGGAAGCACCACCCAGATCATCCCCATCATGGTTGGAGAGGCAGAGACCACCATGCGGTTTTCCCGGCTTCTGCTGGATGAAGGCGTTTTTGTCCAGGGCATCCGACCCCCTACGGTGCCGGCCGGTGCATCCCGGTTGCGCTGCACGGTAATGGCAACACACACACGCGATGATCTGGAATGGGCCGCAGATCGTATCGCCACCGTGGGAAGATCGCTGGGAGTTATCTGATGTACTGTCGCAGCGGGAGGGTCTGGTATCAGGTTCAGGGGGGTGGAACGCCGCTTGTGCTGCTTCATGGCTGGTGTATGTCATCTGCGATCTGGGCTCCTCAGATTGAAGGGCTGGGTGGAACCTTCCGGCTGGTAACGCTCGATCTGCCGGGTCATGGCCTGTCCTCGCCTCCTTCGGAGGGATTTTCTCTGGCTGGATGTGCCGAAGCGATTGCAGATCTGTTTACGCAACTCGATCTTCAGGGCGCAGTATTGCTTGGCTGGTCGCTTGGCGCCCAAATCGCAGTTGCCGCATCGCGTCTGCTTGCAGACCGATTGTCCGCTCTGGTCTTGATCGGTGCCACCCCGCGATTTACGCGGACAGCCGGGTATCCTCACGGATTGCCGCTGGCAGAAGCGGAAGGTATGGCGCTCAAGGTCAAGAGAAATATTCAGCGTGCCCGGGACGGCTTTTCCGCACGCATGTTCGCGTCGGGTGAGCTGGAAACTCCGGCGCAGGCATATCAGGTGCAAGAACTGCTCGCCGCGGTTCCCCTGCCCGACACATCCGCAGCCCTGCAGGCGCTAACGTCACTGATTGATACCGATATCCGTGAGAGCCTGAGTCTGATTGATATTCCAACGCTGATTGTGAACGGCGATCAGGATGATATCTGCCTGCCGGGGGCATCCGGTTTCATGGCAGACAGGATGCCGAAGGCCGAACGGTTTGTATTTGCCGGTTGCGGGCACGCCCCGTTCCTGACTCGTCCGGCAGAGTTTAATGCCTGTGTGAAGGATTTTGTGGAGAATGTGAGTGGAAATAGTGCGCGACACCCATAGCGTATCCGGTGCATTTAACCGCCATGCCCCGCAGTACGACCGGCATGCTTCCGTCCAGAAACGGGTGATCGGACGACTCGTAGAGCTTGTGCAGAGCCATCTTTCCGCTGCGCCTGCGTCTGTACTTGATATCGGCTGCGGAACCGGTCTGCTGCTCGATTCTCTGCGTCGTCTGTATCCGGAGAGTCGGCTGAGCGGACTTGATCTGGCGTATTCCATGCTCTGCCGCTCCCGAGAGCGCCTCGGCCCGGGAGTAACGCTCGTGCAGGCGGATGCCGGACTGCTGCCTTTCCGCCGGGGATCGACGGATTTGCTGGTATCTACATCGACACTGCAATGGCTGGCAGATCTGGATGGTTTTTTTCAGGAATGCCACCGGGTAATGAGCTCTGACAGCCTGCTCTGCATCGCGTTTTTTGGCGGCAACACCCTGCGGGAGCTGCGGGAATGTTGCCGTTATATGGTGGAGCGATTCGGCGAGAGAGGAAATGTTCTGCTGAACCGTCTGCATACCTTCAGGGAGATGGCGGAAGTCAGGCAGTCCCTTGAGCGGGCAGGTTTTGACGGTGCGCTGCTGACGAGCGAGATTGAAATCGAGTATCATGCGGATATGTTTGAATTATTACGGTCAATCAAAAATATCGGGGCGGGTGCACATAGACATGGTGGGGGGGGATTGGGCTGGCGCAGAATTCTGGATGAGACATCCAGGGTGTATCAGGAGCGTTTTCAATCAGGAGGAGCCATTCCCGCGACGTACGAGGTGTTTTACCTGGTAGCCAGAAAGCCCGGCAGTCAGGTTACAGAGTGGCAATGATCTTTTTGGCCAGCGGATTGATGACGCGGTAATGAACCTCAACCCCCTCACGTTTTCCCTCGATGATCCCTTTGTGTTTCAGGAGCGCCAGATGCTGGGAAACGGTGGCCTGGGGCAACTCGAGGCACTCCCAGATGTGTTTGACGTTACACTCTTTCGTACAGAGCCCCGCCACAATCTTGAGCCGGATCGGATGACCAAGCACCTTTAATATCTCAGCTTCGGATGAAAATTGTCTGCTCTTGTCAAATTCCATACCCGTCCAGCTCCCGACATGTGATTTTAGAGAGCTTCATTACCACAGAGACGCAGAGAACACAAAGGAAATGACTGAGAAAGTCCGTATTTTTCCAAACCCCTGCCCACCGGGTACGTTTCTCATTCAGGTATCCTGATCTCAAACACCGTAGCCTCTTTCTCACCTGACAGCAGCCGAACATCACCACCGTGGGCCCGGGCAATGTGCTGGCTGATGAACAGTCCCAGGCCGGTGCCCCGTATCCCCTTGCCCCGATTGGCAGCGGAACCCCGTACAAACTTGTGAAACAGTTTCTCTGATTCATCTGCGCTGATACCAGACCCCTGATTTGCCACCGTAATGCTCAGAGCGTCGCCGGATCGCCGCTTCCGCACCGTTATCGTACCCCCTGTAGAATATTTGACCGCATTGTCAACCAGGTTAGACAACGCAATCCTCATCAGCGTCGGATCAAGCGACCATATGGGCGTTGCCTCGTCACACTCGATCTGCAGGTGGTGATATGGCGACACGTTCACCAGATGAGTCGCCTCAGAAATCAGCTGATTGATATCGGTCTCTTGACGCATCAGTTTAAATCCACCCAACTCGATCCGTTCATTGCTCATGCAGTTTTCAATCAACTGCGACATTGAACCGGTTGCCCGCCGGATCATCTGTGCCCGCCGGTCAATGTCGTCCTGATCAAGCGGCGGCACCTCCGTCAGGTTTGCCGCAGCAAAATCGGCCACTGCCAACGAGGTGCGGAACTCGTGGCTCATCATACTGAGAAACTGCCGCTGTTCCAGCAGCATCATGTGCTCGGCACGGCGCGCATCCTCGGCCAGCTCATTTGCTTGCCGGGTCTCAAAAGCCAGGCGCTGGTTGATCAAGATGATGAAGCCCAGGGTCCAGAGGGTGCTGATAACAAGCGCAACCACATAGGTTGCAGTCTGGGTCAGTGTAGCGGAAAAAATGCTGCCCACATCTGCGCCGATAAACGGTGTCAGGCCCCGTAGCACAAAGAAAATACCCCCGACGAGAAACACCGCGCGTAGAGCAAATGTAGATGAGGCAAGCGGATGGGTCCGGTTTACCGAGAGGGCACGGGCGATTGCAAGTAACAGTATGCCACTGCCGAAGGAGAAATTAACCCGCCGGGCCGCCAGATCGTTATCAATAAAGGTGAAATAAAAGGCCGTCACGGTTGCAAACGTGCAGAAGGCCACCAGCCACGCGTGGTGTTCGTCCCGGTCAAAGAAACGCTGCACGCCGATATGGATGAACGCCAGTCCGGACATGAACAGGGCGTTGTTGGCGACAATTGCAAACGGGCCGACACCGGGCACATCTCGCACAAAGTTGAAGACAAACCCCAGTGCCCAGAGCGCATTCCCGGTTAACCAGCAGCCAAGCCCCCTGCGAACCATGTTTATGCGGTACAGCACTGAAAGCCCAATAACATGGAGAAAGCTGCTGAGACAGAGTATAACCGCAAGCGTTTTTATATCAATTTTCATGGATTGACCTTCAATATACCGCTCCCACTCGGACGGTATCTACTTTACCATGCCGTGACCGACGAACGACAACCCCTGGCCATAAACTGAACGTACCGGCAAACGCAGCCCAGAAGCGCTCATTACCTTGCCGCGCAGGCGGGAGATCAGGGCTTCAATACGATTGAAATCACCTTCGTCGTTTCCTTGTTTGAACAACTCCAGCAACTGTCCCTTTGAAATAACAGCATGTTCATGACCCATCAGGCACTCCAGCAGCAGCACCTCGCGTGAGGTGAGAGAAAGCGATAAGCCGTTTGGCGTCACCAGCGTCCCCTCTTCCTGCACGAGCAGCCATGTACCGGTGCCATCGTCAGCAGGGGGGATGATAAAGCCGGATCGTCTGCGTAAAACTGCGTTGATCCCGGAAATAAGAAGCTGCGGATCAACCGGTTTGACGAAGTAGTAGTCCGCACCGGCATCCAGGCCGATAGATTGATCATCAGGCGTTCCCCGCGCCGTCAACGCCACTATAGCGTGTT
Source organism: uncultured Desulfuromonadales bacterium (assembly GCA_903868145.1). Lineage (GTDB taxonomy): Bacteria > Desulfobacterota > Desulfuromonadia > Geobacterales > Pseudopelobacteraceae > CAIPTY01. The sequence goes on along the minus strand of CAIPTY010000036.1, from coordinate 5,258 downwards.
CCCCGTTGGCGTGCAGATGGGCAATAAGGCTCAACCCATCTTCGCCCGGCAATCCCAGGTCCACAACCACCAGATCGGTATGTCTGCCCACCAGCTCACGATAAAAACTCTCTGCCGAATCCGCCGTCCAGACCACAAAGCCGTGTGATTCAAGAAATCTGGCAACAAGGGCGCGTATCTCAGGTTCATCTTCCACAATTGCGATTACGCAGGGTGGTTTTTCAGTGGGTGGAGTTGTAATCCGCACGTTTCACTCTCCCGATATTTTCAGTAAGCGCCGCGTAATTTATCACACAACTAAAAATATGAAACAGAAAACAGGGATGAATATGCATGAAAATCACAACAAAATTAAGTTTGTCAGGATTTGTCAGGATTCGTCAGTAGCGAAGAGGATTTTAGTAATGTTAAATTCAGCGCCATTTATTTTCAGTACATACGTATGCAACGATCACAATATATTCTGATCCTCAGCCAAGGAGCTGCCATGCACCGAAAAACTCTCGTCTTATTGCTATTTCTCTTCACCGTCGCCGTCGCTACCAATGCTGCGTCAGCGCCGGATTCCGGTCAGCTTCTGCGTGAGCAGCAGCCCCAGCGGCAGCTTCCACAGCAGTTGCCGAAGGCGGAAGAGTCCAAAGAACGTCAGCCACTCGCCGATTCCGGTGTCAGGGTAGACGTCAAAGCCTTCAGGTTCAGCGGTTACGAAGGACTTGCCACGGAACCGGAACTTCAGCGTGTCGTAGCAGGTTTCGTCGGCAAGAGCCATTCCTTTGGCGAGTTGCAGGGCGTGGCCGAAAAGGTCAGCGCCTTTCTCAAGGAAAAGGGGTGGTTTCTGGCACGCGCCTATCTGCCGGGTCAGGATGTGACCTCCGGTACGGTTGAAATAGCTATTGTCCAGGGTAAAGTCGACGGCGCTCTCACCATCAAGCGCACCAGTTCAGCCCGTATCAGGGACGGTGTACTGCGCGACATCGGTAAGCATGCTATTTGCCCCGATCAGCCGCTGAACGAGAAAAGGCTTGAGCGTGCCGTATTGCTGATGAACGACCTCCCCGGAGTCACCGCCAAGGCCTCGCTGGCTGCAGGCGCACAGCCCGGCAGCAGCGGCATCGAGATCGATGTCACCGAAGGACGCCTCTTCACCGGCAACATCTGGGGCGACAACTACGGTAACCGTTACACCGGTTCCTGGAGGGGCAACGGCCTCTTATCCATCAACGATCCATTCCGCTACGGCGACCAGATGACACTGATGATTACCGGCTCCGAAGGGCTCACCTCGGGGCGTTTTGGCTACACCGCCCCTATCGGTTCACGGGGGCTCAAGGCCAACCTGGCCTACACCGGCATGCACTACGACATAATCTCCGGTTCCACCCAGTCTCTGAAGCCCGAAGGCCAGAGCCACAGCGTTGACGCGGGCCTCAGCTATCCGGTACTGCGCAGCCGCACCGCCAATATCAGCACCTCGCTGACCTACTCATTCAAGGCGCTCACCGACAGCTCCAGCAACGTTGACACCAGCGACAGGCAGATCAACAGCGGCGTCATCGGTGTAAGCGGCGATACGTACGACACCATTCTGGGGGGCGGCTACAGCACCTGGAACATCAGCGCCACCACCGGCCACTACCACGAATCCATCGCCGATGCCAACATCACCAGAACCCAGGGCGCCTTTACCCGCTACAACTTCGGCGTCACCCGCCTGCAACGCCTGGTGGATCGCACCACAATCAACCTCTCCTACAGCGGGCAGCTTTCCGGCGATAACCTGGGCAGCAGCGAAAAGCTCTACCTGGGCGGTCCCAGCGGTGTCCGTTCCTACCCGGTCGGTGAAGGTGGGGGCGATCAGGGGCACATCTTCAACGTAGACCTGCGCTATGACATCCCCGCCCCTGCATCCTGGGGCAGTATTCAGGCAGCGGGCTTCTATGACGCCGGTTTTGTCAGCCAGCGCAAGTTTTTCACCACCGTACCGCTCGGCACGGCAACCAACAAGAACGATTACTGGCTGCAGGGCGCGGGTCTGGGCGTCAATTACTCCTTCAACGGCATCTTCTCGCTGCGTTCAAGCTGGGCCCATGTCATCGGCGATAACCCCGGTCGCAGCATGACCGGCAAGGATTCCGATGGCCGATCCGAAGCCAACCGCTTCTGGTTGCAGGGGATGCTGTTTTTCTGAAGGCTCTGAATACACAATCAATTTCCCGTACAAAGGAGAATATAATATGAACAGAATTTATCGCCTGATCTGGTCGAAAGCCAGGGAAATGTGGGTCGTTGCGTCGGAAAAGGTATCCGCCAGAGGGAGCTGCCCCGGCGGCACCGTCGGCGCGCTTACCGTTGCTGCGCTGCTGGCGGCGGGCGGGGCAGCCTTTGCCCTTGACCCCGGCGCTTTGCCGACCGGTGGCAGGATAACCACCGGCAGCGGCAGCATCGCCACCAGCGGCAGCCAGATGACGGTCAATCAGTCCAGCCAGCAGTTGATTGCCAACTGGAACACCTTTAACATCGGATCTGGCGCCGGTGTCAGATTCATTCAGCCCAACAGCTCGTCCACCGCGCTCAACCGCATCCAGGATCAGAACCCATCGCAGATACTTGGTTCCCTCTCAGCCAATGGCAAGGTATTCCTGCTCAATCCCAGCGGCATCATCTTCGGCAGCAGTGCCCGTGTCGATGTCGGCGGACTGGTGGCCTCCAGCCTGAACATGCAGGACAGCGACTTCCTGGCCAATAAATTCACCTTCACCAACCCCGGCAACGCCGGTTCGGTCATCAATCAGGGCGTCATCAACGCCATGCCGGGTGGTGTCGTTGCCCTGATCGCCCCAAAAGTGCAGAACGAAGGCAGCATCACAGCCAACGGCGGCAGCGTGCTGCTGGCGGCAGGAAACCAGGTGTCACTTGATTTCACCGGCGACGGCCTGATCAGCTACACCGTGGATAAAGGGGCCGTGGATGCCCTGGCCGAAAACAAGGGTCTGATCAAGGCCGACGGAGGCATGGTGGTTATGACCGCCAAGGCGGCCAGCACTCTGACCAAGGCGGCGGTCAATAACAGTGGCATTATCGAGGCGCAGACACTGGACAACAAATCGGGGCGCATCCTGCTGGTGTCAGACATGGAAGGCGGCACCACGACGGTGAGTGGAACCCTGGATGCGTCTGCTCCAAACGGGGGTAACGGCGGGTTTGTGGAAACATCAGGTGCGCATGTGAAGGTAAGCGACACCGCCCGCATTGGTACTGCAGCAGCAATGGGCTTGTCTGGCTCATGGTTGCTTGACCCCTATGACTTCACCATCGCCGCCAGTGGCGGCGACATCACCGGAGCAGCATTAACGTCAGCACTAAGTGCCGGGGCCGTGACGATTCAAACCGCAGTTGGCTCGGTGACTTGCACCGGTGTTGCCGGATGTGGTACGGGCACTGTTGCGGGTAATGGCGATATTTTTGTGAACGATGCCGTCTCGTGGTCTGCCAATTTGCTCACATTGAATGCGTATCGCAATATCAATATCAACGCGACCATGACGGCAACCAGCACCGCCAGCCTCGCGCTGTACTACGGTCAGGGCGCAGTCGCGGCAGGCAATACCAGCAACATCACCACGACTGGCGGCGTGGTGAACCTCCCCGCAGGCACGACTAACTTCACCACCAAGCAGGGCTCGGATGGTGCGGTTAAAAACTACACCGTGATTACCAGCTTGGGCGTTGCTACCGATGCCACGGGCGGCGCGGCTACCTTGCAGGGCATGGCTGCGACGGCAAACTTAACCACCAATTATGTGCTGGGTACGAACATTGATGCGACCAGTGCCTCCGCATGGAATGCCAGCACAGGCTTTTCGCCAATTGGTAGCTCCGCATCGCCTTTCACTGGAACGTTCGATGGATTGGGACACACCATTACATTGGGTACTAATTTTATTAATGTTCCAGGCGCTGGATACGGGTTTGGTCTTATTGGAAAAATCGACACTGGTGGAGTGGCTCGAAATGTGGGGTTACTTGGGGGGAGTCTTGATGCGTATTCGGGGGTTGGCTCGCTCGTTGGGCTTAATGGTGGCACGGTCTATAACAGCTATGCCACAAGTGGCGTTACCGTTGTCAATGCCATTGGTGGCGGCTTAGTTGGAATGAACTTAAGCGGAGGGATCGTAAGCAATAGTTATGCGACGGGCGCAGTTAACGGCGGAAGTCGGGCTGGCGGGTTGGTCGGAGATAACAGGAGTACTGTGCGGTACAGCTACGCCACTGGCAATGTCAACGGAACTTCGAGCGTGGGCGGGTTGGTTGGCGGGGCATCCTGGGGTAACGTCGCCACAATCAGTAATAGCTATGCCACAGGAAGTGTCACAGGCACAGGATCGGTTGGTGGGCTGGCTGGCTACGGCACGGGAATTACCAATAGCTATGCCACTGGCGCTGTTTCCTCTGGTGGTGCCGCGTGGACGGGCGGACTGGTTGGTGTCTCTAGTGGCGCAGCGATTACGAATTCGTTTTACGACAATCAAACCACCGGACGAACCAACGGTAAAGGCAGTGCTGCAACTGGTGCTGGAGGTGCCGCTGATGTGGCGGGACAATTCTGGGGCATGAGCACTGCTAACATGAAGCTGCAAGCCAATTTCACTTCGGCAACCGCAGCCAATGGCAACGTGAATCCCGCTTGGGATTTTGCAAATACCTGGAAAGTCGACGCCGGCGGGAATCAGGGGTATCCCACCTTTGTGTGGCAGAAATTCACGACACCCATCTATCTCGACCTGATCACCAGCAGTAGCGTATATGGCAACGCGCCGGTCTATACCTTTGGCTACTTCCTGTCACCCACGTGGACCAGTGGCATGACGGCGGTGGCCGATGCTTCGCCCAGCGTGGTATCGCCATCAGGGTCCAGCTATCTGTCCGGCACGCCCCCCACGTCGACGTCCAACGCCACCACCTACAGCCTGACGCCTTTTCTTAATGGCATCACCTTGGGTAACAGCGCCTACGTCTTGTCCGCCGGCAATGCGGTGACCTGGACGGTCAGCCAGCGACCCATCACCCTGACCGGCGGCAGGGCGTATGACGGCACCACCTCAATCGCCGGATCACTACTCACCGTATCCAACAAGGTTGGAAGCGACACCGTAACAGTTGGGGGTACCGGTACGCTCGCCGGCAAAAACTTCGGCAGCCAGAATATCTCCAGCCTGACCAACCTGACCCTCGACAACGCCAACTATACAATTACCGGT
>CAIPTY010000035.1 GCA_903868145.1 uncultured Desulfuromonadales bacterium | reverse complement strand
CTTGATGTTTCTGCTTCTCTCGCACGGATTTCCTGTATCGTTTGCTCGCCATTCATGATCGGCATCTGGATGTCCATCAGCACGAGATCGAATTCTCCCTGCTCAAGCGCCGCAAGGCATTCCCTGCCATTCTCGGCCGGAATTGCGCTATGACCCATTTTTTCCAACAGCGATAATGCAAATTTAGTATTTGTTGCATCATCTTCAACCAGGAGTATCCGTAATGACGGGCCATCCAGAGTGATCTTTGAGCGTAATGAAGCTTCCTCACTGATTTTCGTACTCTCACCTATTATGAATGGCAGGCGTACCATAAAACAGCTGCCGACTCCGAGGGTGCTTTCAATGGTGATACTTCCCCCCATTTGTTCAGCCAGGCTGCGGCTGATGCTCAGGCCGAGTCCCGTACCACCGAATTTACGGGTGATGGAACTATCTTCCTGAACGAATGGTTTGAATATATCATCAAGGGCGTCAGGTGATATGCCGATTCCGGTGTCGCGTACCGCAATCTGTACCAGCATGCTGTCAGCGTGCTGTTCAAGGATTGTTGCCGTGGTGGTGACGCTGCCTTCTGCGGTGAACTTGACGGCATTACCTATGAGATTGAGAACGATCTGCTTGACCCGAAGCTGATCGCCTATCAATACATCAGGAATATCCCCCGGGAGCTTGGTATGCAGTTTAAGACCCTTATTAAGGGCTGCTTGATACTGTATCTTCACAACCTCTTTGATGCTTTCTGGCAGATTGAACTCTTCCTGTTCAAGAGTAATCTTGCCGGACTCGATTTTGGACAGGTCGAGGATGTCGTTGATAAGAGAGATAAGGCATCTGCCTGACATACTGAGCGTTTCTACATAATCCTTCTGCTCTTCCGTAAGGTCCGTCAGCTCCAGAAGTTGGGTCATACCTATGACGCCATTCATGGGAGAGCGTATCTCATGACTCATGTTGGCCAGGAACTCACTTTTGGCGCGGTTGGCGGCATTGGCATGTTCTTTTGCCGCAACAAGCTGCTCCATGATACCTTTCTTTTCCGTAATGTCATCCTTGACAGCCAGATAGTGCGTTACAGTACCGTTTAAATCGAGAAGTGGAGAAATGACGGCGTGTTCCCAAAACAAGCGGCCATCTTTAGTCCTGTTGTGAAATTCACCTTCCCATATTTTACCGGCGGTGATGGTTGTCCATAATTCAACGAAAGTTTCCGGTGGCGTTTGACCTGATTTAAGCACGCGAGGGTTTTGACCGATTGCCTCTTCTGGTGTGTAGCCGGTAAGCTCGGTAAAAACAGGGTTGACGTATTCAATCGTCCCCTCAAGATCAGTGATAACGGTGGTAACCGGGCTCTGCTCGACGGCGCGCAGCAGCTTGCGCAACCTGTTATCAGTCTGCTTGCGCTCGGTAATGTCCGAGAAGGTGACAACCGAGCCGCTGAATAGACCGTACTCAATAACCGGGTATGAGGAAAATTCAGCATCAAAAGAGGTTCCATCCTCTCGCCAGAGCAGTTCGTTATCCGCCCGGCAGCTCTTTCTGGCGGCATTGGCCCGATAAATGGGGCACTCCGTTGCAGGATAGGGTGAACCGTCGGCATGGCTGTGGTGGATGGTACTGTGTGAGTCCCTGCCCAGAAGTTCCTCGACCTCATAGCCCAGAATATCCAGACCGGCCCTGTTCACGTAGGTAAAGCAACCGTTATTGTCAATACCATAGATGCCCTGATCGGTGGTCTGGAGCAACAGCTTTACTTTGGCTTCTGCCGCCTGGGACACGTCCAGGGCCAGGTGCAGTTGTGACTCCAGCTCCTTTTGAATCGTCACATCCGAAAATATCCAGATACTGCCAGCGTCGGGATTTGATTTATCGACGGGCGTACCGGAGACTCTGGCGGTGAAAAGACTGCCATCCCTGCGGCACATCGATTGGTCTTTTTCCAGCGTTTCTCCCTGTGCCAGAACAGGATAGGCCTCTTTGCCGAACTGTTCATACGCATCCTGAGATGGATAGAAAAGCACTGTATCTACGCCCGTGATCTCTTCAGCGCTGTAACCAAACATGCTGCCCATGGTGGCATTGGACCATACGATACGGCGCTCTTTGACAAATGCAATGCCGACCCCGGCATTTTCGAGGATAATCTTCTGCTCCTCAACGAGCTGCCGCATCTCGCTTTCCAACTGCTTGCGCACGGTGATGTCGCGCCAACTGCTGAACAGCACCGTCTGTTCTCGCAGAGTCATTACTGAAAGTGAAATTTCCGCCCAGAAATTCGAACCGTCCAGGCGACGATGCAGCCACTCAAAGTGATTTGTTCCGGTGCGAAATGCCTCGGCCATCTTTTCTGCAGCGGCCTCAGCGGATAGCCTCCCGTCCGGCTGGTATTCGGGTGAAAAGCTATCAGGTTTTCTTCCAATAATCTGCAGTCGATCACCCCGCAACATCACTTCTGTGGCTCTATTACAGTCGATAAAAACACTGTCATCCAAAAGTGAGTAAGCGTCCGGCGATTCCTCAAAAAGTTGCTGAAAACGCGCTTCACTCTTTTGTAGATTTTCATCAGCCTGCTCGATAATTTTTTTATCGGTTTTCAGCAGCCGAAAAACCATGAAGCCGATACCGAGAAATACCAGGATGAGGATGAATGAAGAAATGGTAAAAAACCGGATATTTGCGGTATACTCCTTCTGGGCAAAGGAGCGGTGTTCAGCCATGATGGTGTTTATGTCGTCAATATAGTTGCCGGTCCCGACAACCCACCCCCACGGTTTGAACTCCAGTGAATAGCCCCGCTTGGGGAGTGGTTCTCTGCCGCCTGCCTTGGGAAACCAGTAATCGGTGTAGCCGCCACCTTCCATGCGTCCCTGCCTGATGATCTCCCTGATGAAGTATTTGCCATGATTGTCCTGCAGATTGATTCTGTTTTTTCCTTCACTCGTCGAGCCAAGTAGTACGACATTGGTGCCATCAACAGTATCAATCCAGAAGTAGCCCTCCTTCTGGAAGCGGAGTTGTCGTACCAGGTCGGCTCCCAGTTTTTGAGCTTCCATGCGCGTAATTTCGCCCGTTACTGCTCGCGCCTCAATCGTTGCCAACAGGCTGACGGCGGACTGTACCTGCCCTTTAATCAACAGGTCATAGTCCTTCAGGAGAGCGTTTTTCTCGATGGCAAGCGCGGATTCCGAAAGCAGGTGCATCCGGTTAACGGCAATACCGGAAAGCGCGGCCAGCGCAACTAATGATGAGATAAACACGGTCAGTAACAGCTTTGTTTTGATATTCATCATGTGACCTCGCCCATCACCTTCTTCATTTCCTCGACAAGCAGATCGATCTCCAGCGGTTTGGATACATAGCCATCGAACCCTCCCCCGATGAATCGCTCTTTGTCACCACGCAGCGAGTAGGCTGTCAGGGCGATGACCGGCTGATGGTATGGTGTCCCCTCTTCTTGCTTCCGGATCTCACGCAGTGCTTCTTCCCCGTTCATGAGCGGCATGTTTATGTCCATGAGGATGAGATCGAATGCACTCTGCTTGTATAGTGACAGGCAGTCAATCCCATTCTCAGCCACCACAACGTCATGTCCGATTTTTTTAAGCAGTGCGGTCTGGAAGGTGATGTTGACGGGGTTGTCCTCGACCAGCAGTATCCGCAGGGGTTTGCCTTCCCAGATAACTGCTAACTCTGCATGTACCTCTTTTTCCGGGGCTGATTTACTGACGACGGATAGGGGAACAGTCAGGATGAAACAGCTTCCGACCCCTTGCGTACTCTCTACGGTGATCTTCCCGTCCATAAGTTCGGCAAGGCTCTGGCTGATGGTTAATCCAAGGCCGGTGCCGCCATGCAGGCGTGATGTGGAGACAGCTTCCTGAGAAAACGGCTGGAATATCTTTTCAAAAGCATCGCCGGATATGCCTATGCCGGTGTCCTGAACGGAGAACTGTATCAGTGCCGAGCCGCTGTGTTGTTTGAGAACCTGGAGCGTCAGCGTTACGCTCCCTTTTTCCGTGAACTTGATGGCGTTTCCGATCAGGTTCAGAGCTATCTGTTTTATCCGCAGTTGGTCTCCTGTTACCAGACCGGGGAGATCATCGGGCAGATTGACCGTGAACGAAAGTCCCTTTTGATACGCTAATGACTGCTGTGTCAGTACAACATCATTAATACAGCTCTTCAGGCTGAAATCTGCCATTTCAATGGTTATTTTTCCCGACTCGATCTTGGACAGGTCCAGCACATCGTTGATCAGTGTCAGCAGGTTCTTTCCCGATGTAGTAAGAGCCGCAACATACTCTTTCTGCTCTCCGGTCAGTTCGGTCATGGATAACAGTTGCGCCATACCGATGACACCGTTCATGGGGGTGCGGATTTCGTGACTCATGTTGGCGAGGAAATCGCTCTTGGCACGGTTGGCTGTTTCGGCGGCTGCCGTGGCCTCCTGTAAGTCTGATTCCAGCTTTTTCAGATTGGTGATGTCGTTCACAAAACCATGCCAGACGATGCTGCCATCCTCCCTTTTCTCCGGACGGGAAGAACTGTAACGCCAGCGCACGCCATGACCCGGAAGGTTGATCCGATATTGAAGCTCCCTCGGTTGCAGGGTACGGGCTGATTCCGCAAATGTCTCCTGTAATACGTCAGCATCATCCGGATGTACTAACGCGAACAACGGCGAAGCGTCCTCAAGCATGTTTTCGGGCCTGAGTCCAAACATCTCGATAACAGCTTCACTGACATACGGGAAGCAGGTACGGCCATCGGGGAACACCTGGTATTGATAGATCATCCCCGGAACCTGATGAGAGAGGGTGGTCAGCAGGTTGTAGCTCTCCATCAGCTTTGCTTCCAAATTTTTCTGAACGGTTTCATCTGAAAGCATCCAGATACTTCCATCAAACAAGTTTTCCGGGTTGATAGTCTTACCTATGAATCGTGCGTGAAACAGTGTGCCGTCTTTTCGGGGCATTTGCAGACTCTTTGAAAAAGCTTCTCCCGATGCCAACACAGGATACGCTTCTTTTGTGAACTGGTTGTACTCCTCCTCTGACCGGAAGTACGTGCTTGTGGGTGTTCCTTCCATCTCTTCCGGTTTGTATCCGAATATTTCGCAGAAGGTGTTGTTGGCCCACTTCTGGTGGCGGTTCTGAACAAACGAAATGCCTACCCCGGCATTATTGAGAATAATCGCCTGCTCATCGCTGAGCCTATCGGATTCGCTTTTGGCCAGATTCAGTCGCTCTTCAGCTTGTTTGAGTTCACTGATATCAGTGCATGATCCAACGTACCCAGAAAAAACACCTTGTACGTACGTTGGAGTACCATTGTCCAGCAACCAGCGATACTGACCGTCCGCAGCACGTAGCCTGTACTCCATGGAGAATGATTGGCGGTTGTCAAATGATGTTGTGTAGGTTTCAAGGCAACGATCAATATCTTCCGGATGTACTCCTTCCGCCCAGCCATTGCCATACTCCTGCTCCATGCTCCGACCGGTAAAATCAAGCCACACTTTATTGAACCAGTAACAGAGCTTGTCAGTACCGGCAATCCAGATCAGCACCGGAGCTGAGTTTGCCATGTTCCGAAAACGCTCTTCACTCTCCTGCAAAGCGTCTGACCGTCGCCCCAGAGCTTCCAGCAGATTGTTGAAGCTGCCGATCAGTAGTCCGATTTCATCTTTTTCCGTAATTGGCAATTGTTGTGGGTGTTGATCGCTGGACGACAGGGCGCTCAATGTTTCTATAGTGCTGGATATAGGGGTCAGTTGTTTCTTCAATATCCACCAAACCAGACCACCTAACAGTAAACTGATGATAATGGCTGACTGTATCATACGGCGCAACATGTCGTGTACTGGTGCGAAGGCTTCCGCAGTGGGAATCTTGGCTATTACGAACCAGCCTGCCAGAGGAATTTGTTTTGATGCCGTCAGCTCTTCAACGCCAAGGGAATTTTTAGCAATGCCAAAACCCTCGAAACCGTTCCTGTACCTGTCCAACTGGGGATTAATGCCCGGTTCGGGCAGCGGTTTCATGATGCGGCTTTTGTCCGTTGCGGTGACAATCAGTTTGTGTTGCGGCGCTGCCAATAAATAGCCGCCGGTTTTGCCATAGCCGATATGCGTAAGCTTATCAAAAAAACTTGGCAGACCCAGATTGATAGACCCCGCCAGTACACCAATCACTTTGCCTTCAGGATTAATAATAGGTACCGACAATACAAGGGACGGAGCATGGGTTTTTTTACCCATAACCGGTTTTCCGATTACTGCTTTTCCCTTTAAAGCTTCGGATATGTAGTCTCTATCCAGATAATTCACGCCAATCCGACCTGAGGAGACCATACTATCAGCGACCACAGTACCGTCAAGTCTGGTGACATACATTCCAATACTGAACATACTTGCAAGCGTCAGACGATCTTCGAGGAATTTCTGTATGGATGTCGCATCGCCCAGAATGGCCGGAGTAATTTTTGTGGCAACGGTCTTCAATGCATCAAGACGACTGCCTATCTCGGTATTGATATTATCCGACATAATGGAAACCGTAGACAGCAGCTGCTGCCCCTGAAGGCGCTTCATATCCTCACGAAGTATCCAACTCGCACATATCGCCAGAAACAGGGCGCCTATCAGGAAGGTAAACAGTGTGAGGAGAGTCACCCTTGTTTTGAGTGACTTAGATTTTAATCTGCCGAAACCCATGCGTGTTTCCTCCAATACTCCAACACGAATAAAGTGAAACCGGACTCAGACAACGAAGCAAAACGAAAACCGGCGCACGGAAAACCCGCAACGCCGGTTTACACTGGCATAAATCAGAACAACTGTTTACAGAAGTATTTGTCAGGAGGAGGTTTTCTGTCTGTCTGTCCGCGCAAAAGTGTGCCAATTTTGACCCCTTCAAGCAATAAATCGCTCTACGGACGGGTGTAGGATGTTACCCTACGGCACGACTTTATCATAAAACTGAATCTATACAACTGAAACGAAAATATTATTAGCCAGTTGGTGATAGATGCATGCTTTTCCCGGCAGGCAGCTGCCATCGAGATGAAAAAATGATTGCAAACAGCCTGTTTGCTATGGTATCGCAGATTTCCGGTTTGACCACAAGGGAGATGTTTATGACGCTTCACGAAAACCTTCAATCGCTCGGCACCGTGACGACGACGTACCGCTATGATCAGCCTGACGGCACTCTTCTGGAGCAGTTTCCCAGCCCCTTTGCCCGGGCGGAAATGAACCCGGTCGGCGCTGTCGGAACACTGCATATCGAGTGCCCCGAATTCACCTGTCTCTGCCCCATGACCGGCCAGCCCGACTTCGCCAGAATCGTCATCGATTACCAGCCTGACCAGCGCTGCGTGGAGAGCAAGAGTCTCAAGCTCTACCTGGGATCGTTCCGCATGCATGGCGAATTCCACGAGGCCAGCGTCAACCGCATCTGCAACGATCTGGTCAGCCTGCTCGACCCGGTCTGGCTAACGGTTCGCGGGGAGTTCACACCGCGCGGCGGCATACCGTTCTGGCCGTCAGCAGAGTATCGAAAAAAATAAATACCGGGAGATTTCTTACGCATGTTCACCACCTCTGATTTTAAAAAAGGGCTCGTCATCCAACTGGACGGCGCCCCCTGCCTGATCGTCGATGTCACCGTAAGCTCCCCCACCGCCCGTGGCGCCAACACCATGGTGAAGACCAAATACAGGAATCTGATAACCGCGCAGGTGCTGGAAAAGACTTTTCGTTCCGGCGACAAGGTTGATGAAGCCGACTTTGAGCGCCACAAGGGGCAGTTTTTGTACACCGATGGGGCGGCCGGAATGTTCATGGACCTGGAAACCTACGACCAGTTTGAAATGGCCGGAAACGACTTCAGGGATGTCTCGCCCTTTCTGCTGGATGGCACCGAAGTTACTCTGGGGATTTTCGAGGGGCGTATGGTCAATGTGGACCTGCCCATGACCGTCGAGCTGACCGTTACCGAGACGGCACCGGCCCTCAGGAATGCCACCGCCACTGCTGAGACCAAGGACGCCATACTGGAGACCGGCCTTAAAATTAAGGTACCGCCCTACCTGGAATCGGGTGAGCGGGTCAAGGTGGATACCCGCGACGGCAGATTCATCTCGCGGGCATGACAGCCTGCACACTTGCAATATTGCTGATTTTTTGCTTGACAGTCACGGCATGCTTCCCTAGTATGACTCGTTCGCACGGGCCTATAGCTCAGTTGGCTAGAGCCACCGGCTCATAACCGGTTGGTCCCAGGTTCGAGTCCTGGTGGGCCCACCAATCCATAACGAGGAAGATACGCCGGATGCCGGCAATACGACAAACGGGGCGACCCATATCATCACTTCCACACGAGTGCACACCGACAGGTTGCACTCTTTTTGTTTGTAGCGGGCAATAATGGCAAAAGTCTCTGATATACTTGGAATTATTAACAAAATAGCTCCACCCGGATTGGCTGAGACATGGGATAATGTGGGACTTCAACTGGGGGATCCCTCGGCAGATGTCTCCCGTGTAATGGTTGCTCTGGATGCAACCCCTGCTGTAATCCAATCCGCTATCGACTCGTCGTGCCAACTGCTCGTCACTCATCATCCCCTGATCTTCAAGGCCCAGAAATCCATATCCGCCGCCACTCCCCAGGGCAGACAGATACACACGGCCATTCGCAACGGTCTTTCCGTTATCAGCATGCACACCAACTACGATATCGCAACCGGCGGGCTGAACGATGTGCTGGCGGAGCTGCTCGGTCTGGACAGGTGTGTGCCGCTCCAGATTACCTCGGAACAGGAGTTGGCAAAACTGGTTGTTTTTGTTCCTCAGGAGCAATTGGACAATGTACGCACTGCACTCTTCCCCCATGCGGTCTGCCTGGGCGCCTATCGTGACTGTTCTTTTTCAGCGCCGGGCGAAGGCACCTTCACCCCGCTGGAGGGGGCACGGCCTTTCATTGGCACAGTTGGCGAGCGGGAAATACTGGCCGAGCAGCGTCTTGAGCTGCTGATCGAGCGTACCAACCTGCCGCGGGCCATCAAGGCGCTCCTGGCTTCTCACCCCTACGAAGAACCGGCGTACGATTTGTACCCGCTGCTCAATGAAGGAACAAAACGAGGGCTGGGGCGCATGGGACATTTGCCGCAGTCGCTCACACTCGCTGATTTTGCTGCACAAGTGGCGACAGTTCTTGACACACCGGGACTGCGTTTTGTGGGTGATCCTGGCGCAGTAATCCGCACGGTGGCTCTCTGCAGCGGCAGTGGCGCTTCCTTGATCCGGGCCGCAGTCCGGCTCGGCGCCGATGTCCTGGTTACCGGCGACGTGAAGTACCACGATGCTCGGGATGCCGAAGATTCGGGCCTGGCACTGATCGACGCCGGCCATTTTTCCACTGAAATCATCATGGTGACGACGGTACAGCGGCAATTGCAGCAGAAGCTTTCCGAAGCGGGCTTTACAGACTGCACCGTCACAGCCTGCACCGTTGAAACCGATCCGTTCAGAATAACCGCACGACAGTGAAATTACGTACACATTCCACATGGCAGGAACACGGAGGATGCTGATTTGAAGAAAAGACTGAATTTACTGGAGCAATTGCAGGAGATCGACCAGCAGGTGGACATTTTAAAGGGATCACAGAGCGGTTTACAGGCTGAACTGAATGGCATTTCCCAAGCTCTTGACGCGGCCCGTGAAGGGCTTGCAACCCTGAAAACCCGATCGGTGCAGACTGAAACAAAAAAGGGGGAACTTGAGGCCTGTCATGCGGCCGAGCTTGAAAACATCCGGCGATCTGAAACCAACATGAAGGAAATCAAGACGAACAAGGAGTATCAGGCGGTCGGCCGGGAGATTGCCGCAGCCCGCAAGCAGGTTTCTGAGTTGGAAGAGCAGGTACTGCTGAAGATCTCCCAGCTTGAAGAGTTGAGTGCTGAAGTTGCCACCGCTGAAGCTGACCTTTCGGAACTGGAACAGAACACCGAACTGCGCCGCAGTGAAAAGCAGCTCGAGATCGACAAGGTTCAACAGGACATCGACAGCGACTGCAAGCGACGGGAAACAATCACGAAGGATCTTCCTGCTAATCTCGTAAAACGCTACAACAGCCTGCGTGAACAGCGTCGTGGTCAGGCCCTGGCCATTGCCAAAGACGGATTCTGTCAGGGCTGCAACATGCATCTTCCGCCTCAGCTCTACAACAGCCTCTTCAAGGGGGATGAGCTGCATGCCTGTCCGCACTGCCAGCGCGTGCTGATCCTCAAACAGCAACCGGTAGTTTAGGACACGTACTTTTTTCGATCTTCATCAGGAAATGGAACGAGGATTTTTTTGTTCTGGCAAGGCTGTCGAGAGAGTGAGCGGAGACGTGGCAGCGCCACGTCGCACAAATGCTCTCGAAGACTTACGCAGCCAGGGCGAAAAAATACTGTTCCAAAGGTTTGGTTGAAGCAGGACAGATGACCGCGCTACGTGCGAGGAAAGTCCGGGCTCCGCAGGGTATGACGCTGGATAACGTCCAGCGGGGGCGACCCCAGGGAAAAGTGCCACAGAGAGAAGTCCGCCTGCTCAGGCAGGTAAGGGTGAAAGGGTGAGGTAAGAGCTCACCGGGTCCGTCGGTGACGGCGGATGCCAGGTAAACCCCGTCAGGAGCAAGGCCAAATAGGGAGGCGTCAAGGGTGTCCCGCCCGTGCCTCCGGGTTGGCTGCTCGAGGCTGCCGGTAACGGCAGTCCCAGATGAATGGTCATCGCCCGGGAAGGGGTAACCCTGACCGGGAACAGAACCCGGCTTATGGACTGCTTCAACCAATTTAAACATAAATCTACGTTCAAGGACGCACCATGGCAACCATCAGCGACGTCGTTCTCATTCATGTTGACAACAAGCCGGGCTTCTACGCCCGCATTGAAGAGATAAACCCCGACGTCAAACCCGGCTGGTGGCAGGTGCGCCTGCTGGTCTTCACCTTTCCGCTGCAGGTTTTCACCTGGATCCTGGACGAGTTCCAGATCGAAGGGGCCGCATTCACCATGGGGGGCACACCGATCCGCCTTGAACCGGTCGTCTCACCGCTGGAAGAAGAGCGACTGAAGCAGGAACAGCGGGAGCAGGAACAGCAAAAAAATCTGCGCCGGGAGGCTGGCAGTTCAAAGGTTGTATCTCTGTTGGATCGCCGCAAGAAATAAACCGCGCACATATCTCGCCACTCACAACCTCTCCCGGAAACGGGGGAGGTTTTTTTGTGCAGAAAAACTTCACAATAATCATATTTTATCTTGACACAGACCTTGACGGACGCTATAAATTTCCCATATTGTGGAAAAAAGTGGATTATTATGGCAATTAGTGCCAAGAGGGCGCCATGTTCCGGGGAATTTTTGAGACAACCATAGATGCCAAAGGGCGCACCAGCCTGCCGGCCAGGTTCAGGGAAATACTGATCAGCAAGTACTCTGATGAGCGTTTTTTTCTGACAAATTCGGCTCCGATACACCTGGATGATGGTCAACAGAGCTCCGGGCTGCTTATCTTTCCGTACAACGAATGGTTTGCCTTTGAACAAAAATTTCAGGCAATCAAGGGCCTTACCTCTGATCAACGCAAGAGCATCATGCACACCATTCTTGCGCCGGCTCAGGAATGCAGCGCCGACAAACTGGGACGATTTCTGATCCCGCCGACGTTCCGCAGGGATGCGTCCCTGGATCGGGAGATCCAGTTCGTCGGCACGATGGACAAGATAGAGATCTGGAGCATGACTGAATGGGACAAGGTTCGCGGCCAGAACATGAAGAACTTCCCAAGCGGTACTGAAGCTGCAGCAGAATTGGGACTGTAGTGGAGGAGTTTCACCACCTTTCAGTCATGCCGGAAGAAGTTATCAGGTTTCTGAGCCCACAACCGGGCGGCACCTACCTGGACGGAACATTGGGTGGAGCGGGTCACTCCCTGCTGATTCTGCAGCATTGCACCCCCGGCGGCACTCTGGTGGGGATCGATCAGGACGTGGAAGCCCTGGTCGCAGCCCGACAGCGTTTGGCGGGATTCGAGACAGCGACACACCTTGTTCACGGCAATTTTGGCGATCTGGGGCTTCATCTGAATCGCCTCGGTATGCAGGCATTGGACGGATTCATCCTTGATCTGGGTGTCTCTTCTCACCAGCTGGACAGCGCGACACGGGGTTTCAGCTTCCAGCAGAATGCCCCGCTGGATATGCGTATGGACACAAGTAGCGGCGAGACGGCAGCCGAAATGCTGAACCGGTTGCCGGAAGATGAGCTTGAGCGGATCATTCGGGAATATGGCGAGGAGCGCTGGGCAAGACGCATTGCACAATTTATCATCAAAGCCCGGGTCGCATCGCCGGTTATAGAAACGTTACAGCTGGTTGACATCATCAAGGGGGCGGTCCCCAAGGCAAAGTGGGACGACAGGATTCACCCCGCCACCCGCACCTTCCAGGCGGTACGGATTGCCGTCAACCGGGAACTTGAAAACCTGGAAAAAGGTCTGAGGGGCGCTCTCGATCTCCTGAAACCGGGGGGACACGGCGTTGTCATATCATTCCACTCATTGGAAGATCGCATCGTCAAGCATATCTTCCGGGAATACGCCACCGGGTGCCTCTGCCCGCGAAATCTGCCGGTCTGCGCCTGCGGTAGAGCCCCGAGGGCACGGCTTCTGACGGGTAGACCGATTCTGGCAACCGATACGGAGATTCATGAAAATCCACGATCACGCAGTGCAAAACTGCGGGCTGTGGAGAAACTGGCCGCCAGCGACTGACAGCAGTCGGCGGCACTTTTTTGGAAGCAAGGAGAATACCCCGTGGCACAGGCACGAACCGACTATGGCAAAGTTATCGCCCCTCGCCCGTTTGGAAATGCGGAACTGACAACCGGTCGGCTGGATATTTTCAGGTTCCTGATGATCTTTATGATTCTCCTGACCATCGTCTCAGTATTTCATGTCTGGTCACGCTTCAAATTGGTCGACCTGAATCTGCAGATTTCAGAGTCAAGCCGTATGCTCAAGGAGGCTGAACAGGACCAGAAACGCCTCAGGCTGGAGGCTGTATCCCTCCGGGCTCCTGCGCGTGTGGAGATAATTGCCAAAGGGGAACTTGGCATGGCGTTACCGACCGAGCAGCAGGTCATTCTCGTCAAATGAGGGACGAACGGGAAAAATGGGCGCGCATCCGGATCATAATGATCGGAACTTTTTTCGGCCTGTTGTTCCTGAGTGTCACCTGTCGTGCGTTTTACCTTCAGATCATCAAACACGAGGATATGGTAAAAAAGGCCGAGAAGCAGCACCAGCGAATCGTTCCGCTCACACCGGCGCGCGGGGCGATCATGGATCGCAACGGCACACCGCTGGCGGTATCGGTCGAAATGGACTCCTGCTACGCCGAACCGCGTCATATCAACGATATCGAAGGCACTGCCGCAGTCCTGGCACCTATTTTCGGCACTCAGCGACATGAACTCGTTAAAAAAATCTCCAGTGCCAGGAACTTCGTCTGGCTGGAACGCCGTATGGCACCTGAGATGACTGCCCGTATCAAGAATATGAAGCTGCGCGGGATCGGCTTCGTCAAAGAGAACAAGCGCTTCTATCCAAACGTCGAGGTAGCGGCTCACGTGCTCGGTTTCACCGGGCAGGATCCGAACGGCCTGGAAGGGATCGAGCTCAAGTACGACGCCACCATACTGGGCAATACCGGCTACATGATTACGGAGCGTGACAATCTGGGGCGTGACATAGCCGTCAAGAGCACGGTCATCAAGAATGCCTCTCCCGGCAAAAATGTGATCCTCACGCTGGACAAGAATATTCAGTACATCACAGAGAAAGAGCTTGCCAGGGCGGTAACGGAAAACAGCGCCAAGGGGGGCATGGCGCTGGTGATGGAGTCCGATACCGGCAAGATACTGGCCATGGCCAACTTCCCGACGTTCAACCCCAATGCGCATGCGCGCTATACGCAGGCACAGATGCGCAACCGCACTGTTGCCGACAGTTTTGAGCCGGGCTCAACATTCAAGATATTTGTAGTCGCGGCCGCACTTGAGGAGAAAATAGTCAAGCCGACCGATATGTTCAACTGCGAAAACGGAGTCTACCGGGTTGCTGACCGCATTATCCATGATGACCATCCCCACCCCCGGCTCTCGGTTTCGGATGTCCTGAAATATTCCAGCAACATCGGGGCCGCCAAGATCGGATTCAGGCTGGGCGAAGAACGGCTTTCCCGCTACCTGCACAACTTCGGTTTTGGGGAACGGACCGGCATAGACCTGCCGGGAGAATCACCCGGAAACCTGAAAAAGCGCTGGTACGGTGTCGACCTGGCAACCATCGCCTTCGGGCAGGGGGTCTCCACTTCGGCAATGCAGCTGGCTTCGGCCGTATCTACAATTGCAAATGGCGGGAACCTGATGAAGCCCTATCTGGTTGAGCGGATTCTTGATGACAATGGCCATGTTTCACAAAAATTTGAACCTCAGGTGGTACGGCGTGTTGTATCGCCGGAAACGGCTCAGAAAGTTGCCCGGATGATGGAAACCGTTACCACCGAAGGCGGCACCGGCACGAAGGCGGCCGTGGATGGTTTCAGGGTGGCCGGTAAAACAGGAACAGCCCAGAAGGTGGATGCGGTGACTCGCCGTTACGGTTCAAAACGCACCGCATCGTTCATCGGCTTCATCCCGGCAGAAAAACCGAAACTGACTATCGTGGTCATCGTGGATGAACCACAGGGGAGTAAATATGGCGGAGTGGTTGCCGCTCCGGCATTTCACTCCATTGCCATGAATTCGCTTGCCTACCTTAAAATAATTCCGACTGGCGAAACCCGCACGACAGCACACAAGAACGCTGCAAAAACTCCCGCACCCCAGCAGCAGGAAGTGGCGCTGGAGGGTGGATCCATAGACGCAATGCCCGGTGAAGATGGCGCCATCATGCCTAATTTCCACGGCATGAGCATGCGCCGCGTCCTGCAGGTAATGGAGAAAAAAGGCATCAACATCAGACTGATGGGCAGCGGTCGGGCCATGGAGCAGAACCCGCCTCCCGGGCATAAAATAAGGGGGATCGGCGAGGTCTGGATCAAGTTTGCCCCGTCTGCGTGACCGCCATAACGGCCACGAGATTTCTGGAGACAGTATGAAGCTCAGTCAGCTCCTCATCCCGGTTACAGGCAGCGTTATCCACGGAGATGACACCGTGGATATCTCCGGGGTGACCTGTGACTCACGCTCCGTTTCTCCGGGTTGCCTGTTTTTTGCGCTGCGCGGCGCCTCTGCAGATGGTCACCGTTTTATCCCTGCCGCAATCGCGGCAGGTGCATCGGCCATCGTGCTGGAAAACCAGGAAGACGCTCCGTCGGATATTCCCTGGGTTCGTGTGACTGACGGACGGGCTGCAATGGCACGCATGGCGGCGGAGTTTTATGGCAACCCGACAGCCGGGGTACCCTTGATCGGCATCACCGGGACCAATGGCAAAACCACCACCACCTATCTGATCGAGGCCATCCTTGCTGCAACCGGCCTCCCGGCTGCCGTACTGGGAACGATCAGCTACCGTTTCGAGAATGTGTGCCTTGAATCATCACATACGACACCGGAATCAACTGAACTTCAGGCAGCCTTCCGGAAACTTGCCGATACGGGGGCGAAGTCCTTTGTGATGGAGGTTTCCTCCCATGCCCTGGAACAGAAACGGGTGGACGGCTGCCAGTTCGATGTGGGCATTTTCAGCAATCTGACCCGCGACCACCTGGACTATCACGTGAACATGGAGAGGTATCGTGCGGCCAAGAGCAGGCTGTTTTCGGAACTGCTCCGTCCGGATGCGACCAAACCCCGGCGACGGGCTGTCATAAACAGGGATGACCCAAGCGGTGAGGCCATCCAGAAACTGTCCGCCTGCCCGGTCATTACCTTCGGAATCGATTTCCGCGGTGATGTGTATCCCATGGACATCCGGATTTCGGTCAACGGTATCAGCGGCAGCATCCGCACGCCTGCAGGTGATTTCCCGTTTGCATCAAACCTGCTGGGTCGTTTCAACCTCTCCAACATCCTGGCAGCGGTCTCGGCCGGAATCGCCCTTGATCTGCCGCTGGAGGCGATCAAATACGGCATCGAACATCACGCTACCGTGCCGGGGCGCATGCAGCGGGTAGAGAATCGTCACGGAATCACCCTGCTGGTGGATTATGCCCATACCGGCGACGCACTGGAAAATGTGCTCTCGACCATCAAAGAACTGGCCACGGGGCGCATCATCACGGTCGTTGGCTGCGGTGGAGACCGTGATCCGGGCAAACGGCCCATCATGGGGCGTATTGCCGCCGAGTGGTCAGATCTGACAATCGTAACATCTGATAATCCCCGAAGCGAGGATCCGCTGGCAATTCTCGGACAGATAAAAGCGGGTGTTCAAACGCTGAATACGAAAGAATTCAGACACGATGAACTTGCCGATGGTTTCGATGCGAAGGGCTTTATTGTTAGGGAGAACCGGCGCGAAGCCATCCGATTGGCCGTGCGCAGCGCCAGAACCGGCGACATAATCCTGCTGGCCGGGAAGGGGCATGAAAATTACCAGATCATCGGCACGACACGGCATCACTTCGATGATTGCGAAGAGGCTGCACAGGCCCTTGCGGAGATCGCTACCTGAATGTTCACTATTCCGGACATTGCCGCCATAACCGGCGGCAGGATTATCGGTGAAGCCGACGGCGAGGTGACCGGCATCTCCACCGATTCCCGCACCGTAACTGCCGGTGAACTCTTCGTGCCGCTCTGCGGAGAGCGTTTCGACGGGCATGATTTTATTGAAAGCGTCCCTGGACAGGGAGTTCAAGCGGTACTGGCTGCTGAATCATGGCTGGCTCACCACGAACCGGATACTCAGACCAGTTGCATTGCAGTTGAGGATACGTTGCGGGCAATGGGCGACCTGGCGGCAGCCTACCGCCGACGCTTTGATATCCCGCTTGTGGGCATAACCGGCAGTAACGGCAAAACAACCTGCAAGGAGATGCTGGCAACCATTCTGGAGCAGATCGGCCGCGGCCTGAAAACCGCCGGAAACCTCAACAACATGATCGGCCTGCCGCTGATGCTCTTCAGGCTTAACTCCGCACATGCCTGGTCCGTGCTGGAGATGGGCATGAGCGAACCGGGTGAAATCGACCGTCTGGCCGAGATCGCCGCACCCCGGGTGGGCGTCGTGCTGAACGCATTTCCCGCCCATCTGGAAAGTATGGGGAGCGTTGAAAACGTGGCCCGAGCCAAGGGTGAACTGCTGCTGTGCCTGAAACCGGGCGGATGCTCCGTCGTCAACAGCGATGACCCGCTGATTGCCGTCCTGCCTGTACCCACCGGTGTACGGCGCATCTCTTTCGGACTGGGCAGTGCGGATGTTCGAGCCACGGGAATCGAAAACTGCGGCATCCGCGGCCAGCGATTCTGTCTCCATATTGAAGAGGAAGTCCTGAGCGTGAAACTGGCGGCGTTCGGACGGCACACCATTTACAACGCACTGGCAGCAGCAGCAGCGGCTCATGCCCTGGGCGTGCCGCCCGAGATCATCGTAAACGGACTGGAGATGTTTCGCCCCTACGATAAGCGCTTCCAACTGGAAGAAGTGAACGGCCTGGTGCTGATCGATGACAGCTACAATGCCAATCCGGCCTCTCTGGGTGCTGCACTGGCGACGCTGGGCGATCTCAAGGGTGGAAGCAGAGCGTTTGTGGCGCTCGGCGACATGCTGGAACTGGGGGCCAATGAAGACGAACTGCACCGGACTGCTGGTGCCCAGGCCGCTCAGGTGTCCGACCGGCTCTATCTCTACGGCACGAACAGTTCACGGATTGCAGAGGGTGCCATCAGCGCCGGCATGCCGACAAGTGGCGTCCGGCAGGGACTGAGTCACGAGCAGATTGCAGCGGATATTCTCACGCGGGCCTCCCAGGGCGATTTTGTTCTGGTGAAGGGGTCACGCGGCATGAAGATGGAAAAAGTCGCGGAAGGGATTCGAGCCCACCGCCGATAGAGGAAACCAGGCCATGCTCTACCACATTTTTTATCCGCTGGCGGCCAACGTCAAGCTGTTCAACATCTTCAAGTACCTGACGTTCAGGACCATCTACGCAATGATAACGGCGCTGATTGTCTGTTTTGTACTGGGTCCCTGGATTATCCGCAAACTGGAAAGCCTGCAGGCGCGCCAGGTGATCCGGACCGATGGCCCCGAATCGCATCTGGAAAAGCAGGGGACGCCCACCATGGGCGGCATCATGATACTGGCAGCCATAGTCATTCCGACCCTTTTATGGGCGGATCTCAAGAATCCGTACATCTGGACGGCGCTGTTCATCACCGTCGGGTATGGCCTGATCGGTTTTGTGGATGATTATCTGAAAGTGGTCAAAAAGGACACCAAAGGACTGTCGGCACGTCAGAAGATGTTCTGGCAGGTATTGCTGGCAGGCTCAGTCGCGGTTTTTCTGTTTCTGAAGCCGGGATTCAGCGAGCAGCTCTACTTCCCCTTCTTCAAAAATTTCCACCCGGATCTCTGGATCTGGTTCATCCCCTTCGCAACCCTCGTGATCGTAGGGGCCAGCAATGCCGTCAATTTGACCGACGGACTCGATGGACTGGCCATCGGGCCGGTCACCATCAACGCGGCCACCTACATGCTCTTTGCCTACGTGGCCGGACACGCAACCCTGTCGGCCTACCTGCAGATCCCCCGCGTCACGGGAGCCGGTGAACTGGCCGTTCTGTGCGGGGCCATGGTGGGTGCCGGTCTGGGTTTTCTCTGGTACAACTCCTACCCCGCCGATGTATTCATGGGTGATGTGGGCTCGCTCTCGCTGGGGGGCACTCTGGGGATCATCGCCGTGCTCACCAAGCAGGAAATCCTGCTGGTGATCGTCGGAGGCGTATTTGTGGTCGAGGCGTTGTCGGTCATCTTCCAGGTTGGGTCATACAAGTACCGGGGAAAACGCATCTTCCGCATGGCTCCCATACATCATCACTTCGAGCTGAAAGGGGTTGCGGAGCCGAAGATCATCGTCAGGTTCTGGATTATATCGATTATTCTGGCGCTGGTGGCAATTTCGACGTTGAAGATGAGGTGAACCAAATATGCAGGGGAACATTTATGGAACTGGAAAATAAAAACATACTTGTTGTCGGTCTGGCTCGCACCGGTGTCTCCTGTGCCCGTTTCCTGTCAGAGCGTGCTGCACGGGTAACTGCAACCGACATGCGGGATGAATCCGAACTGGCCGATGTGCAATCGGAGCTGGATTCCCACAATATTCGATGGGTGCTGGGTCGGCATGACGAAACAGATTTCACGTCCGCCGACCTGATTGTGGTCTCTCCCGGCGTGCCGCAAAATCACCCCCTGCTGCTTAAGGCACTATCGGCCGGCGTAGAGATCATAAGCGAAATAGAACTGTCAGCACGCTTCATTTCTGCTCCTCTGGTTGCAATTACCGGAACCAACGGCAAAACAACAACCACCACTCTGGCAGGAGAGATCTTCAAAGCCAACGGCTTTACAACATACATTGGCGGGAATATCGGTGAACCGCTGACCGATCTGCTTGAATCAGCCAGGCCTGTTGACATAGTAGTTGCGGAAATCAGCTCGTTCCAGCTGGAATGGATCAGCAGCTTCCGCCCGAAGGTTGCGGCACTGCTGAATCTGAGCGAAGACCATCTCGACCGCTATGCCGGCTATCAGGAATATATCGACGCAAAACTGCGCATCTTCGAAAATCAGACCGGCGAAGACCTTGCTATCGTTAATCGTGACGATGCATTGGTCTGGAAATACGCACAGGGCCTCAAGGCGCGGTTGTTCCCTTTCAGCCGCAAACAGGAGCTGGAGGAGGGAATTTTTCACCGTGACGGCGTGATCTGCTATCGCCATGAAGGCATTGAAGTACGCTTTCCTGCTGCCGACATCAAACTCAAGGGTGTTCACAACATGGAAAACATCATGGCCGCCATGGCCTGCGGACTGCTGACAGGATGCCGTCCCGAAGAGACCTTTGCCGCAGCGCGTAATTTCGAGTCACTGCATCACCGCATGGAGTTTGTACGCAAGGTGAAGGGAGTAAGCTACTACGAGGACAGCAAAGCCACCAATGTGGGAAGTGTCGAAAAAGCCCTGGAGAGCTTTGACTCTATCACTCTGATCGCCGGCGGCAAAGACAAGGGCGGCTCGTATACCCCTCTGGTTGCACCGATTCAGGAGCGCGTACGGCACCTGATACTGATCGGAGAAGCTGCCGAGCGCATGCAGGATGAACTGGGCGCACTGACAGATACCCATCGGGCCACAACTCTTGAGGAGGCGGTCTGGCTGTCAGCCCAGCTTACCGCTTCCGGCGGGACGGTACTCATGTCTCCTGCCTGCTCAAGCTTTGACATGTTCCGCGACTACGAAGAGCGGGCACAGCGTTTCATAGCCGCAGTAAAAGCGTTGTAGGAGCAGTATGAAACTGATGCTGGCAAAACTTGAAGAATATGACCTGATCATCATGCTGATGGCTATCGCACTGACCTGCTTCGGGGTGGTAATGGTCTATTCCGCATCGAATATCATGGCTGCCAAGCGTTTCCATGACGGCTTCTTTTTTCTGAAACGCCAGGGAATATTCGCTATTCTGGGTTTCGGCATTATGCTGGGGGTCATGCATATAGACTACCGGATCTGGAAGAAACTGGCCGTTCCCGCGCTGCTGCTCTGCCTGGTCCTGCTGGTTCTGGTTCTGATACCGGGTATCGGGGGCAAGGCGGGCGGTTCGTCACGCTGGATCAAACTTCCAGGTTTCAATCTGCAGCCGTCAGAAATGGCCAAGCTGGCCCTGATCATGTACATGGCCTATTCGCTGGACAAAAAACAGGACAAGGTCAAGAGCTTCGCCACCGGCATTATTCCGTACATGGTCGTACTGGCCATCCTGATCGGCTGCCTGGCCCTGCAGCCTGATCTGGGCGGTGCCCTGACACTGGTGGCGGTAGCCATGACCATGCTCTTTGCAGCAGGGACCAGATTGACCCACATTTTTTCAATGATCCTGATTGCGCTGCCGCTGTTGGCGTACAAGTTGAGCAGGGGATATCACAAGGGGCGTATGGAGGCATGGACCAACCCCTGGAGCGATCCTGAAGGCAAAGGCTTTCAGATCATACAGTCCTGGCTGGCGCTGGGCACCGGCGGTGTTTTCGGCAGGGGTCTCGGAGAAGGCAAACAGAAGCTGTTCTATCTGCCTGAAGCCCATACCGACTTTATCCTCTCTGTGGTCGGAGAGGAGTTGGGATTTCTGGGTGTTCTGGTGATTATCGGCATGTTCTTCCTGCTGGTTCAGCGCGCCATGCGGATTTCGGTTGCCGCGCCCGATCCGTTCGGACGTTTCTTGGCGCTGGGCATTGCGGTTCTGTTCGGCATTGAGGCCACGGTCAACATGGGGGTCGTCACCG
Organism: uncultured Desulfuromonadales bacterium; assembly: GCA_903868145.1. GTDB lineage: Bacteria > Desulfobacterota > Desulfuromonadia > Geobacterales > Pseudopelobacteraceae > CAIPTY01. The sequence goes on along the minus strand of CAIPTY010000035.1, from coordinate 15,494 downwards.
GCCTGCTCCCCACCAAGGGACTTGCCCTGCCTTTCATCAGCTACGGCGGCAGTTCGCTCCTGATCAGCCTGTTTGCGGTCGGCATTCTGCTCAACATATCCTCCGGCCTGAAGATCGAGCCTATCTCGCTCAAGGAGGGGACGTGAGGCTGCTGATTGCCGGAGGAGGAACCGGCGGCCACCTCTTCCCCGGCATAGCCGTGGCCGAGGAGTTTCTGTCCCGCGATCCGGCGAATCAGGTACTCTTTGTCGGAACCGAGCGCGGCATCGAGACGAGAGCGGTGCCGCAGGCCGGCTACCGCCTGGAACTGGTGTCCGCGGCCGGAATTCGCGGCAAAGGCGGGCTGAGCCAGATCAAGGGCACCCTGATGATGATTTACGGATATGCCCAGTCGCGCACAATTCTCAAGACGTTCCAGCCGGACATGGTTCTGGGGGTGGGCGGCTACGCCTCTCTGCCGATGGTGCTGGCAGCAACGGGGATGCAGATCCCGCGCTACATCCATGAACAGAATGCCATCCCCGGCATGACCAACAAGCTGCTGGCCCGGTTTGCCAGTCAGGTGTTCGTAACCCTGGAGGAATCGGAGAAATACTTCCCGAAAGAGAAGACCCTGCTGACCGGTAATCCGCTCCGGCGACAGATACTCGACGTGACGCATATCCATCAACCCTCGGACGCCTCTGTGCCAAAAGGGAGAAACGGACAGAGTGATCAGGAGGGGGTATTCAACCTTTTCATATTCGGCGGCAGTCAGGGCGCACATGCCATCAACATGGCGGTGGTAGAAGCCTTGCCAGCGCTGAAGCGTGGCATCAGCAGGCTTGCTATAACCCACCAGACCGGTGAAAAGGATCATGACATGGTTACCGCCGCATATCACCAGGAAGGTATCGGGGCACGTGTGACCGCCTTTATCAGCGATATGGCAGCGGAATACGCACAGGCCGACCTGCTCATCTGTCGTGCCGGTGCCACCACTATTGCCGAAGCAACGGCCTGCGGGAAAGCCTGTCTGTTCATCCCGTTTCCTCACGCAGTGGATGACCATCAGCGGAGAAATGCCGAGGCCCTGCTCAAGAAGGATGCCTGTTTCATGATGCTTGAACATGAACTGACCGGTGGGCGTCTGGGGGAGATGATCTGCGAACTGGCAGCGGACAGGGCTACCGTTGAGCGCACGGGCAGACAGGCCTTTGAACTGTCACGACGGGACGCAGCAAAAATTATTGTTGACGAAATGCTGAGGAGGTAAACAATGCGCATCGCAGAAACCGCCAGAATTCCACTGCCGCAGCCCATGCAGCGTACGTCTGTTTCAAACAGCACGCAGATATCGGATGTCTCCCGGGAAGAGCGGATGCAGCTGCTCACGGAGAAGATGCGATCACGCACAGCCGGAGCTGCCGCCGATACCTACAGTGAGCGTGCGCAACTCCTGTCCGGTGTGGGGTCAACCCGAAATTCGTGGATCGCGTAGACCGGCAAACCCGCCAGAAAGCAGGCATCATGTACGGAAAAATTGAGAAAATTCACTTTGTTGGTATCGGCGGCATCGGCATGAGCGGCATCGCCGAGGTTTTACTGAACCTGGGCTACAAGGTTTCAGGTTCGGATTTGCGTGGCAGCGATATCACCGAGCGTCTGACCGGATTCGGTGCCGAGATCGGCATCGGTCACACAGCGGATAACATCAAGAATGTGGATGTGGTAGTGACCTCCTCGGCGGTGCACGACGATAATCCCGAGGTCATTGAAGCCAAACGTCTGCACGTGCCGGTGATCCCCCGAGCCGAAATGCTGGCAGAACTGATGCGCATGAAGTACGGCATCGCCATTGCCGGAACCCACGGCAAGACCACCACCACTTCCATGGCCGCGTCGATCCTGGGACACGCCGGCATCGATCCGACCATCGTGATCGGCGGAAAATTGAATGCCATCGGCAGCAACGCCCGACTGGGACAGGGAAAGTTTCTGGTGGCCGAAGCGGACGAGTCCGATGGTTCGTTCCTGGTTCTTTCGCCGACCATAGCCGTGGTCACCAACATCGATGCCGACCATCTGGACCACTACTCCGGCATTGAGGAGATCAAGGACACCTTTGTGAAGTTCATCAACAAAGTGCCCTTCTACGGTCTGGCGGTACTGTGTCTTGATGACCAGAACATCCGGGCAATCCTGCCACAGGTAAAGAAACGCTACACCACCTACGGACTCGCTTCCCAGGCTGACATTCGGGCCACCCATGTCAGACACGACGGATTTCAGACATCATTTGTAGCGCATTACAAGGGTTACCGGCTGGGGGAGGTATCCTTCCCGATGCCCGGTCCTCACAATGTGCTGAACGCCATGGCCTGCATCGCCGTTGCTCTGGAGCTTGACGTTCCTTTCAGCGCAATTCAGGAGGGATTTGCAAAGTTCAGCGGCGTCGGACGGCGCTTCACCGTCAAGGGTGAACCACGGGGGATCATGGTGGTCGACGACTACGGACACCACCCGGTTGAGATCAAGGCGACCCTGGCAGCAGCCCGCCAGGGATGGCCTGAGCGGCGCATTGTGGCGGCTTTCCAGCCACATCGCTACACCCGCACGCATGAACTGTTCAACGAGTTCGTAACTGCTTTTTTTGATGCCGATGTACTGGTGTTGACCGATGTCTATCCGGCGGGTGAGCAGCCGATCCCGGGCGCCACCTCCGAGCGGCTTTCCCAGGAGGTTCGACGGCATGGGCAGAAGGATGTGACGCATATTGCCAACCGGGAGCTGATCCCCGAACATCTGGCTGGAATCGTAAAAGAAGGGGACATCGTCATCACACTGGGTGCCGGCAACATCTGGCAGCAGGGCGAGGCCCTGGTCAAACTGCTGGAGATGTGAGCTGAGCCCCTCCGCCATACATATCCGAGGCCTGCTGTTGAGCAATGAGCCGATGAGCCGCCACACCTCGCTGAGAGTTGGTGGACCAGCGGATCTTTTCGCAGTACCGGAGGATGCGGAAGACCTGCAGAATCTGGTGAATCACCTCGGCAAACAGGAAATTCCCTGGATGGCTATCGGCAGGGGCTACAACCTGCTGGTGCGTGACAAGGGAATCCGCGGAGCGGTGATCTCACTGGAGCGCTTTAACGAAATTGCGGCAGGAAGAGAAAACCGCATCGTGGCCGGAGCCGGTGCAGAAAATCTGGCGGTAGTCCGCTTTGCACAGGAACGGAGATTGGGAGGCATCGGTTTCATCTCCGGTATTCCGGGCACCATTGGAGGGGCGGTCAGGATGAATGCCGGGGCATATGGCCAGGGCATACTGGAGCAGACCGAATGCCTGACACTGCTTCGCGGAGGAGAGGTCCGTGAGTTCTGCATGGACGATCTCGCATATGGCTACCGGCGCCTCGACCTTCAAAATGGTGATCTTGTCCTGAAGGCAGTTTTCAGGCTGCACCCGCGCGAACCGCAGGAAACTGAAGAGGAGATACGTAAAGACCGGGAGCTGCGCAACAGCAAGCACAATGTTGGTCTTCCCAGCGCCGGGTCTTTTTTCAAAAATCCGAAAGGTCAGGCAGCCTGGCGACTGATAGATGCTGCAGGGATGAGGGGCTCACGGGTCGGCGGCGCTCAGGTTTCAGAGGTTCACAGTAATTTTCTGGTCAACTGCGGAGATGCCACGGCGCGGGATTTTCTTGAATTATCCTCTCAGGTAAAAAATGCGGTTTCAAACACATCTGGCGTGACACTGGAAGAAGAAGTGCGTATAGTGGGCGAGGCATGAGTATGAAAGATATCACATCGAAAAAAATCGGCGTTCTGATGGGCGGCCTGTCCGCCGAACGCCAGGTGTCCCTGAAAAGCGGAGCCGCCGTACATCAGGCTTTGCTCTCGCAGGGCTATCACGCCGTTGCCATAGATGTCGGACGCGATCTGGCAGACGTTCTGGCACGTGAAAATATTGAAATCGCATTCATTGCACTGCATGGCCGCTATGGGGAAGATGGCTGTGTACAGGGTCTGCTTGAGCTGCTGCAGATTCCCTACACCGGCTCCGGCGTTCTGGCAAGCGCCCTGGCCATGCATAAACTTTACAGCAAACAGGCCTTTGCCGCTTCCGGCATCCTCACAGCTCCCTTTCACCATTTTCGTCGCGATGAGGCAGTGAGACTCGATCAGCTCTCTTTTGGCCTGCCGGTTGTTGTCAAGCCGGTTCAGGAGGGTTCATCCGTGGGCGTCTCCATCGTCAAGGCCGTCCCGGAACTTGCTGCTGCTGTTGAAACGGCTTTTTCCCACGACGAGGAGATTCTGGTTGAGCAGTACATCAAGGGGCAGGAGATTCAGGTCGGCATCCTGGACAACCGTCCGGTCGGCGCCATCGAAATCGTTCCCCGGAATGAGTTTTACGATTTTGAGGCAAAATACACCGATGGAATGGCGGAGCACATCTTTCCGGCCCGTCTGGACCCGGCTCTCTACGGGAAGGCCCTGCAGACCGGGCTTTCAGCCCACGCATCCCTTGGATGCTCGGGCTATAGCAGGGTTGATCTGCTGGTAACCGCAGCAGGAGATTGCTACGTCCTGGAAGTCAACACCCTGCCCGGCATGACGGCCCTGAGCCTGCTGCCGGAGATAGCTGCCAAGGGTGCGGGACTCTCCTTTGAATCGCTGGTTACAAAGATAGTTGAATCGGCTGGACTCCACACGAGGGTGCATTGAATCGTGAGAGATTTCGCAAAGTCTCCATATCAGAACAGGAAAGTGGCCGCCAATAAGATCAGGGTTCCGCGCAAACAGCTCGACCTGAAAAAGTATCTGCTGCCGCTGGTCAGAATTCTCCCGATGTTTGTGGGTAGTGTGGTGGTCTGCGCGCTTATCTACGTCGGTTACCGCTCTTTCGGATCTGCAACTTTTTTCCGCCTTAAAAACATTGAGGTGAGCAGCACCAGGCATATAACTCGTGACGAAATTCTGGCTCTGGCCGGTGTCGAGCCGGGACGCAACCTGGCTCGCCTGAACCTGAAGCGGATGGGAGAACAGCTCGCCCTGAACCCCTGGGCTGAGACGGTAAAGGTTCACCGTTATTTCCCGGACAGGCTCACCATAACCATAACGGAACGCGAGCCGCTTGCAATTGTCAATATGGGCTTTATCTACTATCTGGACAAAAAGGGGACCGTTTTCAAGGTGCTTAACCAGGGCGACCGATTGGACTATCCGGTCATTACCGGTTTCAGCGAAGATGAGATGACTCGTAATCCTGCTGGAACCAGGGATGCTTTGAAGACAACCTGTGAACTTATCGGGGTATTACGTGAAAGAGGTTCATTTATTCTTGCAGATGTATCTGAGATTCATTACGATAAGGGTTACGGTTTTACCCTGTTTACGGCCTCCGGTGCGCTTCCGGTGAAGGTCGGATCAGGCAATTTCACGGCCAAGGTTGACCGTTTCGCCCGCATCTACCGCGATCTCATGACACAGCGGGCGTCTCTGCAGTACATCGATCTCGATTACAACGATAAAATAGTCATAAAGAAGAGCTGAATCTCACATTTAATAGCGTGCAGGAGGGTACTATGTCAGCAAACAAAAGGGACAATCTGATCGTCGGTCTGGATATCGGCACCACAAAGATCTGCGCCATTGTGGGCAATGTCACGGAAGAGGGCATCGACATCGTGGGAATCGGCACCAGCCCGTCCAGCGGATTGCGAAAAGGGGTCGTCATCAACATCGAAAGCACGGTGGCCTCCATACGCAAGGCCATCGACGAAGCCGAACTGATGGCCGGCTGCGAGATCAAGTCCGTCTATGCAGGCATTGCCGGTGGGCACATCAAGGGGATCAACTCCCAGGGCGTGATCGCCATAAAAAACCGCGAGGTCGCCCAGGAAGACGTGCGCAGAGTTATCGACGCGGCCAAAGCAATTGCCATTCCCATGGACCGCGAAGTCATCCATATCCTGCCCCAGGAATTCATCATCGACGAACAGGACGGCATCCGCGAACCGCTGGGCATGAGCGGCGTCCGGCTGGAGGCCAAGGTTCATATCGTCACCGGCGCCGTGGCAAGCGCCCAGAACATCGTAAAATCCTGCAACCGGGCCGGTCTGGATGTAGCCGATATCGTTCTCGAACAACTGGCATCCTCCGAGGCGGTGCTCTCTGCCGACGAGAAAGAGCTTGGCGTCTGTCTGGTTGATATCGGCGGCGGCACAACCGATATCGCCATCTTTGCCGATGGCGCCATCAAATACACCTCGGTGCTCGCACTTGGGGGCCACCAGTTGACCAACGACATTGCCGTCGGTCTGCGCACGCCCTACGCAGAGGCCGAAAAGATCAAGCAGAAGCATGGCTGCTGCCTGTCGGCGCTGGTGGGCAAAGACGACAAGATCGAAGTCCCCAGCGTTGGCGGTCGCAAGCCCCGCGAGCTCTCCCGCAACGTCCTCTGCGAGATCCTCGGCCCCCGCGTGGAGGAGATCTTCACACTGGTAAACCGCGAGATCGTACGATCCGGCCTGGAGGATTCCATAGCATCCGGCGTGGTCATTACCGGCGGTTCAAGCATCCTGGAAGGGATGCCGGAACTTGCCGAACAGATTTTCAACCTGCCGGTGCGCCGCGGATTGCCCCAGAGAATCGGCGGCCTGGTGGATGTTGTCAATTCGCCGGTCTATGCAACCGGGGTCGGTCTGGTTGTCTACGGCAGCAGAAATTCGGGGACACGGGAGCATTTCAAGGAGGGGGGCTCCGATGACAGTATTTTCAACACCACCATGCGGCGTATGAAAAACTGGTTTCGTGAGTTTTTCTAATGAATGTGGTGGCGCACCATAGAAAACAACCTCCGAACAACATGAATTATCAGATGTTTTTTTTATAGTTTTTTTTTTGATTTTTTCCTTTGATTCTTTGCAAATTTGAGGTTACATTTTCCCGACTACTGCCATTGAGCGAAGGGGGAAATACATGTTTGAATTCGATGAGGCCATTGAACAGGGCGCTGTTATCAAGGTAATCGGGGTCGGCGGCGGCGGTAACGCTGTCAATACCATGATTGCCAGCAACATACATAAAGTCGACTTTATCGTTGCAAATACCGATGCACAGGCTCTGCGCAATTCCAGGGCTCCGGTCAAGATACAGCTTGGACGCCAGTTGACCAAGGGCCTCGGAGCCGGTACCAAGGCAGAGGTTGGCCGGGAAGCCGCCATGGAAGACCGTGAGCAGCTTATCGCATCACTGAAAGGGTCGGATCTGCTCTTCATCGCTGCCGGCATGGGCGGCGGCACCGGAACCGGCGCAGCGCCCGTCATCGCCGAAGCTGCCCGTGAAACCGGCATTCTGACCGTGGGCGTCGTGACCAAACCGTTCACCTACGAAGGCAAACCCAAGACCGAGGCGGCGGAAGCCGGCATCAACGAGCTCAAAAAGCACGTGGATTCACTGATCATTATCCCCAACGACCGGCTCATCAGTCAGGCCGGCAAGAACATGTCCCTCTTCGATGCCTTCAAGCCGTCCGATGACGTCCTCCGTCAGGCTGTTCAAGGCATATCCGAACTGATCACCTCCACCGGATTCATGAACCTGGACTTTGCCGATGTCAAAACGGTAATGAGCGTGCGCGGCATGGCCATGATGGGCATCGGTGTCGGCGCAGGCGACAACCGCGCAGCCGATGCCGTAAACAACGCCATTGCAAGTCCTTTGCTGGAGGATAACGACATCTCGGGCGCAAAGGGTGTGCTGGTAAATATCTCCGGCTCGTCATCCATGACCATGGACGACTACAACACGGTTAACCGGATCGTCCATGAGAAGGTTCACGAGGAAGCCAATATCAAGATCGGGGTCGTGCGGGATGACGAGATGGGTGAAACCATCAAGGTTACCGTCATCGCCACCGGTTTTGGTGACCGTTTTGATGTTGAGAGAGGGCATAAACGCACTCTTGGCACCATGTCCGTCATCGACAAGCACACAACGGCAACCCGTAGCACCCTTGACAAGCCCACGTTCATCCGTGACCGTCAGCAGACCGAGAATGTCACCCGTATCCGTCCCGCCGTTTCTTTCATCGAGGACGACGATGATCAGTACGACATCCCCACATTCCTGAGAAAATCTGTAGACTGATCTGCGTACCAATTGTCAGAGGGGCATCGCGCTGCGTTGCCCCTCGTTATTGCCCGGCTCTCCGCTTTCCCCCTCCTGGAGAACCGGGCTTTTTTACGTGTTAAATTCGTGATGGTACATCATAACCAAACGGGCTCGATTCTCCAGGCATAGCGGACAGAGTTCCCCGGCATCACGCCAGACCTCGCCTGCCAGCCATTCGCCCGCCTGGGCATAGTCGGACAGCGGCGCCGTCTCATCGTACTCTTTCTTGCACATCGTGCAGGTTCTCATGTGTGTTTTTCCTGAAATCGGCTTTTTTCAGGTTCATCAAGGGCACGCCTGTACTCCTGCCGCAACGCCTCAATATCCGCCGTACCGATGACACTCCATGGCAGAAACTCATCAACCGCGACAGTGCGCTGAACATACCAGTCGGTGTCGATCCGGCACGCCTTTGCAGCCTCCTTGAGGCTGGCTCCTTCGGACATTGCAACAAGTAGCGGGGCGATCCGTCGATCTCCCCGTGACAGGAGCGCCTGCAGGTATGACTCCCGCAGGCTCTCAACCTTGAGCCGCACGTTTGACAGGGGACGCAGGCGGGTTTCCAGCAGTTTCACTTTCCGTTCCAGCGAGGCAATCGGCTCCATCCCGCACCACTGGAGGGGGGTAAACGGCTTGGGAATAAAGGGGTTGACCGACACCGTAATCTCACCCAGCCGCTTGTTGACCCGTGCGCGTTCGATAACCCGGACGCGTATCGTTTCCACCAGCCGGATCAACTCGTCTAGGTCGGCATCCGTCTCGGTTGGCAGACCGATGATGACATACAGCCTGAGATTGAGAATATCGCGCGAAATCAGCATCTCGCAGGCATCCAGAATCTGTGCCTCGGTCAGGTTTTTGCGGATCAGGTCACGCAGCCGCTGCGAGCCACCCTCCGGCGCCAGTGAAATGGTCCTGTGGCCGCTGGCCAGCAGGGCATCCAGCATATCGGCATCAATTCGGTCGATTCGCAGGGATGAAACCGATACCTTGGCGCCCTTTTCGAGGATATACCGGCAGATCCGACCGATATCGGTGTAATCCGAGACCGCAGCCCCCACCAATCCGATTTTCGTGCGATGAATGATCCCCTCGTCAACCAGTTCAGTAAGATGTTGATACGGCTGCTGACGAAAAGCCCCATAGATGAAACCCGAACTACAGAAGCGGCATCCCCGGGGACAACCGCGACTCACCTCGATCAGGAACATATCGCCGAACTCGCTGGATTCGGACAGGATATGCGACGCTGATGGCCGGTGCTGTTCCAGGCAGGCGGTGGCACGGACTACCGGATAGGGCGCTCCCTCCTCCACCGTGTACCCGCCCGTCTGCCCCTGAAGAGAGACTGGATGGTACAGGGAAGGGACGTAGATTCCCGGAACCGTCGCCAGCTCGGACAACAGGGTACGCCGTGTCGCATCGTACCGGGGAGACAACAGCGCCGCCGCCAGGGGGGGGATTATCCCTTCTCCTTCACCGATGCAGATGACATCCATGAAATCGGCGACCGGCTCCGGGTTGATAAAAAACGCCGCCCCACCGGCGATCACCAGCGGGAACGATTGATTGCGCCCGGCTGCATACACGGGAATTCTGGCCAGCGACAGGATAGTGGGAATGTTCAGATAGTCCGGCTCGAAGGAGGTGGAAAAGGCGATGATGTCAAAATCAGCCACCGGCCGCTGCGACTCCAGCGACAGCAGGGGAGAACCGCTACGGCGGTATTCCTCCAGATCATCCCGGTCCGGGAGAAAGGCGCGCTCACACTGCAAACCGGGGTTATCCGTGAACAGCCGGTAGACAGTCTGAAACCCCAGGCTGCTCATGCCGGTACGATACAGGTTGGGATATATAAGACAGATTGAGAGGTTTCCGCCCCGGCCAGCTCCGCTCCTGCAGAGATTGATCTCCGAAGCCAGCAGGGCGCGTAGTTTCTGTTTGATCTTCCAGCTCATTGCGTGAGTATAGCAGGGGAAATTCGCTTTTCATAAAAAAAACTGGCAAGGCTCGTGCGAAAGAAAAAATATCCTAAAACCTCTTCACCGCCTGAAAGTACACCGTCGGATCAGTAATCTCGCTCTTTCCCGTCGCACTGCCCACCGTTCTCCATGCAACACTGCTGCGGATTGTGAAACTGTCTGCATCAAACCAGCTTATCCCGATACCGGCACCCCCAAGGCTGCGGCTGTTGTCTGCGGCAAGCGGACTGTCGTGCAGAACCGCATAGCCGTAGTCAAAGAACGCGGCCAGTTGCAGACTGCCGGGTATCCTGCCCAGCTTGTCGAGCAGGTAGCGTACTTCGGTCGTATTCACAAGACCCATGTCGCCGCTTGCCTCGCTGACCGGGAAGGCTCTGACCGCACTGGGGCCTCCCAGTGAGAACTGTTCGGCGCTGTCCAGGTTGGTGGATGCCCACTGGCCGTTGATACCGTTGTAGAAGGAGAGACTCTTGTAGATGCTCTGGTTGCGGGAAAGACTCATGGCCAGCTTGTTGTACCCGCCGTTTGTGTGCAGCCCGGTTGTAGATTGATCAGTGGTGAGTGTTGTCGCATCATCGATACCCACAAAGCCGCCGCTGTAGGTCAGGGAGAAGCCGGTCGATCCTCCACCCAGCAGGGTGTCCATCTGGACACCGCTGATACCGAACTGTCCCGTAGTCGTATGACGCTGGTTCTTGAGACCGGCGCTGTCGGTGCGGTCATCGAGTATCTTTGCCTCTCCGGCCAGGGAGAGGTTGAGGATCAGGCTGCGGGAACGGACAAGAGGCTGGGTGATGCTGAGGGTGAAGTCGTGTGCATCACCACTGGCTTTGAGTGCAGAGAATGATCTGCCGAGCTGGTAGGTGACGAAGCTGTAATTGAAGCCGAGTTTGGTGCCGCTGGCGGAAACCGGCAGGGTGTAGCCGGTCTGTACGGACTGGGTATCACCACTGTAGGAGGTCTGTGCCCTCAGGGTGAACAGGTCACCCCGGTGCAGGGGGGAGTAGAGTTCCAGGCTGGAGCCGATGCGGTAGTATCCGGTGGAGTAGTTGCCATGGTTGTCGGTATCAAAGGAGACGCTGTAGGGTTTGCCTTCGGTTACCTCCAGCAGCGCCTTGGTGGTGCCCTGGGTGCTGCCCGGTTCCAGAAGGATGCGGGAGCTGATGCCGGGGATCTCGTTGATCCGCATGACCATGTCGCTGAGTGTCCCTTCGTCTGCAGGTCTGCCGGTGGGTACCCGGCTGATGTAGCGCTGGAGCAGGGTACGCGGTGTGCGGGTTTCAGATGGCTTGGTATCAAGGCGCACCCCTTCCAGGATGCCTTCGATGATTTCCATGACAACCGGTGAGTCGGCCTTGATGGTCTGGGGTGGTATGATGGCGGAGGCGAGGAAAAGGCCTCTGGCACGATAGGCGGCGGTTATCTCTGCGGCTGCGTTATTCAGGTCGGCCAGGGTCAGCTCTGTACCCACATATCCTGCCATCAGGGTAGCCAGTTCTGCACCGGTGAAGACGGTGTTTCCGCTGAAGCTGAAGCCGGTTACCTTTACCCGGACGCCGCCTGGTGCGGCTTCTGCGGGTTGAGGCTTGGGTACGATCCGGGGAGCTTCCTGCTGGGGCCTGAGGGTTGCAGGGGGTGCGCTCTCCCGTAGCAGGGTGCCGGAGTCGGGACGGTCGGCGGCCAGGGCGGTGGTGGTGGTGATGGTCAGCGCGAGCAGGGTTATTGTAAGTGATAGGGACATTACGGCTCCTTGGGTCTATTTCCCGATGATTACGTCCAGGATGGTTTGTGCTTCGCCGCCGAACTGATCTTTGGCGGTGATCCTGATTTTGTATTCGCCGCCTGCGCCTTTGGGTGGTGTGCCGGATACGATCTTGCGCACCGGGTCAAAGGACATCCAGGCGGGCAGGGGTGAGCCGTCAGCCATGCGTGCTTCGAGGGCGATGACGGCTTTGGGGTTGCTGTGGCTGAATGCGCTTTCCGGGATCGGGTAGATGAATGATCCCGTGGCGGACTGTTCGACACTGAGCGCTCTGGCGTCGGTGAAGCCGCCGGAGATGGAGCCGCGACCGGGAGCGCTGCCGGATGCGGTACTGCCGCCGGTACCGGTATCGCTGGAGTTGGTGGCTCCTGAGGCAGTGCCACCTGTGCCGGTTCCACCTGTGCCGGTTCCACCTGTGCCGGTGCCACCAGTGCCGGTTCCACCTGTGCCGGTTCCGCCAGTACCAGTGCCACCAGTACCAGTGCCACCAGTACCAGTGCCACCAGTACCAGTGCCGCCAGTGCCGGTGCCTCCAGTGCCGGTGCCACCTGTGCCGGTTCCACCAGTACCAGTGCCACCAGTACCAGTGCCGCCTGTGCCAGTGCCGCCAGTTCCGGTTCCACCTGTGCCGGTTCCGCCAGTACCAGTTCCACCAGTTCCGGTGTCACCTGTGCCAGTACCGGTGCCACTAGTACCAGTCCCGCTGCCACTGTCGACGGGTTTATCAGTATCTTTTGGCTTGTCGTCAGTTACCGGTTTGTCGCCATCCTTCGGCTTATCGCCGTCTTTCGGCTTGTCATCGGTTTTCGGTTTGTCGTCAGTTACCGGCTTGTCACCATCCTTCGGCTTATAGTCAGTCTTCGGCTTGTCGTCAGTTACCGGCTTATCGCCATCTTTTGGCTTGTCGTCATCCTTTGGCTTGTCGTCATCCTTTGGCTTGTCGTCATCCTTCGGCTTGTCATCGGTCTTTGGTTTGTCGGTATCCTTCGGCTTATCATCGGTCTTTGGTTTGTCGGTATCCTTCGGCTTATCGTTATCTTTCGGCTTATCATCAGTCTTCGGTTTATCACCATCTTTTGGGTTGTCGTCAGTCTTTGGTTTGTCGCTGTCTCCGGACTTATCGCCGTCCTTCGGTTTATCATCGGTCTTCGGCTTATCGCTATCGCCGGGTTTATCGCCATCTTTCGGCTTATCATCGGTCTTCGGCTTGTCGCTGTCGCCCGTCTTGTCGTCATCCTTCGGCTTATCATCGGTCTTCGGCTTATCGCTGTCGCCGGACTTGTCACCATCTATTGGTTTGTCGTCAGTCTTGGGCTTCTCTGCATCACCAGACTTATCGCCATCTTTCGGCTTGTCATCAGTCTTCGGCTTATCGCTATCGCCTGACTTGTCGCCATCCTTCGGCTTGTCATCGGTCTTCGGCTTATCGCTGTCGCCCGTCTTGTCGCCATCTTTCGGCTTATCATCGGTCTTTGGCTTGTCGTTATCTCCGGACTTATCGCCGTCCTTCGGCTTGTCGTTATCTTTCGGTTTGTCAGAATCGCCGGACTTATCCCCGTCTTTTGGCTTGTCATCGGTCTTCGGTTTGTCGCTGTCGCCGGACTTATCGTCACCTTTCGGCTTATCATCGGTCTTCGGCTTATCGTCAGTCTTCGGCTTATCGTCAGTCTTCGGCTTATCGTCAGTCTTCGGTTTATCATCGGTTTTCGGTTTATAGCTATCGCCGGTCTTATCCCCATCTTTCGGCTTATCATCGGTCTTCGGCTTATCATCGGTCTTCGGCTTATCGCTTTCGCCCGTCTTGTCACCATCCTTCGGCTTGTCATCAGTCTTCGGCTTGTCGCTGTCGCCGCTCCTATCGCCATCTTTTGGTTTGTCGTCAGTCTTTGGTTTATCATCAGTTTTCGGTTTGTCAGAATCGCCGGACTTGTCGCCATCCTTCGGCTTATCATCGGTCTTCGGCTTATCGCTATCACCTGGTTTATCGCCATCTTTTGGCTTATCGCCATCCTTCGGCTTATCGCCGTCCTTCGGCTTATCGTCATCCTTTGGCTTATCGCCGTCCTTTGGCTTATCGCCGTCCTTCGGCTTATCGCCATCCTTTGGCTTATCACCATCCTTTGGCTTATCACCATCTTTCGGCTTATCGTCGTCCTTCGGCTTGTCGCTATCCTTCGGCTTATCATCGGTTTTCGGTTTATCATCAGTCTTCGGTTTGTCATCGGTCTTCGGTTTGTCGCCGTCTTTCGGCTTGTCGCTATCACCAGATTTTGGCAGTTCCGGCGGCTTTACTTGCTGGTTATCAGGTGTCGGTGCTGGTGGCGGCGTCGGCGTGGACGGCGGGATGACGTCAGGGTTGACTGCCGGAGGTGTCGGTGTCGGTGTCGGTGTTGGCGTCGGTGTTGGCGTCGGTGTTGGCGTCGGTGTTGGCGTCGGTGTTGGCGTCGGTGCTGGCGTCGGAGCCGCCGTAATATTGGCAGTCAGGCCGGTCGGCTGGGTCAGGGTGTAGTTGGATGCATCATTGCCTGCCAGTATCAGGCCTGCGGTTACTATTTTAACCGTGCCGACGGTTGCGTCGGCGAATGTTCCGCCGCCGCTGACGGTTACTGCGTCGCCGGTGATAACGCCGGTGAGGGTTTCGCCTGTGATGGTGGCGGCGGTTGTTCCGTCATAGACCTTGCTCTGGGCGGTGGCTCCGGTGGTTCCCAGCGGGGCTTTGGTGATGACGCCGGTTGTGTTGGTTACGGTGGATACGGTGTAGTTGCCGCCGCTGTTGCCGTCGTTGACGGTGTAGCCTGCTGAGACAGTGAGGGTTTTGCCGCTGACGGCGGTTTTGTCGGTGTAGGTTTCAGCCAGTCCGGTGACAGTGTCGCCGGTCTGCAGGCCGGATACGATGGGCGTTGCTGATGCGGTGATTCCGCCGTCGTAGATTTTGGTATTGGTGGCGGCGGTGATGGTGAGCGGAGCTTTGGTTATGGTGCCGCTGGCGGTGGCCAGGGTTATCTGGTAGTTGCCGCCGCTGTTGCCGTCGGTCATGGTGTAGCCGGTGCCGACATTGAGGGTGCTGCCGCCGGTGCCGAGGACGTTTCTGCTGGCAAAGCTCTCACTGAGGCCGGTGAGACTGTCGCCGCTGAAGACGGTGCCTGCGGTGACGGTGGGTGTGGCGGTGGATGATGTGGTGCCGTTGTATTGGCGGCTGTCGGTAGCGGCGGTGATGGTGAGCGGAGCTTTGGTTATGGTGCCGCTGGCGGTGGCCAGGGTTATCTGATAGTTGCCGCCGCTGTTGCCGTCGGTGAGGGTGTAGCCGTTTGCTACAGTGAGGGTACTGCCGTTGGTGCCCAGCACGTTTCTGCTGGCAAAACTCTCACTGAGGCCTGTGAGGCTGTCGCCACTGAAGACGGTGCCAGCGGTGACGGTGGGTGTGGCACTGGATGATGTGGTGCCGTTGTATTGGCGGCTGTCTGTGGCAGCGGTGATGGTGAGCGGGGCTTTGGTGATGGTGCTGACAGTGTTGTCGGTGTAGGTAATCGTGTAGTTGCCGGTCATGTCGGCGCTGCTGCCGTCTTTGATGGTCAGGCCGGTTGCGGTGACGG
>CAIPTY010000034.1 GCA_903868145.1 uncultured Desulfuromonadales bacterium | reverse complement strand
GAATTCACTCCAGGTGAACTGGTACAACGCCATAGCGCTTTCGTTATAGCGGTAGCCAATAAGGGTTTCATCGACAATCCGGGCGGTTTCATTCAAACGGTGCAGAATCCACTTGTCCCCTTGTGAAAATTCCAGCGAATTGTAGCTGACGCTGTCAGGATCAAAACCTTCCAGATTCATAAGGGTGAAGCGGGCGGCATTCCATACCTTATTGCAAAAATTGCGGTAGCCGACGATGCGCTCTTCTGCCAGCTTGATATCACGTCCCTGGGCCGCAAAAGCGGCGAGGGTAAAGCGGAAAGCATCGGTACCATACTGATCGATAACGGTCAGTGGGTCAATGACATTCCCTTTGGATTTCGACATCTTGTGCCCCTGGGCATCGCGCACCAGTGCGTGAATGTAGACGTCCGTGAAGGGCACTTCGTCCATGAAGTGCAGCCCCATCATCATCATGCGGGCCACCCAGAAAAAGAGAATGTCAAAGCCGGTCACCAGACAGGCGGTTGGATAGAATGTTTTCAGTTCAGGCGTCTGATCAGGCCATCCCATGGTGGAAAAGGGCCAGAGTGCTGAGGAAAACCAGGTATCCAGCACATCGGTTTCCTGGCGCAGCTGGTCGTGTCCGCAGGCGGAGCAGCTGGACGGTTCCTCCATCGCCACGGTCACCTGCTCGCATTTGTCGCAGAACCAGGCCGGGATGCGGTGCCCCCACCAGATCTGGCGCGAGATGCACCAGTCATGAATGTTCTCCATCCAGTCGTAGTATGTGTTTTCCCATTGTTTGGGGAGGATGCGGGTTTTGCCGCTCTTAACAGCATCCAGAGCACGCTCTGCCAGCGGGGCAACTTTTACATACCATTGCAGCGAGAGATACGGCTCGACTACGGTCTTGCAGCGGTAGCACCCGCCGACAGACATCGGATGTTCATCAATTTTGTCCAGCAGGCCCGCAGCATCCAGTTCAGCCACGATCCGGGTGCGGGCGGCAAAACGATCCAGTCCTTCGTACTGATGCCCGGCGGCGTTGATGATGCCGGATTCGTCTAAAACGTTGATTTTGTCGAGGCCGTGGCGCAGGCCGACCTCGAAGTCGTTGAAATCGTGGGCCGGGGTAATCTTGACGACGCCGGTGCCAAAGTCGCGATCCACATAGTCATCGGCAACAACCGGAATCTCACGGTTTAAGAGCGGCAGGAGAACCTTTTTGCCTACTAGATCGCTGTAGCGCTGGTCTTCGGGATGTACCGCCACTGCGGTATCCCCCAGCATGGTCTCCGGACGGGTTGTTGCCACGACCACAAAACGTCCCGGTTCACTTACCACCGGGTAACGGATGTGCCAGAGGTGCCCCTTATGATCTTCATGCTCGACTTCAATGTCAGAGAGTGCCGTATGACAGCGGGGGCACCAGTTAATAAGGCGGTTGTCGCGGTAGATCAGGCCATCTTCGTACAGTTTGACAAACACGGTCCGCACCGCTTTTGAGAGACCTTCATCCATGGTGAAACGCTCGCGCTCCCAATCGCACGATGCGCCGAGGCGTTTTAGCTGG
>CAIPTY010000033.1 GCA_903868145.1 uncultured Desulfuromonadales bacterium | reverse complement strand
GTTAGCTCGCCGACTCTGTTGACCGGCCTGGTCAAGTGCGGGGTCTGCGGCGCAACCATGACTATCGCCACCGGCAAGGGTGGTCGCTATCGCTACTACAAATGCACCGGCAGGATCAATGGCCTGAGAGGCGGCAGCAGCTGCACCAATGGCAACGTGCCGATGGAAAAGCTCGACACCCTTGTCCTCAAGGCTGTTGCTGAGCAAATTTTCACCCCGGAACGGGTGGAGGGGATGCTGAAGGATCTTCAGCGCAACCTGAAGCAATCCCGGTCGGCACACGACGACCAGTTGAAAAAACTGAAAAAGGAGCTTGATGATATCAAGATCCAGAGCGACCGATTGTATGAAGCTGTCGAAAAAGGATTGCTTCCCCTTGACGGAACACTTCATGAACGGGTCAACAAACACAAAGAGAGGCGGCAAGAAGTTCTTACGGAGATGGCCGGGCTGCAGCGGCAGAAGGAACTTCCCCTGGCAGGCCTGGGAATCAGGCGAATCAAATCATTCTGTTCGGCATTGAAGGAAAAATTGCTGGAAAAGGGGTCAAATTTCGGGAAGGAATATCTGAAATTGCTGGTGACAGAAATTTGTGTGGATAAAATAGAAGTGCGCCTGACCGGCAGCTATGCTGCACTGGTAGGCGCACTCACTATGTCAACAAAACCGGACCATTTTGAAATGGTGCCCAGTTTTGTTCCTGATTGGCTCCCCATCGCGGACTCGAACCACGGACAAGGTGATTAACAGTCACCTGCTCTACCAACTGAGCTAATGGGGAATGGAGTGGAATTACTAGCATTTTGGCTGGATAGAGTCAAGCCAAAAAGTTATCTTAACCCACTAGTGTCCGGCCATTGTAATTTTATAGCTGCATAACATATTGTAAATATTAAGGTAAGTCGCCATTTATGGGTGTTATCGACTTGAAATCATATCCGCTTGACATGCTTCTGGATATGTAGGGTTGTCTTGATTACCGTGCCAACAGTAGAGCAATGTTACGCTTGGGAAACAGCCAATTTCACTGGAATATGGTATTCGGGACAACGGTAAAAGAAGTCTATCCCGAATGGTTTACACCCGGCAACCGTTCAAGGCTGTCCGATAAGCGACACGGACAGCGCGGCGGGCGGCCTTGCGGCGGGATAACCTTATTTCAATGTCAATCAGAAATTCAATGATCTTGCGGAATGTTTTCATGGTTCAAACCCCTTTCAAAAATGATTTCGCGTGGATTCGTGCCAGCGGTTACGCAGGTGTAACGGTGGATATTGTCAAGGTGCATCGCTATTGTACGCAGGATAAGGGCGGTCTTTTGGAATTTTGGCATTACTTCAACAAGGCGCTCTTTCGGCAGTGCCCGGCCTAAATCGTCAAATATCATCAGGTCAAAAACATTGAGAAAGGTTATCAGCCGGTCGGCCTCTTCCATTGCTGCCAGTAATTCAGCCCGTGCAATGCTCTTGTGTTTCTTTGGTGAAAGTTTAGGAATACGTTGTAGCGTGGCGTTCGGTGTCATGCTCCCCCCCTGGTAATCCGTTGTATGTAGCGGTGAATTGAACTTTTAGACGGTGCTCTTTTTTCTCCAAAGTGTTCGACAAGCAGCAACCGTAATTCCTTTAAGGTATGATATTTTCCGATTGTGCCCATAAATTCCGCCAACTCGGAATCAATGATAAATCGGCTTTTTGTTCCTCGCGGACGGCGTATCAGGTAGGGATTAAAGGGAAATGTCATGGTTTCCCCCACACGCTTTGCAGGCGTTGTGCATCCTGATTCGCCGGGCGCTCGATGCTGAAAAGGGCGTTACCCGTTCGGAACTACAGCGCTTCAGGGTGATTTCACCCATTTCAGGACATATCAATGTTGATTGGCAAAATTCTTCTTCAAACCGGCGCAAAAGCGGTTCCGGAGGTGACGGGTATTTGTCGTTGAACAGTTGGCTGATAGCGGCATCTGACTTGCCAATTTGCCGGGCAACGGCGGCCTGTCCGATCTCTTCGCACTTGGCTTTGAACAGCGGCAACAGCTCTTCAGTTGTCATGCTTCCGCCTCCCATACCTGATTCAGGCGGGTGATATTGGCATCGGCCTTGCCGACGGCAAACTGATATTTGTTACGGTAAGAATCGGGGGCGGTTATTTGCAACACACTGGCTTTGTTTGTTTCTTTCCAGTATTTGACAAAGTTTACGATGGTATCTTCATGAACGATGTATTCACCGGGAAAACGGGATTGCAGCGCCTCCCTGATCCGGGCGGCCTTGACGTGTGGAAAGTCATACAGCAGGGAATAAATAAGCTCTTGTTGGTGTGGTGGTATTCGTGCTTCTCCCCGGGGCTCTTTATGCTTGCGGGCTACACCATATAGGCCATACGCTTCATAGTCCTTTTTCCAGGTGCGGATTGACGGGATGGTGAGCGATAATTTCCCCTTACGTGAAAGAATATTCCGGTACTCTTCCGGCACGTCGATCTGTCCGGCTATGAATGCCTCACAGAGTGCCTTGATACCTTTTTCGTTCCAGCCATCCGGGTTTTTTTCGGTGTGTTTGGATTTGAAACCGTTGGCAATCATCCATGCCTGGCATTGATCCAGGCACCATTTTTTAGCGACACCGGCTTTTTTGCCTTTTTCTTTGGTAAGTGCCAGCATAACAAGGGGTTTTTCGTCCTTGTTCATGCCTTCGGCATTTTCCAGGGCTTCACGTTTTGCCCGCAGTTCTGCTTCTCTGGCTAACAGTTCTTCCGGCAGAAACCGCTTGCACTTGGCTACTTCTGATTGAATGGTTGTCAGTGTGTCGGCTTCAAGCTTTGTTTTCAGGGCGGCAGCGGCGGCAAGTTGGGCTTGATCTCGCTTCATGTTGCAGGCGGTTTTGATAGCCATTATCGCGGCCTGGTGCTTTTCATCCGATTTGTACAGGCGAATGGTATCAATGTTGTACTTGTCACCACCGCCCTGAACACGTTCGCCGGTGGGCTGCCAGTTATAATTTGCGGCTTTTTCTCTAATTACACGGGCTGCAATTCCGATAAATTCGGCAATTTCCGGAATTGTACATATATATTCCATTGGCGGATGTTGGTTCTGTCTCATTTGCGCCCTTCTAATTCATTAAGCAGGGCGTTGTATTTGGTTTTTTCCTTGTCCAGTTCTTTCTTTTGTTCGTCCAACTTTTTCAGCCGTGCGCGGATAATATCCGGCGGTTCTACGGTGAAGACACCGGCGGCGTCTGTAAGCACAAGCAGCGGCCTGTAATCTGAGGTCGCTTCACAGAATGCCGGTAGTAGTTCGCAAGGGAGTTTATGAGGATGGGCGGATGAAGTAATATTGTATATCATGGATGCTGTGACTTCCCCGCCGGTCAACTCCGTCATTTCGTCGGCAATCTGTTCCACAGACTTTGGCGCGGTCTTGATTGCCAATTTAACGGCGGCGTGCAGCTTTGCAGTTACGCACTTTCGGCCCGGTTGTTTCGCCGTTCGTTCTTCCTGTCCCCGCTTGATGCTATCGAAAAGTGAGAGTTGCGCCGGGTCTGTGACTAAACTTTGTTTTACCTTTGTCATTGCGCCCCCCGCGTTTTTCTTGTAGATTTACGCTTGCCAACAGGAACAATTACACTTTCACCGGGGTAGCGTTCCGGCCACAATTCGCAGGGCATCATCTCCAGAATATTGGCAATAATCTTTTCCCATTTTGGCCGGTGCCTTCTGAATACACTTGACGGAACCTCACGGCCTACACCCTGAGTTTTTGCCACTGCTGTCATGGTGTAGCCCCTGAGCTTCAGTTCGTACTTGACCCACTCCCTAAACAGGTGGGGTTCTTTTGGTCTTGGTGTGGTTGACATGGGGAACAAATAAATCAAATAAGTGATTCTGTCAATCATATTTTTGATTTATTTTTCATCCAACTTCGTTTTTTGTGGAGTGATGGATAATTTTATTGATTCTTTAATCTTTTTAGCAAGTTGTAAAAGTCGGAGGGTTTTTCTAAAACATCCGACTTCTAACCCTTAGAAATCGGATGTTTTTATGACTATTGGCGAGCGTATTAAAACCATTAGGGGCAACCTGTCGAGAGACAAGTTTGCACCAATAATGTGTATCAGCAAGACAACACTTGTGAACTATGAAACCGGACTGAGAACACCGGACGCTGATTTTTTAAATAAGATTTTGGTAGAGTTTCCATATATAAACTCAGGCTGGTTGCTGACTGGGCTGGGGGAAGAAAGGGGGGCTTGTGGCTGGTGGTCTGGGAAGTTAAAGGAAATCAGGGGGGAGATGACTATTCCCGAATTTGTCCACAAGGTCAAGTTCACTGATCCTGACAAGTGGATTGCAACAATCCAGGCTATTGAAGACAATAAAATGGAAGCTGATTTTAGCCTTATGAATGTTCTTTCTTGTCAACTGGGTATTAGTGTTGACTGGATGTTTGGCGTTCCGGGTATTCCTAAGCTTATCTCTGAAAGGGATTCCGGTTTCGTACGGGTTGATTTGCTGAAGGATATCATCAAGGAAGCTGATCTTTATGAATCAATCAACCCCGGCACGCTCGACATTGATAAGAAAGCTGAATTAATGGCAGAACTTTACGCGATGAGGGCAGCAAAGGGGCGGTAATATGTCCGCCGTGACAAAACAACAGCTCACACCCTGGGCGAGCCGTGGCGTGATATCACTAAGGTTAAGAGCAAGCTTCAGGTTCTATCCCGGATGCGCCCCGCAATATGTATATACACAAGATTTTGGAATAATGTTATTGTCGTACAGGCGGCTGAAACACGGTGAATCTCCCGGCCGTAGGACGCTTGCAAAAGCGGATCGCGTCGGGGCCAGTAGGGAGAACCCCCAGCCGCCTAGTTTCAACAGGGGCGTATAGCTCAGTGGAAGAGCAAGGGACTCGGCTTTCATTCAGCATGAGTCGCTAGGTCTCCGGTTCGATCCCGGATGCGCCCGCATATGTATCTACACAAGATTTTGGAATAATGTTATTGTCGTACAGGCGGCTGAAACACGGTGAATCTCCCGGCCGTAGGACGCTTGTGAAAGCGGATCGCGTGGGGGCCAGTAGGGAGAACCCCCAGCCGCCTTTTAGATCTCCACGGGTGACAAAACTTTAGGTCGATGCGGCAACAGTGGCATGGAACTGGGAGGTTAAAGGCCCCAGCCGTGGGGATTTTTTTTGAATTATCTTTAAGGGATGTTTACACAAGAATTACATTCTTAAATATTTCCCTGTTGCTACCGGCTTCATCTGTTTTACACAAGAACTACTTTTTCAGCCGTTTTTACTTCGGAACGTTTTCCTGACGCACGATTCACCACAACCCCGCATCATCACTGATCCAATCCCTTTATATCCCGTCTCTATATCTTATATCCCGCATCAAAGGGTTGCACAAGATCATCTTTCTTTCTCACAATACAGATCAACAACGCCATTGCTTCCATATCCATAACAGGTCTGCGGTTTGAGCCGTCTGGTGGTCAATACGGTGTCCTTTTTGATAATGTTGCGGTTCGGACGCACCAAAACTGGACTATATCAAACTGCTATTTTAATACGGATGTAGACGACCTACGTGTTCCCATGCAGCGGATCACAAATGCCATCAAGATTGCCACAACTGCCAAGACAGCAAAGGTAATACCGATACAGCGCAGAATGAAAGCGGGACAGCAGGCATAGCTGAATGAACAGCCTGATCATCAATGCCGAGTATACAAAAATAATTATAATTGACAATTAAAGCTTTTATGTAAATAATAATTATCACTATGAATAAGAGAACCGTTACACTATATTCATCTTCGGCAAAAGAACTCGAAGCCTTGGGGCAGCGCCTCAAGGATGCGCGCTTGCGCCGCCGTTTTTCAATGGAGACCGTCTGTGCCAGAGCCGATATATCGCGGCCCACCCTCTACAAAGTTGAAAAAGGTGACCCGTCCGTTGCTATGGGGATGTACGTACAAGTGGTGCGTGTCCTGGGGATGGTGGAGGATCTGGGTTTGATCGCAAAGGAAGATACCTTGGGTCGGCGTCTCCAGGATGAAGCGTTGCCGCACCGGAAGAGGGCTCCCAAGAAGACACGACAAACTGGCGGATCAAGTGGCTAGAGTACAAGGCGAACAGATCTGGGTCTGGCTTGATGATCCGTCATTCGGCCCCTTGCAGCGGATCGGCACTTTGTCCCGTGGTGACCGGGGAAGTGTGCGCTTTGCCTATGACGCGGCCTGGCCGAAGAAGGCCCATGCCTTCCCGCTTGATCCGGAACTGGACCTGACTGCCGGTGAGTTTTACCCGGGCAATGCCAACTTCGGTGTCTTCATGGATTCCTGCCCCGACCGATGGGGACAAGTTCTGATGAAACGCCGGGAGGCTGTCGAGGCCCGGGAACAGGGACGCACGCCTAGAACACTCGGAGTATGGGAGTTCCTGCTTGGGATCCAGGACTGCACCCGTATAGGAGCACTCCGGATGAGCCGCCCGGATGCGGATATTTTTCTGGCCGATGAAGCGCTTTCAGCACCGCCTATTGCCCGGATTGCCGAACTGCAGGCAGTGGCCTTTGAGTTGACCAGGAAGAAGCAGGATGACCTGGACAAGATAAAGGAATGGCTGAGGGTTCTGGTCGCACCCGGCTCATCTCTCGGCGGTGCCCGCCCGAAAGCCAATCTGGTGGACGAGGACGGCAGCCTCTGGATTGCCAAGTTTCCGTCAGCCGACGATGCATACGATGTCGCACTCTGGGAGATGCTGCTGCACGAACTTGCGAGGGATTGCGGGATTACCGTTCCCGCTTCACGTCTCATGCAGATCGGTGGCGGCTATCACACCTTCATGGTGAAACGATTTGACCGGGTTGGTACCACCAGACGCTTCTTTGCGTCAGCCACGACCATGACCGGGCATCAGGATATCGAGGAAGCCAGTTATCTGGAGTTGGCCGAGTTTATCGCCACCTGGGGCGTGCCCGATCATATCACCAGTGATCTCAAGGAGCTTTTCACCAGAGTTGTTTTCAACGTTGCCACCGCTAACCGAGACGATCATTTGCGCAATCACGGTTTCATGAGGACTCCTTCCGGCTGGCGGCTTGCCCCGGCCTTTGACATGAACCCGTCCTTCAAGAAAGATGAACATGCCCTAGCCCTTGATATCTATACCCGGCAGCCGGATATGGCTGTCGTACGGGAAACTAGGGAATACTATCGTCTCGGTATGGATCAGACACAGGAGATTATCACTCGGGTGGTCAAAGTTATCAGTGGGTGGAAGGCTCGTGCCAGGAAAATCGGCTTGTCGGCTCATGATATTTCCGAAGCGGAGCATCTTTTTAATGCAGTGAAATAATAGAATACACGAACCGGAACGGCAACCCTGCTGCATCCTCTGGCGCACTCGTTTTGCTTACGATGTGCCTTATATGTGCCCTACAATGAAACAAGGGGTCACAGCCAATGCCGTAACCCCTTGTTTTTTATGGTCGGTGCGACAAGATTTGAACTTGCGACCACTAGACCCCCAGTTCAATGGTATATGTACTACCACATATTTTTAAACAATGTAACATACTGAATAAGCACAGTCTATGTATTATCTTGTATCGTTTTGTATTGACTATTCCTGTCTTATTTGTTACCCATGTGTTACCCACTGTTACCCATCAATTCCACGGGTAGCAATCCAGGAGGTGACGACATGGCAAAGCTCAATATCACCAAAGACAAGGTTGACTCTCTTCACTTCCCTACCACCGGTCGCATTGACTACTTCGATGAAAAACTGACCGGATTCGGCGTTCGGGTTTCTCCGACGACAAAAACGTATTTTGTCATGGCGCGGGTCAATGGCAAGTTGACGCGGGTGACCATTGGCAAGCATGGCTCCCCAAAGACGGCAGATGGAGCGCGGAAGGAAGCCAAAGGCATTCTCGGCGATATGACCAAGGGTATTGACCATAACCAGGAAAAGGTGAAGGCGCGGGTGCGCGGGCTTACCCTGAAAGAAATCATCGAGCAGTATTTTGAAACACAGAGCATCAAGACCAGTACCGCAGATAATTACAGTCTGCTGCTTGATACGCACCTTTCAGACTGGAAAAAGAAACCACTCAAGGAGATCACTCGTGAAATGGTTTCTGCACGCCATCTGAATATAAGCAAAAATAGCGGCCAGGCGTCAGCCAACAATGTAATGAAAGTTTTACGCCTGATGTACAACCACGCCGCCGGTAAATATCCCGACACACTTCCAGAAAATCCGGTGAAGGTTCTTTCCAATGCCCGTCAATGGAATAAAATAAAGCGCCGTGGTACCTGCCTACAGGAACATGAGCTTGCTGTCTGGTGGAAGGCATTGGATGCAGTACAGACGCCTGCAACTCGCGACTTTTTCAAGCTGCTGCTGTTTACCGGGTTAAGGAAGGATGAGGCGCTTTCCTTGAAATGGACACAAGTTGACTTCGAGGGCAAGACCTTCACTATTCTTGATCCAAAAAATAACAACGACCTGACGCTGCCAATGTCCACTACCATCACGGAGATATTCAAGGATCGCCTGAAATGTCGAGAGAATGATTTCGTATTCCCTGGCCCTGGCAAGACAGGGCACTTGATAGAGACACGCAAGCAGATCGGCCACGTCGAACGCGAAACACTCAAGATCATAAACGGCTGTGCTGATGATGCAGAACTTGCCAAGATGCAGAAGGAACACCCGGACAAGGTAAAGCCGGGGCTCTCCTTCATGCCGCACGATATGCGCAGGACATTTGCGACGATTGCCGAGAACCTTGTCAGTTATACCGAGCTAAAGCGACTCCTCAATCATTCGAGTGAAGGTGATGTCACTCAGGGTTACCTGATAATTTCTACGGAGAAATTGAGAGAACCAATGCAGCGGATTACCGATGCTATAGTAAAGGCGGTCATGCCAAAACAACCATAACCCAAAGGAAGAGATGCCTAAACGTAAGCCACCAGATATGCGCACTTCTTGAATCAATAACACAACCTGTCACACGCTGTATTATATTGTGCTAAATCATACTTGACACCCGTATATATTTTGTTGTAGCTTTATTCCGCGCTTGATAAAAGAGTTTAGACAATCCGAATTTTCAGAAACTGCCGTCAGTGATAATTCTTGGATCAGGTTGCGCGACACTAATGGGTATCTGACCACTCTTCATACAAGGTTAAGACAGCCCGGTGAATCTCAAGTGAGATAAACGCCGGGCTGTTTTGCGTTTTGGGAGAATTAAAACTTTGGAGCAAATTATTTTTATCAAATTATCCATGCAAAAAACGGCTTTAACAGACTCAAATGGACATATTCGGACAAATGGAGAAAACATTCACAATATCAACCACTAAATATAGAATGATTTACCTTGATAAAGCATACATGTTGTGGTTTATTAGTAGCCGAAGGTTGTGGATAACCCTGTTGATTATTATTACTATTATCTTTAAGCACGGTATGTTGCGCCAACAAAATACCGTGGAATCATACCCCGACCACAGGAGGTGACTATATGGATGGATGAAATATAAACGAAAGAAGGGGCTCCGCGCCAACGGAACCCCTTCTAAAAACAATTCTCCCGACCACAGGAGAGACTACGCTGATGCGCAGTAGTTGAATAATATTATATAACTGTTTACGAGTTTTGTTGTCAAATGATTTTATAGCATTTCATATTATTTTATGTAGTTTAATACTATGTACTATAGGGTCATACAACACAATATTACGTCAACGGTTTGTTAATAGGTAACGCAACTACTGCGCCAGCGCCGTCTCTCCACACTTTGGGGAGGCGGTTTTTTTGTGCCTTCCTTCCTTCAACGACTACCAGAAAAAGGATATTCCAAATGGCAGACAAAATATTGCAGGCAGCAGTAATTGACACTTTGTTGAACCAGAAAGATGTTGAGCGGATCACCGGATTGAAACCATCCACACTTGAGCAGTGGCGGCTTGTTGGCAAGGGGCCACGCTGGATCAAGCTGGGGAGAATGGTCAGATACCGCGAAAGTGAACTCCACGAATATCTGAATGCGCTTCCGTCATTCCAATCCACCACCGAAGCGGACGCCGCCAAGCGTCGATAAGGGGAATGACATGAGATTCGAGACAACCGACATAAACCGGACATCCTACCTGGCCGTTGCCGGGTTAGTGTTTGCCATCCTCAGCCAACCACACACCAACCAGGCTCTCTTTGTTTTTGAAGATACGCCGCAGCTCCGTGATGCCTTGATGGATTACGAGCGCGGCGTCAGTCTCCCGGCCAAAGCGCTGCTGCTGACCAGAACCCGTCTTTACCATGAAGCGTCAAGAGTGGCGCGGGGTGGTGGGCTATGACAGATAACCAGACCTATCAATTATCCGATGTAACAGGTGTAACGGGTGTATCAAGCATCATAACATGCTGTAATGACGACCTGTTATATACCACCTGTCCGTTACCTACACAAGAAATCAGCCGTGTACCACGGTGTAACAGCAATATTGTCCTGGCACCGGAACATCGCCTCGATCTGGAAAAGTCCGGCCTGCTTGACGACACGTTGCTTCAGGCGCGGATTCAAACTATCTATCCACCATCACAGATCACCAAGGCACTCGGGTTTAACATACCCGGCCTTGTATCCGCCTATCGTCTGCCATTCCCGCCCTTTGATGGATATGAGCGTTTCAAGCTCTTCTATGCTCCAGGCAGTGAACGCGGCTATGACGGCAAGAAAAAGCCCAAGTACATCCAGTGCAAGGGTGCGCCGAATCGGCTGTATATTCCTGTTCCACTTTGGCACTCCGGCATTTTGCAGGATGCCAGCAAAACCTTGTACATAACAGAAGGCGAAAAGAAGGCGCTGAAGGCCACACAAGAGGGATTGCCCTGCATTGCCGTAACTGGTTTATGGAACTGGAAAAAGCCGGGGCTGACGTATGACGCTCTGATTGACGACTTTGACCTGATCCAGTGGCAGGGTCTGGCTGTAAATGATTTTGGCATCAGTTATATGCGCGGTCGCAAAGTCTGCATCGTACCAGATAACGATTGGCTGGAGCCGGGTAAAAACCTGAAGCAGGCGGTAAAACGGCTCTGCCGAAAACTCCAGGAGCGGGGAGCAAAAACCTTCATCGTCCGCCTTCCGGGAGGTACGCCATGAGTGATGGCAAAAAAGGTATGGATGATGTTCTGGTCGAAGGCTCCGCTGAAGAGTTTGAGGAGCTGCCCATTGAAGAAGTCCCTGTTGGGGCGCATTTCAGCAGAGACGAAAAGAACGGTGCGGTGGTC
Organism: uncultured Desulfuromonadales bacterium; assembly: GCA_903868145.1. GTDB lineage: Bacteria > Desulfobacterota > Desulfuromonadia > Geobacterales > Pseudopelobacteraceae > CAIPTY01. The sequence continues at coordinate 47,926 of CAIPTY010000033.1, read as the reverse complement.
TGGATCGGCGTCAACAAAGATGGTGAATTGCAACAACCGCACTTTATTTGCAGCAGCCTGGACATCAAGGCGCAAACCCGCAATGAACAGGGTGGCGACTGGGGCAGATTGCTGGTGTGGAAGGATCACGACAACAGGCATCATCAGTGGCCAATGCCGATGGAACTATGCAAAGGCACCGGTGAAGAAATCCGGGGTGAACTCCTGCGGGGTGGTCTGATTATCGGTGTGACCTCACGAGCGCCGCAAAAGCTGATCGAATATATCCAGACAACCAAGCCAAAGGGTAACGAGAAGGTATTATGTACCGGTCGCACCGGCTGGCACTCGAACTGTTTTGTCCTCCCCACTAGAACTATCGGCGGCATCAAGGGCGAAAGCATCATCTACCAGTCGTCATCTTCTCAGGCGAACACCATGGGTCAGCAAGGGGATCTCCAGCAGTGGCGAGATAATGTTGCCGCCTTATGTGTCGGCAATAGCCGCCTGGTCTTTGCCGTCGCCATGTCGTTTGCTCCCGCCTTACTCAATATCACCCACGATGAATCCGGCGGCATCAACATAGTCGGCGGCAGCAGTACCGGCAAAACAACAGCAGGCGACGCTGCATCCAGCACATACGGATCGCCGGAGGTATACACCAAACACTGGAGAGCCACCAGCAATGGCCTTGAAGGTTTGGCCGTAGACCACAATGATCGGCTTCTTCCTCTTGATGAGCTGGCACAGGTGGAAGCAAAAGAAGTCGGGAGCAACGCCTATATGCTCTCCAATGGCCAAGGCAAGGCTCGTGCATCACAAACCGGCGCACCCCGAAGTCTGGCAACATGGCGACTATTATTTCTTTCCACCGGTGAAATAGGCATAGCAGAACACATGAGGCATGGCGGACAAAAGAGCAAGGCCGGGCAAGAGGTTCGGCTTGCTGATCTTCCCGCTGACGCCGGGCGTGGTCTGGGTCTGTTTGAAAATATCCACGGTATGGAATCACCAGCACAATTTGCTGACACCATCAAACAGCGCACCCGCCAGTATTATGGTACGGCCTTCCCTGCCTTCCTGGACAAGCTCCTGCCCCGCCTGTCCACCGTAGCCAATGAGCTGAAGCAGTTGCGCTCCACCTTTATCAACACCTATTTACCAAAGGGTGCAAATGGCCAGATCACGCGGGTTGCCCGGCGTTTTTCACTGATTGCAGCAGCCGGTGAACTGGCGACTGATATGGGGATTACCGGATGGGAACAGGGCACGGCTTTCCGTGAAGTCGGCACCTGTTTCAAAGCGTGGCTCGATTCGTGGGGTGGCACTGATTCCAAAGAGTGCCAGTTGATGATCCAAGATGTCCGGCGCTTTTTTGAAGCTCACGGCGAAAGTCGTTTCAGCGATATGAAGGATGAACAGAACAACAACGGGCGGGATACCATTAACCGGGCTGGATTCAGAGAACTGAACAGCGATGGCGTGTACGAATTTTATGTACTCCCTGAAGCGTTCAAGGAAATCTGTAGCGGCCACAATGTCAAACTCGCCACAAAGTATCTTATCGAACGTGGGATCATTGAACCTGATAGTGCCGGGAAAAGCCAGAAGGCCAAGCGGTTGCCGAATATGGGACAGCAACGCTGCTACCACTTCACTGCCAAAATCTGGAGTGATGAAGCATGAGTCCGGCATGGTACGAATATCAGCCAGAAGCCATAGTGCAAGCCGCCGGGGATTATTCCTCGGCGGTGATACCCGCTGTTACACCAGCAGAAATCGAACGTGTAACAGCTCCAGCGGCAGTCAAACCCGCTATTGATAAGGAGTTGCAGACTCCGTTACACCTGGTACACCCGTTACACGCAAAAGAAGACACATCACCTCTGCCACTGTTACCACATCAGCGTCCCTGCTACTGCTGCAAGAGAACTGATTATTGGCTGGCCGGAACTGAGAAATACCCTCACTGGGTATGCCGACGCTGCCACCCTCCCGCACCGGGAGCGGAACGGGTACCTGACAAAACCTGACATTGAAAGGAGCAACTATCATGGCAACAAGCACAAAACAGATAACAGCGAACCAGCAGAACGCACAGAAGAGCAGCGGCCCCAAGAGCGCCGAAGGCAAGGCGGTAGCATCGCGCAATGCCACACGTCACGGACTATTGAGTGCCCGCCTGCATCTTCAGGATGAAAAGCCGCAAGAGTTCCAGCAGCTCTTTGATGAACTGACCACCACCTTCAACCCGTCCGGCATTCTGGAAATGGTATTGCTGGAAAAGATCGCCATCGCAATCTGGAAGCAACGCCGGATCGTAGCGGCAGAAACCGGCGCAATATCTCTGAGGCGGCAGACAGAAAAGGTATTGTCAAAGCTCAACGGCATCCTGAATATAGCCTCCTACAGCCCGAACGCACTCACGGAAGCGGATATTGAGCCTTTCGACAAGGAGCTTGAAAAATGGTGTAAAGATGTCCTGCTGGAATATGACGCCATTATGGAAGATGAGGATGAAGAGTTGACCTTTGCATCGGTGGAGAAAATCGCCCCTGAATGCTGGCAGCAGTTGCAGCAGGAAACCGTGGATGAAGAGGAGGAGAGCGCCGAGGCATATCTGAAAAGCTGCAATACTGACCTTTCAGCCTGGCTGGTTGAGATGAAAGCATACGCCGACAAGGAACTTGCAAAAGCCCGGCAGCGACCCAAGAACATTGCACTATTCAACAACGCCTTTGCCGAGCAGGGGATACTAACGGACAAATACCGTGAATCGTTTGAACGGTATCAAGCATCCCTGGACAATCAACTTTACAAGGCAATGAAGGAACTGCGGCAGCTTCAGGAATGGCGGCTTAATACCATTGAAGTGGTGCCGGACGCCGATCCTTCTGCGCAACAACCGACTGCATAAAAATGGGTTCGTTTGGTAATTTGAGCGATTAGTGAAATTGGCAACAACAATGATCCTCAAATTACTAACGAACCGTTAGCTAAATTGCCCCTACCACCCCCGGTATACCCCTTTTCACCACCTCTGGCAGGCATATACTGACACCCTTTCTTGGGTGCGTGCAAATTTTCCCCTGAAGATTTGAGGGAGAGTCTGCTAGTTCCGCGACACGGTCTACGCGCACGCACGCGAGGAAGGGTAAATGTTTTTCAGGGGGTTTTGATAGAAAAACGCTGTCTGGGGTAATCAATAGTCAGAACAAAGTTGGATAGGAAATTGGCAACGCCGAGCAGAACGGTATTAAGGCCGGGGCAGAAGTCTACCGGAGTATTCTGAATGGAATGTACAATGGTGACATGATCGGTGATGGAGAGAATGTCGATGCGGGTTATATGAGCATAGACTGTTGCATTTCCACCGGCTGTTCCAATGGAGGATGGATTGCCAGCATTAAGCTGATGGCCGATGACGGGCGCTACTGCGGCAGGTATTGCACAATCGTCGGCACCGGTGTCAATAAGACCCCAGGTTCGATAAATCAATCCGGTGTCAGGGTTGTGTATGCAGATGGGAAGCATAGGCCGGGGTGGAGCCCCCGGCGATAGCGTTGTAAAGGGATATTCTACGATGGGCATCAGTAAATATAGGTCATGTTTTCTTTTGGAATAAAGACAATAACCGGCTCTTTTACTCCAGTTTTACCGGCAGCATTCATCACCCGCAACGGGTCTTTGCCTGATGCAACGACACGATTATTGGTGAACGATTCCAAAGCAACATATTTGCCTTCATATTTCTTTTCAGCCACCATGGCCAAGCTCTTCATAATGTTTGACTCCTTCCGCGTTTGGCAAAGCTTCTTTGTAAAACGAGATAGTAGCTTATACCACTAGATAAACCGAAAGCAAACGAAATCGGGATAGCCAACTGTGCTTACGGCTTGATATACGCATTCAGCCCGATAGTAACAGGCTTACCATCCACCATTGCAGTAGTTACAGCATTCCCTCGCGAGCTGGCGACCACCAAGGTTTTACCGGATGATGATGGTGTTGGCGTTTCTAGGTCAATTTCGATGCAGAGCTTGTTGCCTTTTATTTCGACGGTCATTGCCATGATGTTGTTCTCCTTTTGTCCTGTAATATGTACTTTCAAGGCTGTAATGCTTTGTGAAATATGATTTGCCGCTAAGGCAGTTGTCAAAGTATCAATGGTTGAAGCCTTCAAATACATCATAGAAGCTCACTCTTAACGGGTGCACTCTACCAGTTCGATCTCCTCAGGGGGCAGCGTTCTCAACTTAACGCACAGCTTCGATTAAAGCGATTTCCGCATAGGTTAAACCGTAAAGTCCATAAATTCTAGCTCGTAGCGTCTCCTCTGCCTGGCTCAAAGATTGTTGATTGGTTCTGTCCGATAGTACGCGGTCAACCAACGAAATAATATCACCCTCTTCTGATGCTGTCATTTTTGGAATTGGGAATTCATTGAGCATGTCTTTGGTGAATGAAGTGCCCTGATTGTAACTAGCCGATGGGTATCGCTGCTTGAAATAGAATAGCGCGAGTGGATGATTCAATAGGCCTAGAAGAAGTTTCAGGTTGCGTAAGTTGTCAGCAGTTACGATCAATGTTGTTTTTCCAGGAATGTAGTCCCCGCATTCGTCGAGACATACATCCAGTAAATTGAGACCCTTTGCGATAAGTTTAGGTTTCACCGATTTTTTCCCGTAGGAGTTTGGAAACTCACGGAGAAAAGCCACCCTATCAACTACTGGGCGGAGGTATCTGTCGCCCAAATAGACCATCTCGCGAAAACCCCACCGAGATATATATTTTCCTATCGTCCCTGTGTTAATGATTTTAAAATACTTGCCGAGATCAGGCTCGTCCGCCACATTTTTAACCAAGCCTTTTAGTTTATATGCGTCAGAGGTTGCACACGAATTTTCACATGCTCCAATTGATGCCAATCGAACACCAGTATCTTCAATTTTGGATAAGAGCGAGAGGCTGTTTGAAAATAACCAGTCGTAAGTGAATGGCTCAACCAAATCGCTCTTGGCAACAATTCTAATGTCCGAAATGTTTCGCCCGTCAAAGTCCCGAACTATTATGGAATGAGATTCTGCGCAGCAATAAACAGTGACAATGGCATCAACTTTCGCATTTTCAAAAACCTCTCTGCCCGCTCGTAATATTGAGTCAAGTTTTACTGTGGTCAAGCGGCGCATTTCATTACCAAATGGCTTTGCAATCCATTTGTCCGGTGTAATGAATGACAAAACTCCCGAGGGGTTTAGGCGGTTAAATGCGAGTTCAAAGAACGCGATGTATATATCCCAATTTCCCTTTGTGAATTTGTAGTTCGCTTGAACAATGTCACGCAGCCACTTTGCCGTTTTAGACATCGCTTCAGAGTCAATGTAAGGTGGGTTAGCGATCACGACATCGAAACCGCCCTTTGTATGAAACACCTCAGAGAAATAAATCTCAAAATCGAACACCTCTCGCCCGTTGGTCAGTTCATGGATAAGTTTTTCGATCTGCCGTTTGTATTCCGCCTTCTTGGTTTTATTTGACTCGTCGAAGAATTTGGGTTTAATAATTTCCAACTGCTTGAACTGTTCGATATTAAACAGATTCTTCTCAACGCCAAGCAGTGAGTTTCCGACGACAATCTTGTAGTCAAGATTTGGCAGTGGCTTGATCTTCTGGACGTCCTCCTCATCGACTACCAGCGAGAGCCAGAGCCGCAGTTTGGCTATTTCAACTGCACCGGCATCAATGTCGGCACCGTAGATACTGGATTGGATGGCGTGTCGCTTGAAATAGTAGGGCGTGCGTTCGGCAACATCCTCGAAATATGGTGTGAGTGCGACACGCGCTCGAACGATCTCGGTCATCATGCCAACAGGGAAAGCACCTGAACCGATAGCTGGATCGCAGACAGTTATGTCGCGCAGCAGAGCATCGATTTCGGCAGCAAACGTGCGGATGGACTCAGGCGGCTTGGGATAATGATCTCCCTTGGTACCGGCAGCGATTGCGGCGGCGTAGTGGGCAAACTGGTCACTCTGACGAATCCACTCCTCCACATCCTTCCGGGGCACTGCTATAGGCTTCCCAGTGCGAGGTTTGATGGGATTATTCAGCCCGTTGTCCAGATAGTTGATGAGACTTTCCTGGCACATATAGTGGACGATTTCACGAGGGGTGTAATACGCACCAAGACCTTTGCGCCGGTTTTCCTCGATGAGGTTTTCAAAGACCTTGCCGAGCATCTCGGGGTCGATTGCTACTTCCTTTTCCAGCGGTTCTGACTCGTTGACGGTAAAGTTATAACGGTCGAAAACATCGAGAATGCCGCTTCCTGTATCCCCGGCAGGGGTTCGATCCTGGTTTGAAAAAAGAGCATTGGTAAAACTGATATTGGTTTTCTCCCAATCATAACCGGCCAGGGGCTCAAACAACCCGCCGTTGAGGAACGGAATCCGGCATGAAAAAACTTTGCACCACGCCTCGTGACCTCGATCAGTGGCGAGCGTGTCGTAGAAAAGTGGTTCGAGTACGTCGTTAAACAGGCACTTCTTTTCGCGGATGGCGCGGTCAGCAAGCTGGCGCAGGAAATTGCGCGGGCCGTCACCCCAATTGCCGCCTTTGGGAACCCCCAGCCACCCTTTCTTCTGAATGAAGTAGAGAAACACGATTTGCCCGAGAAGCTTCTTGCTGAAATCAGCGGAGGAAACTTTTTTCGCGGTGAAATCGGCACGCAGGACGGAATCCTTCTTTACGATTGCATCCAACGCAATCTGTGTAGAGTTAAAAAGCGCAGCGTATTGGGTAAAGAACTCTTTAGTGACGGCCTCGACGCTGAAGGCTTCCTCAATCTGCGACAACGCAGGCTTGGCCGTTGTGTTCTGGAGCAGCGACAGAAAACGGCTCTGGGCGGTATGGCATTCTTCATCCACGCCTACAATGTATGAGAATCGGCGAGCCGGGGTGAGACGTTCTTCCGTCTTGATCTTCCCTGTATTGGTGTCACGCTTGGTTTCGTATTCCATCCGCACGAAGGAAAAACGCCACGACAGCTCATCAGGGGCGACAAAGGCAACGAGGCCGGCTTCCTTGTAATTATCACCCCGCTTGAGCTTGTGGGCGACGAAATCGCGCAGGGCGGTGCGTGTACGCTCCAGTTTCCATGATTCGGTAAGATGAACAATGAGCACATCGGCTAACTCACCATCGGCAGATTCAAAGGTTCCAAGCCGCTGACAACTTTTGACGTGGGGCGTAAAGGCCTCCGGCACACTCATGATCTGCGCCTTGGCTTCGTTGAAGCCGTTGCACAGTTCATTGATAAAATCGCGGTAACGCTTCTTGTCGAATGCAGCTTTAAATGTTTCACTAACGAGTCGTTGCGCGGTGGCCTTGTCCATTATTGATGCTCCTTACGGCAGATAGGATGAAAGAATGAGTTCTCGCTGTGTCTGCGGCAGTTCCTTGGTAGGCTGCTTTGCCGGGCCGAGAAGATATTGCTTGGATATTTCCTTGCGTAGGATGGCAATCATCGCCTTTGGATCATCGGTATCATCGAACGCTTCCTTTACTTTGCGGATGGTGGCCTTACCCACACGCCCGTCAGCAATGATTTGATGCACGGCGGCGGCGAACTTTCTGTCTTCCGGTGTGAGTGCTTCGGCAGCACGGAAACCACGGGCGCGGAGTCGCTTGAGGACGATGGCCTCGTTGCTACTGCCGGTTGCGGTCGAAGGGAGCAGCGTCTCAAGTCCGGGTGTTGTTGCGGACTGGAAGCCGTCCTTGTTCTTGTCCAGCAGCGGATAGAACTTCTCTGGCGGGATTTCGTGTCGTTTTTCTTTTGCGGTGGTTTCCAAGGTTTCGGCAGTGGTGAAGAAGTCGAGTTCTTCCGCCTGTTTGATGTCGGCATGTGAGCGAAAAAATTTATCGAGCCGATCTTGCCTGAAGTACGTGATAACGGCGGGCCGATCCGGGTTTGAAGTGGTGGCTTCAGGATTCTCCGCCGACCCTGGCTCCGGCGCGTGGAAGCGACTGGAGCGTGCCTTGCGTGGCAGAGTGAGAATACGCTGAAAAAGCTCCGGCTCTTTTTCTTTCACGTTAAGTATCTGGCGCAGGTATTTCAACTCACTCTTATGCTCTTCCTCGCCACCCTCTGCGGACTCCTTGGAATTGATGCGATCAAAAAGGTTGTGTGACGTGATCTGCTCGTCACCGGTGAGCAGTCGGGCGTCGTTACCAAGAAGCGTAATAAAAGCGTGGATCTTCGACTTGGCTGCTTCAGTGAGTGCAATCTCGTCGTTGCCCTCGTCGGTTGGGAAAAAATTATAGGTGAAGATCGTTTTGAACTTGGTGCCAACGCGATTCACACGCCCGACTCGCTGCATCATGCGGCTCGGATTCCAGGGGAGGTCATAATTGATAACGGTGGCGGAGCGGTGAAGGTTCACGCCTTCCGCCAGGACATCAGTGGTAATGAGGATACGGTAGTCGTCGCTGGGTGATTGAAAGTTGGCATCGAAGTTGGCAATGACATCACGGCGCAGTTCGGGACTGGAAGCGGAACTGAAGAGGAGCGTCTCGTCATCCACTTCTTTTTTGATGAGATTTGCAAGGTAGTGCGCAGTGTCCGCAAACTCACTGAAGACAACAAGCTTTCCTTTCGCAAGGGTTGTGGTGAGCTCGCGTTTGAACTCCTCCCATTTTGGGTCGCGCTTGATCTTTTTCCATGAAGTTTGAATTGTTTTCAGGGTGGCAAGATCGGAAGCGACATGCTTACGGAATGTTGTTGTGAATAATTTTGCAGGGAATTTTTCAGCTTTTTCCTGAGCAATAAGCTCATCCATAGCATCGTCATCGCCTTCCTCTAAAAATTCCAATACCTTCTTGCTGTGCTTTTTGCTCGTGTAGACAAAGCCGTCGTCGAATGCTTGCAGAACAAGCTCATGGGATTTAATGAACCGGCCAAGAGTCTCTTTAAAAGCGTGAAAACTGCTTTCCAGACGCTTCACGAGCAGAATTTTCATAAAGGTGGCAAGGTTGCGCTGTCCTTGCACGGCACGTTCTTCAATCGGGCCGGTATAGTATTCCGGGTTAAGTGGCTGATAACGAGCGTAGTGAAAATCAGCACTCGTTATGCTCTCCAGGGTGTTGGTGAATACGGCGCTTTCCGTGCTGTTTAGTTTGTAGAGCAGCGGCACAGGGTCGCTGACCTTCGGAAACCATATTTTTTGTTGCTTCAGATCAGCACCATAAAACTCCTCAATCTCACGGCGGGTACGGCGCACCATGATGTATTTGAGTACGCGCTCACGCAGTTCATGGGCGTTCTGTTCGACCGCAACTACATAAGCTTCAGCGTTATCAAGTCGGTGCAGACCCTTGAGGCGACTGCGTAGCCGTTCAAAAAATGCCTCCATATTGCGGAGTCCGGGAATGGTACTGTTCCGGGGCGGTTGAAACAGTTTCAACTGGCTGTAAATGTCATCAAGCGTATTGTTATAAGGTGTTGCAGAAACCAGGATGACGCCTTTGCCCTGGCAGATGCGTGTGAGGTGTTCATAGCGTTGCGCTGAATCATTCTTGAAGCGGTGGGATTCGTCGATGAATACATATTTGTAAAACTCAACACCTTGTTCAATGATCTCTTCAAGTTTGCCGATGGATACACACTTATGTCCAGGGATGCAGAAGTCGCGGAACACTCGTGTCCAAGAACCGGGGCTGTTCTCATCGAGAAGGCTTGGCGGCGCAATGACGAGACAGCGACCATCGAGTTGCAATGCGAGCAGCGCGGAGATGTAGGTTTTACCCAAACCAACAACATCGGAAACAAAAACTCCGCCAAAGGTCTTCAGCATCTGTTGCGCGGTGAAAACAGCATCTTCCTGATAACTAAGCTTTTTGAAATTCTGCGGCAAATTTTCTGCATTCAACTTCGAGCGGTCGCCGAGGTAGTCACGGAAGTATTCTGCAAGAAATTTGAGGTAGAGCTCGTAAGGCGTAAATATGGCGAACGGCGATTCCTTTTCCACCGTATTGATGATCGTCTCATGCACGTCCTTAACATCTACCGCCTGCTCCCATAATTCATTGAAGCGATGCAGCGCGTAGTCGTGTTCCTCCGGCTCTGCAAGCAGCACGTTGAACTCAAGATTACCTTCCAAACCGCTATGGGAAAGATTGCTCGATCCGGTAATGACATAGCCGTGGTTGACGTCCGGCACAGGATGTTCGGGCGTCATGATATAGACTTTTGCGTGGATGTTCTGCTCACGGTAGAGTTTCACCTCCAGCTTGCCAGAGCGAATCCATTCAATGAACTTTCGCACACCTGTCTCGATGGCAAGCGTCTCCGAGGCTTGAACAAACTCCGTCCGCATCATGCCGCCGAGCGTGGCTTTGATCTCCGCTGTTGATGGAGCGCTATCTTCTGGCCGATCATTAGCAATCTGGATGAGTCCGTGGATTACCTGCTCGTTTTTCAGACCGATAAGGATACGAACTTTCTTGACGGTTTCGAGTGCAGGATAGAGCCGGAAGAAACCGCTGATGAAAAAATATCCGACGAGGCAGTCGAAATCCTGTGTCAGCGGGAGAATTTTTTCCAGACGCTTGCTCAGCGTGTTTTCACCTTGGTTAGTAAGGAATTTTTTTGGGGTTGGGGGATGGTTATCTGTCATGCTTATCGATCCCTTTTATTGGTGAGTATTGGTTGAAACGAAATGTGTTTATATAGCAGGAAATGGGAAGGAATAACACGGGAATCCTTCTTCATTAAAGAAGTATTTGTAAGGGGAGCCCCAGGGGGCGGACGGGAAGGCAGTCAGGCGTGGGGGCTGGCGCTTCCGGAGTGCGCGACGGGTGAAGCCAGCAGTCCGCGACTGTCTGCCTGGGCGGGCGGGGGGAATCAAAACTCATCGGGAGCACGGTTTGCACAGGGTATGCGTGAATCCGTTTTGGTAACTGACCGCAATCGCCTTTATCATGGCGGGCAGTTGCTTTTACCAAAACGAGATGAACCGATGGAGGGTCGGCCAGAAGCAGCAACTCCCCCCAAGAGTGCCCTTCCCCCCTTTGGGAGTTACTTGCCGGGGGGGATGCCGGGGATGGGGGGTGTCCAGAGGGGGGAAGGGACGGCGGGGGGTGCTGACATATCCTGTGCTGTGCTCCCTACTGACCGGCCTTCAGTCTTTCATACTCACTGACGGGCTTAATTGTGCGCTTCCGGTCGCACAAAACCTGACGCTTTGGCCTCTGCGAACAATACGGAGCCTTACCCCGTTTTGTGAAGCGTCTTTCTGACTGCGGGCGAAATACGGCGCAAGCAAGAGACGTGAACGGGTGATCCTTCCGGGCGCGGCTCTTGACCAGTGGCGTGTTGCGCTTGCCTCTGTCCTGCAAGGTGTAGTCTCATCGCACTTTGCGGGGCGTCGTAGGTTTGATGAACATGACGGCGCTGGAATGAAACGAAGGGCGCTCAGGCGGGGCGCGGCTGTATGCGCGTCGCCGTGGCAACCGTAGTGGAATGGAACGCGGTGTGATGTGAATGCCTTTATTCCTGTACTGGCAAATAAGCTGGCGATGCAGGTAATATGCGGCATGGCAGGCTTTTTACTCTGTCACGAACAAGGGAGGGAGTGGAGAGCCCGCGCAAGGTTTTTTGCGGGCGAATACACGAACCGGAACAGCGACACCGCTGACACCTGCAACGCACTAACAGGCATTAAATGCCGTTGTAAGCTTAGGGTTGAGAGCGGAAGGCTTTATATCCGCGAACGCCCCGCTGTTGGGCGAGCTTCTGGGCGAGCTGCCTTTCAGACTCTCTCGCAAGCAAGGGAGGGAGCATTGAGCCCGCAAAGGTTACTAAAGGGCGAAAAAGCGCACCGGAATGACGACACTGTTGATACCACCACTAGACTCTGTTTGCTTCAAAATACTTTGCCCAACTTCACAATTTGTTACCCATGTGTTACCCAAAACAGAAACAGGGACTCAACCATTTCGGCTAAGTCCCTGTTATTATTGGTCGGTGCGACAAGATTTGAACTTGCGACCACTAGACCCCCAGTCTAGTGCGCTACCAGGCTGCGCTACGCACCGAAAACGTGTTTATATTTGTTTACGCATTAAAAGCAAATCCGAACGGATTTCGTTCAACAGTCTCTTGTAATCAACAGGCTCTTCCAATGGCGGAAGATCATCAGGGTTAAGAAGTCTGCCTTTAGATGAGAACCTTTTTTTTACACCTTCAATGGTAAACTTCTCGTCATACAACAACCGCCGAACTTGAAGAACAAGTTCCACTTCCTGTTTTGAATAGAGTCTCTGTCCGGCTGTGCTTTTCTCGGGCCGCAAAAATATGAATTCGGTCTCCCAGAAACGAAGTACCGATGTTTTTACGCCCGCCATCTGCGCAACCTCGCCGATCTTGTAATACAGTTTATCGGAAAAGGTTGTGCCCATGGTTGAGTGCGCTTACTTGGCCTCTTTGACCGGTGTGTTGATGGCGTTTTTCAATACCTGACTCGGTTTAAAGGTGAGAATGCGACGGGCGACAATAGTAATGGTGTCACCCGTCTGCGGATTGCGGCCACGGCGGTCAGCCTTCTGTTTGACGACAAAATTGCCGAAGCCGGCTATTTTGATCTTTTCGCCTGACTCAAGGGTGTTTTTCAGAATGCTGAAAACCGACTCGACCATTTCAGAAGACTCTTTTTTAGAAAAACCGATCTTCTGATGAATTCTTTCAACAATGTCTGCCTTAGTCATTCTCAACCTCTATGTGTGCGATTTCCTATTGAAAACGAAGGAAATTTTTATAGCACAGGGAATTTTATTTCGCAACAGCTTTTTATCTTGTTGTTACATTTAGTTTTTTCAACAGTGCACTAAGAACTTTTGCATGAATCACGCTGATCTCATCGTCAGTCAGGGTGCGGTCGTAAGAGCGATAGCGGATACGAATGGCAATGCTCTTGAACCCATCCGGAATACCTGCCCCGCGGTAAAGATCGAATGTTTCCAAATGTTCAATTTCCTGGGCCTTTACCGATTGCACGCAGCGCAGGACACTATCGACCGGGAGTTCCTCCGGGGCAAGCAATGCAATATCACGGGTGCTGTCGGGAAAACGTGAGGGCGGCGTAATAGTAATTTTCAGGCGCGAGAGGATCACAAGCTTGTCGAAATCAAGTTCAAAGCCGTAGACCGGTTTTTCAATACAGAAATTCTCCTGCACGGTCGGATGAATCTCGCCGAAACTGCCGATTTGCTCCCTGCCAACCATAATGCTGCATGATTTTCCCGGGTGGTAGTAGGGTTCGGGGATATCAGCCACCCAGTTGACGCCACGGATGTGCAGTTGTTCAAGCAGGTTTTCGATAATCCCTTTCACATCGTAGAAGTCAACCATTTCACGGCTGGCGCTCCAGCTTCCGTCAGTGCGGGTTCCAGTCAGCGCGCCCGCTATGCAGAGAGGTTCATGCGGCATCTCTCCAGTTGTCGGCAGATATCTGCGCCTCAACTCAAACAGCTTGAGATCCATGGAACGGAAACTTATGTTGCGCGCAATGGTTTCCAGGACTCCGGGCAGCAGCGTGGTCTTCATGACGGACTGCTCAAAAACCAGAGGATTTGCCAGTTTTATGGCAGTCCTCCGGATGTCTTCCTCAGGCAACAGCAGTTTTTCTGCTGAATCGGGCGAGGTGAAACTGAAATTGATAATTTCGTTCATGCCATGGGCAACAAGAAGATCCCTGACCAGACGCTCCATGCGCTGATGCTGCGAAGGACGATCCGACATGACGCGTGCAAGCGGCATGGTTGCCGGGATGGCATCAAACCCCTTCAATCGGGCAATCTCTTCAATCAGGTCGATCTCGCGTTCGATGTCGATGCGGTAACTGGGCGGTACAACAGAGAAACTGCCATCAGAGTTCTCGCTGACTGAACATTCAAGACGCTTGAGAATGTCTACTGTCTCGGATGGATCAAGAGCAATACCCAGCAGTACAGCAGCCCGCTCTGCCCGTAACGGAATGGCTTTCCGCTCAACTTTGCCGGGATATTCATCCACGGTGCCCTGTGCAACTGTACCGCCTGAGAGAACAGCTATCAGGGAAGCAGCCCGGTCAAGCGCCATGGGAACCATGCCGATATCGGCACCACGCTCGAAACGGTGAGATGACTCCGTGTGCAGGCCAAGACGTTTGCTGGTGCGCCGGATCGCTGCCGGTCTGAACCAGGCGCTTTCCAGCAGGATATTGGACGTTGAGTCGGCTATCTCGGAATTCTGCCCACCCATGACACCGGCAAGCGCCACCGGTCGTGCGGCGTCACAGATCACCAGGTCATGTGCCGTGAGGATGCGCTGCTGATCGTCCAGGGAGACGAATAGTTCCCCCTCACTAGCCCTGCGAACAACGACACGGCGACCTTCCAGCCGGTCGCAATCAAAGGCATGCAGGGGATGCCCCAATTCCATCATCACAAGGTTGGTGACGTCCACAACATTATTTATTGAGCGCATGCCGACAGCATTGAGGCGTTTCACCAGCCACTCCGGTGATGGCGCGATTCTGCAACCGGTGATGTAACGAGCCGCGTAACGCGGACAGAGGTCGGCATCCTGAATGGTCACCGAGATGGTGTCTGCGGCTGCCGAACAGCCTTCGTTGATAGTCGTATCGGGATAGCGAACCGATGTTCCCAGCTTGGCGGCAATCTCACGTGCGATGCCGGCAACACTCAGGCAATCGGCGCGATTTGGCGTCAGACCGATCTCCAGCAATGTATCTTTGAGACCAAGTGCCTCAAAGACCGGTATGCCCGGTTTGAGGGCGGGAGACAGCACCATGATGCCGGCGCTTTCATCCACCAATCCCAGCTCCTTCTCGGAGCAGAGCATGCCGCAGGACTCTTCGCCTCGAATCTTTGAACGCTTGATCTTGAAGTCACCGGGCAGAGTGGCACCGATCTGAGCCAGGGCCACGGTGTCACCCTGTTTGAAGTTCTGGGCACCGCAGACCACGTCAAACACTTCGCTGCCGTTATTGACACGGCAGAGTGACAGTTTATCAGCGTTGGGGTGTTGGCGCTTTTCCTCGACAACAGCGACGACCACGTCATCCATGCCGCCGCCCTGCCTGTCCATTGCCTCGACCTCCAGGCCGAGCATGGTCAGCAGATCGGCCAACTGTTCCGGTGAGAGGTCGAAATCCACATATTCCTTGAGCCAGTTATAGGTAACATTCATTACAAAACACCCTATTCTCAGGAGTCAGAAGTTAGAATTGCCTCAAAAATCTCACGTCATTTTCGAACAGAAGGCGCATGTCGCTGATGCCGTATTTCAGCATGGCAATCCGTTCGATGCCCATGCCGAAAGCGAAACCTGAAATTTCCTCGGCATCGTAGTTGACATGGCGGTAAACCTCCGGGTCCACCATACCAGCCCCCAGGATCTCCAGCCAGCCACTCTGCTTGCAGACCCGGCAACCCTTGCCGCCGCAGATCACGCAGGCGATATCCACTTCGGCGGATGGTTCCGTGAACGGAAAAAAGCTGGGACGCAGCCGCACCCCGGTCTTCTGGCCGAAAAGCTGGTTGGTAAAGACGGTCAGGATCCCTTTCAGGTCACCGAATGTCACACCCGTGTCCACCATGAGCCCTTCAATCTGGTGGAACATGGGGGAGTGGGTGGCGTCGGAATCGCAGCGGTAGACCGTTCCGGGAGCAATAATCCGTACCGGCGGCTTCTGCTTGAGCATGGTTCTGATCTGGACCGGAGAGGTGTGGGTTCGCAACAGCAGGTTGTTATCGACAAAGAACGTGTCCTGCATGTCCCGGGCGGGATGTTCAGGGGGGAAGTTGAGTGCCTCGAAATTGTACCAGTCATGCTCGATCTCCGGCCCCTCTGCAACTGAGAAACCGAGTCCGGCAAAGATGTCGCAGACCTCTTCAATCACCAGAGTGACCGGATGCCTGGTGCCACTGGGTTGACGCCGCCCCGGAAGTGTGACGTCGATCCGTTCCGTCTGCAGCCGTTGTGTCTTTTCCTGCTCGCGTGCGTCTGTCAGCGCCTGTTCAAGGGTTGCCTCTATCTCGTCCTTGATGGTGTTGACGAGTTGGCCAACCACCGGACGCTGTTCCGGCGCAAGGGCGCCAAGTCCCTTCATCAGTCCGGTCAGCTCCCCTTTTCGGCCGAGGAACCTGACCCGCACTTCCTGCAGTGCCTGTTCTCCCGACGTCTGGGCAATGACGCGCAGTGCCTCATCTCTCATCAGTTCCAACTGTTGCCGCATGGTGTCTACCTTTACAAAAAAAGGAATGGGAGTGTTATCCCATTCCCCCAAGTTTGAAATACAGCGTACGCAGTCAGATGCCGGCTTTTGCCAGACTGGCGATCTCCGTGAACCCCTTGGGATCCGAGACGGCGATGTCGGCCAGTACCTTGCGGTCAATTTCCACATTGGCCTTTTTGAGGCCGAAGATGAACCTGCTGTAGGACAGCCCGTTCAGGCGTGATGCCGCATTGATGCGGGTGATCCACAGACTCCGGAAATCGCGTTTCTTGACGCGACGGTCGCGGAACGCATAATTGAGCGCCCGATCAACCGCTTCAGTGGCGCTGCGGAACAATTTACTGCGCGCCCCCCGATATCCCTTGGCAAGCTTCAGTACCTTGTTGCGTCTGTGTCTCGCTTTAAATCCTCTTTTTACGCGTGGCATGATCTACTCCTTCATGGTTAATTTCGCCCGATCCGAAAGGGGAGACAATTCCTCACGGTTCTTGGCTCGTGCTCAACTCACATCAGGGTGCCATCCCTGACGGGTGATTGAAAACTATTTGTACGGAATCAGTCTGGCGATGTTCTTCTGGTCAACATCGGCCACCATGGCTCCCTGTCGCAGGTTGCGTTTACGTTTACGGGTTTTGGGAGTCAGGATATGGCTGGTGTAGGCGCCGCCGCGTTTGATACGGCCTGATGCCGATTTTTTGAAGCGCTTGGCCGCGCCTCGATTGGTCTTGATTTTAGGCATGGGGTTTTCTCCTTCGTTGATAAATAACAGAATATCCTGCAAACCGGCTGATCTATTTTTTTACCTTGGGGGCAACGATCATGAACATCTGGCGACCATCAACCCGGGGATGCGACTCGATAACTGCGATGTCAGCCAGTTCGGCGGCGAAGCGTTCGATGACGGCCCGTCCGATATCCATGTGGGTAATCTCACGACCTCGAAAAACCAGCGTCACCTTGGCCTTGTTCCCCTCTTCAAGGAAACGCCGGACATGCTTGACTTTGAACAATAGGTCGTGTTCATCAGTCTTGGGGCGGAGCTTGATCTCCTTTACCTCCACGTGAACCTGTTTTTTTCTGGCTTCCTGCAGCTTCTTGCTCTGCTGGTATTTGAACTTGCCGTAATCCATGATCCTGCAAACAGGGGGTACGGCCGAGGGAGATACCTCCACCAGGTCCAGCTGTTGTTGTTCTGCAAGCGCAAGAGCCTCGGCGGTTGATATTATGCCGAGTGCCTCTCCATCTGCACCGATCACACGGATCTCTGTTGCACGGATGGTATTGTTGATGTTCACGGTCGGTTTTGCTATGACTGCACCCCCTGGATGAAACGGCTGGACACGCCGTTTGCTCGTTCACACGCTGCTATCTGAACTTTTTGGATTCCTGTTCAACAAAGGCCGCAAATTCTATCGTACTCATGGGGTCAAGATTCCTGCCATCACGGTACCGCGGAGTCACGGTGGACTGTTCAACCTCTTTATCCCCGATCACCAGCATGTACGGGACCTTCTGCAACTGGGCCTCACGGATCTTGAAACTGAGTTTCTCGTTACGGAAATCCCCCTGAACCCTGATGCCCGCATTCCTCAGTTGCTCCAGGACGCTCTGACCATATGGTATCTGACTGTCGGTAACGGTGAGGACAATGGCCTGAACCGGTGAGAGCCAGAGAGGGAAACTGCCGGCATGGTGTTCGATCAGCACACCAATGAAGCGCTCGATAGATCCGAGCAACACCCGGTGAACCATGACCGGCCGCTTTTTCTCCCCGTCTGAGGCGATATAATGCAGGTCGAAACGCTCTGGCAGGGTAAAATCGCACTGGATAGTAGCACACTGCCACCGTCTGTCAAGACAATCGCGCAGCTTGATGTCAATCTTCGGACCATAGAAGGCCCCGTCACCCTCGTTTATCTCGTAGGGGCGCCCCGTATCCTTAAGGGCTGACAGCAATGCATTTGTAGCCAGCTCCCAGGCGGAATCGTCACCGATGGACTTTTCGGGTCGGGTTGAGAGCTCCATCTCATAGTCGAACCCGAAGATTGCCATCACCTCACTGACAAAGGAAAGCACACCCTTGATCTCTGCGTCCAACTGCTCGGGGGTACAGAGAATATGGGCATCATCCTGGGTAAAGCAGCGCACCCGCATCAGGCCGTGCAAAACACCCGCGCGCTCATGACGATGCACGGTACCCAGCTCGAAATAGCGCAGCGGCAGGTCGCGGTAACTTCGCAGGTGCGACTTGTAGATCATCATGTGGGAGAGACAGTTCATCGGCTTCACGCCGAAGCTCTGCTCATCCACCTCGGTGAAATACATGTTCTCGCGGTAGTTTTCATAGTGGCCGGAGCGCTGCCACAGCTCGGTTTTGAGTATCTGGGGCCCCACGACGATATCGTAGCCATGTTTGAGATGTTCCCGCCGCTCGAAATCCTCGATGATGGTGCGCAACATGGCGCCTTTTGGGTGCCAGATGGCAAAACCGGCGCCAACCTCATCGGAGAAAGAGAAGAGATCAAGCTCCCGGCCCAGCTTTCGGTGGTCGCGACGCCTGGCTTCCTCCAAACGGTGCAGGTAGGCATCCAGCTCTTTCCTGTCAACAAAGGCCGTGCCGTAGATGCGCTGCAGCATTCGGTTCTTCTCGTCACCGCGCCAGTAGGCACCGGCGATAGAAAGCAGCTTGAAGGCCTTGATGCGGGCGGTGGATGGCACATGCGGGCCTCGGCAGAGATCGGCAAAACCGCCCTGGGTATAGATCGATACCGTTTCTGCACCGATCCCCTCAATCAATTCCCGCTTATAGGGCTCGCCCATAGCCTCGAATCTGCTGATAGCCTCGGCACTCGAAAGCACGGAACGCTCCAGCCTCATATCGGCCCTGGCAAGTTCAGCCATCCGGGATTCGATCTTTTCCAGGTCTTCGGGAGTAAAAGGCTGGTCAACATCAAAATCGTAATAGAATCCGTTTTCGATGGCAGGCCCGATAGTCACCTTGGCGGCGGGAAACAGTTCCTTGACCGCCTGGGCCATCAGATGGGATGCGGAATGGCGGATGATCTCCAGAGCATCGGGGCTCTTTTCGGTGATGATCTCGACCTTGGCACCATCGTGCAGGGGTGAGGTGACATCAACCAGCACACCATCAACCTTGCCGGCCAGGGCAGCCTTGGCCAGACCCGCCCCGATCAGGGCAGCCAGATCATATACCGAAGAACCCGCTGCAAGTGAACGGGCTGAACCATCCGGAAGAGTCACATGTATGTCAGGCATTCAGAACCCCTCAAAAGTGAAACAGAAAAGGCATCGAAACCATCGATGCCCCGAAACCACAACTTTCAATGGTAGGCGCGGACGGTCTCGAACCGTCGACCTCTACCGTGTCAGGGTAGCGCTCTCCCCCTGAGCTACGCGCCTTCATAAAAATTGAACTGTCTGAATAACAGTATCGCCGTGTTAAGTCAAGCGGATTTATCTCTTTTTTCCAACAATGCCACATTCTCCACATGCACCGTCTGCGGAAACATATCCACCGGCTGGATCTCCCGGCACACATATCCCAGTTTTTTCAATTCGTTAAGATCGCGCATCAGACTCTGGGGAGAGCAGGACACATAGATGACTGTTCGCGGATTCAAACCGGCAAGATGTCTCAGTACGTCCAGGTCACACCCCTTGCGGGGCGGGTTGAGAACTGCCACATCGACCGACGCACCTTCCGCATTGAGTTCTTCAAGGAGATCTGCCGCATCACCGGCCTCGAAACGGCAATTGGAAAAACCGTTGAGACGTGCGTTCTTCTGCGCATCGGCAACCGCCTCTTCAACCACCTCAATCCCGATCACCCGTTTGGCCTGACCGGCCAGGAACAGACCGATCCCGCCGATGCCGCAATACAGGTCAAGCACGGTTGAATTGCTGTCAAGCGCCGCCCACTCCCTGACCTTCTCGTAGATCAGGCATGCACCGCCGGTGTTGACCTGGAAGAACGAGCGTGGCGAAATCTGTACGCTGACGTCGCCGATACGCTCGGTCAAAAAATGTTTCGAGGTCAGAAAGGAGTCCTTCTGCCCGAAGATCACATTTCCTTCAGAGCGATTGACATTGCTGGCGATAACCTCTACCTCCGATACCGCCTCCCGGATGAAGCGCGACAGGTGATGAATCTCATTGTATGAGCGGTCAGCCGTCACCAGTACGACCATCGCCTTCTGCGTGGCCTCGGATACCCGTATCACGAGGTACCGCAAGAGTCCCATCTTGCTGCGCGGGTTGTAAATCGGCACCTTCAGCCGGGTTATGCCTCGTCGGGCCGCCTCCATGACCCGGTTGATCAGCGGATGATGTATCGGACAAGATTCGAGGTCGAAGACATCATGGCTTGCACGGCGATATATCCCCAAGAAGGGTTCTGAAAATTTACCCGCCACGATCAGCTTGGCGGAGTTGCGGTAATGGATCAGGCGGGGGGGCGAGATCAGCGGATGCACGATGATATTTTCCAGGTCGGGATACGCGGAGAGCTCCGCCAGAATCATGCCGCGTTTCCAGATCTTCTGATCCCCATACTTCATGGTAATCAGAGGGCATCCCTGACAGGAAGCACCGTTGCCGCAGGGGGGCCGTCTGCTCCTCAAGGCGGATGGCTGAAGCAGTTTGTGCAGATGCCCGACGACGTTCCCAAACGAGGCATGATCTACCTTTGCAATAACCGCGTCACCCGGCAGAGCCCCGGCAATCTTGAACGACAGGCCATCCACGCGAGCCGTTCCGTAGCCATCCGCGTCAAGGGCGGTCACTGTCACCTCCACCGGCGTATTGCGTGTCAGTGCCGGTTTTTTATGGGCAGCGGGCGTAACAACACCGACGGCTTCAGCACCAGGCCGGTCGGCACGCACGCCCGGCTTTCGCGGGGAGGTCTCTTTTTTCATTCAGCCCCCCTGTTCAAGAAACTCATGGAACTGGCGCAGCGCCTGGCCCCGGTGGCTGACGGCATTTTTTTCATCAAGGGACAATTCTGCCATGGTGCGATCAAAACCATCCACAAGAAACAGAGGATCGTAGCCGAAACCTCCACTCCCGCGCCCCTCATCAAGGATGCGCCCCCCTATTCTGCCGTTGAAAACCCGCTCGCAGCCATCGGGTGTCACAAACGCAAGTGCGCAGACAAAGGCTGCCTGCCGGTTTGTAAACGGCACGCCGTACAGCTCCTGAATCAAGCGGCTGTTATTGGCGGCGTCGCCGCTCCCCTCCCCGGCAAAACGCGCCGAATAGACGCCGGGGCGGCCATCGAGTGCATCCACTACCAGACCGGAATCATCGGCCAGCGCGGGCAGACCCGAATGCAGCATCGCTTCGCGGGCCTTTTTAAGCGCATTCGCCTCAAACGTGCTGCCATCCTCAACAGTATCGGAAAAATCAGGAAAATCGGCAGAGCACCTGACCGTCTCGACGACATCAGCAAGCAACCGTTTGAATTCTTTCAATTTTCCGCGATTGCGGGTGGCTACAAGCAGTTCCTTCATCGGGTCAGAGCCTCCTGCTGGATGGCGAACAGACGTCGGATGCCATCCGTCGCCAGCGCACGCATGGCATCCATCTGGGCGACCGTAAACGGTTCCGCCTCCGCAGTCCCCTGCACCTCAACAAACCGGTCGCTGGAGGTCATCACAAAATTCATGTCCACATCAGCGGAAGAGTCTTCGAGATAGTTGAGGTCCAGCATGGCCTGGCCGCCTATGATGCCGACACTGACGGCGGCAACGGCCTCCCTGAGGGGTATCCGGGGGATCAGTCCCCGTTGCTTAAGGGTTGACAGGGCATCGTACAGGGCAATATAGGCACCGGTGATCGAAGCGGTCCGTGTCCCTCCATCGGCCTGAATCACATCGCAGTCCAGCGTAATTGAGCGCTCACCCAGGGCGGCCAGATCGGTGACGGCACGCAGCGATCTCCCGATCAGGCGCTGGATTTCCAGGGTGCGTCCGTTCTGCTTCCCCTTGGCAGCCTCGCGGGACGAACGGCTGTGGGTTGCACGCGGCAGCATGGAATACTCTGCTGTCACCCAACCGGTTCCCTTGCCTCTCAGAAAAGGTGGCACCGACTCTTCAACCGAGGCGGTGCAGATCACACGGGTATCGCCAAATTCGATCAGCGTCGAACCCTCGGCGTGTTTGGTATAGTTGCGGGTAATTGCAACGGGGCGCAGTTCCGAGCTGTTTCGCCCGTCATTTCTGGACATGATGAAAACCTCGCTTGGTTATGAAAAGTAAATACCGAGCTGTTCATTAACCTGTCAGCCGGACAGAGTCAAACAAAAAGGCGGCCAGGGGGCCGCATGTAGTGGGGTAGTTTTTCAGACCGGTCGGGGATAAAACCATTCGTAATACCAGGCGCAGGCCTGTTCGATGAGGGCCTGGATGCGGGGCGGGATCTCGTGGCGTTTCGGCGGGGAGATGGTGTTCTGCTGACGGTGAGTATACTTGTTGCGGTAATGACTGTCGCTTTCGTGGGGGCGAACGGCCAGACTGCGGGGGTTGATCGTGTGGGGCGTCAGTCCGAGCCATGCGTACACCGCTGCCATAGTCTGCTCGGGTTGTACTGTCAGATCTTCAAACTTGACGAAGTAGATGCGATCCTTCACTGACTGGGGCAGATCCTGCACCGCCAGGACGGAGGAAAGCGGCGCACCGATGGATTTGTCCTTGGCAAACAGTTGGTCGGCACGGCCAAAACGGTCAAAATCAGCCAGATGATCGATGAAATCCACCAGAATGGTCTTCTGGTGCTGCGACTCGATTGAGCCGTAAATCTGCCCCAGCTCGCGGATGGATACCACCAGCCGCGCCTCAGGTTCCAGATGCAGCAGAAACTCTATGCAGTGCAGCCAGGCGCGATTCTTGTCCACCACCACCGGTTTGCCGCCGTTTCTATGCCATCCGTGCAGAAAGCCCTGCATGGCAGAACGCAGGTTGGCGTAGGTCGTATCGTGCTGCACATCAAGTTGCGACAGGAAAAACTGGTCGTCGCTGATAAACCGCCGGGTCGCCAGCAGCGCGTTGCAGAGTGGCGAGCTGTGTCCCTCGCAATAGACATCGGGATGTTCCGACAGCAGTTGGCAGAGCAGGGTTGAACCGGAACGTGGCAGACCGGCGACGCCGATGAAGGGTGTAGTCATGGAACTTTCTCCTGTTCTTTAAACCTTGGAAAACCTGTACCACAGAAAGGCACAGAGGTCACAGAGAAAAATCTTAACTCAGGCCGAACAGATTAGACAAAACAATACATGGTTACACCTTCACGGCATCATCGTTCCTTTTAAAACTCAATAATTACTGATCGTTATCCATTAATCTGCGGTTAAACCGGTATTTAAAGCCACCTGAAGCTCTTCGGCACTGTCCAGGTTTGAGCCCCTGGCACGTGTCTATTCTTTTCAACCCGCCTCACTCATTTTTTTTGCGGAAAGCACCGATATGGTAACTACACGCGAGGGGGTACTTATGAAAATTCAGAGTTCCAATATCCTGCTGACAAGCCAGCATCTTGCCGTAACAGAACAGACCAAGTCCGAATCATTGAAAATGTGGGTCGGCAACCAGCGCCGAGATCTTGAGAACATCACGGCGCGTTTTACTGCGCGGGCTCATGACAGGATAGATATGTCTCTTTCTGCCAGATCTGTAGCCCTAGACACGGTGAAGGCGAGGGCCTCCACGGGAACCAGGGAGCGGGAAGACATTACGGATATGGATCCAGTCTCCCGGTTAGTGCAAATGTTGGCCGAACTGATTACCGGAAAGAAAATAAAAATTACGTCCGTCACCCCCAAAGATGACGGCAATGATTCTCAAAAGGCAGCCGAACTGATTCAGGCAATAAATGGAACGAGCGATCAGGTGCAACAGCAAGCGCCCCCCTTGGCAGGCTTCGGTCTCGAATATGATTCGAGGGTAACGCATGCTGAAGCTGAAAGTATGAATTTTTCGGCGCAGGGCATGGTCAAGACTGCCGACGGCAGGCAGATCCAATTCAATCTTCAACTTTCGATGGAACGTGCCTTCGCCAGCGAAAGTAGCGTCAGTATCCGACTGGGTGACGCGGTGCGACAACAGGATCCGTTGATGATCAACTTTGACGGCTCGGCGGCTCAACTTACCGACACAAAATTCAGCTTCGATATCAACGCCGATGGCAGCACCGAACAGATTTCCTTCGCGGGGGTAAATAGCGGTTTTCTTGCCCTCGATAATAACAATGACGGCACCATAAATAACGGCAGTGAGCTGTTTGGCACGACGAGTGGCAATGGTTTTCAGGATTTATCCGCCTACGATCAGGACAGGAACGGTTGGATAGACGAAAACGACGCGGTGTTCAAGCAATTGAAGGTATGGTCCAAGGACAGCCAGGGCAATGATTTGTTGACCGGGTTGAAAGCGAAGGGGGTCGGTGCTCTGTATCTCGGCGCTACCACATCCCCGTTTGAGTTGAAAACCAGCAGCAACAGTTCACTCGGCACGATCAGATCGAGCGGGTTGTATCTCAATGAAAACGGCAGCACCGGAACTCTGCAACAGGTTGACCTTACCTTATAATGGATGTCCGGCAGTCCAAATTTATAGTTGACGATTCGTTTTTATGTTCTATTATTCAAGTTATAGCTTTCCGGGTGGGGTCGCTCCAGCCGAAGCGCGGTTGTCAAATATCCATTTGAGGAGGCAGTTCATGGCATTACGGGTAGCAATCAATGGTTTTGGCAGGATCGGCAGGATGGTGCTGCGGGCGGCGAGCAGGGACAAAAACATCCAGTTCGTGGCGATTAACGACTTGACGGACGCAGCCACCCTGGCGCACCTGTTCAAGTATGACTCTGTCCACGGCATCTTTCCCGGCAAGGTTGAACACACTGCCGACAGTCTCATCATTAACGGCAATACCGTCAAGATTTATGCGGTCAAGAATCCGGCAGAACTGCCCTGGAAAAAGGACAAGATCGATGTGGTGCTTGAGTCAACCGGCATATTTACCTCCAAGGAAAAGGCCGAGCTGCATATCCAGGCCGGCGCCAGGAAGGTCGTCATCTCTGCACCCGCAACCAACGAGGACATCACGATTGTCATGGGTGTCAACGAACAGCTCTACGATGCAAAAAAACACGTCATAATCTCCAACGCCTCCTGTACAACCAACTGTCTGGCGCCGGTCGCCAAGGTGCTGCATGAAACCTTCGGCATCGAAAAAGGTCTGGTGACAACGGTTCACTCCTACACCAATGACCAGAACATCCTCGATCTGCCCCACAAGGATCTCCGCCGGGCCCGCGCTGCCGCCATGTCCATGATCCCGACCACGACCGGCGCCGCCAAGGCGGTTGCCCTTGTGCTGCCGGAACTGAAAGGCAAACTGGACGGCATGGCCATCCGGGTTCCAACTCCGAATGTGTCGGTTGTGGATCTGGTGGTTACACTCAACAAGAAAACCGATGCCGTCAAGGTGAATGCTGCGTTGAAAAAGGCATCAAGAGGCCCGCTCAAGGGTATTCTTGGTTTCAGCGAAGAACCTCTGGTCTCCATCGATTTCAACGGCAACCCGCTTTCCTCAATCGTTGACGCCTCCTGCACGAAGGTCATCGGCGAGAATATGGTCAAGGTGCTCTCCTGGTACGACAATGAGTGCGGATTCTCCAACAGGGTTGTGGATCTCTTCAGATTGATCGCTTCCAAAAAATAAAGAACATCGCGAACACACAGTGAGGGGGAATCGGATTCCCCCTCTTTTTTTTCGGTCATTCCATCGAGCAAGGAGACGAACATGCCGATCCGTTACATCGATCAGATCAAGGATCTGAAGGACAAGAAGGTTTTCATCCGGGTTGACTTCAACGTCCCCCAGGATGACAAGGGGAACATTACTGAAGATACACGCATCGCCGGTGCGGTTCCCACCATCAGGTATGCCGTAGAGCAGGGGGCCAAAGTCATACTGGCTTCACATCTGGGGCGACCGAAGGGTGAAAAAAAGGCTAAATACACCATGGCTCCGGCTTCCAAAAGGCTCTCGGAACTGCTCGGCAAGAAGGTCAAGCAGGCGGCTGACTGCTTCGGGCCGGATGTGACCAGACTGATCGACGCCATGAAAGGCGGCGAGGTGGTCATGCTGGAGAACGTCCGCTTCTATCCCGGCGAGGAAAAAAACGATGCGGAGTTTGCCCGTAATCTTGCCAACGGTTGTGAGATTTATGTCAATGACGCCTTCGCTGTCTCCCATCGCGCCCACGCCTCGGTTGAGGCGATCACGAAAGTTATTCCGACGATTGCCGCCGGCTTCCTGATGCGCAATGAAATGACCTTCTTCGATAAGGCCATGAGTAATCCGGTGCGTCCACTGGTGGCGATTCTGGGTGGCGCCAAGGTTTCGGGCAAGCTGGAAGTGCTTGAGAAGCTGGTCAACAAGGTCGATAAGATCGTGATCGGCGGGGGTATGGCTTTTACATTCCTGAAAGCCATGGGGTATTCGGTCGGGAAGTCGCTGGTTGAGGATGAACTGATCCCGACCGCTAAAAAGATCATGGACAAGGCCAAAAAGAGAGGCGTTACATTCTATCTTCCGGTGGACTGTGTCGTCGCCAACGCCTTCGAGGCCACCGCCACCAACTTCATCACCACGGTGCAGGAGATTCCCGAAGGCTGGATGGCGCTGGAT
Organism: uncultured Desulfuromonadales bacterium; assembly: GCA_903868145.1. Classification (GTDB taxonomy): domain Bacteria; phylum Desulfobacterota; class Desulfuromonadia; order Geobacterales; family Pseudopelobacteraceae; genus CAIPTY01. The sequence goes on along the minus strand of CAIPTY010000033.1, from coordinate 20,945 downwards.
ATCGGGCCGGCCTCGGCTACCCTGTTTGCCCAGACCCTGCGGGATGCCAAGACCGTGATCTGGAACGGGCCCATGGGTGTGTTCGAGATGGATGCATTTGCACGGGGCACTTTCTCGGTGGCTGAGGCGGTCGGCAACTGCTACGCCACCACTATCATCGGCGGGGGCGACACCGATTCAGCGGTGCGCAAGGCCGGGGTGGACAACAAGGTCAGCTATATCTCCACGGGTGGAGGCGCGTTTCTGGAACTGCTGGAAGGAAAGATCCTGCCGGGTGTCAAAGCCCTCGACATTAAAGCCAAAAAATAGGGGGAATCATGCGAACACCGGTCATTGCAGGCAACTGGAAACTCTTTAAAACCATATCCGAGGCCACAACCATGGTAGCCGAACTCAAACCGCTCGTGGCCGGAACATCACATGTTGAAATCGTCGTGGCACCGGTATTCACAGCTCTCAGCCGCGTGGCGGACGTGGCGGCCGGTTCCAACATTCATGTTGCAGCCCAGGACTGCTACTGGGAAGAGGAAGGGGCCTACACCGGTGAGGTTGCCCCGAAACTGCTCAAAGATGCCGGCTGTAGCCATGTCATCATCGGGCATTCCGAGCGGCGTCAATATTTCGGGGAAACCGATAAAACCGTCAACAGGAAGACCAGGGCTGCCATCACGGCGGGGCTGACCGCCATTGTCTGTGTCGGGGAAACCCTGGCCGAGCGCGAGTCCGACACGACCTTTGCCGTTATAGAAGCCCAGTTGACCGGTGGATTAGCCGACCTGTCAACCGGGTCGCTGAAACAGGTTGTTATTGCCTACGAGCCGGTGTGGGCCATCGGCACCGGCAAGACAGCCAGTGATGCTCAGGCGCAGGAGGTACATTCCTTCATACGTTCCCTGATTGCACGGCTCTTTGACCGCTCCACGGCCGAAGCCATCCGTATTCTCTACGGCGGCAGTGTCAAACCGGATAATGTCAGGGGGCTGATGTCTCAGGCGGATATTGACGGCGCACTGGTTGGCGGCGCCAGCCTCAAGGCGGATTCTTTCGCGGGAATCGTCAATTTTGCAGACTGAAATACGCCTTCAGCAGATCGAAATGGTAGCAATCTGGCAATAAATGCTTTACAAAACCGAGTGCCCTGTGCTAGACAGGCTATTCTTATTTGATCTGTCAGGGGATTTTGAATGACTATTCTTCTTACGATATTGCATGTTGTGGTGAGTATTTTTATGATAGCAGTTGTGTTGCTGCAGTCCGGCAAGGGTGCAGAGATGGGCGCATCCTTCGGCAGCAGCGGCAGCCAGTCGGTGTTTGGTGCCGGAGGCGGCACCACGTTTCTGAGCAAAATGACCACGGGCGGTGCGGTCATATTCATGCTGACATCACTGACGCTGGCGTATCTTTCCGGCCAGCCCTCTTCATCGTCGCTCATGTCCGGCAAGAGCAAGGCAGCGGCACCCGCTCCCGTCTCAACTCCTGCAACAGGCAAGCCGCCTGTTGCACCGGCTCCCGTGAGCAAACAGGCTGCGCCTGCTGCCGTGCCTCCAACGGCTCCGGCTCAGCCGCCCAAGTGAGATTGACGCTTGATTGCTGGAACAGGATGTGTTAGGTAGTCAGGCCGTTCACGTTCATCAGACGGCGAACGGTTTTATGACTTACGTGATGTAAATGTGCGTGGCTGGACTACGCATTATTGTGCGGTGGTGGCGGAATTGGTAGACGCACCAGCTTGAGGGGCTGGCGGGAGCAATCTCGTGATGGTTCGAGTCCATTCCACCGCACCAATTAAATATCCGGCACTGTCCGGTTAAGTCCAAAAGGCTCTGAGAAATCAGGGCTTTTCTTTTTCTGTTGTCAGGTGTATACGGGTGACTTGTATGGTTCTAAAAAAGCGCTGCAATCTAGCCGTCATCCCCCGAAGTCGTCGCCGTCGTTGGTTATCAGGAGAGAGGTTATAGAGGTCATTAAGGAATTACATAAGGGAGGATCACCATGATGAAAATCAGAAAGCTGCTATTGACGTTTGTACTATTAGTTTCTCTTTCCGGTTGCGCAAAACCTGTTCCTCCAGAGAAGTCCGGTTACGTTGGCGAGTGGCAGGAGAAGACCATGTCCCTTTTGATCACGCAGGATGGATCAGTTCGCTACAAACGGCTCAAAGGGGGATCATCTACTTCCGTCGAGGGGCCGCTCAATGGGTTTGACGGAAACAACTTTTCAGTAGGAGTGGGGCCATTAAGCACAACCTTTGTCGTCACCAGACCTCCTTATAAAGACGGTGATCAATGGAAGATGGTCGTTGACGGAGTAGAACTGGTAAAAACTACAGGTACAGAAAAACTATCCTGGTAAAATATACTTGCCATTACGCTATGAATCTTTGGATGATAACGTTCGATTCAGCTATCACGTAATACGTGGCCCTGATTATATTGTAAGTATTTGATGTCGTTACAAACACCACAGAGGTCAACTCGCACCTCCTGCACAGAACCCATGCCCGACCGGCAATTCCTCATTCCTGAGGAGCGGCAGGTAGAATGGACAAAATCTAGATGATACATCCAAAAGAAATGGCCTCGCCAATGGAAAGGAAGGACAAGAGGATCTGTAACTTCTGCGGGAATGAAATGAGGATTAAGCCAAAGCACTCTGGAAAAGATGCCGGGGCTTTTTTTTGGGTATGTGTAAAGTATCCTGATTGCAGATCCGTTGAGAAGTGTGAATCCAGCGAAAATCCGGCAATAAATTTATTAACTGATGATATTGGAAAGCCCGTCAATAAACATACGAAAGAGATTATCGCCATTTCGTTGGTTTTATTGTTTATTTTCACAATACTCAACCGGGACAGGATCAGGAATGTATTGGGAATCGGACAGAAAAATCCACCTGAAACTATCGAAATACTTGATAACAAGGGTTTATATGCAGAGCACGAGAATCAGTCATCGGTGGATGCCATGACGTCAGGAAAGAGTGGTTCAACAACCGATGTAATAATTATTGATAATCGTGTACATGTCCCGGTTATGATCAGTTATCAGGGAAAAGCAGTCAAGTTGCGATTAGTCGTAGACACTGGAGCAACTGGAATTACTGTTTCGCAAGCAGTAGCAGAAAAGCTCGGAGTTAAAATGGAGAATACAGCGCCTGGTTCCATTACTATTGCTGACGGCTCAAGGGTGGCTACTGCTCATATTACTGCCGACAGTGTTTCCGTTGGGCCAAAATCGATACGAAATATTGAACTGGTAATTATTCCAAGTGTAGAAAATGAATACACAGGCCTTTTAGGCATGAGCTTTCTAAGTGAATTCCCTCATATTCTGGACATTAAGGCAAAGACCATTAAATGGATGTAGCGCGCTTTAGTGAGCCTGATTGCCAGTACCACCAACTGCGGGAGGCTGCCAGCAGAAAGAAATACTCTAAGCGGATTTCCCGTACACTGGCGTTCAAGAACCGCACCAGGACACATATAACTTTTCTATAGAAACAGGGAGATATGGAGATGCAAAGATTAGCGGGTATTCTGATGGTATTTCTGATGGCAGGTGTTGCGCAGGCAGCAAGCTTTGACTGCAGAAAAGCTTCCTCGAAAATGGAACGTGCAATTTGCACGAACCCCCGTCTGTCTGTTTTGGATGAGTCGTTAGCAACTGCATATAGGGCAGCGAAGGCGCGCCTGTCGTCCAATTCAGTAAAAACTTTTGTAACGGGGCAGTCGTCGTGGCTCCGCTTTACCTCAACATACTGCTTTACGGATTACAACGCAGCTGCCGCGTTGCCTGAGGAAGCTGACAAATGTCTGGCAGAAGCCTACCGGCAGCGAATCAAGGAAATTGAAGCTACCGGCAAAATAGTAGCCGGATTCAAGACCTATCTCATGCTGGATACTACTATCAAAGTGTCTGCCAAGGAACAGGCAGTTCACACGCTTGAGCGCAGATATGTTCAACTTGATGATAACTCTGCTCTGGCAGTTAAATTGAACGGCTATCTAACCCTCAAAAACAAGATAGACTTCGACGCCGATGCCCGTGGCAGTGAGTCATACTCCGTAATTCTTTCAAATCCCTCAAAAGACTGGATGTACAAAGAATTGACAGCAGATACGTCTACCGGTGCATATCCCAATACATACAAAGAATGCGGTGTGTACGCTATCAGTTTGGGGCGTCCGTTGCTTATACGCGATGTATTTGCAGGACAGGAGTGGATAAAGATCGCAGAGGCTGCAGCTCGCAGGCACTTTGCCGCACTGGCAAAGCAAAACTCAGAATTTACTCTGGATATGGTCACGGGGTATGAACGATTCCAACTGAAACCTGACCAGGCTTTCCCCTATTGTTTTACTGCCATCGGCATGTATGTAGACGGCTTTTTCCCCCACGTGGCTCAAGTATTTGATGGCGTGACGATTCCGTGGCAAACCTTTGACAGGGTTCTCACTCCTTACGCCAGACAGCAGATACGAACCATCTCGGGCAAGTGAGTTGCTTTCGCCGGCGCTGATCCAGAACTGCATGGACAGTTTTCATGGGAGTCACCCCTCTTCAAAAAAGAACGATATGCCATCATACCCTCAAAGGATAGCAACGAAATGACACGAAAAGCCGGACGTACAAATTCCATGACAGGCATACCAGCTATATTGCTTACAGTTATTGCCATATCGCTTTCAATTTTAGCAGGTTACGCGGAATCTTCAGGAGATGCACGAGCCCAGCGGCCGGATCAGCGGAAATGGGAGAAAGCCACTTTTTCCGGTGGCTGTTTCTGGTGCATGGAGCACCCGTTCGATGAACTTCCCGGCGTGGAATCGGTTACTTCAGGTTACTCTGGGGGGGAAAAGAAAAATCCGACATATGAGGAAGTCTCGGCGGGGGGAACCGGCCATGCCGAATCGGTGCAGATAGTCTATGATCCTGCAAAAATCAGCTATGAGAAGTTGCTGGCCGTCTTCTGGCACAACATCGACCCGACCGTAAAAGATCGCCAGTTCTGTGACTCAGGAGACCAGTACCGCAGCGCAATCTTTTACCACACTGAAGGGCAGCGCCGACTGGCGATACAATCGAAGGAAAGCCTTGATAAGAACAAACCGTTCAAAGAGCCGGTCGTCACCGAGATAACAATGGCCGGCGAGTTCTATCCGGCAGAGAAATACCATCAGCACTACTACAAAAAAAACCCGATCAGGTACACATACTATCGTACCGCCTGTGGCCGCGACAAAAGGCTCAAGGAGTTGTGGGGAAACCGGACAGGACGCTGATAAACACCCGGGAGCAATAACAATGAGGTCACACAGATTGATTCGCGCTGGTGGATTATGTTGACCGGAAAAGGGCCATCATCTTAGCCTGCATCTTGGAAGTCAGTTTTTTATACAGTTCCGCATTGTACGAACCGGTCGGCATCGGCTTTATGCTTGGATCCGGTGACGAACTGCCATCGGGAAGCTTAACCACACTTTGCGTCAACGGATGTATGCGAACGGCTGATTTCTGGTAAATGAAATCATTGTGGACGATCTGCTGTGCTGCAATTGCGTATTTCCGCGATGTCGCAGCAGGCGTTCCGTCTTTGACCGCCGGATCAACGTTGGTTGTGACGATTGAAATGGTATAGTCGCTGTTGAGATTGATCTCAAATGTTCGGAACTGCTGGGGAAAATCCCGAAGCGATGATGTCTCGACCTGCCAGAAGCCCTGTTCGGGTGTAGCCCCTGCAAATGCTTTAACGGTATTGACATGGCGATGCCCGGCAATCCACATCAGGAGATTCGGATATTTGTGCAGTTCCGTAATAAGCCCCTGCAGGGTGACGGCATTTTTTGGGCTGTCCCACCATTCCACTTCTGAATGTATCAGGTCCACTCCAATCGGTATGTGTGCAGCGATGATCATGAGTTGATCATTCGCCTGGCCATCCGCGAGCTCTTTTTTCAGCCAGTCCCAGCGTGCCTGGTCAAGAAAACCATGGCCATGAATATCTTTGGATCCATCGTCGGCCCTTTGAGTATTGTCCAGCACGATAACCTTGATTGGAATATTTGATTTGGGCACGAAGCTGTAACAGGCAAATCCTTTTTCCCTGCCGGGTTCAACCAGGTTGAAACCGTGACCGGCCGGACGTGTGGATGTTGCATAAAACTCCTGTATCCACTCGGTTCTCAGGAGTGAACGCCGATCCGGGTCCGGCACAACTTTGGGGGGAGAACTGAAATTTCCGACCGGCCCTGCACCTGTAATGTCACCATAAGGAGTCGAGCCGTCCAGCACGCCCATATAATAGTCAGGTTTGCTTATGGTCCTTGGGTCCGCGAGAGCGTCTCCTGCAGCAAATACCGTATCGCTGATATATGACTTTCGCAGGGAATCATTAACGGGAAATGAGCCGAGCCAGAAATGATCATGGTTGCCGAGAGTCTGATACCATGGAATCGAGATGTCCAGGCCGGCCGCCTTGTACGGTTTCTGATACTCGATGCTGTCGGCTCCGGCGTGGGCACCGGAACTTGGAGTAATCACCTTCCCGTCAATAACATCAATATACCAGCGAAGTTCGTTGTACTGGGTGCTGTTGCACGTGTCTCCCAGCGAGATGCCGAAATCGATCGGATTCTTTCTGTGCAGAGCGTTTACCGTCTGGATTGCGGCGTCAAGCACATGTGTCGTATACAGCATGATACCTGAATAGATCGACGTCACCTGCGCACCCCGTGCATTCAGTTGCTGGAGGTAGATCAACTGGGAGGGAGATTCCTTGTCGGTGATGTGGATGTCGGTAATGGAAAAGAAATGTAACAGTTTTAAAGGCTTATTGTCCGACGGGCAGATATGTCCCGGCGGCATGATATCGGATCGCTGTTCCGATGAGAGAGGTGCGCCAATCTTCCAGTTGCCATAACCGTATTGCTTGTACATGGATATTTTTGAAAGTTCCATGGGGGCAAGACCCTTTACGGAAGTGTCAAAAGAAATTGTCTGCTGTCGCGTCGTGAATACAGCGGATGTAATCGGGTATCCCGTTACCTGTGTCCCTGTCCCGGCGCTGCACACAGAGCCAAACGAACCGAAGGTGATGCACGCGGCGGTGCCCACGGAATATTTTATGAAATCCCGACGTGTAAGTGTGCAGGATCTGTCTGGCGCATCGCTATCCATGGCGTTTCCATATATTCCTGTCTCGTCGTTTTCCATTCTGTGCCCCCTCCGCTTTTTGATCTATTTTTACTGCGCAATCCCGAATCAGAAATGACCGGAAACAGCCAATGCTCCAAATGGAGCCGGATTATAGTGATCCGAGGAGATGCGGGTGTTGTTTCGATCATTGACGAAGAGAGATCCGCCGAACATGACGCCGGCGTAGAGATCCGTGCTGAAATATTTCGCCGGTTTCCAGGTCAAGCGTCCGAAGGCAGGCAGGACATCTGACTCGCCGATCCCCTCCTTGACGGTTCCCGAACTGCCAAGACGGAAACGGTTCGAGCGGTAGGTCGTACCCGCAGCCAGATCCCAATGCTTTACCGGGGTATAGCTGAGTTCCAGCCCGGCGGGGCCGGTGGGGCCGGGGCGCAGGGGGTTGGTCAACAGCAGCTTGTCGGTGATCTGCCATTTCACAACAATTACCGGCAGGACGCTTACCTTGTCCAGATCGTTGAATGCGGCGACCCCGGTGCCGAGTGTGAGGCCGGGGGTAAAATCGTACGCCACGGTGACGACGCCGCCATATGCGATGGCTTTACCCCAACTGGCGTCACTTTCCCGGGTAAACTGGAGGGAAGGAATGATATACAGGCTTAACTCCGGTGTGAAATCGTAGCTGACATTCACTCCCATTTCCAGACGGTTGATATCACCCCAGGGTTTTAAACCGGCCAGAGCTACCGGACCGCTGAAACGGTAGTCGGTGTAATCGTAGCCCAGATGAAACCCGACGCCCAGCGCCCGGCTGATAGCAATGTTGCTGTTCAGATCCAGAGAGAGATTCGTAACCGCCACCTTGCCGCCGTGATTCAGGCTGGAGGGGAGCTGATAATACGGGGCGGCCGACAATGAGAGCAGTGGAGGACCCGATGGCTGCGTGATCCCGACCGGCTCTGCCTGTGCCGGAGCTGCCGACAGCACCAGTCCGGCGATAAGACAGCATGAGAGCAGGCTGGCGGAGAAAAGCTGTTTCATCTGAGGAACGTTCATGGATTACTCTCCTTGAAAGCAGGTATGTTGCCGGATAACTGTGCGGTGCGGACGTATCTGATATATGTGAGGATTCCGAGGGAAATGGCAAGCGGAATTGCGGCCACCAGGGCTGCAGTGGGAAACACTTTCAGATGCCACATCTCGGAAAGGCCGACTGCCTGGACTCCCATGGCATTGCCTATCTGCATTCCCATAAGGTAGACCATGGAGCGAGGAAGGAACTGAACCGGTTCCGATGCCTGGACGATGGAGGCATAGATGCTTACACTGGCAAGCCCCATGCACAATCCCGAGGCAAAGATCGGAATCCCCGCCAGGAGGAAGTGCCGGGAGGAGAGGCAGAAGGCAAGAGCCGCCAGCGAGATGAGCAGACCGGCGGCGGCGCGGGAGGGAAGCTGCTCCATCCGCTTCTCCTGGCGGGCCGCCCAGATGCTTCCCATAATGGCGCCTGCCGATGCCAGGACGGTCATTCCCCCCACAAACAATGGGCTTTTACCCATTTTGGCCTGGAGATAGTCGGAAAAAAGGTACTCCGAGCCGACGATCAGAATCGAGACCGCCACCTGCCACGCCGTCATGGTTCGGATCATGCTCCTGCCGCGGGGGTCATCGGATTTTACGGCGTCTTCCTTCACCTGCGGCGCCTCCCTGCGCCACAGACCCAGGCAGGCGAAAAGGGCCGTCGCTACTGCCAGACCGGCGTTCAGCAGGAAAAAATCCCGCCAGCCTTCGGGGGAAAACTGTGCGAAGAGGGCTCCAACAATCGGTCCGGCCACTACCCCGAGCGCCGCGCCCGCCTCCCCCCAGATGAGTGTCCGCGTAATGCGCCAGCGGTGGAAAATGCTCAGGGTCCAGAGTTGACCGGCAAAGGAGACGGCTCCACCCACCCCCATGACCATTCGCCCCGCAAAGAACCAGAGGGGACTCGCGGCCGCGAAGCAGAGGACGTTCCCCGCAGCAAAGAGCGCGAGCCCCGCCATGAAGAAATACATGGGATTCAAGGTGCGGCTAACCAGCCGGGAAAGAAGGGTTATCAGCAGCATGACGGCAAACAGCGGATAGAGGTAACTGTTGATGATATAACTCGAAAGTTCCTCACGTAATCCCAGGCTGGCTGTGATTCGGGCGTTGGCCACGATTACGGCGGTCACTTCCAGAGCGGCAAACGCCTCCACCAGAAAAAACCCGACGTCATAGAGACGGTCCGTGGTGGAATCACGGCGTTCCGGCAGTGCGGGGTTTTCAGGGATCGGAGCCGACATTATTCCTCCACCACCCGTTGGAGCGCCAGGGCATACTCAAGCATCATACCGGGGGTCCAGACCATCTCCCGTGCCTTCCAGCGGATGAAATGGGCGACCCAGAGATCCTTGTTCGTCAGCAGGCTGAGCAGTGTCCGAAAGCGCCGACCGGTATCAAGGCTCCCCATCAGGGCCGCCTCCAGCGCCAGAGCCACCGCCACGGAGCAGTTCCGGTTGGTGAAGTTGTAATCCGTCACCTGACGATAAACGCCCCAGAAGGTGCGGAGCTGCCCCTCGTTGAAGTTGCGGAAACGGATTGTGGCTGAGGGAAGTATATACGTCTTGATCTCCTCCTCGAAGGATTCCAGGAAAACTCCCGGAACCTCCTTGCTCCGGAGAGTCTTCCAGACCTCATCGCCCGACTCAAAGGCCGTGGGGTCGCCGTCACAGTGGCTGATGTAGATATCGGGGTTCATCTCAAGGGCGGAGTGCCCCACGGTGTATTTCCCCTCGATATTCTGGGTCGCCACATAGCGACTCACCGGATTGGCGCTCTGGCTCACCATGGCCACCGCTGAGGGTGTCCAGACATGCACCAGCAAGTCGCTTCGCACCGGGTTGACATCGGCAGGCGCCACGGGATCTGCAGCCAGATATCGCTTGCGAAACCGCCCTGCCACATGGGAGTCTAGAAAATAGCGCAGCGCCATGACAGGGTCATCCCCCTCCCGGGCCCCCAGGTACTGCCCCAAACGCAGAGCCATGCGAAGCGTCGTAAGGCCGAGAAGGAGCAGGCCACCCCCGAGGAACAGCGGCACCACCCAGACTGAGGCCTGTTTCCACCTGAAAAACAGGATTCCGCCGAAAAGTATATGCCCGGCGCCGCTGGCCAGAAACCACTTCCAGTTGGGGTAACGGATGACCAGAGCCGAGAGGGCCTGATACAATCCGTTCAGGAGCAGGGCCAGCCCGAAGAGCCAGGGAATCGCGTTTCCCGAATGATTGGGGAAATCGGCAATGGCAATTCCAAGGATCACGAACACGATCCCCTGAAATGCGAAAAACGAGGGCATTCCCCCACCGCTGGCAAGAACCGAAAAGGCGATTTTTGCCAGTCCCATGACGACCATGACCCAGCCAAAAGCCTCTAGAGATATAAGGGTAACCGTATCAGAAGCATCAATGACGATAAAGATTCCGCAGACGGAAAACAGTGTGCCCAGGGCGATGACATACCAGCGGATTCGTCGCAGGTTTCCGGGCCCGAGCAGCAACATGGCAAGGTTCATTGAACATCCTCTTTGATTCCCGTATCCGGGGCATCCTTTTTTTCAGAACTCAATCTCAGCGACTTTAGGGCCAGCCCCAGCTCGCGCAGTTCAAGCGTATCGTACTGTACGTCGATGTGCTGACTGAAATTACCCTCTGAATACTCACGTGCCTGCTCCGTCAAGCGGCGGATAGGGCGGATGATTGTATCATCAATGGTTCGATTGAGAAACCAGAGAGCCGCACCCCCCAGAAAAAGATACAGCACGATCATCCGCCGCCCCATGCCGTTCAGTGGCGCAAGCTTCTTGTCCAGTGGCCAGCTCACGATAAGCGACCAGTCTCCCCCGCCCCGTTCGGCGGAAAGAGTGCTGATGGGTGATTCCACAACCCACGAAGTACGCCGGGTGACCGGATCCTGCATCTTTGTGGCATCCAGGCCGCGTCGCTTCATCAGCAGCGCCATTTCTCCCAGTCCCTGACTTCCCGGCAGATCGGCGATGGGCTTAAGGTCGGGATGTGCCACGATCCTGCCCGCCTGGTTGACGAGATATACCCTGCCGTTACTGCCTGGTTTCAGAGCGTGGAGGCGATGCACCAGCCCCTCCAGCCCCAGATCAACCCCCACTATTCCCACCACGACGCCGTTTCTCTTCAGGGGAACCGCGTAGGTGACCATGAGCGCCTTGCCAGCCTCATCGTAGTACGGATCAATCCACGTCCCCTTGCCGCTTTTCAGGGGAATCCGGTACCAGTCCAGATGGGTATACTCGTAGGGAAGGGAAATCAGCGTCTCAACGCCTTTGGGGCGAAATGCGTATGGCGCAAAGTGCTTCAGGTGAGTCAGGGCGGGATCCAGGGCAATACCGACCCCGTAGATTTCCGGTGTTTCGTGAAGGGTGCGGGTCAGCAGCTCACGTATTCCCTCCGGCCTCAGCAGCGGATCGTTCTCCAGTGAGCGCACCAGCCCGTCAACGATGGTTCGGGGCGTCTCGAAGACACGATCAATTTCTGCCGTCTGAAGCAGTGCGATCTGCAGAGCTTCCTTTTTCATCTCCGCAATCAGGGTATTCCGGCTGGTCTGGTAGCTCTCATACAGCAGCAGCAGGAGCGGTACAGCCACCAGAAAGAGGAGCAGAATCTGGATACGTTTTTTTATGTCCACGGAGGTCGGTCTCCAGTGTTGGATTGCCTTGCCAGGCCGGGTTTCTCAGACAGCAGACAGAACCGGTTCAAAGGAGAAGAATAAGCCTCTTTTTCAATCAAAACTTACACCCTGAACTGCCCGGTGTCAACGCAATCCCGAGCGGGCACGAGATTCCCGATCCCGCAGATATCATTACGTAACTATTCCCTTGGCGTATTGACACCAGATTGTAACAAAGTTATTGCATCGACAGGGCGATTCCTGCTAATTGTCCCCAATCAAACAGCACAGCAAATTAAAACACAGTTGCAATATTGTCACGAACGGAAGACCACCATGGAATTTATTAGCATCCGGCACAGGTTCGCAATCGCCATCAGCCTCTTTATCACACTACTTATCGTTCTGATTGCCACGGGAACATACCACTACTTCCGCAAAACGACCCGGCAAACAATCCTTGACCAGCAATTTACCCTTATTTCGAGTGTGGCTCAAGGAGTTGACAGTGATTTCAGGAGTGCACATCAAGCTCTGATCAACGTTGCGAAGATTCTTCCTCCTGATATTCTTAAAAGCACCCATGCCACGCAAACATTGCTGGAAGATCAACCTGCTCTCCACTCCTATTTCAATCATAGCCTCATTATCCTAGACAGAGAAGGAACGCTGATCGCCTCATTTCCGGTGCGGGCAAACCACTACGGAGAATCGTTTGCCAGCCGTGATTATTACATAAACACCCTTAACAGTGGCAAACCGTACATTTCAATGCCATTTGTAACGGTGCTGGATGATCGCCCGGTTGTCATGATGACAGCGATCATCAGGGCGGCAGACGGCTCAATCAAGGGTCTATTGTGTGGCGCAGTTGATCTCCAGAAAACTGGTAGCCTTTTCGCGGCACTGAATGAAGTAAAGCTTGGCTCAAATGGTTACATATACATGTTCGCCCCTGATCGCACCATGATCCTGCACCCCGACCCGTCACGCATCATGAAAAAGGATGTGAAACCGGGAGCTAACAGGTTGTTTGACCGTGCGCTAGAGGGATTTGAAGGCTCGGGCGAAACGGTTAACTCCAAGGGGAAACGCTTCCTGTCATCCTTCAAGCGATTGCAAACCACCGCCTGGATCCTGGCGGCCAACTATCCGGCTTCCGAGGCGTATCAGCCGATAACCCGTTTCAGAAATTATTTTCTTGCGGTGATGTTTGCGGTAATTCTCGCATCCATTGCGCTGGCCTGGAGACTCGGTAGTGCCATCAGCAGGCCGATTACAGACTTTACACAACAGCTTCAAAGCTTGACTCAAGGCGATGCTGACATGTCTCAGCGGCTTGACGCTGATCACTCCAATGAACTGGGACTTCTGGCAGATTCCTTCAATTCGCTTCTGGATATGCTGCATCACCGCGAACAGGAGCAGCGGCGGCTCTCGGAAGAGCAGAGGATCATCCTCGAAAATGCCGGGTTAGGCATCACATTTGTCAAGGATCGTCATATTGCGTGGTGCAATGCCACCTTCTGCACGATGTTCGGCTACAGTCTCAAAGAGTTGTCAGGTGCCAGCACCAGGATAATCTATAAGTCACAGGAAGAGTATGAGGAGCTTGGTGCAGAGGCCTATCCCACCATGCTGCGCGGTGAAACGATTTTAAAAGACCTGCAGGTGCAACGCGGCGACGGCAGCTTCTTTACGGCCAGGTTTTCCGGCAAGGCGGTAGACCCGACCCGACCTGATTTCGGCAGTATCTGGATTTTTGATGATATATCTGTTCAAAAGGAGCTGGAGTCACAACTGGGTCTGGCCCTGGACGAGTCCCAGGCGGCAGAAGCCAAAGTAAAACTGTTACTCCAGACCACCGATCAGGGCATCTATGGCACTGACGAAAACGGTTGTTTCACCTACGTCAACAGGGCCGGTCTGGATATTCTTGGCTACGAGATCGAGGAACTTGTGGGCAGGGACTCGCACAGTACCATCCACCACAGCCATGCCGACGGTTCACCCTATCCTGCAACGGAGTGCCCCATTTACCGGGCCAATGCCGCCCGTGAGAGCTGCCGGGCGGACGACGAGCTGCTCTGGCGCAAGGACGGAAGCTCCTTTGATGCAGAGTTTTCATCATACCCCATTTTTGAGAACGGTCTATTCAGCGGAGCAGTTGTCACCTTCTCGGACATAACCGAGCGGAAGCAGGCTGCAGAGACCCTTCGCAAGCAGGAGCAGTTCATCCATTCCACGCTGGATGGACTGAGCTCCCATATCTGCGTGATTGACGCAGCGGGAAAGATTGTTATTACCAACCGCCCCTGGAACAGATTTGCAATTGAGAACAACGCCGCTGAAGGTTCGTGCGGCACGGGCGCCAGTTATCTGGAAGCTTGCAGGACAGCCTGTGAAGACGAAAAGCAGGAGGTTGAGGAATTCGCCTCAGCCGTAAATGCAGTCATCAATGGTACCATGTCGGAATTTGTCAAGGAATACCCCTGCCATTCCCCGACCGAGAATCGCTGGTTCATCTGTCGGATGAACCCTTTTACTGTATCTGGTATCAATTATGCCGTGGTATCACATGAGAACATAACCGAACTCAAACTGACGCTGCAGGAACTGGAAAAAGCCAAAGACAAGGCCGAATCCGCCACCCAGGCCAAGAGTTCCTTTCTTGCCACCATGAGCCACGAGATCCGCACCCCTATGAACGGCGTCATCGGCATGACCAGCCTGCTGCTGGACACCGAACTGAACCAGGAGCAGCGCGACTACACGGAAATCGTCCGGAAAAGCGGTGAGAGCCTGCTCACCCTCATCAACGACATCCTGGACTTCTCCAAAATAGAAGCCGGTAAAATGGATCTGGAGATACTCGACTTCGACCTGCGCCCCACCCTGGAAGATACCGTAGACCTGCTCTCCCTTCGTGCCTCTGAAAAAGGACTCGAACTGATCTGCCGCATCGATCCGCATGTCCCCTCATACCTCAAAGGCGACCCCGGCAGAATCCGTCAGATCATCATGAACCTTACAGGCAACGCCATCAAATTCACCCATCAGGGCGAAGTAGTTATCAACACTACCCTCATATCAGACCAGGACGGCTTCGCGACCATTCTGTTCGAGATTCACGACTCCGGCATCGGGATCCCCGCAGATCGAATCGACGCCCTCTTCTCCCCCTTCACCCAGGTAGACGGCTCCACCACCCGCAAATACGGCGGCACCGGTCTGGGTCTTGCCATCTGCAAACAACTGGTGGAACTCATGGGGGGCAACATCGGCGTCACCAGCACAGACGGCAACGGCTCCACCTTCTGGTTCACCGCGAAATTCGAGAAGCAGACCGTACAAGCCTCCGACATCTCCAAAGCCGCAGAGTTGATGAAACATTCCAGCATATCCGGCACCCGTATACTCGTAGTAGACGACAACACCACCAACCGCCTTCTCATAACCACCCTGCTGAACCACTGGGGATGTCGCCACAGCGAAGCCGTAGACGGAGCATCCGGGCTGGAGATTCTGCTCCAGGCAGCCCACGAAGGAGACCCCTTCCAAGTGGCTCTGCTGGACCAGGAGATGCCCGGCATGGACGGCCTCGAGCTGGGCCGCAGGATCAAGGCGGACCCGCTTCTTAAATCAACCCTCATGGTAATGGTAACCTCACTCGGGCAGCGGGGAGACGCAGGCATCCTGGAGCAGATCGGTTTTGTCGGCTATCTTGCCAAACCGGTGCGCCAGTCACAGTTGCACGACTGCATCGCCCTGGTACTGGGGAGATCCCGGCAAGCCCCCGACCTCATAATCCCCCCGGTCACAGGGATCGTCACGCGGTACACCGTAGCCGAATACGGCGAGCGGGGCATTCGCATCCTTCTGGCCGAAGACAACATCATCAACCAGAAAGTAGCCCAGAGCATGCTGAGCAAACTGGGCTACAAAGCCGACGTGGTAGCCAACGGCCTTGAAGCGGTAAAAGCCCTGGAGCTGATCAACTACGATCTGGTGCTGATGGACTGCCTGATGCCCGAGATGGACGGCTTTGAAGCCACCGCCATTATCCGCAATCCTGAATCGAAGGTTCTGAACCACGCCGTCCCGATCATCGCCATGACCGCCAACGCCATGCAGGGTGACCGTGAGAAATGTATTGAAGGCGGTATGGATGATTATATCGCCAAACCGGTTAAAAAGGAGATACTCGCGGAGATGATCGGGCGATGGTTCGCGGGGGGCGCTCAGGATAAATAAACACATCCAAGAGATAAAATTATTGCTATTTTCAGGGTGAGTGGTAGATTTCCTGACTGACTCAAATTATTGTGACAAGGAGAACAGTGTATGCGACTTTTAACACGCTCTGACTTTGATGGTATCTGCTGTGCGGCACTCCTTAAAGAACTTGGACTGATGGACGAAATGGTCTACGCCCACCCCAAGGATCTGCAGGACGGCAAGATCGCGGTGGGGGCAGGTGACATCCTTGCAAACGTTCCGTATGTCCCCGGATGCGGGCTCTGGTTCGATCACCATTCCAGCGAGCATGAACGCCTTGAGCTTGAAGGCAGATACGAGGGGCGCAGCACGACTGCCCCCAGCGCGGCCCGGGTAATCTGCGACTACTACGGCGCTGAAAAATTTGAGCGGTTCAGCGAAATGCTCGAATTCGTGGATCGGGTTGATTCGGGCCAGTTGACGGAAGAGGAGATTCTGAATCCCCAGGGCTGGATACTGCTTGGCTTTATCTGCGACCCGCGGACGGGGCTCGGCTACCACAAAGGCTACCGCATCAGTAACCTTGCCTTTATGAATGATCTGGTTGAACACATCAGAACGACGGGCATCGATGAAATACTCAGTCTGCCGGACACACGGGAACGGATTGAACGCTACCACGACAACGACCTGAAGGCGCGGGAATTTCTCCGCAAACATTCTCTGAGCGACGGGCCGGTGCTTATTACTGACGCCCGTGGCGCTGAGGAGATTCCCCCCTCAAACAGGTTTCTGATCTACTCACTCTACCCGGAGACCAATATATCGATCCGCATGATAGATGGGCGGGGCAAAGAGTTTGTGGCCATTTCCGTCGGCTACAGCATCCTCAACCGCTCGGCAACGGTTGATGTCGGTTCGCTGATGCTCAGGCACGGCGGCGGCGGACACAGGAAGGTCGGCACCTGCCAGGTCCCGTACGCCCAGGCTGACGCTGTTTTGAAGGAATTGACAGAGGCATGCAAGGCGGGGTCAGTCTGATGACTGCCGGAAAAGCAAAACCCCCTTGCAAACATGTCGAGCTTCACACAGGACATATCTGTGAGCTGGAAAGTCAGCAGGAGTGGGATGTTATCAGACAGATAACCGGGAGCCCGGGGTTCAGGTGTGAAAACTGCGGTGCCGAAGCGGATTCTGCTAGAAACCTGTGCATGCCTGACGAAATATGAGGGGATGAACCCGCGCCGGGCAGGGCGCCTGCTGCAACCTTTTCAGCAGCCAGCCCATGAACCGGAAAGGGGACAGACACGATATGCACCAGAAACTTCTCAACTTAAACCTGAGCGGTCTTGAAGTTCTTATTGCTGAAGACGATTCCATATCGGCGAGCATTCTTGAGCGATCACTTTTTCAATGCGGGGCTCGCGCAGAGATCGCGGCAAGCGGCAAGGAGGCGTTGCAGAAATTCAGCAAGCGCCATTTTCCGATTGTCATAACCGACATCAACATGCCGGGCATGACCGGGTTTGAGCTGGCCGGTCGGATCAAGGCGCTTGCCCAGAATACCCAGATTATTGCGACAACCGTAAATGATGACACCGACTCTCTCATCACAGCCCTCGAACTGGGTTTCAGTGACTATTTCATCAAACCCTTCTCCCTTAAAAAGCTGCTTCTTGCCGTCAGAAGGTGCACTGATGTCATAAGGGTCAGTAAACAGCTTGAAGTTGAACGGGAGCAGTTCAAATCCGTACTCGAATGTCTCGGTGACGGTGTCTCCATCAAGGATCTTGACTTCCGGATCCTCTACCAGAACAGGGCCATGACGGAGATGTACGGAAACCGGATCGGTTCGACCTGTTATAGTGTTTTCGGTCAGGACGAACCATGCAAGGACTGCCCGACCATTCTGACGTTGAAAGAGGGGAAGAATCATTCATCAACCCGGACGTATCAGCTTAATGGCGTCACATGGCATATCGAAAGCACCGCCTCGCTGTTGAAGGACGCGGACGGAAAGGTCACCGGGACGATTGAGATTATCCGTGACATCAGTAATCGCATCAGCAATGAACAGGTTATACGGGAAATGGCATATCAGGATCCACTTACCGGACTGGCAAACCGCAGGCTGTTCAAGGACCGCCTTGAGCAGGCCATCGCCAAAGCCCGCCGCTACGGGTCAAAATTCGCCCTGCTGTATCTTGATCTGGACAACTTCAAGGATATAAACGACAGCCTGGGGCATGAAGCAGGCGATCAGGTGCTGATCGAAGTGGCTGAACGAATCAGGTCGTGCTGCAAACGCGATCTCGATACCATCAGCCGCCAGGGGGGCGATGAATTCTGCATCATCATTGACGATTGCGGAGACAAGGATCAGTTGGGCGCCATAGCGGAACATCTGCTCACGCAGGTAGCCCGACCGTTTCACGTGGAGAATACTTCGGTGCAGGTGACCGTCAGTATCGGCATCGGCATATATCCCGACAACGGCGCCGTGATGAAAGAACTGGAGATAGCTTCCGACCGGGCCATGTACGCCGCCAAAAAGGCAGGACGCAACACCTATCGTTTCTGGAGGACCGACTGGGGACAGGCAGCGCAGTCGGAACGGGCCTGATGCGACTGCTGGTTTTCGTCCTGATTCCTTGACTGCAGCCTTGTTACTTGCTATATATGTTGCCGGTTTTTAAGTTTATTTCAGTTAAGCCGACTACATACACCTAGATTTGGGAGGAACAACATCATGAAACGATGGATCATTGCGGCGGCAATTTTTCTGGTAGCGCTTACCGTTACGACAGCCGGTATTGCAGGAGATCTGGACGATGTCAAGGCGCGTGGCGTGCTGAGGCATATCGGACTGCCGTACGCCAACTTCAATACCGGCTCCGGCGACGGCATGGAAGCCGAACTCACCAGGCTTTTTGCCAAATCGCTCGGTGTCAAATACGAATTTGTGCTGAGTGACTGGGGGCCTATCGTCCAGGATCTGATCGGCAAAAAGGTTAAAGTGGTCAACGGCAAGGCGGAATTGCTTGAAAACGCGCCTGTGAAGGGTGACATCATCGCAAATGGCTTCACCATCATACCGTGGCGTCAGCAGATCGTGAACTTCTCCACACCCACATTCCCCAACCAGATCTGGCTGGTAGTAAGAACCGATTCTCCCATCAGGCCGATCAAACCGACAAAGGACATCGAAAAGGACATTGCATTGACAAAGGCACTGATGAAGAATCGCACGGTTCTCACACTCGAAAAAACCTGTCTCGATCCTGCGCTCTACAACCTGTCAGCCACCGGCGCCAAGATCATCAATTTTAACGGCAAGCTGAACGAGATTGCACCAGCAATGATCAACAAGGATGCCGAGATGACCATTCTTGACGTTCCCGATGCCCTGGTTGCGCTTGATAAATGGAAGGGTAAGATCAAGATCCTTGGTCCGATTTCAGAAAAGCAGCAGATGGCTGCCGGCTTTTCAAAAGACTCACCCAAACTCCTCGAAGCCTACAATGCTTTTATAAAGAAATCACAGAAGGATGGCTCCTATCTTAAACTCATAAAGAAGTACTATCCCACGGCTCAACGCTACTTTCCTGAATTTTTCAAGGGTATGAAATAGCACCAATAGAGGTGGCGGCATCGTCGGTGCCGCCGCCCTCCTCAACCCTCATGTCCAGACTATTTACCGGCATACAGCGCATAGCGCCACTTATTATCGGCCTGTCACTGGTCGCTTACCTCGGTTTTCTCCTGACGGATCTCTACCATTCTCGCAGTGAAATGCAGCGTTCCAGCCGTGCACGTTTGCTGGATGATGCGGACAAACGCTCCCAGGCGCTGGGCTATTTCTTTTCCGAACGGCTGAACGATCTCCAGGAACTGGCCGTCAATCGTGAACTTTCGGCTTACTTTGAAAATATGGCGCTCGGCATGTCCATGGAGTACGGCCTGGCCGCGAGTCTGGATGAAGCCAACGCCGTGTTTGAGGCATTCCAGAAGAAGAAACTCCTTGGTGACACTGCTCTTTATAAGCGGGTTGTTTTCGTGGATTCCTCCGGGCATCTCCTGCTGGATGCCCGCGATTCCAGCATAACGCCCAAAAAAAATGAAGATCGAAGCTGGAAGAGCTATACCGGACAACAGGGAAAGAAAACGCGTTTTTTTGCCGAAGGGGAGAACGAGTCTGCCCGTATCATAATTTCGGTGCCTTACATCTTCAAGGAGCGGGGAAACGGACATATTCTGGCCTGGATTTCTCCGGCAGACATCTACCGTCATTTTCTTGCCGGTACTACAAATAAAACGAACATGATGGCCCTGCTGTTCGAGAAAACCTATCTTTACACAGCCATCGCAAACGACAGCCTGATAACACGCAACGATTTAACCATGCCCCACAACCTGAAAGAACGCGAGCCGATCCATTTTCTGGTACCGATTCCCATGCGTGAATCGCTGGAGATGACGGCCTTCAGAATTTCGGTGAGTTCGACCCCCTTTGCAGTGGCTGTCTTCATACCGGCAATAGAGGTTGATGAGGGATCGCCGAGTCGCCTTCTGGCGGTTACCGGGGGTATCGGCCTGCTGATACTCTTCGGCGCCGTGGCCATGATCAGGGCAAGCATCCACACCACAAGCCTCAACACCCGCCTGGATGAGACCCGCATCAGGGAGCAGGCCATCGCGGAGCAGAATGTTATGCTTCAGGCCGCCAAAGACTCAGCCGAGTCAGCGAATCGTTCCAAGAGTGAATTTCTTGCCAACATGAGCCATGAGATCCGCACCCCCATGAACGGCATCATCGGCATGACCGATCTGGTACTGGACACCGATCTGAACCGGGAGCAG
>CAIPTY010000032.1 GCA_903868145.1 uncultured Desulfuromonadales bacterium | reverse complement strand
TTCCGGCTTGATTCAATTTGTCATAATATCTTGTTATAAAAGCAATTAGTATATTATCCCCAGATATTGGGTAGTTAGCTCTAAAATAATCTAATGCAGCAACAGTAGGTTCTCCAAATGGAGGATTCATAAGCACTAAGTCGTAGCTTATTCTGCAGAGGTCAATAAACGCAAACCCTCTTGCCGCGTCCTCAGCGAACAACCGCCTCTGATAGCTCTGCTCTCCAGCAACCTCGGCATACTCCTGCAGTGCCTGATAAAGCTTTTCCTCCGCCCCTTCCCAGAAACGCTCATCAGTAATTCCTGTGAAATCCAGTGGAAGCTCAGCCTGTTCGGGTTTTGATAAAGCCTCACCAAACAACCCCATCTGTGTCAGCTTCGGCCCGGCCTTCCACAACCGCTTGGCCTCGGCAATAATGTTGCGGATCTCCTCCTCGATCTTCAGCAGTGAACCGGCTTCGCCGGCCAACTGCATTTTGTCGAATACCTGTTCCACCAGGTAACCAAGAGCTGGAACCTCCAGGCGTGAAGTAAACTCCCGCAGCAACTCCTTCTCCCCTGGCATCGGTTCGGCACAGACAATATTGGAGCGGGTAATACGGGGCCGGTCAACAGGCTTTACCCCCTGATTGTGCCAACTGCGCTGGGCACGAAGCCAGAGAGAAAGGCCGGCGATCTGGGCGGCACGGGGATCGATGTCAATACCGTGGATGTTGTGCTCGATAATCAGACGGGGAACATCGCGGAGAAAAGCTACTTTGTCGGAGTAAGACTCAGTGAGCGGGTTCAGGCCATCTTCACGAACAAAAGCCCTTGACCCCAGCCGCAGTTCCAGTTCCCATGCTTCATTGTATATCTGCTCATACAGGTCGAAGGCATACAGCCCGAAATGCATGGAACCGCAGGCAGGGTCAAGCATCCGCAGGGTACGTGGATCTTTCAGCAGGCGGGGCTGTATATAGACCGGCTGCTTGAGTAACTCTTCCTGGGAAAGGGTTTCATCACCACCAGACTGCTCGGGAGCTTTCTCTCCAGCTTTGAGGAAGAATTCGTTGGGACGGCGGACCAGGTAGCGACAGGATTCCTTCAGACCGGTCTCCCCTTGGGTCATCTCATACCAGATCCGCCCCAGGGTATTGTCGGTAAGAAACTCCACCACGTAGCGCGGGGTGAAGAACTGGTTGCGGACGGCCAGTTCCCGGCTGTTGCGCGGGGCAGCCGATTCATCCCGCATCTTCTTCCGCTCTTCCTTGGAATTGAAATACTGGTAGACCCAGCCGATGCTCTCATCTTCGGCCCAGAGGTGTGCCAATTCCGGGTCATTGAGCAGTTTCAGGAGATCAAGCAGAGCTGTTTCGCGGGGAAAAAGCCGTCCTTGAGGGGAGAAACGATCGAAGAGCACTCTCAGGTCGAGGGCGAATTCATCGAAAATGCTGAACAGGTAACAGCGATAGGTGTCCCCGGTTTCACCCAGACCAGGTCCGGCCAGACGTTCGTACAGTTGGAACCCTTTGGACTGGTAGCCGTTGCCCACCGATTCGATGAGGATACCGCGTGATTCAGCCATCCGCAGAGCTGCCAGTCGGTTGAGAACAGTAAATGCCTGCTCGCGGACAATCCGATCCAGCGCCTCCCTGGCACCACCCGACGGGCTGGATGCCAGATAGTGGGCCAACGTGTCACGCAGAATGCGCGCGGTCTCGCGACGGGTATCGTCCAGATGCCCCAGGCTTTCCACGGGGGTGACGGCCCCTGAATGCGGGTCGAGTCCATAGTCATTCTGCAACTGGCGGGTAAATTCTTCGCTCAGCAGGCCACGGGCATCACTGACAAACTTCTGCAGGCGGTTTCTGGTGGATTGATCAAATGCCATGGCGGCTACTGTCCTTTGAGGGTGATGGTGACCTCGATCTCCTGATACAGCGGTGCCTGCTCCTTCAACTCCTTGAACTGGCAGATCAGATCATCCAATTGGTCGGAGGTTGTTACTGTGGTGGGAACAGTAAGCACCTTCTGGAGCTTGGTAGCCCCCTTCGGCTTTTCCCCTTCCAGGCGCTTGAGCTTTCGTTCCTGCCCTTCGCGCTGAATCCGCTCACGCAGGTTCCCCAGGGTGGTGGAGATTTCATAATCGCGACTCAGGAGCTGCTTGAGGCCGACCATGTCCACTGTTGCTGCCAGCGCCATCTTTTCAACCTGGGCGATGACGTTCTGTTGCTCTTCCTGGGTGAACTCGGACCATTCCGGCAGGCGCTGCAAATCTGCAACGCCGCTGCGAATACGCTCCTGCTGGGTAGTTGCCATCTGACCGGCAGTATCCGCAACCCGTGCGCGGATTCCTGTCAAGGTGGTGGCAAGGTCTGCCGCATGTTTATGGAAATCATCCCGTCCCAGGCGCTGGCTGACCTGTTCCAGTTCGTCCTTCAGGTCATTGCGCAGTTCACCGGGGATGCCGTTGGCCGGCAGATTGCCTATCTCGCGGCTGTGATACTGAAGATCGCGAATGGTCTCTTCCAGCCCCTGCTCCAGGACCCGTTTTACCTCACCGGCCCATTTGAGATTGTCGTAAAGTACGGATTCCTCGCCACCCAGTTTTTGCGGGGCATCGGAGGCATCGGTGAAGAGGAGATCGGCGATATCCTTGGTAACGCTTCGCAGGCGGTCGGCACCAGCAACACCAAGGGAACTCAGTTTTTCAGCCAGAGGGGCGTAGTCGCTCTGAAAACGTGGGAAGTGTTTGACCGTTGTCTTACTGATCTCCTGTTCGAGGGGGATGATCGGTTCGCCCAGCAGTTCGGTCAGGCGCTCGGCTGCCCTGGCGAGCATCTCGATCGGGGGACGCTCATCACGAAGCGAAACGCCGATAGGCTTGAAGCTGTTGTTGGTCTTGAGGGCCTCTATGGCGTGCTGCCCGGCTGTGGTTACTTCACGACCCGAGACCTTGAGCTTGATTTCGCCAGCCACCAGCATGGCCGCGCAGACATAGCGCAGGGTATCCTGGGACCAGCCGAACGGCGCTTCGCTGAATTTATCCAGCAGCCGTCTCCCTTCGACAGAGCCATTATGGTTGATGTAGTCGCGAATGCTGACCAGAGCCTTGTGCGAGGTGTTGATGGTAAGCGAGCCCGCCACTGTCTGCACCAGACCGAGTGGGTCGATCTGGGCGGTTACACTATTGAGATTGGTTCCGGCGGCCCGAAGGAATTTCTCGGCAATGGCTGTTTCTACGCGGACCGGTGCTTCCCCATAGCGGTCGAACACCTGAGACGCCACATCCGCCATCATCTTCTTGGCGGCATCCAATACCTCCTGGTCGAGACTGGACACTGCCGTTGACTGGCCCCGGAAGATAAAGGAGCCGGGCGTCAGATTTCGTTTCACTTGCTGCTGTAACTGTTGGCTTAAAGCGGCAGCACGGTCGATCTGGCTTGAGCAGTAGTCCTTTACCTCCTGATCGGGATCGGTGCGGTGGAGTTCGACGATCCGCTGACAGCGGTATATTTCGGTGACCAGTGCATCAGTATCATGACTGGTTCTGCCGAGCAGGAAGATGGTACTCTGTCCCGGTCGTTGCCGTGATTCTTCCAGGAGACGGGTGCTGGCGGTATCAAAATCGGCGGTATCAACCAGCTCGACCATAGTTTGGATGGTTTCGCGCTCACCGGCCAGAGTCGACTCCAGAGATCCACTGCGCACTTTCAGCCCGGAGGTGGCTGCCAGGGTGGTCATGACCCGAGCCGAAGGGAGTGGGTTGAAGGTTTCTCGTAAAGATTCGTTGAAAATACGGCGGGCCTCTATGGAACGGACCGGGATATTTCCCCGTTCCTGTTCGATATCCCGCAGTTTTTCGCTCAGAAAACAGAGATGGCCATCTTTACTTCCCAAGGGCACAATCGGATCATTCAGCAGCTCTTCAACCGCTTTTCTCACTTCTTCCGCCCGGGAGGGTGAATTAATTGTGGGGTGGATCAGACTGGTCAGGTTCTGCAGGGTGACCGGCATGTTGCCGAGAATCTGTAAAATAGCAACTGATTTGGCGATGTCCTGATGGATCGGAGAGTCCGGGAAGCGGATAAACGCCTTCTGTGCAGCTTGCTGGATTGAAGGAAAGGCCCGGCGGATGTCCTTATCAAGGGTATCGTAAAGGGTAACAGTAGTCGCCAGCCAGCCGACCGGTTGATCGGCCACCGGATTTTTGCCGTCGACTCCTTCTACAAGGATATCCTGAATGACCTTGATTGCCGAGCGCAGGCCGATGCCGCCAGTAGACTTTGCCAGAGCGCCCAGAAGATGCAGCAGAATGTCAAAATGGGCAGGAAGGAAGGGGTAGAGGTTGACGAAAGTCTCTTTGCTGAAATCAGCGTCGTAGTATTTTGCATCCTGCAGCTTGGTGTTGTGACGCAAACCCTGGCCATGGGCATCAAAGAGTTTACCCAGTTCATCTGCACCTGCTGGCGATTTGCCGAGGAGACGACGATAGCAGATTTCCCTGATGTCGCTGGATTCCAGATCAACCTGAATCGGGAAGCGGTCCTTGAGTTTGAAGAGCTGCGGTGAATTGAGCGAAGCTCGGGGGTCGTCCTCGGTGAGGGTCTGCTGGGCAGTGGCAATGATCCAGGCCTTCCCGTCACCGATGCGTTTGAGGTTCTTTGCCAGGCCGTCGAGGTTGAGGATCAGATTGTCCCGCGACGCCACATACTGCCCTACTTCGTCAACGATGAAGAGAATATGCTCCTTGCCGCTTTTCTGGCGGACGATATCCAGCATCTCCTTGACGCGCTGGTCCTCGAACTGGAAAAAGCCGTCGGTGCTGGACGTGAATGAGCTGGTAGTGGGGAATAGTGCCGGATACATTTCGTGGGCAATCTGCGGGATAAGTCCG
>CAIPTY010000031.1 GCA_903868145.1 uncultured Desulfuromonadales bacterium | reverse complement strand
TTTGGGGTGGCCAGAGGGGATCGAACCCTCGTATGTACGAGTCACAGTCGTAAGTGTTAACCGCTTCACCATGGCCACCATAAAAATGAGCGTTCTACATAGCTCAAACCGGTCTTCAAGTCAAGTTGATTTATGCCGCCGGAGTCCCGTCGAGATTGAGACCCAGAGCCTCTTTGCGGGAAAGCTTGATCTTGCCGTTCTTGTCAACGCCGATGCACTTGACCAGTACCTTGTCACCTTCGTTGAGTATATCGGTGACGACCTTGACCCTGGTGGTATCAAGTTCGGAGATATGAACCAGGCCATCGGTGCCGGGCATGATCTCCACAAATGCCCCAAAATCCATGATCTTCCTGACGGTTCCCATGTAGAGGCGACCCTCTTCAGCATCCTCGGTCAGGCCACGGATCATCTGAATAGCCAGGTCACAGGCTTCCTTGCTGGTGCTGGCAATATTGATGCGACCGGTGTCCTCAATATCAACTGTAACGCCGGTGGTCTCGGTGATGTTGCGGATATTTTTGCCGCCGGTACCGATAACGTCGCGGATTTTGTCGGTCTTGACCCAGATAGTCGTGATGCGCGGCGCAAAGGGTGACATTTCGGGGCGATGCGTGGCAAGGGTTTCTGCCATCTTAGCCAGGATGTGCAGGCGACCATCGCGGGCCTGGCTGAGGGCTTTCTGCATGATCTCCCTCGTGACGCCGCCGATCTTGATATCCATCTGCAGTGCGGTAACGCCATCTGCCGTGCCAGCCACCTTGAAGTCCATATCCCCCAGGTGATCTTCATCTCCCAGAATATCCGACAGGATGGCGACTTTTTCACCTTCCTTGATTAGACCCATGGCGATACCCGCAACCGGGGAGATGACCGGTACGCCGGCATCCATCAGCGACATGCTGCCGCCGCAGACCGATGCCATGGAGGACGAACCGTTGCTCTCCAGAGTTTCGGAAACGATGCGGATGGTGTAGGGAAAATCATCATGTTTGGGGAGCACGGCAGAAAGCGCCCGCTCGGCCAGCATGCCGTGACCGATCTCGCGACGGCCGGGTCCCAGGCGGAAGCTGGTTTCACCAACGGAAAAGGGAGGAAAGTTATAGTGCAGCAGGAAGCGTTTGCGATACTCACCGTACAGGGAGTCCATACGCTGCTCATCGCTGGAAGTGCCGAGGGTTGCGGTCACCAGTGCCTGGGTCTCACCGCGGGTAAAGAGCGCTGATCCATGGGTGCGGGGCAGCAGACCGGCTTCTGTTGCTATCGGACGGATGGTGACGGTGTCGCGGCCATCAATGCGGATGCCGGTATCGAGTACATCGGCACGGACGCGTTCATATTCAAAATCACCCAGGAAAGCCTTGATCTGCTTGGCGCAGCCTTCGAATTCTCCCTTGAGCGCCTCGATGGTTTCCATCTTGACCAGATCAATCTGGTTGTGGCGTTCCTGCTTGGATTTAATCTTGACCGCCTCGGCAATGCGGCTGTATGCCAGCTCACGCACTCTGGCCAGTAACGGTTCATTCACCGTCACCGGGGCAATGACGCGTTTGGCAACCCCGGCCTTCTTCTGAAGCTCTTCCTGGGCTTCGATCAAGGGCAGCATCGCCTCTTTGGCAAAGAAGACCGCATCAAGCATGTCAGCCTCGGATACGAATTTCGCCTCTCCTTCGACCATGATAACCGCATCGCGGCTTGCTGCTACGACAATTTCAAGATCGCTGTTCAGCAGTTCATCGGCGCTGGGATTACAGATCAGCCTGCCGTCGACCCGGCCGACCTTGACTCCGGCGATCGGTCCCTGAAAGGGAATATCGGATATCATCAGGGCTGCCGAAGCGCCCAGCATGGAAAGAACGCCGGGGTCATTGTCCTTGTCAGCAGACACAACTGTTGCCATAATCTGAGTATCGTTAAGGAAATTTTCGGGGAAAAGCGGACGAATCGGACGGTCTATCAATCGGCAGATCAGGGTCTCAGGGTCAGAAGGACGTGCCTCGCGCTTGAAAAAACTGCCCGGAATCTTGCCGCCGGCGTAGGCTTTTTCCGTATAATTGACCGTCAGCGGAAAGAAATCCTGCCCTTCCTTGGCCTCTTTCTGAGCCACCGCCGTAACAAGCACCATAGTGTCGCCACTTCTGACCATAACCGCTCCATTGGCCTGCTTGGCCATTTTACCGGTGGAGATGGTAACCGTCCTGCCTCCAAACTCAACGTTTACAACATGTTCCATAACTATTCTCCTGTCGTCGTTGCGTTGGGGCCGTCGCTACAGCGCCATGCCGGATCTGCATGGAACTCTACCCACGTCCCCAACAAAAATAAAAAGGGCCGGTAAGCCCTCTTTCACATTCAGCATACAAAAAATAAAAGGCACTCAAGCGGCTTCACACCAGCAGAGTGCCCATCCATTACCTGCGTATGCCGAGTCGCTCGATCACCTTTTTGTACCTGTCTACCTCTTTACCTTTGAGATAATCCAGAAGCCGACGCCTCTGGCCGACAAGCTTCAACAGCCCTCTACGGCTGTGGTGGTCCTTTTTGTGGATCTTGAAGTGCTCGGTGAGATAGGTTATCCGCCCGGTGAGAATTGCAATCTGCACTTCGGGAGAACCCGTATCGCTGTCGTGTTTTTTGAATGCGTTGATGATTTCCTGCTTCTTTTCGGTTGCCAGCACTGCTAACACCTCCTTTGTATGTACGATCTACGTAGTATGGTTATCACAAAAAAAGTAACTCATCATGTATCCGCAAGCTGAAATTGGTACCACAACCACTTCTCCATGTAAAGCATTAACTTACATGAAAGACGCGCTTAAGCCTGATCAGCCTCTGTGCTCCGGCATCTGATACAAGCTGACCAACGGCAATGAGTCTCTCATCGTGGATGAGGCGTACGAGCAGGTGCCCGTTTTCGGTAGGCAGCATTGCCAGCACGATATCATCAAGCACGGGAGTCCGACCATGTCTGACATGTTCAAGAGCCTGTGCGTCAATCCTGATTTCAGGCAGATATTGGAGTGCAGCACGGGGCGAAACGACAAACTCCCCGACTCTGCCGTCCCGGACGACATGCTCAAGTTCATCCAGCGTCAGCGCGGATGACAGAGTAAAAGAACCACTGGCACTCCTTCGCAGCTCCTGCAGCGCAGCGCCGCAGCCAAGAAAGCGGCCGATGTCGTCCGCAAGGGAGCGGATATAGGTGCCGCGTGAGCAGGTTACCCGAACAGTTGCCAGGTTTCCTCTGTATGACAGAAGCTCCTGGTTGATAATCTCTACTTCACGCGGTTGCCGCTCGACTTCAATCCCCTGACGTGCCAGCTTGTACAGTGGCTGCCCATCACGTTTGATGGCCGAATACATCGGAGGAACCTGTTGCAGAGCACCGGTAAAGGCCAGGAGTGCGGAATCCAGTTTCTGTGAGGTTATCTGCGAACAGTCCGATTCCTGCAGCACTGTGCCGGTCATATCGAGGGTATCGGTCGTGATGCCCAGACGCATGACCGCTTCGTAGCATTTGATCCCCTCATCAAGAAACGGGATGGCCTTGGTCCCTTCATTGACGGCTACCGGCAGCACACCGGTGGCAAAAGGATCGAGTGTACCGGTATGGCCGACCCTTCGTGTTCCAAGAATGCGCCGCACGCGACTGACAACGTCGTGAGAGGTGATACCGGCCGGTTTATCGATAACCACAAATCCGTTAATCAAAGAGCAGATTCCAGTAGATCGTAGATCCGGGCTTTGGCCTCTTCGATGGACCCTTCAACGGTACAGCCGGCAGCGTTATGATGACCTCCGCCACCCATGGCGGCAGAAAACTGGGCAACATTCACCTTGCCTTTGGAGCGAAAGCCAACCTTCACCTTGTGTTCGTCCAGCTGCCGGAAAAAAATGGCGACCTCCACACCCCGTATGGAGCGCGGGTAGTTGACGAACCCGTCGGTCAATTCGGCATTGGCACCGGTACTGGCATACATTTCCAGGGTAACAGTTACCGATGCAGCCTTGCCCCCGCCGATGACCTCAAGGGTCGGCAGGCAGCGCGCCAGCAGTTCAAGCCGTTTGCGCGGCTGGTTCTCATAGAGCTGTTCAGCCACATCCCAGGCGTTTACACCACATTCGATCATTTCGCCGGCAATGCTGAAGGCTTCCCGATTGGCGTTAGAATAGCGGAATGAACCGGTGTCCGTAATGATGGAAACGTAGATACACAGGGCTGTTTCAGGATCAACGCTATAACCTGCATGACTGGCGATCCGGTGAACCAGAACCCCGGTGGCCGCAGCAGTCGTGTCAATGAGATTGTGTGTGCCGAAGGTATCACAACTCAGGTGATGATCAAGGTTGATGATCTTTCCGATACGCCTGAATCCACAGAATTCTTCACCTGCGCGGCTCAACTCGCCAATATCCAGAACAACGGCCACGTCGTAGTCACGGTCAGGGATATGGGGCACAACCGTTTCAGCGCCTGGCAGAAATGCATACAAATCAGGTACCGGATCGCGAAAGTGGACCGTAACATCCTTGTCCATTTTGCGTAGAAGAGAGGCCAGCGCCAGAGAAGAACCGACTGCGTCACCATCGGGTCCTTCATGGGTCGTCAGCAGAAACGAGTTGCCGAGGCGAATCTCTTCAACGATGTTCCGTATCGTCTCCGTCATGCTCTTTGTCTATCTCCCTGAGAAGTGAGTCGATTCTGCTGCCGTAATCCTGTGAATGGTCATAGCTGAATATGATATCCGGCAGATAACGCATGGTCAGGACTTTTCCCAGTTCACGGCGGATATAGCTTTTTGCGCTGTTAAGCCCGGCTTCGCTACTCTTCTTGGCTGCATCGTCACCGATGACCGTAAAGAAAACTCGTGCCAGATGAAGATCAGGCGTCACCTCGACGGCGGTGATGGTAACAAAGCCGATCCGCGGGTCATTGAGTCCCCGTGACAAAATGACGGATATGGTTTCATGGACGGTTTCGGCAACTTTATCGCAGCGTTTGTGTTTCATGGACAATCGGCCCTAAAGTTTCGTTGCAAACTTTTCAATTTCAAAGGCCTCGATGATGTCACCGATCTTGATGTCGTTGTAATTCTCCAGGCCGATACCGCACTCATAGCCGCTGGCAACGTCCTTGACGTCATCCTTGATGCGGCGCAGCGAAGAAAGTTTGCCTTCGTAGATTACGACATTGTCTCGTAGCAGGCGAACCTGGGCATTGCGCAGCATCTTGCCGTCCTGGACGTACGAACCGGCGATGTTGCCTATTTTTGGCACCGAAAATACTTCGCGAATCTCGGCGCGCCCTAGGTATTTTTCCTTGAGCGTCGGCGCCAGCAAGCCTTCCATGGCCTTTTTAACATCCTCAACCGCATCGTAGATGATACTGTAGAGGCGGATATCGACCCCTTCTTTTTCCGCCAGTCCCTGGGCCTTGACCTCGGGACGGACGTTAAAGCCGATAATGATCGCGTTGGAGGCAGCCGCCAGGTTGACATCGGTCTCGGTAACCGCGCCGACTGCTGAGTGGATGACATTGAGGCGTACCGCATCGGTGGACAGCTTGCGCAACGATTCCCCAACCGCTTCGATGGAGCCATGCACATCGCCCTTGACGATGACATTGAGATCCTTGACCTCGCCGCTCTGGATCTTTTTGTAGAGGTCTTCCAGCGACAGCTTGGAATGTTTGGCCAGTTCGACTTCACGGTGCTTGATCTGCCGCAGGGTTGCAATCTCCTTGGCCTGTTTCTCGTCCTTCATGGCGACAAATACATCCCCGGCATCAGGAACCCCTGAGAGACCGACAAGCTCGACCGGCATCGACGGCCCGGCCTCGAGGACTTTTTCACCACGGTCGTTCTGCATGGCACGAACACGGCCCGAATGCACGCCGACCACACAGTAGTCGCCGTTTTTCAGGGTACCCTCCTGGACCAGAACCGTGGCAACCGGACCGCGCCCCTTGTCCAGCTTTGCCTCAACGACCGTTCCCTTGGCCAGCTTGTTCGGATTGGCCTTCAACTCCATGACGTCGGCCTGCAGCAGGATCATCTCCAGCAGTTCCTCAAGGTTGGTCCGCTTCTTGGCAGATACCTCCACCATGGTTGCGTCTCCGCCCCATTCCGAAGCGACCAGACCGAACTCCATCAGCTCGCGTTTGACATTTTCCGGGCGGGCATCAGGCTTGTCGATCTTGTTTACCGCCACGATCATGGGCACTTCAGCGGCCTTTGAGTGGTTGATAGCCTCACGGGTCTGCGGCATGACACCGTCATCTGCGGCGACGACCAGAATGACGATATCGGTAACTTTGGCACCTCGGGCACGCATGGCCGTAAAGGCTTCATGACCGGGCGTGTCAAGAAAGGTGATCTTGCGCCCCTTCAGCTCCACATCATATGCGCCGATGTGCTGGGTGATACCTCCCGCTTCGCCGGCGATAACATTAGCCTCGCGGATGGCGTCCAGCAATGATGTCTTGCCATGGTCAACATGGCCCATAATGGTGACAACAGGAGGACGTTTTTCCAGCGTTTCAGGCGCATCGGGGGTCGATTCGAGAATCTCGTCCAGATCGACGGCGACGTTTTCCACTTCGTAGCTGTACTCGGACGCCAGAATCACTGCCGTATCAAAATCCAGGGGATGGTTGATGGTTACCATCATGCCCATCTTCATCAATGACTTGATCAGGTCATTGGCCTTGATGCCCATGCGTTTTGCCAGTTCACCGACGCTGATGGTCTCGGAAATCTTGATAATGCGCTTGATAGCCTTGGGAGTTGTGATCTCGGTGCCGCGTGTTGACGTTGTTTCACGCTCTTTGCCGCGCTTCCTGGAGCCTTTGTAAACGGGATCGAAGACACGCTCACGTTTTTCCAGAATCTCCTGTTTCCTGGGCTGTTCCTTTTTCTTGGCGGGAGCGGTATTTTTCTTACCTCCCTTGCCCGCATCGGGTCCGTAGCCCTGGCCATCCTTTTTGCCGCCGGGACGCCGACTGTCACCGGCAGGCGGGGTAGCCGGCACCAGTTGCACCTGTTTCATGCGGGAGCGATCCGGTTCAGGAGCGCCGCCAACGGGCGCTGGACGTCGTTGGGGTGCATCACCCGGACGTTGTGGTGTGGGGCGATGCGGCTCGCCGGATCGCTGTTCACCGGGACGATGTTCACCGGTACGTTGTTCAGCAGGTCGCGGAGTTGTCGGACGTGGCGCAGGGGGGCGCGATGAACCCGGTGCCTGCGAATCCCTGGGAACCACACGGGTCGTGCGGGAGGTAACCCCCGGAATTTCCATTCTCCCGAGAATGCGCGCCTGATTGGCGCTGGCTTTCTCCGGTTCAACCGGCAGCGACTGATGTACCTGGGTTTCAGAAACCTTGATCGGTTCAGCTTTGACAGGCCGTTCCTCCGCTTTCTCCGGCACAGCATCCCTTTTCACGGCTTCGGCTGGTTTATCTACGGCTGAAACCTCCACCACAGGCGCCAGATCATCCAAAACCTCCGCAGGTGCAGTTTTGGCGCGACGCCGTATGATGTTGGTTGTCACCCTGACTTCGTCTGAGGAGCTATTCTTGGCCTTGGAAGCCTCCAGCCTGTTCAGTACGGTTTCGTCAACCAGCGATGTAGCGGTTTTGGCATCAACACCGATATCTTTAAGCCGGGCAAGAGCCTCTTTCGTATCTACGCCCAACTTTTCAGCCAGGATACTCACTCGAATTTTGCTCATGTGTTCTGCACCTCCCCCAGGAAGTTTCTGTATCGTTCAATTTCATGTTTCAATTGCGCCACAAAGGCACTCGATCTGATGGCAATTGCGCTGCGGGGCGCTTTTCCAAGAATGGCACCAAAATCATCTTTTGTCATAATACGCACGCAGTCAGTACAGTTTAAAGCGGCAATCAGCTCTATCTTTTCTCCGATGGTTCCGGAAACGTCCCGTGCCAGAAGAACCAGAGCCGGCTTATTGCCGCTTTTGATAGCATCGCTGACCATGCTGCCGCCGGAGATAACCTTGCCGGCCCTGTTTGCAAGCCCGATATACCCCAGTATCCGTTTATTCATGCTGTCGGCGATTCTGACCACCACCTCGTCGGCTGTCATGCCCGCAACTTCACATTTAAAGGCACGACCGAACTGACGCTGTTTGATGGCTGCACGCAGGCACTGCTCACTGATGCAGGTATACGCTCCCCTGCCGGGTAATTTAGCCTCGATGTCCGGCGCCACCTCACCCGACGGCGAGAGCACAAAACGCAGCAGGCGATCCCTGTCGCGGGTCGTGCGGCAACCGAGACAACTGCGCTGAGGCTTTTCCTTCGGTTTCTGACGGGTCATGCCCCGGTATCACTCGGCCTGTTTTTCAGCGGGAGGCTCGACGGCATCCACTGCCAAAGTTTCAACAGCAACCTCCGCAGGAACAGTATCCTCGCCGGGTTCCTCGTCATCAGCCTGTGTTCCGTCGAACGAAGAAAACTCCTGCAGCTCTGCCTCTGCCGCCTTGGATTCGCTCTTGATATCGATGCGACAGCCGGTCAAGCGTGCGGCAAGACTGACGTTCTGACCGCGCTTGCCGATGGCGAGCGAAAGCTGGTCATCAGCAACCACTATTTCCAGCGTACGGTTATCCTCGTCCACAAAAACCTTCGAGACCTGCGCCGGAGAAAGTGCATTGCACGCGAAACGCGCTATGTCCTCAGACCAGGGAATGATATCGATTTTCTCTCCACGTAGTTCGGAGACGACATTCTGGACACGGGCTCCGCGCATGCCGACACATGCCCCGACCGGATCAACATCACGGTCATTCGACGATACCGCAACCTTGGCGCGGCTTCCCGGATCCCGCACGACTGCATTGATTTCGACGATTCCCTCGGCGATTTCGGGTACCTCTGCCGCAAAGAGTTTCGCCAGCATGCTGGGGTGGGTGCGGGAAAGGATGATCTGCGGCCCCTTTGTGGTCATGCGGATCTCCGTAATAATAGCGCGGATACGGTCACCTGGTCGATAGACTTCGCGAGGCATCTGCTCCTTGGAAGGAAGCACCGCTTCCGCCCTCCCCAGGTCTATCAGGAGTTCGCCCTTCTCGAAACGCCGCACCATGCCGGTGATGATC
The DNA here is from genome assembly GCA_903868145.1 of uncultured Desulfuromonadales bacterium. GTDB lineage: Bacteria > Desulfobacterota > Desulfuromonadia > Geobacterales > Pseudopelobacteraceae > CAIPTY01. The sequence continues at coordinate 5,800 of CAIPTY010000031.1, read as the reverse complement.
TCCCACTGCCGATCGCTGTACTCATTGAAGATGGTCTCGCGCTCAGCCTCCCGCACCTTCTGGATGATGACCTGCTTTGCGGTCTGGGCGGCAATTCGGGTAAAACCGCTGGCATCAAGTTTTTCACCCAGCGAATCCCCGATTTCAACATCAGGATCGATTTCGCGAGCCTCCTCCAGGTCGATCTCCTTGTAGGAGTCCTGAACTTCATCCACAACCGTGACAAACTCAAACAGTTCAACCTCACCGGATTCCGGATTGTAGCGCGCCTCGAGGTCACGGGTGTTGCGGTACTTCTTGTTGGCGGCAGTCAATACGGCCTGTTCCATGGCTTCCAGAACCACGGTGCGGTCGATCCCCTTCTCTTTCACAATCTGCTCTATGGCGTGTTTGATGCTAATGGTGGTTTCCACGGTTGCTTCTCCTTACTGGCGTAAATAAAATCAATCAGAACTCAAATTCGAGGTTTGCCTTGGCAACCCGCTCAAGTGGAATTGAAGCGGTCTGGCCTTCTTTCAGCGTCATTCGCACGGAACCGTCATGAATACCTTCAAGTGTCCCGAGAAACGTCTTGCGTTTGTTGCCCGCATCATCGGCAAAAGGTTCGTAGGTACGAAGCTTCACGAGCCTGCCGGTATAACGGATATAATCTTCCTTTTTTTTTAGTGGACGATCAAGCCCGGGTGAAGAAACTTCCAGGGTATAGTGTGTGGGGATAACTTCCTCAACATCGAGCGTGAGAGACAGCTCATGGCTCACTTCCGTGCAGTCATCCAGGGTAACGCCCCCATCCTTGTCGATGAAGAGTCGTAGTACCGCATCCCGCCCCACCCGGCCAAACTCTATTTCAACCAGCTCAAGCTGCATCGAATCCAGGATCGGCTGAACGATATCGCGTACCCTTCCACTTATGTCGGCCTTGCTTTTTGCCATGCCACGAATCTCTCAAAACAAAAAAAGCGAGCCTTGCGAGCTCACTTTAAAGAAGGTGAACAATAATTTCGGCTACTGATAGCATGACAACCCGTTGATTGCAAGCATTTTTTTAAGCAGTGCCATTCACGTTTGGCGCGGTATTACGGTCAATAACCACGCATGATAAATGCCCGCCGGATCGCTTATTAAACGTGTGCTGTACACATTCATGCTTGAATTTTAAGCCCTCAGCAGGTACTCTCCCAGCATCATGGATCCCGTCAGACATCTGAAAATATCGATGGTAGTTTTTTTGCTGCTCATGTCCGTCGGGACGTTCGGCTACATGAGCATCGAGGGGTGGCGTTTTATCGACGCCCTGTATATGACCGTCATCACCCTCGGAACCGTAGGTTTTGAGGTTGTCAAGCCACTAAGCGACGCCGGAAAGCTGTTCACCATTGCCCTGATTATCGTCGGGGTCAGCGTATTGGGTTATATTGTCGGCAGCTTGGCTCAGATCATGTTTGAAGGACAGATTCAGCGGATAATGGGGAGGAAGAAAGTGGAAAAGAAGATAAATGCGCTTTCAGGTCATTACATCATCTGCGGTTTTGGCCGTATCGGCTCCCTGATCTGCAAGGAATTCACGGCCAATGGCCTTCCCTTCGTCATCGTCGAGAAGGATATGGAGACGACGGAAAGACTTAATGAGGATGGCTACCTGCACCTGAAGGGCGATGCCACGCTGGATGAAACCCTCCTCAAGGCAGGCATCAAGCGGGCGAAGGGGCTGATTTCGGTGGTTACCTCCGACACGGAAAATGTGTACATCACCCTGACCGCCCGGGGGCTTAATCCGGATTTGTATATCCTGGCGCGCTCAGGCGAGGAAGGCTCCGACATCAAACTTAAGCGAGCCGGTGCCAACAAGGTCGTCTCACCTTACATCATCGGCGGCAGCAGGATGGCGCAGTCAATCCTGCGTCCCAATGTTGTCGACTTTATCGAGATTGCCACCGGCAGCGAACATATGGATCTGCAGATGGAGGAGATCACCATTGCACAGCATTCGGCCTTTGCCGGTGAAACTCTGGTCAGCTCCGGCTTCCGCAAGGAGATCGGCGTCATTATCGTCGGTATCAAAAAGTCACACGGGAAGATGGTGTTCAATCCCCATTCCCAGGCCAAGATAGGGGGGGTGATACGCTGATCGTTCTGGGCGAACCTGCTGCAATTTCCCGCCTGGAAGACCTGGTTGAGCGAACCGAAACGGATGATGTTGTGAAAAAACACCGGAAAGACCAGGCCAATGTCACGTAGCATCCATGCGCACGTTCCCTATCCGAGGCTTTCAGAGTATCTGGGATATCTCATCACCCATGACATCAATCCCGAAGTATACTTTCCCGCCGAGGCGCTTGACCGGGTCGTTTGGGAAAAACTGTCCGCCCAGGCCGACTCTCTGCATGCGGCAGGCCTGAAAACAACCATCCATGCGGCCTTCATGGATCTGAATCCCGGGGCGCTGGACGCGAGCATTCGTGACGCCACCCGCAAGCGCTTTTTGCAGGTGTTTCAGGCGGCTGAGCTGCTGAAACCACGGGTAATCGTCTTTCACCCCGGCTATGACGAGCTTCGCTACGGCAGCAACCGCCTGGACTGGCTGAAAAACAGCATCGATTTCTGGCAGGAATTCATCCCGACCGCCCGGCAGCTGGGCTGCGTCATCGGCATAGAGAATATCTTCGAAAAGGAGCCGTCCACCATCAAAATGCTGGTCGAGGCCATCGACGCCCCCTGCCTGCGCCACTGTTTTGATGTGGGGCACTGGAATATGTTCACCACGGTTCAGATGGAGGAGTGGTTTTCAGAGTTGGGTCCGTTCATCGCCGAGGCGCACATCCACGATAATCACGGCCGTGCTGATGAACACCTGCCGCTCGGTGAGGGAAAGATAGATTTTGATCTCCTTTTCGGGTTGCTGGATCTGTATGCTCCGGACGCTGTCTGCACCATCGAGGCCCATACCATCGAACGGCTGGAGCGGGCGCTGAAGGCTGTTGAAAAATACCGTTACTAAAATCGGAGGAGTATCATGACAGAAAAGATTCTTGTTACCGGCGGCTGCGGGTATATCGGCAGCCATGTCGTCCGTCAGTTATCCGAATCAGGCCGCACGATTGTGGTGTATGACAACCTCTCGACCGGTTTTTCCGATTCCCTGATCAATGGTGAAGAGCTGGTCGTGGGAGACCTCTGTGATGGCGCCGCACTGGACGCCGCCTTTCAGAAACACCGCTTCACGACGGTGCTGCATTTCGCCGCCGCCATTGTTGCGCCGGAATCCGTCACTCTGCCGCATAAGTACTACGGCAACAACACCCGCAATACCCTGGGACTCCTGGAGGCCTGTGTACGACACGGGGTGCAGAGATTCATCTTCTCCAGCACTGCGGCGGTCTACGGCTTCCCTGATGGCGGGGTGGCATCCGAGGAGAGCGCCCTTGCCCCCATCAACCCCTACGGCACGTCAAAACTTATGAGCGAATGGATGTTGCGGGATACCGCTGCGGCACACGGGTTGAGGTATGTGGCACTCCGCTACTTCAACGTGGCAGGAGCCGATCCCTTGGCACGCATGGGGCAGCGCACGCCTGAAGCGACCCACCTGATCAAGGTTGCATGTCAGGCCGCTCTGGGGATGCGTGACAGCGTCTGCATCTACGGCACGGACTACCCGACTCCTGACGGGACCGGCATCCGGGATTACATCCATATCGAAGACCTGGCGGCGGCGCACCTCTCTGCACTTGCCTACCTGGAGCAGGCAGGCGAGCCAACGGCCATGAATGTGGGTTACGGTCGAGGCAGCAGCGTGCGTGAGGTTCTGAAGCTGGTGAAGGAGATCAGCGGCGTTGATTTCAAAACGATTGAGGCCGATCGTCGCCCGGGAGATCCTGCCTCCCTGATTGCCAAAGCGGAAAGGATCGGACAGTTGACCGGCTGGCAGCCTCGCTACAAAGACCTGAAGACCATTGTTGCCGATGCCTGGCGCTGGGAGAGCAAACTGGCGGGGAGATGATCCCTCTGCATCGCCACGGAATGTCAGTCAATCGGTGAAAACAGCGTCGGAAATTACTGGCAACAGGCATGAAAATGAAATATGTTGAGCGAAATTTGTAACCGTGCAGGGAGACGAATGTATGAGAACTTTTAGCATGTTTTGCATCATCGCATGTATGCTGCTGACCGCTGGAATGGCGCACGCCAGGGACTCCTTTGTGATCGGTGTTGCCCCGCATACCAGCGCACGTGTCATTCTCGAAATGTATCAACCCCTGCGCCAGTATCTGGAAAAGACTCTGGGAATGCCGGTGGAGATCGTGACAGCCCCTGATTTTGACACGTTCGCCCGGCGCGGTCTGGCCAATGAATTCGACATCGCCGTTACTACCGGCCATCAGGCCAGACTCTTTCAAACTGATGCAAAATACATCCCTCTTCTCACCTACAGGGCAGATTTCAAGGCAGTCGCGCTGGTCGCGTCCGGCAGTCCGGCAAAAAAACCCTCCGACCTCAAAGGCAAGCAGATCCTCGGCCTGAGCCCGGCATCACTGGTAACACTCTGGGGTCTGCACTGGCTGAAGGAAAACAGGATCGACGCCTCGACTGTCAAGTTTGTAAGCGCCTCTGACAGCGTCGCCCAGCTCATTGTATCGGGAGAGGCTGCCGCCGGTTTTACTTCACTGGCAAACTACCAGAAGCTTGCTCCGGCCGTGCGCGGACAGTTGCGGATTTTTGCCGAAAGCAAGTCAATGGCCGGTCGAGTATACGTGCTTAACAGACGCAATGCGGGGTTACAGAAGAAGATCAATGCTGCATTATGGGCATTTGCCGCTACCCCCGAGGCCAAAACATACTTTGCAAATAACAAGCTGGAAGGCTACCGTGCATTGCGGGCAAGCGAGCTGAAAGAGATGGATCCGTTTGCAGCCGAGGTGAGAAAGGTTCTGAACAGCACCGCAAAATGATGCGCATATCTCTCAGACATACCATCCGTGGTCGTTTGCTGCTGCTCGCCATTAGTGTGGAAGTGGTGATGCTGACGATTCTGGTTTTGAACAGCCTGCGTCTGCAGCATAGCGCCATGACCAGCCAGGCTCGCTCACTTGCCGGGCAATTTCATCCTGTTCTTGAAGCCGCCCTGACCGCTCCGCTCGCCCAGCGTGATTTTGCCACGGTGCAGGCGGTTATTGATGAAAGCCGCTCCACAGGTGGAGTTGACTATATTGTTGTTGTTGACCGATCAAACAGGCGCGTGGGTTCCAGCGGATGGCCCGCCGACAAGCCTGTCCCCGAACCGAGCAAGGAAATTCCACTGTTCGAAACAAAGAAAGAACCGCGCTACGATGTGGCGGTTCCTGTCTCAAGGCAGAATCAATCGCTGGGAACTCTCCATTTCGGCCTCAATCTGTCTCAGATTGTCGCTGCCCGACGAATGTTGCTGATTCAAGGGATCAGCATCGCTGCTGTTGAAATAATCCTCTCATCATTTATCCTGCTCCTGATCGGATACTGGCTGACGCGCCACCTGACGTCGCTGACCCAGGCGAGTCTTCAGGTTGCCGGAGGCAATCTGACTCCGCCCCCCGTACAGGAAGGAGATGATGACATAGGGCAACTGGGGCTGGCGTTCAATGCCATGTCACGGGCAATCTCCGAACGCGTTATGGAGCTGACCGCCGCCAAAGACTCAGCCGAGTCAGCGAATCGTTCCAAGAGTGAATTTCTTGCCAACATGAGCCATGAGATCCGCACCCCCATGAACGGCATCATCGGCATGACCGATCTGGTACTGGACACCGATCTGAACCGGGAGCAG
>CAIPTY010000030.1 GCA_903868145.1 uncultured Desulfuromonadales bacterium | reverse complement strand
GGCAGCTATCCCAAAGACCGTGAGCAACTTATTAAAGATGTGGACATGGCGATTGAACGTGCCGGCACGTATCCCGGTTTTCTGGACGAGGTGCCCGGGTATTCGGAGGAATATTACTAGAGGCTCGAGAAAACACCATGGCGAAATTCACCTGTTAATGACATATGTATTCTTGTCCTGGAGTCTCAACTTAATGATAGAAGACACTCTTCGCCCCTGTACTGAATCTGACGCCAATCCTAATGCCCTGCTTGAACTGGCCCAGATGCGAATGCCGTACGGAGCTCATAAAGGGAAACTATTAATCGACCTGCCGGAGCACTATGTCGTATGGATGGCAGGAGAAGGCTTTCCCAAAGGAAAACTCGGCGAGATGTTGCAGACGGTTTACGATATCAAAGTCAACGGCCTCGAATATCTGTTTGCACCGCTTCGTGAAGGTAGGCGACCAAGATAATTACTCTGTTTCTGACCGTCCCACCTCTACCATTCTTAATTGCTTCGATTCCTTTAAATTCATTTGGGTTCTCCAAGCTCTGGGAGCGAAACTGCTGGATCACGAAGGAAGAGAAATTGGTTCGGTGGTGGAGAGCTGGCGAACCTGGATCACATCGATATCAGCTGCATGGACAGCCAAACGTTACGGCAAACCGGTGATCGCTATCGGCGGCTGCCTGTCAAGCGATGTCGGCGTGGTGTATGACCACGGTATCGATGCGGTCTTCAGCGTACTCAGCCAAATCTGTACCGTGGATGAAGCCTTAACGAATGCCGCTGAAAATGTTCGATCAGCCTCTCGCAATATTGCTGCGGCCCTGAAATTGGCGAGATATATACGGACTTAAGTGACACGAACGCAACAAACGGATTCCAATTGATAACACTACTGAAATTTTCGGGCCAGACCTTCCTGCTGTGGGCCATTTATTATTTTAGCACGCTGGTGGTAAAAACTTTCCACATACCGCTGCCGGGCAGTGTTCTGGGCATGATCATTCTGTTTGTGCTTCTAGCTTCGGGTGTAATCAAAGAACAATGGCTGACAACAGCAACAACCCCACTACTCAAACATCTCTCCTTTTTCTTTATCCCGATTGCAGTAGAGCTTATGGAATGGGGTGATCTGTTCCTTCAGAAAGGATACCTGCTGTTCCTGCCGCTGGTGGTAAGTTTACTGGTAGCGTTAATTACGACAGGCGGGATTGTTCAGCTTCTCACCACATCAAGCAGTAAAGATGAGGTAAACTGATATGAACAACCCTGCAATGACCACATTTACTATCATCCTCACCGTTGTCCTGTATATCATCAGCAGAAAAATCTGGTTGAAAACCCAGAATGCGTTACTGGCGCCATTGCTACTCAGTACGACAGCCATTATTCTAATTTTCCATTATTCGGGGATCACCTTTGAGCAGTACAAGCCAGGCAAAGCAATTATGACGTTCCTGCTTGGACCTGCCACGGTTGGGTTGGCGCTGCCCCTGTACCTGAATCGGAGCATTCTGCGCAAATCATTTGTCCCCATACTGCTAGGTATTATCTGTGGTTCCATTGCAACATTAACAACTGCCGTAGTTCTAGCCAAAATGAGCGGCCTCGATTCTGTGATCGTCGCATCCATCGCCACTAAATCAATAACTGCGCCGATTGCGATCGAGGTTGCCCGTATCATTGGTGGCGACCCGGCCATTGCCGTGGCCTTTGTGGTCTTTACCGGCACACTCGGTTCGATGATCGGCGCCGGTTTCCTTTCCCTGTGCAGAATCACCAATCCAGTCGCCAGAGGTCTCGCCATGGGTGTTACTGCTCACGGCCAGGGTACCGCAACTATCCTGCATGAAGGTCAAACCCAGGGTGCAATGGCTGGAGTAGCCATGGCGCTGGCTGCTGTTTTTACTTCATTTATTGCTCCATTTTATATCACCTGGCTACTGAAGTGACCTGAGTGTGGCTACAGGTTGATTTTACCCCGACACAACCTAAGTCACGTAAGTTCTAAGCCAGGACACAAACGGTCACAGCTTCGGATATATCTTTTTAGGTTCGTCTCAGTAATCAGTAAGTAAATTTGTTCTTTAACAATTGAAAAGCATGAGTTCCATCAGGTAGTTATGGAAGCGCGACCAACCATTCTATCTGAGCGAGGAACCCATGCTTGTCAAACAGCTTATCCGCGAGACACTCGAGTTGCAAGGATTTCGCATCGAATCCGTTGAGAAGAAGGATTCGGAACTACTCGTCACCATTCAGGCTGACCTCCGTTACCACCCCCGTTGTGGTGTTTGCGGAACTTCCGGTGATTATCGCGATACTTTGTCGGAATGCCGATTTCGGCACGTACCGATCTGGGGTATCGATGTGAATCTGACATACACACCGTGTCGTGTCAGTTGCTCAAAGTGTGGCGGTATCCATGTTGAACTGATGCCTTGGGCTGCCGGCAAGAAGCGTCTCACCAAGGCACTTGCTGTCACTATTGCCACTTGGGCACGACAACTGACCTGGCAACAGGTCGCCAGACAGTTTGGTTGTTAATGGGGTACCGTAGCAACAGCGGTCGCCTATGTGGTTGCCTTTGGGTTGGCTCACCGTGATTTGTCGGGAATAACCCATATCGGTATTGATGAGATTTCTCGGCAAAAAGGTCATGTCTATGCAGAATATGATTTCTGTCCGAGGGGGTCTCTACCCACGGGAAATTATTATACGCAAAATTGTGGCATCTTCAAATCCTCCCTCATGCCATCATACTCGCTGAAAACCCCCTCAATCCATCTTTTCAACATATCTTTTTCTCTATCTATGAGCAAATCACCTTCCAGCATCTCCGAAATAGTTGCGCCATCATCAGTAACCTTTAGACTTAAACGCGCATGGAGCTTTGGAAGGAAAATTTCGCGTACGTCAGCAAACTCACCACTGCTTTTTGCGTTATCGTAATTAAAAAACTCGTCCTGATCTCCATTTTGCAGATTTTTGACTGCAACAATGAGGTTTGCATCAGGGAAAAGCACTAAAGCTGCTTTAAGCTGATCAACAGATTGCCGCTGTAGCCCCAGAGCAAAAAACAAATTCAGCGGTCTCTTCAGCATACTCAAACAGTTTGCAATTATGTGTTTATTTTTCATCATGGATTCTTTTGATGATGCAGACATGTTCACTATGATTGTTTCATCGTGCGTTTCCGCACAGTCAAAAAGCTCAATCCAGCCACCACCATCAACTTTCGCCAGATCAATACATCTGCACGGAGTTTTACCAGAATAAATAGCGTCAACATCCGGGCATGTTTTGTCCGTGTCTATAATTGACACAGCAATGTTGCGGGCTTTGCAGTATTCTACCAGAGTTACTGCTACCATTGATTTTCCGACGCCTCCTTTGAAACTTTCTGCAAAAATGATGGGGTTTGATTTTTTTTCCATTGTGTTCTCCTTTTTGTTGTCAAATTGAGATTCCCATAACTCCTCTGTGCCGGGTTTACTGGTTGCCGTGGTTACATAGTCCTTTCTTTTATTTTTGGCTTGATCTTCATTTCCTGTTTTGCTGATTTGAGTTCCGATACTCGTGCAACAACTGCCGCATGTTCTTCTGCCAACATTCTGGTTCTGCGGCGCTCCATCAACCAGTTGGCAATCCTCGCCAACATCAGAGCAACCGCAGCAGTTCGGCAAATAATACCTCCCCTCCACATCAACCTGTTCTGCATCCTCTTTAGATGGTTAGCTCGTCGCCAACTTTGGCGTCGGTTGTTTTGTGTTGCTTGATACAGCAATTGCTTTTCACCATATAGTTGCGCAAGCTCTATTGCTCCTTTGATATTTGCATACGAATACTTCTTACCCAATTGACTGCCTTTGAAAGCAATACCTCCCCATTCATAACTATAGCCGTTACTTGATTTTACAAATCGCACCCTGGCCTGTTGAAGATTCTGTTCATATTGTTCAAATGATTTACATTTCGTCAGACATTTTGTAATAATAGCTTGTAGCTCTTCTCGTGGAGTCTTTCTGCCCGTTCTGGCTTTCATCTTAATTTCGTTTGATCGCAGTCGTATTGTATCTGCTGCAGGTGATATAATCCGGTGGATACCATCTTTGCCTCGTTCGTACTCCGGTCCTCGTACTTTTTGTAGGCCGAATTCGATTTCAATCCTGCGGCAATCACGGGATGCAATCAGATTTTCATTTTTCCCGTAGTAAAGTTGACTATCTATCGCTATGCGGCTTGCAACTATATGGATGTGATCCTCACCCATATGCTGAACTATTACAAACGGGTGATTTTCTGAGAAGCCCAGTTGTTTCATATGTGACCGTGCAATTTCATTCCATTGCTCGGCTGAAACAGCTTCTCCCGCAACGCTTCTCAGAGATTCATGCCAGACCGGCTTGACAATGTCGGGACGCAGTCTTCTGACAATAGAGAATTCCCGTGCCAGATCAGCGACTGTACTGCCGGTCATATTGCCGCCAATCAGTTCGGCTTCTTTACCCTCAATACGGAGTTCACCCTCGTTGAAGGCATAACTGAGAAGTCCCTTGAATGATGTTCCTCTGGTGATATTGGAGATCACCTTGTTTCACCAAGTAAGCGGTTGCGCAATATTTGAAGATCAGTCCTTAGCGCTTCTACAGTATGGAGCGTTTCGCCGGAATTCAGCATTTTTGCGATTTGATTGAGATTACTCAGCACCGGAGCCAATTCGCGCCAGAGTTCAATGTTACAACCGGGGACGGTTGGTACAATCTTCTCCAGGGATGCTGAACGGATATATGCAGCAATTTTGCGTGGCGTTTCGCTACGCACGATCGTTTTTATTTTATGGTGTTCTGCATCGGTGAGATGTATAACAATCCGGCGACTTTTCAGTTCTGAAACTGGTTTTGGGTGTGGTCCTGGCTTTTGGGCTCTCATGGTTTTTCCCTTTTTCAAGCAACGCGAAGAAAAAGCAAGCTGAGTGGAACGAAAGTAACTATCTTACAGATAGTTAGCACTTGCTCTGATGGTGTACGGCTTTACATTGTGTTGAGGTTTTTTGCACGCCGCTCCCCGTTACTGCGTTATTGACAACCCGTGCTTATTCGTGTAGATTTTATTTTAACTTCACAAGCTGCTTTACAGAATGGAGGCATTATATGTCGTTCTTGGAAAAATTGCCAGCAGAAAAAACACGTGCCGTGTCGGCACGAGTTCCTGTTGAAATTATCGATGAGTATGATATACTCGTGGAAAGAGTAAAGTCGTATGGATATACAATAAGCATTAGCAGAATAATAATTTCTGCTATACAGAATGCTGTTAAAGCGACGAATGAAGAGCTCGATAAAATGCCAGCACCAACAGCAGCACAGGCAAAAACAAGGCGCGGCCTTACGTCAAAGGCTAAATCTTCAGCAGGCGGGTCACCGGGTACAGTAGGTGTTGTTGGCAATGGTGGTGAAAAAGCAGAGTCGGATAATTCCACATTTGAGATTCGACCGGATCGTGAGGTTTTATAATGGCTAAAGTAATTATGATTGGTGGGGGAAAAGGTGGGGTTGGTAAATCTACCGTTGCCATCGCTTTAATGGATTATGTGCTAAGTACCGGTGATACGGTTTCACTTGTTGAAAGTGACAATTCAAATCCGGATGTTTACAAAACCATTAATAAATTGGATGTGGAATGCATTATCAGTAATCTGGATGACGAAAGCGGCTTTATCAAACTGGGTAGGTACATTGAAGATCATCCTGATTCCACAATCATCGTCAATACCGCAGCGCGTGCAACAGAAAACCTCATAACATACAGTTCCATGCTGTCAGATGTTGTGGCAGAAACGGGACATGATCTGATTATGTTGTGGCCCATAAATAGACAACGTGATTCATTGGAGTTGTTATCCGATTTTGTCGAAAAGGCCGATGGCTACAGTTCAACATATGCGGTGATCAATACCTACTTTGGCACCGAAGAAAAATTCTCTCGATTTTCAAATTCGAAACTGAAGAACAATCTGACCGGTACGATTGTATTTCCCGAATTGAATGATCTGATAGCAGATAAACTCGTCGATGGCCGTCTTCCAATTGATACCACCAGCGGTATGTCCATTGCTGAAAAATCAGCTCTTGGTCGCTATCGCCGGGATGCACACACTGCTCTGAAGGTAATTCATGGCTAGTAATATTGCCGCTGCTATCAGAACCATATCAGGGAGTACTCCTTCGCAGGAAGATTTAAACCGACTTGCGGCTATTGCTCATGATCTCGATATACCAAGAAATGATGCCATGATGCCCATCCTGGCTGCACTGGATACCTACCATGGCCTGTTTCGGGAAATGCCGAAAGCAATGACCGTTGCCGCTGCTAAAGCGGCACTGGGAGCGGAAACAGCCGCCAAACAAAAGATCGATGGAGTAATGGCTGAGTTACTGGTTAAGGCAGGTAACAGCATTTCAGCCTGTGCTGTGGCGGTTGCCAATGATACCGCCCGTAAGAAGATGTATCAGTGGATCAGTGGATGTGTCGTTGTCTCTGCGATCTGTTTGGGACTATTTGGTAGCTACATGCATAAGCTCGGTTATCAATCCGGCTTTTCCCTGGGGGCTACACGGGCAGAATGGGCGACTACCTATGAGGGTCGCCTCGCATTTAAACTTTCAGAAACGCCCGGCACGATCGAGAAGCTGGCTCTTTGCAGTGGGCAAGGATGGAGAAAGCAAAATGGATTTTGTTATGCAAATCCTGATTTGGAGGGGAAAATCTATGGCTGGAGACTTCCAAGTAAAAACCAGTAGAGCTTTCCGTTCTCCGTGCTTTATCGCGGTGACGAATTCTCAAAGAGAGGATTGGAAATGGTAACCGGCTCGATATCCGATGCAGTTGTGTAAAGAAAAATACGTATGCAAGAGAGTCAGATTACAACTACTTAGATTTAAAATTCACTTTTATTTCAAAATTTCAGACACCGTTTTTGAAAAAAACACTACCAATTATTTCTAAAAATAGTGTATAGTGATCTCACATTGTACGCAGGGCGGCATCCGATTAGGTCTGGTGTTGCGAATTTATAATTTCTCGAATTCGTGATAACTGGAGGCTCTGCGCATGTACAATGACCTGCTTGTATCAGTTTCAAATCCCCCTGAAGAAAATACCACTGAAGAACTCGAACGTGATGTGTTCGAGCTTTATGGTGTCGTTGTAAATGAATTTGACGATAATATATCCGGGTTGACTGGCCTGCTGGATACCAGAGATAAATTTATTGCCCCAGTTCAAGCAGTCAAAGTCTGTCTCCGGCACCCGTTACGCGAGATTTCTCCGGTTCGCCAGGAAAAGCACAAACTATTGGCAAAAATGGCTGAGGGATTGCCATGATTGCTAAACCTGAAAAAATTGCACTGTTCGACCTGGACGATACACTGGCCGATTATGCTGGACAGCTACTCCATGATCTGCGCCGCATTGCCTCGGAAAATGAACCTCCGCAACAATTATGGTCTAATAAGCCATATCTCTCTGCACGGCGAAAAATTATAACCTCACAAGTGGGATGGTGGCTTAATCTGCCAAAGTTTCAGCTTGGATGGGATGTGCTCGAAGCTGTCAAGGAAACAGGTTTCAGCATTTCCGTTTTGACCAAGGGGCCAAAACACAAACCCAACGCCTGGTCTGAAAAGCTGCAATGGTGTGACAAGCATCTGCCCGGATATATCGACGGCGTGACTATCTGCCACGATAAGGCTTTGGTCTACGGAGCTGTGCTGGTTGATGATTTCCCTGCATACATCAAGGCGTGGCTCAACAATCGGCCTCGCGGATTGGTTATCATGCCAGCACACGATTATAATGCTGATTTAAGTCACTCGAATGTTGTCCGGTACGATGGGGCAAACTTGGATGAAGTCAAGGCCCGTTTGCTGGCTAGGTTTGAGGATTGAGGGTGTTGAGATGATCTACATAACGGGCGATCTGCATGGCGGTCAATCCGCTTATCACGTTACCGGTAGCAGGTTCCGGCCTGCCAAACGGGGCGATACTATTTTAGTAACAGGTGACTTCGGGGCGGTTTGGTATCACGATTATCATACAAACCCGAAACACCGGAAAGCTGAAGATGGCTGGCTGGATGTGAACCTGAAACGACGGGTGAAGTGGCTGGCCGTGGATGGTAATCATGAAAACTTTGCCCGTCTGTTTGGTGGCGAATTCCCTCTGGTGGAGATATATGGCGGATTGGCATATCAGGTTCGGCCACATGCTTATTATCTGAAGCGTGGTGAGATTTTTGATATAGAGGGCAAGCGGTTTTTGGCCTTCGGCGGTGCTACCAGCCATGATCGGTTCGGTTCAAAGTGCCGCTCCCTTTCGTGGAGTGGCGGCTATGACATTATTCCCCCTCGTGTTGAAGGGAAAGATTGGTGCCTGAAGAGGTACCTTCAGAAGAGGATTTTCAAAATGCGTGTCGCAATCTGGATCGAGTTGGATGGGTTGTGGATCATGTTATTACCCATACGTGTCCGATCAATGAAAGAGCTAATTTCATGCGGTTGACGGGTATGAGGTCAAAAGACCCTACGGAAGATATGTTGCAGCGGTTGTATGAAAAGCTGACGTTCAAGAGCTGGCATTTCGGCCATTTTCATCTGAGTGAG
>CAIPTY010000029.1 GCA_903868145.1 uncultured Desulfuromonadales bacterium | reverse complement strand
GACCTGGGCAAGATTGCAATCGGTGATGCAATACTGCATAAAACGGGCAAACTGACGGATGAAGAGTTCACGATAATGATGACCCATGTCCAGCATGGCGAGGATATCGTACGTGGGTACGACTGGTTGAAAAATGCGCTGGACGTGGTGTGCGGCCACCATGAAAAGTTTGATGGCAGCGGTTATCCGCTTGGCCTTTCTCATGACAATATTCCGCTGAATGCCCGTATATTCTCGGTAGCCGACGTATTTGACGCCCTGACCTCCAAGCGTCCCTACAAGGAGCCCTTCAGTTTTGATGTATCGGTGAAGATCCTGCAGGAATCCATGGGGAGCCATTTTGATCCTGAGGTTACGCGGCTCTTTCTCGACTATGCTCCAGTGCTGTATGCGGAGATCTGCAACGACGACGAGGAATTGCTGCACGGAAAGCTGGAAGCATGCATTGTGAAATACTTTGATACCTCTGAAATCAATATGCAGTAAAGAGGATGTGATGACACGCGACGAAGCCAGAAAAAAAGTTATTTTTGCGCTTGACGTAAACGGTTTGGCTGAAATTGACCGCTATGCAGGAATACTCGCCGGCAAGGTTGGCATGTTCAAGGTCGGCAAGGAACTCTTTTCCGCCACCGGCCCTGATGCCGTCAGGGCGGTTCAGCGCCATGGCGGCCAGGTTTTTCTGGATCTCAAATATCACGACATACCCAACACCGTGGCCAAAGCCATGCTGGAGTCGGCCCGTCTTGGTGTCCAACTGGCGAACCTCCACGCCCTGGGGGGAGCCGCGATGATGGAGGCAGCTGCTACGGCCGTGCGCAAGGAATTCGGGGACCAGCGTCCCCGTCTGCTGGCGGTGACCATACTTACCTCGTCGACAGAGGAAACCCTGCGAGGTATCGGCATAGAACACTCCGTGCAGGATATGGTGGTTCGCCTGGCAAGGCTGGCGCTGGATGCAGGAATGGACGGTGTTGTGGCGTCACCGCTTGAGATTGAACTGATTCGCGCAGCCTGCGGCCCGGATTTCCTGATCGTTACTCCCGGCGTCCGCCCCGGCTTTGCCTCGCAGGACGACCAGCAACGGATCATGACCCCGTCCGATGCCGTAAAAGCTGGCTCGGATTATCTGGTCATCGGTCGTCCTATCGCCACAGCCGCCGATCCTGCTCTGGCAGCTGATCTGATCGTCGATGAGATCGTGGCAGGGCTTTCGTGAAGGGCGAGCTGATTTTTGGAGTCAACCCGGTCAGGGAATCCCTGCAAGGTGTGCGCGGCGCTTTCAACCTCTACGTCCAGATCAGTGCGACCGATCATCGTGCAGAAAAGATCATCAAACTGGCTGAACAACGAGATGTGCCCGTTCATCGCCGTGAGAAGATTGACCTGACCAGAATGTGTGCTTCATCTCACCATCAGGGGATTGCGCTGGAAGTGGAACCCTTTCGTTACGCAGATCTCGATGACCTTCTGGCTGCAAGTCAACAACCAGAGACAGCCGCTCTCATACTTGTACTGGACGGCATTCAGGACCCCCACAACCTGGGCGCCCTTATACGCTCTGCTGCCTGTGCCGGCGCCAATGCTGTCATCATCCCAAGAGACAGGGCCTGCGGTGTCACCGCCGCAGTGGAGAAAGCTTCGTCCGGAGCGGTCGAGACGATCTCCGTTGTCCAGGCAACCAACATCGTTCAGACACTGGAGACTATGAAAAATTACGGTTACTGGGTGTACGGGCTGGTGGGCGGGGAGTCTCAGTCTCTGTATGATGTAAAATTTTCCGGGAAAACTGTACTGGTTGTCGGAGGAGAAGGGGAGGGGATCAGGCCGCTGGTGCGGAAACAGTGCGATGTGGTAATGGCTATTCCCCAGTACGGCGGTGTCAGTTCACTTAATGCCTCGGTGGCTGGCGGGATTGCGATGTTTGAAATTGCGAGGAAATTGAGGTCTTAGCTTGATGTGTGTCGTTCATCAAAAAGTCTGAAATACTCCTGACGGCACCAGTTCTCCACATCCACCAGCGACTGAAATGCCTCGCGGAAACCGTTCCGACCCGTTGCAAATACCCCGTGTCCATATACGATGGCCTTTCCTGTCTCGCCGATCACCGGCGGGACATTCTTTGCGATTCCCCCTGCACCGATCTCCCCTGCCACCACCGGCGTTCCACCCAGAAAACGTACCTTGACACAATCTCTCCAGCAGTCCGGGATTGTGCACAGTTCCTTTTCTTCACACAGCATGCTCATTACAACTGCAAAGCGGGGGTGACCGTGCAGGATGGCTCGGCATCCAGTGGTCTCATAGATACGACGATGTGCCACCAGCTCACTTGAGGCTGTAATGCCGACGGTGGAGATGTTCTCACATGGAACCGGGTCGATACAGCCGGTCAGTTCATCGAGGCTTGAGGCCGTCTGTGAAACATAGATCAGATCGCCATCTGAGTAGGATATGTTGCCGAAGAAAGAATCAACGAGTCCACGCTGAACCGTATACCTCCCAACATTGGCAAGTTCATCAAGAATTTCGCTTTTGCCTGAAATCGGTCCATCCCTGAAAACAAGGCCATTTGAGGAAAGCGGGTGAAGCCATTCAGTTCGAAAGTACTCGAATACTTTTGCCTCTCCCGGATACAGGAATCCATGGCTTAGCAGATCCTCAAGATATTTGATAAATGTTGAGTGAAAAACCGATGACCAGTTGATGTATGCCTGCTCTACCGTCAGTGCGCCGTTTGCTATAATGCCGATACCTTCTACAACGATACCCTTGCGATTGCCAAGCTCCCTGGCAATGGAATCAGCCGGGTCAATACCGAGTTCCGCGTGTCTGAGGATAGGAATATCATGCAGAAATGTACGCGTTTCAGTGTCGCGCGGGACGATTCGGTGCTCATCGAACGCACTTCTTTGGACAAGAAATTCTGCGAACGGGAGCGAGGGGCGGGCGGCGACAAGAGCGAGACAGTTCAGCCGCGAGAGTACGGATGAAGCAAGCTTAGAAAGTCCGGGGTCCCCTTCGGATATCATTACATCATCCTGAGCGGCAAACGATATTGCATGACTATTCGCTGATCGGTCGCTTGTCAGCTTGCGTGTGTATTTTCGTATCTGATCAAGCATCAGGGAATGGATGTGGGTATGTTTGTAAATAGAATGGAACCGTCAGCAAGAACTTCTTTGCGGAAGCGGTTTTTAACCCGGGATGCTGTCAGCTGTGCTTTGGGGAGTTGCATCGAACTGCCCGGCATGAAAGCAGGTGTCACGTTAATGCCTGCCTGCCAGGCTTCAAAGTGAAGGTGGGGACCGGTAGATCGCCCCGTATTGCCTGAAAGAGCAATAACAGTCTCCCTGTCCACCTGTTGTCCCTGGGCAGCCACAAGACGGCTGTTATGGCCGTAAAGAGTTACCATGCCGTTGTCATGCTCTACCAGAACGGTGTAGCCGTATCCTGATCGCAGGCCGCTATACACAACAACACCGGGTGCTGCGGCTCTGACGGGTGTGCCTTCAGGAATGGCGATATCAATGCCGTTATGCTGGCGCCACTTACGATCAATCGGGTCAACACGCATGCCGACTCCTGAGGTGATAGTGCCGCCCACAGGCGGCAGTCTCGGCTCCAACCGCCCGTTGTCATTGGGATTAAGTGATGCATTAACCGTTTTTTCAACGATTTCATCCAGAGAGATATCGTGACGTTTCTGCATCTTTGCAGTTTTCTGACTTTTTACGGAGGGTTTGCGCCGTTCTTTGATCACAATCTGTGCGTCCTTGTTCAAGGGAGCATCCGTAAAACTTTCAACGCCGTCCACCGTAACAAAACGATAAATATCAGCATTAGAGCTGCCGGTAAATCCGAAGAGAAGTATAGAAAGTACCAGGAATCCCCAAAACCGGGTGCCTGATTTCTGAATAACGATATTAGAATAGTGCATACACCTCTCATTTACTCTTGTCGTTGGAATGTAATTCTGATAAAAGTCGAATTCACCTTTTTCACTGTACCGTATCTGCATAATTTGTGCAATTTCCATCTACCGGAGAAAAATCTTCATGCTGCAGTATTTCGATAAAATTGTCCGTGGCAGCGAGCGAGAGGACAATCTTGTTATTCTGCAGTTTATGAGAAAAATGATCGGCAAGAATTTTTCATTTCTTAATTATTACAAGGAAATTCCTGTTTCATATGAGTGCAGGCTGCTTGGGGTAGAGAACGAAATGGCCGAGTTCGAGCTCCACGAATATCAGGCCAAGGTAATTAATATCGATCGCAAGACCCTGATATATTCTCACAAGGAATCTTCTGTAAAGGAAGATATTTTAGGTGAAGCATTTTATATAAACGTACCCAAAAAAAGAGTTATTCTCTGCAAGTTTGAATATTCAAAGATCAGGGCAACCCTGCGCAGATTCGTGCGGGTTACCCTCAACAGGTCGGTTGAGGCTGACCTGATAGTTGAAAACGATATCATAACGGGACACGTCAGTGACGTTTCTCTTGGCGGGGCGGCGGCGCGTGTCATGTCGTGTGATCTGCTTACGCAGGGTCTTACACTGAATGTTTTCCTCAAACTTCCCGACATCACAACGGGATCGATCATTGAGGTAGGCACATCGGCATCGATTGTCAAAATTACCGGTGAAACGGCACCATACACCTGTGTCATCGAGTTTCACCCGGAAAAGCACTCCCAACAGCAACTCTCGTACTATATCAATCAAAGGCAAGTTGAAATAATCAAAGAGCTTAAAGAACTTAACTTTTAACCTCAATAGCATTTGCGCTGTGCATTTTATCCGCACCACATCAGGCAGCTGCACAACATTCGTGCAGTGAATCGTGCCGACTACAGTTTTCTCGGGCACGACTAGGCACAACCTCTTGTAATGTAATATGGTTTATTGTTTTTATTTTTTGGCAGCAAAGTTGCATAATTGGCCACATACTTATTCGTGCTTGTCGTTTGTAATGTGGCCAACTCAATTTTTATAATCCCGCCCGTCATTTTTTAGAAATGGAGGAAGTACGTGTGAAAAAAGTTGAAGCAGTTATCAAGCCGTTCAAGCTGGATGAGGTTAAAGAGGCGCTTAATGAGATTGGCGTTCAGGGAATAACGGTCAGTGAGGTAAAAGGCTTCGGACGCCAGAAGGGGCATACGGAATTGTACCGGGGCGCCGAGTATGTAGTTGACTTCATTCCAAAAATCAAGCTTGAGATTATCGTGTCAGACTCAATTTTACCGCAGGTTGTGGAAGCAATTGAAAAATCAGCAAAAACCGGTCGTATTGGAGACGGCAAGATTTTTGTGACGTCTGTTGATGCTGTAATTCGTATCAGAACTGGTGAAACCGGCGAAGACGCTCTTTAGGTAACTAACTATACCCCCCGAAAGGAGAACTTGAATGACCCCGAAACAGGTAGTTGAATTCGCCAAGGAAAACGGCGCACTGATGGTTGATTTTAAATTTATGGATTTTGTCGGTATCTGGCAGCACTTTTCTGTCCCTATGAGTGAGTTTGGGGAGGATACCTTTGAAGAAGGGCAGGGTTTCGATGGTTCTTCCATCCGTGGTTGGCAGCCGATTCATGCATCCGACATGATTATCGTTCCTGACCCTAAGTCTGCCAAGATGGATCCTTTTGTTGCGGTTCCGACGCTGTCACTGATATGTAATATATTCGATCCGATCACCAAGGAAGGATATAGCCGTGATCCTCGTAATATCGCACTCAAGGCAGAAGCGTACCTCAAGTCAACAGGAATAGGCGACACTGCTTTTTTTGGCCCTGAGGCGGAATTCTTTATCTTTGACGATGTGCGCTATAGTTCAACCGCCAATCAGTCATTTTATGCAGTTGATTCGGTAGAGGGCACCTGGAATACCGGTCGTGAAGAGTTCCCGAATCTGGGCTACAAGCCACGTCACAAAGAAGGTTACTTCCCGGTTTCCCCGACCGATTCACAAAATGATCTCCGTAATGAGATGGTTCTTGAGCTCCAGAAAGTTGGCATACGTGTCGAGTGCCAGCACCATGAGGTTGCGACCGGCGGCCAGGCCGAGATTGACATGCGTTTCAACTCGCTGGTATCAATGGCCGATGATCTTCAGTGGTTTAAATATGTGATAAAGAATGTTGCCAATCGCAACGGCAAGACCGTTACATTCATGCCCAAGCCGCTGTATGGTGATAACGGTTCAGGGATGCATTGCCACCAGTCAATCTGGAAAAGCGGTACTAATCTGTTTGCTGGCGACAAATACGGTGGGCTTTCTCAGATCGCGCTCTGGTATATAGGTGGTATCATCAAGCACGCCAAGGCCCTCTGCGCATTCACCAACCCTACAACCAACTCGTACAAGCGTCTCGTTCCGGGGTTCGAGGCGCCGGTCAATATGGCGTACTCGGCTCGTAACCGTTCGGCGTCAATACGGATTCCCATGTTCTCCAGCAACCCCAAGGCCAAACGTATCGAATATCGCACACCAGATCCCTCCTGCAACGGCTATCTTGCATTTGCCGCCATGCTGATGGCCGGTCTTGACGGCATCGAGAACAAGATCGATCCAGGACAGCCTTTGGATAAGGATATTTACGGTCTTACGCCTGAGGAACTGAAGGACATTCCATCCGCTCCAGGTACTCTGGAAGAGGCTCTCAAATGCCTTGCTGACGACTATGAATTTCTTTTGAAGGGAGATGTATTCACTCCCGATGTAATCGAGAAATGGATCGAGTACAAAACTGAAGCCGAAGTCAATCCGGTTCGCATGCGTCCGGTACCGCTTGAGTTTGAACTCTATTACGACATTTAGGTGTTGTGAACAGCTAAATACATGTTGGATTCACATCAAAAACCCCGCTAATCTATATGAAAGATTAAGCGGGGTTTTTGATGTTTAGGACAATCAGCAGGATATAAAACCCCTCGGTATGTTCTCTGTTTCCCTTAAAATCATCCCAGTTCATCCTAAATTGAGTTGACACATACTTGCGCCGAGTGTATTTTTCGTTCTTAAAAAACACACAAATTACTCTCCCCTCAACCCCTTCGAGCCATGCTTCTCTGCCAAAGGATATGGGCACCGCCATTGGACTGTACATGACAAAATGATCATTGAACTGAGCATGCACAGTACAATCGAGGTGCATAACATCAATGGAGGAGACGAAATTGCAAGACAGGAAACAATCATGAAAGAAGAAGAACAGAATCTGGATCTGGATTACCTCAAAACGCTCACGGTATTGTTTGTGGAGGATGATACCGATACCCGCGAGCAGTTCAGTGAGTTTTTACGTCGACCTGTCGGCAGACTGATAACCGCCGTCAACGGCGCTGAAGGTCTTGATGCGTTTGTCAGGCATGCGCCTGATATCGTTGTCACTGATATCAGGATGCCGATAATGGATGGCCTGACCATGGCATCAAAAATCAGGGAGCTGGATCACAATGTGCAGATCATTGTTATTACAGCATTTGAATCGAATAATTATTTAAAGCAGGCGATCGATATCCGGGTTGACAAGTTTGTAAATAAGCCGGTCAACATCTACCAGCTCCTGATATGCCTCTCCGAATGCGCTCGTCGGCTACGTTCCAGAGGACATCACATCGATGAACGTGTGGTAACACAGAAAAAGAGTGTGCTTTCTCAGTCAATCACCGCTTCTGGCGTCGTAACCGGACCTGTTGTAGCGGATGATGGCGCCCTAGCTTCGACGCATGAGACATTGCTGGACTCATACGGCGGTTCTGAAACCGTACTGATCGTCGGTGATTCCGACGCGGTCATGATGATGCATGGAGGCTCGCTGGAATCCTATGGTTACCCGATTCTGATCGCGAAAGACGGGCTTGATGCGCTGACCCTGTACGCTGCCTATCGGGAAACAATACGGATACTTTTCATCGATGTGATCCTGCCGGACATGAAGGGGTGTGAGGTGGTTCGCGAAATCCGGCGACAGCGCCCTGATATGCCGGTCATCATGTCGGGCGGCTACACAAATGATATAGTCGAGCAGATGGCGATATACGAACTCGGCGTAGTGTTCCTGCGAAAACCGGTTAAACTCTTCGAACTGCTGGCAGCCATCCGTTCATATCTGCATACAATCGAATAAATACGCTACCAAAGTTTGAAAATATGTTGTCTCTGCCGTGATATACTTCGATTTTCTCTTTCGTTTCATTATCCTTCCGCTTTTTTAGTAACAACAGGGATGAGTCAAACGAAAATCTTCAGCCATTTCTTACCGCACGCATCTCCGTGATCCTTGATTTTTCCTGCGCACTTGTCTAGTATGTCGCTCTATGCGAAAGATAACCCGGCAATTACAGATTGGTTCCGTACTCGTTGGCGGCGATGCTCCCTGTGCTGTACAGTCCATGTGTTCCACCGACACCAGAGACGTTCCGGCAACGTTGGCCCAGATCAGGGCCCTGGCTGCAGGTGGGTGTGAAATTATCCGCTGTGCCGTGCCGGATATGGATGCCGCATCAGCCCTTGGACAGATCAAACGTGAGAGCCCGATTCCGGTTATTGCCGACATCCATTTCGACTATAAACTTGCTCTGTGTGTGTTGGAAGGCGGTATTGATGGTTTACGCCTTAATCCGGGCAATATATCAGATACCTGGAAAGTTACCGAAGTGGTCAAAAGCGCTGCTGAACGCAAGGTTCCTATCCGTATAGGCGTTAACGCCGGTTCCCTGGAAAAGGAACTGCTGGAAAAGTACGGTCACCCCACGCCTGAGGCCATGGTGGAATCAGCGCTGGGGCATATCCGTATCCTTGAAGATATAGGATACCATGAAATAAAGGTCTCCCTCAAGGCATCGGATGTCATGAAGACGGTCTCCGCCTATCGACTCTTATCCCGGAAGGTTGATTACCCGTTGCATATCGGCATAACTGAGGCAGGGACCATTTTTTCAGGGACGATAAAGTCTTCCGTTGGCCTCGGCATCCTGCTGGCTGATGGAATCGGTGATACACTGCGGGTCTCATTGACCGGCGATCCACTGGATGAGGTGAGGGTAGGGTACGAGATTCTCAAGAGTATTGGACTGCGTCAGCGGGGCGTCAATTTTATTTCATGCCCCACCTGCGGAAGATGCCAGATCAACCTGATCAAGGTTGCTGAGGATGTGGAACGTCGACTTCAAGGGGTTGACAAAAGAATTACCGTGGCTGTGATGGGATGTGCGGTCAATGGACCCGGCGAGGCGCGAGAAGCTGATGTAGGTATTGCCGGTGGAAAGGGAGAGGGTCTCGTATTCCGTCATGGCGAGATTGTCCGCAAAGTTCCGGAGGCCCAGCTTGCCGAGGCGCTGATTGAAGAAATAGAAAAACTTTGACCGATTGGAGCGGTATTCCGGTGAAACGTTATCTGATAGTTGAAGATGAGGCGGGGAGCCGTTGGATTTTATTGAATTACTTTTCAAAGTTTGCCTCATGCGATACAGCAGAAAACGGCTCTGAAGGTATCAAACTTTTCGAGAAGGCGATATGCGATGGTAATCCGTATCATCTGGTCTGTACCGATATCAACATGCCTGTTCTTGATGGGTATGGTCTTATACAGAAAATCCGCGAATGCGAAGGGCGCAATAATGGTGAAGATTTTCCCCGTACCATAATTTTTGTTATTTCGGCGCGCGATTCGTCTGCCGATATGGCGCATGCCCTGCTTGACTGCGACTGTGATGATTATATCGTCAAACCGCTTCATCGTGACCAACTGAAGGCTCTGCTGAAAAAATACAACTTTATTTGATCTGAACCGACAGAACTATCCCCCTGAGGTCTTATGCTCTACTCCAGATTTTTTATTCCAACACTGAAAGAAACTCCTTCCGACGCCGAAGTTGTATCCCACCAGTTGATGCTCCGTGCCGGGATGATTCGTAAACTGGCGGCCGGCATTTACAATTATCTCCCTATGGGTCTTCGCTCGATTCGAAAATTCGAGAATATTGTCCGTGAGGAGATGAATCGTGCAGATGCCATTGAAATGTTGATGCCTTCCGTTCAACCTGCCGAGTTATGGCAGGAGACCGGGCGCTGGCAGTTCTATGGCAAAGAGCTCCTCCGTTTCAGAGACCGCAAGGATAATGAGTTTTGTGTGGGGCCGACCCATGAAGAGGTTGTAACCGATATGGTGCGGCGCGAAGTAAAGAGTTACCGCCAGATGCCGCTAAATTTCTACCAGATCCAGACCAAGTTCCGTGACGAGATCCGTCCCCGTTTCGGGCTGATGCGTGGTCGTGAGTTTATCATGAAAGATGCCTACTCCTTTGATGTGGACAGCTGTGCCGCCGATCTGTCCTACGAGAAGATGTATGCCGCCTATATGCGGATATTCGAACGGTGCGGCCTTAATTTCAGGGCGGTGGAAGCCGATACCGGAACCATTGGCGGTTCATCGTCCCATGAATTCATGGTGCTGGCTGATTCTGGTGAAGACGCCATTGCATCTTGTGATTCGTGCAGATATGCAGCAAATGTGGAGAAAGCCGAAACGCGGAGTGTATTACCAGTTCATTCCACATCCCAGACACCGCTTGAGAAGATATCAACACCGGATAAAAAATCCATCTGCGAGGTTGCCGCCTTCCTTGGTGTGCAGATTGAACAGACTATAAAGGCGCTGGTTTTCTCGAATGGAGAGGGAGCCTTTGTCATGTCGCTATTGCGTGGCGACCACGAACTCAACGAGATCAAACTCAAAAATGCCATGGACTGGGATGATATTCGTATGGCAACCGATGACGAGATCCTATCAGTCACCGGAGCCCCGGTCGGCTTTCTCGGCCCGATTGGCGTCAAGGATGGTCTTGTAATTATTGCTGATCTGGCCTTGAACGGCATGGCGGACTCTGTCATCGGTGCAAATGAAACCGATTCACATTACATCGCTGCCAACCTTGAACGCGACTTTGTTATTCAACGCATGGCTGATCTGCGCAATGTGGTGGCGGGTGACTCCTGTCCGCGCTGTGAATCAGGAATCATCCAGATGTGGCGCGGTATTGAGGTGGGGCACGTGTTCAAACTGGGCACCAAGTATTCTGAAAAACTTGGCGCGACGTATCTTGATGCCGCCGGTAAGGAAAATATCATTTTTATGGGGTGCTACGGCATCGGCATTGGTCGAACTGTGGCTGCGTCCATTGAACAGAATCATGATGACAACGGCATCATCTTTCCAATTCCTCTGGCGCCTTTCCACTGTTCAGTGATAGCCCTGAATCCGGGTAAAGACTCCGCTGTTCTGGCCGCTGCAGAAGAGATCTACCTCAAACTCGAACAGCTTGGGATTGAAGTTCTTTTTGATGACCGCGATGAACGTCCCGGCATTAAATTCAAGGATAACGATCTGACAGGTATCCCGCTGCGAATTGTGGTAGGCAGTAAAGGTCTGCTTGAGGGAAAGGTTGAGCTCAAGATTCGTAAATCAGGAGAAATCCTGCTCCTGCCGATTGACGAGGCCATTGCACAAATCAAACAGACTGTGGATGAGGCGTTGGCGTATTGATTTTATCCCGTCGAGGTTGAAATGCAGAATACCATATATTGGGATCACAACCATGAATGCATGCCCCGGGAAGAGCTGGAACAACTCCAGCTTGAACGTCTTCAGGCTACGCTCAATCGAGCCTATAAGAACGTAACCTGTTACCGTACAAAGTTTAATGCTCTGGGGACTGTTCCAGAGGACGTAAACTCCCTGGCCGACCTTTCCAAATTGCCATTCACCACGAAGGATGATCTTCGTCTTAACTATCCGTATGGGATGTTTGCTGTGCCTCTGCGTGAGGTTGTACGCATCCACTCCTCATCAGGGACTACCGGGAAACCGACAGTTGTCGGCTACACAAAAAATGATCTAAAAACTTGGTCAAATCTTGTTGCCAGATTCATGACCGCTGCCGGCGTTACCCATGATGACGTCGTTCAGATTGCCTTCGGCTACGGCATGTTCACTGGCGCTTTCGGGCTTCACTACGGATCTGAAACAATTGGTGCTGCCGTTATACCCATGAGCGGGGGAAACACTGATAAACAGATTATGATCATGCAGGACTACAAGTCAACGGTTCTGGTGTGTACTCCCAGCTATGCTATAACAATTGCCGAGCGGATCGAGAAGCTTGGATTTGACCCTAAATCACTCTCTCTCAAGGTAGGACTTTTTGGTGGCGAACCGTGGTCGGAGTCGATTCGCAGGGATATTGAAGCTCGTCTGGCTATCAGCGCTACGGATAATTACGGGCTGTCAGAAATAATTGGGCCGGGAGTTGCTGGCGAGTGCCAGTTAAAATGCGGGATGCACATTGCCGAAGATTGTTTTATTCCTGAAATTATTGATCCGGAAACCTGTCAGGTTTTGCCTGTCGGCAGTACGGGAGAGCTTGTTCTGACAAGCCTTACCAAAGAGGCGTTCCCAATGATCCGTTATCGAACACGGGATATTACCAGCCTCGACTACTCAACCTGTGAATGTGGCCGAACCACAGTTCGCATGAAAAAAACCATGGGGCGTTCAGACGATATGCTGATCATCAAAGGTGTCAACGTTTTTCCATCCCAAATCGAAGAGGTGCTGATGGCCATTGATGGGTGCCAGCCGCATTATCAACTGGTTGTTGACCGTAAGGGTACGCTGGATGTTCTTGAAGTATGTATCGAGGTTACTGAAAATATTTTCTTTGATGAGATGAAAAAACAGAGAGCTTTTCTGGATAAGGTTGGAAAACGCATTGATTCTGTTTTAGGCGTAGGTGTTTCAGTTAAACTTGTTGAACCGAACAGCATAACCCGCCATGAAGGAAAGGCAGAACGTGTTATTGACAGGCGGAAACCTTGATCTCCTAAAAATTCTTACCTGCAATCACCACAGTCTCCGCCAACCTACTTGTACTTTACATAATATAGCAAATACAAGTAGTTACGATAGTAAAGTTAAAGTGTTTTTCTAAAATTAACTGATGAATTTATTATATTTTTAGCAATTTCATACGTGCAATTACAGAAACCTTTTTCCTTCAACGTTTTGTTGGTTAATGAAATTGCATAATTACGAGTAATATCCTTTTTCATGAAGTCATCAAAAACGGATAAGACCTTTATCTTGAATGCACGTTCCCGATCTATACCAGCCTGGACATACTCAGGGTCGTGAACCCGAGAAGGAGTGAGATAAACCCTTTTACGCTGATCGGCATAATCGATAAATGCTTGCAGCTGAGCTATTGGGATTGAAAGAACAAATGTTACCAGGCCATCTTCACCAGATCCATACAGGTGATACGAAAAAGCTTTTTCAGGATTAGAAAGAGTTTTCATACAGCAAAAACTTAAAAGTACCGAATAGCAAGGGGTAAAGAAAAGACCAAAATACCTGTTACACTCCAGATGCAGAAAGCAATTCGACGAGGAAGAAACGCTGAAATTACGCAAATAAAACCGATGCAAAGAACAATATTTTCAAGGTCATTTAGCGTCATTTAAAAGTCATCTTTCATAGATCAGAAAGATTTTATAAAAAAGCGTATAACGGATTTATAGATATTCACACACGATATTGTCAAGAGGAAAAATAACTATGGATGATATTTTTTTGCAAATAGCCAAAATGATTGAAGATAAAAAAACCACCCAGGTTGAAGTTGCGAAAAACCTAAACATCACACAGGGGAACGTATCAGCAATACTAAGAGAAAAATCAAAAGTATCTAAACCCCTATTAAGACTAGCAGAAATAATATACGGAAAAAATCGCCCACCACATCCAGAGCCAATCATAGAGAAGACGATCCTGATGATGGAGGACATGGAAGAAGACACGAAAGAAAGTGCTTACGATTGTATTCAAAAGGAGAAATTGCTTGAAGAGCTGAAGAGAGAGCACCAAGAGAGGAAGGCAGCGTAAATGAAATTCACAGAAGAAATACTAAACGACTTAGAGTGGAAAAGATTTGAGACTCTCTGTAGCGAATTTCTAAAAATAATGGGATTTAATGCAAAGGAAACAAAATTTGGGCCAGACGGAGGAGTGGACATAATTGTACATAAAGATAACAACAAGGAACCATCAGGAGTGGTTCAATGTAAAGCCTGGCACACGATAACAGTAGGAGAAAGACACATAAGAGACCTGTTAGGAGTTATGGCAAAAGGGAATTATAGACAGGGCATGTTCATGACAACTGGCGACTACACAAAAAGCGCACGTGAATTTGCAAAAGGGACAAAGATAACACTGGTCACAGGGAAGATGCTTTTAGAGAAAATAAACGATTTAGATAAAAGCTACTTAGACAATTTACTGAAAGTGACACTTGAAGGGGATTATAAAACCCCGACCTGCCCGACATGTGGAACAAAAATGAAGATAAGAATAACCAAAAAAGGGAAAAACGAAGGTAATAACTTTTGGGGGTGTAGCAATTATCCAAGATGCAGACACAAATTTTTCATAAGGGCACACGACACAGAGTAACATAAAAATCACCACTACATATTGTGGTGATGCAAAAACGACACGCTTTCATGATTGAGAGCGTGTTTTTTATTGCTGATTTTGTATGTTGCTGTTTTTGTTTGTTTTAGTGTTTGACCAGGCTTGCACCAGGAACAGCTGCAGCTGGTGGATCAGGAGCATCGAGCAGCTGCACCAGGTGAAGAAGGAGACACAAGATGTAGTAAGGCTGAAAATCGATATTTAGAGAACCGAGGCATTAAAAGTCTACTTAATTCTTCCAGTCAATCATTCCGTTCTTCAAAGGCCACGCCCAACGATGAACCTGTTGTTCATGTCCTTTGCCACTTCATTCAATCCTTTCAGAATACGTACGACTAGAATCAGCTTTTTGTTTTTTTTATTCTCATCCCATTCCTTGAGTTTTCACCCTTATGTTGCGAAAGGGCGAAGAACTCAAGGAATGGAATAAAAAAAAAGAAACAAATGCAGGGAGCTCTTACCTGGGCTCAGAATCTAAGGAAGGATTTGGAGGGAAACCATGATTACTCAATGTGAAATGTGCGACGGAGAATTTGAGAATACTCGTGATTATATCAATCATTTTCCGGCGTGTAACCGGAAACAAAAACAAAAAGCTTATACAGACCAATTACAAGAGAAAGCAGATAATATTGAATATACGGAGGATAGCAGACTATGAAACAAAACACGGTACATTTACGGAAATGGAGCGTAGGCAAAGGTGCAAGTTACACATATTGCATGATAATCACTGCAACCAAAAAGGCCCACTCTTCAAAAGACATGAAAGATGTAACTTGTAGAGATTGTAAGAGGCATTATGCGGCGCAACATATTTTCTGTTAAAGAAAAAAGGAGTTGACGTAGTGTAACCATTACACTATTAATTAATTATGACGACTCAGTAGTGTCCCAACGTTTAGTTGAATAAAAACAGTTGGTTATTATTTTCGTCTGTTTCGCTTCTGTAATCGGAATCTGTAAGTGCTTGCAATAAGGGCATTCGCTCGAAGATGGT
>CAIPTY010000028.1 GCA_903868145.1 uncultured Desulfuromonadales bacterium | reverse complement strand
ATTGGAAACCTTGCAAAGAACCTTCTTGATGCAACACGATTGTTCTTAAACGATCCTACAAAGCCACTCTATGCTAATAATTTTCAGTTCTATGATAAATGGCAGTCATTCAATATTGGCGACTTCAAGATAACCCCGTACCTGGTGGATCACTCATCAGTGGATGCATATGGATTCCTCATTGAAGCTGATGATAAACGAATCTTCTATAGTGGTGACTTTAGGGGGCATGGCAACAAAAGCAAACTGTTTGATAATATTATCAAAAACCCACCACCTCGTATTGATCTGCTCTTCATGGAAGGTACAATGATTGAGAGGGATAACAGTGAGTTTCCTAAAGAAAGTGCAGTCCAAGAAAAGATTCAGAAAGTAATCGAACAACAAAGAAACATCTCATTCCTTATATCATCATCCCAGAACATAGACAGGCTTGTGTCAGCCTATAAAGCCTGTGTTGCATGCAATAAGATCCTCGTCATAGATTTCTATACCGCATGGGTGTTAGAACAGGTAAAGAAGGTTTCTCCTGGTGTGAGAGCTATGGAATGGCAACATATTGCCGTCTTGAAAGATGGCTATTCCAGTGGCAGGCAGTATGGAGTGATGACTAAGGACCGGAACAGATTTGGTAAGTTCATGAGGATGGTATTCGAGCATACGATAGCAGGTGATGAATTGCATGAGTGCCCGAGTCGTTATCTTGTCTTGGGTAAACTCCATTCAGGCAGGGTTATTCAGACATTTGTGGCGGCAGAGCCTGTAAGCGTTATTTACTCACAATGGCAAGGATATCTAAAGTGTAGTGATTCTGAATGTTATGGCGCAGAGACAATGAATGCATTTAAACAAGGTTCAATAGATGGTATCAAGTATCATTATGCTCATACCAGCGGACATGCCACTGTTAGCGACCTGCAATCATTTGCTAATGCATTAAATCCTAAAGTTTTGGTCCCAATACATACTGAGCATCCTGCTAAGTTTACCGACCTTTTCCCACATATGAAAGTATTGGTGCAGCCAACTGAATTTCACCTCACAGGAGAAGCTTAATGAATATCCTGATAGCTGGCGATTTGCATTTTAACAAAAATCAATTTCAATGGTTGGCAGATCAAAAGGAGTATTATGATTGTTTGTGCTTAACAGGTGATTTACTTGATGGTGATTCAGATAATTTTACACATCAATCTGAGTGGGTTGCTACATGGCTGAAAGAGTTTGATAAATATCTCGTTATATGCAGCGGCAATCACGATCTTGATGAGTTTGCTGAGTGTGATTGGCTTACGCAGATTAACTGTAAAAAAATATGCAGAGACAATCAAATAAAAACGTTTAACGGAATAAAGTTTGGTAGTGTTCCATATTTAGGTGCAGATCTATCATATTTTAGTGATTGTGATGTTCTATTGAATCATGTTCCCCCTATGAAAACGGGTGTCTCACAATCGAATGTTGATGGTAGTCTCAAAGATTGGGGTGATGAAGGATTGTATTATGCCTTAAAGGAACGAGTTATCAGTCCACGATATATTTTGTGTGGACATGTTGAAAATCCATCTGCAAACAGGGATTGCATATTTGGTGTCGAGATTATCAATCCTGGTGCACAACATAATTCTTCTACCCCTAATCATGAATACATTGTTGTCTGAAGAGCCCTGAAGAGGTTACCGTGTCCCTGATTATTCAATTGCCTACAACAGACAGAATAAAAGCAAACGATCTGGCAGAACATTCATTGGGCGGTCTTGTGTATGCCTGTGATTTCTATGTCGACGATGCAGAGAAAGGCACATCTGTTCCTGGTGGTTACCAGACCGACTGGCTGGTCAATATTGATCATCATGCGGCTACAGTCCGTATGCGAGAGAAAATATCGAGTACAAGTCTTGCTATTGACCATGTAAAAATGTTCGGTCCGGTATCAATGCCAGATACCATTTTGATCAATCACACTGATTGCGATAGCATTTTATGCAGTAGAATAATGAGCGGAGACCTTGAACCTCTCGAAGTTTATAACGAAGCAGCAATTGCAGCAGATCATACAGGGGAGGAGAATGAAATAGCAGATCTTCTTCAGGCACTTGATTCAGATGGATTCAAGGATCATGATCTATCATTCAAAAATTTGCAGTTATATCTTACGGGTGGAAAGCAAAATCTCGGTCAAGACGTGCAGAGGGCGCTGGATAATAGGATCAATAAACGTCGCTGTGCTTATGAACTGGTTGCTGGCAATAATTTTTCAGATATTGGCCGTTTGACTTACGCAGTGCTGACAGAAAAGACCGACGGCGAGTTATTCCTGCCATTCTTGAAAAAGGCATATGTGATTATGACTGCCAGCCCTCATGCAGATGGAAATGACACTTGGATCATCAAGGTTCGTCTCGGAAGCTGCGCTCCTAAAGGGCTTTCACTTAAAGATATCGACTTTAGTATGTTCGATCAGAAATATTCAGGTAGATGGAATGCCGGTTCTAACAACAGAGGCGGCGGCACTCCTGTCTCACCAGATGAATATGCACAAAAACTTTCAGTTGCGATCAATGCACAATTGTTACTCCTCAAACTTATGTAATATTGATAGTTATATTTCATTCTGGCTTATAGGCACGACGAGCAGCGTAGAAGTATGCTCGAGATACAGTTCTGAGCATTTTCAACGGTCGGGGGTGAAAAAGCGAATGGGACGTAAATTAACTCAAAGTACACCGGAGGTTGAACCGTGATCAGGCCATTTACAATGGTATTACTGTCGGCAGCGTTATCAATATCCGCTGCCTTCGCCGCGCAAACAAATTGTCCCGAACACTTTGTGAACGGTCAAGCCCCTGACCTAATCAACCAGAAACTCTCGGTTAAGGCGCGAGATGTTTGCTATTCAGGCTTTTCTTTGAAACACTCCGGCATCACACGCACACCCATCTATTCGGCCGAGCACCTAACTCGCGACCGACTAGCGATGGCAAAGGGTATGAAGCGATCCAGCAAGTTTTACCCTGACCCCAATATACCTGCGTCAGAGAGAGCAGAACTTCACCACTATTCAAAATCAGGATTTGACCGAGGGCATGTTGCCCCTTCAGCAGATATGTTTGACCAGCAATCACAGCAGGAGTGCTTTACACTGGCAAACATGGTGCCACAAGAGCCTTCAGTGAACCGAGGTGTCTGGGAAGGAGTCGAATCTGCTACGCGTAAACTGACTAAAGACCGGGGCGATCTGTACGTTGTTACTGGCCCTATTTTCACAGGCAAGCTGCAACAGATCGGCGATGCGATTATGGTTCCTACACAAATCTTTAAAGCAATTTACGACCCAAAGAGAAATGAAGCTGGGGCATATCTTGTCGGGAATGTTGAAGGCGCACAGGCCCAGGTTATAACGATAGCCGAATTGGAGAAGCTAAGCGGGATCAGCGTCTTTCCTTCAATCAATGACCAAGTTAAGAACAATGGCATGAGGTTGCCAGAACCAAAGGAACGGAAGCGCAGAGGAGGTAAGTGATGGCTAAAAATAAAGAGTTCAGCCCATTCAAGAACGAATCCGATTGTATCCAGATAGGCGACGACCTCACCATTGAGAACAGGGTGGATAGAATTTCTATATTTGGGAGCATAGACCTTACTCTGGATAAGGGAGGTCTGAAGGCTGCAAGAGAGTTAAAGGCAATACTGGACATGACTTTAACTGAGATGGAGAAAGTTGAACTTCCAGAGAAGGTTGCAATAGCCAAGCCGAAGATCGTGGACAATCCTTTCTAATGCCTGAATTCGAAGAAGTTACAATCGTGCGTGACCAGCAAGACGACTACTCTTAAGACGGTATTGACGTACCTCTTGGTCGAAGGATATTGGCAAATTAGGTCAACACACTTTACTGGAATGTTGGTCAATATGACTTGTACATAAAATATAGTGAGTTACTAAACAATAGCATTTTAAGATATTTTTTAAATTAGCTGGCCTGATGGTAGGTTAGGCGGATCTTATCTAATACGAGTTGGCCGGAGAAGGCAAATATGGAGAAGATAGAAGGGTCGCATCTCCACTCTTGACATGGTCATAAATTGAGACCCTTCGTTTATTACCCTTGTTTTTCAAAGATTCACATCACCGTTATCCGAGATTTTTAGGAGACAGCATGTACTTACACCGCATCTACGCTCAGAACTTTCGTGCCTTTGGTGATGGTACAACATCCCCAGTTCTGGACTGGGAGCTCAATACAGGAATGAACATCCTAATTGGAGAGAACGACGCAGGAAAGTCAGCCATCATTGATGCAATTCGGCAGGTCCTTTGGACGACCAGCTTCGAATTAGTGCGGCTCTATGAGCAAGACTTCCACGTCGAGGGTGCAATCCGGGCTGAAACTCTTATTATCGAGGCGACGTTCAAGGATTTGTCTCCAGAACAAGAATCTACAGTCCTGGAGTGGCTGACTTACGAGAAAGATGGGTCACGCAGTCTCATTCTGAACTTACAGGCCAGGCGCCAGTTGCTTCAAGGAAAACGCTGGGGGCGTGTCCACATTACCGTTTGTGCGGGGCAGAATGGAACTGGGCCTGAAGTAGGTCATGCTGTAAGAGAGTTGGTTCGCGCAACCTATCTTCGACCACTCCGTGATGTCGAAGCTGAGCTAAAACCTGGCCGACAGTCCCGTCTGTCACAAATTCTTGGGGCTCATGAGCTGTTTGCCGATCAGGATAAGAGCGATTTTGACCCGTGCAATCCTGAATCTCGCCCCAAGACGCTTGTCGGACTTATGGAGCATGCCCAGCATCATATCGGTGAGCATCAGGCGATTAGTGATGTAGAAGACCACATAAACGATAATTACTTGAGTCGTATGAGCCTTGCTGGCGATGAGTTGACATCGGCGATTCGTATTGCAGGCGACGCGAGTCTTGCACAAATTCTTCAACGATTTGAACTTGCTTTGCTTCCGCCTGGGGGCGTCGCATCAACCGAGCACTGTCAGCGTGGGCTTGGTTACAACAACGCACTTTTTATGGCCACAGAACTTGTGCTCATGCGAAGTGGCGATGAGTTGGGACTTTTGCTTGTAGAGGAGCCTGAGGCGCATCTCCATCCGCAGTTGCAAGCCAGAGTTATGGAGCTTCTGCTGCAACCTCCATCAAAGGACGAACAACATATCCAAGTTGTAATGAGCACACACAGCCCGTCACTTGCAGCAGGCGCCGACATTGAGGATATGATACTTGTTCACAAGGCGAGAACATACCCTTTACGGCCTGAATGCACGAGGTTGGCCAAGACCGACTACGGATACTTGCGCCGTTTCATTGACGCAACCAAATCCAATCTCTTCTTCGCTAGAGGCGTGGCAATAGTTGAAGGGCCTGCCGAGGCGCTGCTTTTACCGGCTATTGCCGAAATGGCCGGGCTCTCATTTTCCGAATATGGTATCTCCGTGGTCAATGTAGGTGATGTGGGCCTGTACCATTACGCACGTATCTTTCAGAGGCAAAAGGCCGATGAAACTATACCAGTCCCAGTGGCTTGCATTACTGACCGCGACATCGTCCCTGATGTAGCAAATACCTATGTTTCGAAACCAGCCAAGCGGAAACGGTTCGAAAGTGACTATGCCTCAGGAGAAGCAGATGCAGCCGTCAAGCGGAAGGTCGATCGTGTTGAGTCGCCCGATAGCCCGAATGTGAAAGTATTCGTGTCTGATTACTGGACACTCGAGTACGACATGGCGAGAACAGGACTGGCAGAGCTAATTCACAAAGCGATAATGCTTGCTCTGAAGGCAAAGGCAAGGGGTGAGAAACTTAGCGAAGAAGACAAAGCTGCATCGATTACTGAGGCTGATACGGAGTGGGGAAAACTTCAGGCTATGGCTCTTCCTGCGGAAAGTCTTGCTTCAACGGTGTACCAACCGCTTTACGAAGAAGAAGCATCGAAGGCAGTGACCGCACAATACGCAGCCGATTTGCTGCGCTCCGGCAAGTACGGCAAAGGAGATGCTCTGTTAAATCTGTTGCCTAGCTACGTTAAACACGCCCTGCGTCATGTGACTGGGACTGTTGACCCCGTTCCTGCCCCAGAGAAGGATCTCGCATGACGGTTCCAGTTGTCGAGTTGGACGACCTCGAACAGTTATCGATATTTTTCCCCGAACTGGACTTTACAGATGCAGAGCGCCGGGCAGTTCTAGTTGAGCCTGCCACAAAGGATGTTCAAGCAGCTCCAGGCAGCGGTAAGACAACGCTCCTCGCTGCCAAGTTGCTTCTGCTAGCGCAGAAGTGGCCACATGCCAATCGAGGCATATGCGTACTAAGTCATACCAATGTAGCTCGAGATGAGATTACCAAACGCATCAGTGTTACACCTACCGGCGCAAGGCTCCTTTGCTATCCGCACTTCGTCGGAACCATTCACTCCTTTGTTAACCAGTTTTTGGCGCTTCCGCTTCTTCATAGCGACGGAGAGTCGGTTGACACTATTGACAACGATGTCTTTGCAGCACGTGCGCTTTCCATGCTGCCACGCAAGTATACGTTGAACTCTTGGGTAAAACGCAATCCGAATCGAGGCCCAAACGCCATTACCACGCTACGTTATGAGGGTCCAGATCTGAAGTTAGGTTGGGAAGATGGGGGGCTACCAAGCGTTGGGACTACCACGTACAACGAGGCAAAAAATCTCAAAGATGAACTGAGCAAGCGTGGGGTGTTCCGTCACGACGACATGTTCGCGTTTGCTGAGAGGCTCCTACAGCGGTTTCCTGAACTGACACAAAGGCTTTCGTGGCGGTTCCCTCTTGTGCTCATCGATGAGATGCAAGACACGAGTTGGGCGCAGGAAGACCTGTTATCCCGTGTCTTCGACAGTAGTGTCGTAATGCAGCGATATGGAGACCGAAATCAACGCATATTGAGCTCGTCGAAAGACTCGGACAGGCTTAGCTTTCCGATGACTGACCACCTTAGTGTAACGACAACGAAGCGATTCCCTGAAACGATTGCAGCTGCCGTGCGGACTGTTCAAGAGCATGGTGAGCCTGTTGCAGCTAGTCCAGGAAATTGCTCACCGGCTCCGGTACTCATGCTCTATGATACTGGAATGGCGACTTCTGTAATTGAGGAGTTTGGAAAACGAGTTCTTCAAACGTTGCCGGACGAAGTCCTTCGTTCAGGAGCAGTCAAGGCTATCTGTGCCCGTAAGCAAAGCGAGGCGAATAAAGATGCTGGGCGGCATCTCGCAGACTATTGGCCTACATATGTAAGTGGTGGTGTGACTACAAAAGGCGAGGAAAGTGTTTTTCGTATGCTTGCAGACCATCCGATGATGGGAGTGTCGCAACTTGAGCTTACTAGTCGAACTCGCGACGTGAAGCGGGCCATACTGCTGGCGCTCAGGAAAGCTGGATGCCAAGAGGTGGCAGGCATCCGAGACTCGTCAGGGCTACTGCGTAAGCTAGAGGTTGCTGGAGCGGATTGTGCACAAGTGCGCTTGTTGTGCCGTGATCTTGTAGTTGGGCGAGGGCACACCACTGACGCTGCTGCATGGTCAACTACCTTGGGCCTGATGTACTCACGACTGAATCCGCTGCTATTTGAAGGGATAAGCCGGAGCGACTTTGCGTCTCTTCCGTTGTTCGAGATGCCTATAAACACATCTACAGCCGCTTTGATGGCTAACGAGTGCGTGGTGAGCTTGGGCGACCGCACAGTTTGCGTGCAGATTGGTACTGTTGCTTCGGCGAAAGGTGAGACTCATGTGGCAACGCTTGTTCTGGAAGCGTATGGTGGTCAAGCCAAGTGCTTCGACTTAGAAATGGCTATAGCCAATATCAGCGACGGTACGCCAATTAGTCCAAAAGCATCAAACACCCTGAAGGGACTTTACCGAAATCTCTACGTCGCGATGTCACGCCCGACACACCTTTTATGTTTGGCTATGAATAAGTCTAGAGCGAAGAAGGTGCAAGTCGACGCGCTGGTTGCAAAAGGCTGGGTGGTGATTGAGATTTAGGAGAGAACAAAGGTGTCAAATACTTTTGACAGATCCAGAGGACAATAGTAAATACAGGGAGCTTCAATCGCGTAGTAATTAATATTAAGTCCACGATAAGTAAAGCTCCATTTTCCATTTTCAACTTTTCACACTCACATTGCCTGCTCGAAAGCTCTATCACCTTTTTCCTTTTGCTGATTTGTTTCCAGAATGTAATCGGCTATTCCTTTTGCAGACCAGAGATCAGCCGAGTTAACAGTCCCTTCCAGCCAAGGTTCCATAACGTAGTTGTCGTAGTCGGACAGGTAGACATACATTTTACCTTTCTCCGCCAAGTGCTCAAATACTGGGGAAGGCAGGGAAACGGCAACCGGACCGACCCTGATTATAACTGCACCTGGCT
>CAIPTY010000027.1 GCA_903868145.1 uncultured Desulfuromonadales bacterium | reverse complement strand
CCGCGCCTCCGAACTGGTCGGCGGCGTAATCGACTTCAACAACACCGCGCCTGATGTCGGCACCGGTCAATTGGCCGCCTGGGCCCGCTGTGGCAGACAGATCGGCAATACATTCCGGCTGCCGAGCGGTCAAACCATCGTCGCACCCCACCCCTTCAGGGGCAATTGTGTAGACTGTCACCCGCAGTTATTTGGTCAAACTGGCCCTGGAAACGGTCAAGGACCTGGACTGGGCAATGGAAGCGGACAAGGACAAGGACTTCGACAGGGAAACGGCTTAGGCAATCCAGCACCGGCTAATCAGATCGGTTTGAGAAACGGCACCGGTCCAGCTTATCTTCCGGTAGCCGCCACGACTGCAACAGTTGGCCCATATCTCGGCATTGAACTGCTGGAGGTTGATGACATCGTTGCTCGTCAATTCAATATGGTGCTTCCTGAAGGAGTACTTGTTAATAACGTTAAGGCCGGATCCCCGGCCGATACTGCCGGACTCCGGAGGGGCGATATTATTATCCGGGCCGCCGGTCGAAAGATTCAAGACATTAAAGGTTTCAATCAGGTACTGGCCGGACAGAAAACCGGCAGCAAATTTGATCTGGTGGTTTTGAGAAACAATACGCGGCAAACGCTTAAAATACAAACGGGAGTCGGGGTGCCCACATTAGCACCAGCCGCACAGGTACGCCAGCAAGCGGAGTTTGAGTGGCTCGGGGCTGAAATGACGCCCCTTAGTCCGGCTTTGGCACCCTATCAGAAGAATGGTGTATATGTGAGTGACACTGGTGGTATTCTGAGGCTTTCAGGTTTAAAAGTTGGAGACATCATTGTGGGAGTTGACGGTAGACAGGCTGCGGACATGAACACATTTATCCAACTGACTAAAAGAGTTGATACGAAAATGGGTTTCATGCTTGATGTCATCCGCGCCGGTAATCCGCTCTATCTAACTGTTAAAGTATAATTTTATGACTCTGAAGAGTAATCCTTCTGATCAAAAAATCAGTCTGTTGAAAATATTTTTTTGCGATTATAACTCCCATATCCTGAATCCGCCTTGGATGCATCCATAAATCCGCAGCATAACCAGAAAAGGAGACTATTATGAGCAAAGGTGAAGACAGCAAAAAATCCGAAAAGAAAGCACCTGCCAAAACTCCGAAGGAAAAGAAAGCGGACAAGAAGATCAAAAAGGCCGAAAAGAAAAAATAATCGAAACGGTTTCACCGTCTATGTCGTTTCGGTAAGGAAAATTGCCAGATGACGATGCTTCACCTCTCGGGCGTGGGACATAATAGAACCGGTTGCTCCCCTGCTGTGAGAGGGATAATATTTTTTAGAGGGGTAACAAGGATGCTAGAGAATGGCTGTAAGTCACTTTTCAAGTCACTTTTAAAAAATAACAAAAAAAGCACCTACAAGAAAACTCTGTAAGTGCTTGATTATTTGGTGGAGCTGAACAGGATCGAACTGTCGACCTCTTGACTGCCAGTCAAGCGCTCTCCCAGCTGAGCTACAGCCCCTTAAATTAGCGTGCCTTTCTAACAGAAATGTCCTTGCATTGTCAAGAAAAATTCCTTCGACCAATTCAAAAACGGCACTTCTTATGTAAATACTACGCCCATTGCATCTGCCACGGTATGAATGTCCTTGTCTCCGCGCCCGGAAAGGCATACCACTATGGTACACTCTTTTGAAAGTTTTGGAGCCATGCGGATCACGTGGGCAATGGCATGGGCCGACTCAAGTGCGGGCATGATCCCCTCCTCCTGGGTAAGCATCCTGAAGCCTTCGAGTGCCTCGTCATCAGTGACGGATACGTACTCGGCCCGACCGCTGTCCTTGAGCCATGAATGCTCCGGGCCAACACCAGGGTAATCCAGCCCAGCCGAAATGGAGTGTGCGTGGGTGATCTGACCATGCTGATCCTGTAGCAGGTAGGTCATGTTGCCGTGTAGGATGCCGGGTGAACCGGCACAGAGCGCGGCGGCATGCATGCCCGTTTCAATACCGTATCCTGCCGCCTCAACACCGACCATCTTTACCTTCCGGTTTTTCAGGAAAGGATAGAACAGGCCAAGCGCGTTACTTCCACCACCAATACACGCCACAAGATAATCCGGCAGTCGTCCCTCTGCTGCGCGGTGCTGCTTTTTCGCCTCGTGCCCGATGACGGACTGAAAATCCCGCACCATCATGGGGTAGGGGTGCGGACCAGCCACGGTGCCGATCACATAAAAGGTATCCTTGATCGTCGTTACCCAGTTGCGCATGGCCTCGTTCATGGCGTCCTTGAGGGTTGCGGTGCCAGCAGTTACCGACGTGACGGTGGCTCCCAAAAGCCGCATACGGAAGACGTTGAGGGCCTGCCTACGTGTGTCTTCTTTACCCATGAAGACCTCGCAAGACATGCCGAACAGTGCCGCTATTGTCGCCGTCGCAACGCCGTGCTGACCGGCACCGGTTTCGGCGATCACCCGCTTTTTTCCCATACGTTTAGCCAGCAGACCCTGTCCGATGGTGTTGTTGATCTTGTGGGCTCCGGTGTGATTGAGATCCTCGCGCTTGAGGTAGACCCTGGCGCCACCGAGTTTTTTTGAGAGTTTTTCAGCAAAATAGAGCGGGTTGGGGCGACCGACGTAGTTCCTCAGATAGTGTTCAAACTCCTGACAAAACTCGCGATCATGGCGATAGTGTTCATAGACCTTTTGCAGCTCCAGCAGGGCTGGCATGAGTGTCTCAGGCACATAGCGGCCGCCAAATTTTCCAAAATGTCCTTCTTTGTCAGGTTTTTGCATTATAAATCCTGAATAAACGGTAGAGGTTGTTATTGTAGGTGCTTGGCCTTAAATATAAATTGTACGACCTTGGAAACATCTTTTATCCCGGGAGATGATTCGACTCCACTAGAAACATCAACAGCAAACGGATGCACCTGCTGTATCGCCTCAACGACGTTTTCCGGTGTCAGGCCGCCTGCCAGTATCAGATGCCCCGATTCAGCTGCTTGAGCGGCAATTTCCCAGTTGAAGGTCTGCCCCGTACCGCCGTGAGCTATGGGAGACCATGCATCCAGTAGAATCGAGGATACACGGTAATTTTGGGTTGATTCAAGGCTGGTGATATCTTTGACACGAAAGGCCTTGATGACGCGCCTCTGAACCTGATCGCAGTATGCTGGTGTTTCATCCCCGTGTAGTTGGAGGAGATCCAGTCCGCATTGATGGGCTGTTGCGTTTACAGTGGCCAGTTCCTCGTCCACAAACAGGCCGACAGTCTGCACAAACGCAGGCAGCTGGCGAATGATGGCGGCGGCCTGTTCCGGGAAAATGTGACGGGGTGAGGAGTGGTGGAACACGAAACCCAGAGCATCTGCACCAGCCTTGACGGCGACAAGCGCATCTTCAAGAGTGGTTATACCGCAAATTTTTACTTTAACCATATAAGATTACAGGCATATTTTTGGCAAACGTTCCAGCGCCGCCCTCACCATTTCACTTGGATATTCGTAGTCTTCAAGGTTTCCTGAGAGATAGGCATCGTAGGCTCCCATATCAAGTTGCCCATGTCCGGAAAGACCGAACAGGATGGTTCGCTCTTTGCCTTCTTCTTTGGCCAGGACCGCCTCGTCGATTGCAGCGCGCACGGCGTGCGAGGATTCCGGTGCCGGGACTATTCCCTCGCTACGGGCGAAGAGAAGCGCTCCTTCAAAACAGGAATTCTGTTTGTAGGATTTAGCCTCGATCTGACCGGCATGGTAGAGCTGGGAAACCAGGGGAGATTGGCCGTGATAGCGCAAGCCACCTGCATGAATGCCGGGAGGCATGAAGTCATGACCCAGGGTGTACATCATGGCAATCGGTGCCACCTTGGCGGTATCGCCATAGTCAAAAGCGTACACACCCTTGGTCAGGGTAGGGCACGAAGCAGGTTCAACAGCCAGACAGCGTACGTTCTTGCCGCTGGCGCGATCGGCGATGAAGGGGAAGGCCAGTCCGGCGAAATTTGAACCACCGCCACAGCAGGCAATCACAACATCCGGATAGTCTCCGGCAATCTTCATCTGCTCCTGCGCTTCCTGGCCGATAACGGTCTGATGAAGGCAGACATGGTTGAGGACGCTTCCCAGAGCATAATTTGTATCAGTGTGTGTGGCTGCATCTTCCACCGCTTCGGAAATCGCGATGCCCAGGCTGCCGTTGCAATCTGGGTCGTGGGCCAGGATCGAGCGACCCGAATTGGTAAACTCCGATGGCGACGGGATGACAGTTGCGCCCCAGAGCTGCATCATGCTCTTGCGGTACGGTTTTTGGAAACAGGATACCTTGACCATGTAGACTGTGCATTCGAGTCCGAACATGGAACAGGCCAGGGCGAGGGAGCTGCCCCACTGTCCGGCACCGGTCTCAGTGGCAAGGCGACGAATACCGGCCTGTTTGTTGTAATACGCCTGGGGAATGGCAGAGTTGGGCTTGTGGGAACCTGCCGGTGAAACCCCCTCGTATTTGTAATAAATCCTGGCAGGAGTTCCCAGTGCCTTTTCAAGCCTGCGTGCCCGGAACAGCGGTGATGGTCGCCAGAGCTTATAGATCTCGCGGACCTCGTCCGGGATATCGATCCAGCGGTTTGGAGACATTTCCTGTTCGATCAGCGACATCGGAAAAATTGCCAGCATGTCTTCCGGCGTGACCGGTTTCAATGTTTGCGGACTGATGACGGGCGCCAGCGGGCCAGGCATATCCGGTATGATATTGTACCACTGCCGGGGGATCTGGTCTTCGCTGAGAATAATTTTAGTATTCATTGGTTTCTCCAAAATGAGAGTGAAAACTACTCCAGATTGTCCTCAATTCTGATTAAAACGGTTTTCTCACAGATGATCCTGAGCCGGTTAATATCTTCCAGTGCCGACTGAATCGAGCCTTCGCCGGCTTCGTGGGTCTTGATCACGATCGGTACCGGGGTTTCGTCGCTGTCCTCGTGAGCCGTCTGAACCATGGATTCTATACTTATACCGTGATTACCCAGAGCACCGGCGATGGAGGCCAGGACGCCAGGCTTGTCGAGGGCGCTGAAGCGCAGCATGTATTTGCTGGTGATCTCCGCCATGGGTTTGAGCGGCAGTGTTGTTATATCAGCATCC
Organism: uncultured Desulfuromonadales bacterium; assembly: GCA_903868145.1. Lineage (GTDB taxonomy): Bacteria > Desulfobacterota > Desulfuromonadia > Geobacterales > Pseudopelobacteraceae > CAIPTY01. The sequence goes on along the minus strand of CAIPTY010000027.1, from coordinate 41,291 downwards.
ATGAATCCGAGCGGTGACATCCTCCGGCCCGCGCCTGACTGGATGGTGCGGGCAAGACCGATCAGGTCGCCTACAATTGCGCTGGCGGTTGGATTCTGTCCTGCTCCGCGTCCGTAGAATATGACCGGCCCGACAAAATCGCCTGTCAGACGAATGGCGTTGAATACTCCGTTGACTTCCGAAAGCGGATTGTGCAGCGGAATCATGGTGGGGTGAACACGCGCCTCTACCTGCCCGTCGGCCAGTTTTCCAATCGCCAGCAGCTTTATACGATAGCCGAAATCTTGTGCAAATTTGACGTCAAGCCCGGTGATGCGGGAAATACCCTCAGTATAAATGTTGTTGAAGTCGATACGTGTTCCGAAACAGAGAGATACCAGGATCGCAAGTTTATGGGCCGTGTCCACCCCCTCGATGTCGAAGGTCGGATCCGGCTCGGCGTAGCCCAGCTCCTGGGCAGTCTTCAGCACCTCGGCAAAATCAGCACCTTCCTGCGTCATGCGTGTCAGGATGTAATTGCAGGTTCCGTTCATGATGCCGATTACGCTGCCGAAATTATTGGCGGCCATGTTGCTCTTGACGGCGGTCAGCACGGGAATGCCGCCACCTACCGATGCTTCGAACTGAACCTCGACACCCTTTCGTGCTGCAGCGGCATAGATTTCATCGCCATGAAGAGCAAGAAGCGCCTTGTTGGCGGTAACAATATGCTTGCCATTTTCAATGGCCTTCAATACGAATGTCTTTGCCGGTTCATACCCGCCGATCAGTTCGATCACTACCGATATCTCAGGGTCGTTGAAAATTGCATTGACGTCGGTTGTCAGAATGCCGTCGTCAACAGATACCCCGCGATCAGAGAGAATATCCAGATCGGCAATCCGCTTGAGAACGATACCCGTTCCGACCTTGCTCCGTATCACTCCGGCGTTTTCCCGCAGCAGCTTAACAACTCCTGCGCCGATATTGCCGAATCCTATCAGTCCCACTTTAATATTGTTCATTGAGCCTCACCAGCCTCATCAGTTTTCGCACATGTTTCTATCTCGTCCAGAATTCCGTTTACAAATGAAGGTGATTCCTTGTCTCCAAATTTACGGGCAATCTCGATGGCTTCATTGATACTCACCTTTTTGGGAATGTCCTGACGGAACATCAGCTCATATACGGCAAGCCTCATGACATTCAGATCAACCCTCGGCATCCGGCTGAGTGACCAGTTCTTCGAGCGGGCCTTGATGGCTGAATCTATCTGTTCGCGGTATTCCTGTACACCCTGGGCCAGTCCTTCGGCAAATTCACGCACCTTCGGGATGACACCATCCTGTTCTTCTCGAAAGGTCTGCAGGGTTTCCCGGATACCCACGGTCGGATTCGCGTCCAGCGCATACAGTACCTGCAGCGCCAGTTCGCGCGACTCCCGGCGCAGCCCCATCAGTTCATCGCTTTCAGCAGGTTGACTGTCTCGATGGCGGTTACTGCCGCTTCAAAACCCTTGTTGCCTGCCTTGGTACCGGCACGCTCAACAGCCTGCTCGATGGTGTCGGTTGTCAGAACGCCAAAAGCAATGGGAAGTCCGCTGTCCAGAGATACGGAGGCAACGCCCTTGGAAACCTCCGAGGCAACGTAGTCGAAATGAGGAGTTGAACCGCGTATGACTGCGCCCAGGCAGATGAGGGCATCGTATTTTCCCGACTCAGCCAGTTTGCTGGCCGCCAGCGGGATCTCGAATGCGCCGGGAACGCGTGCAACGTGGATATTCCCGTCATCAGCGCCGTGACGTACCAGGGCGTCAACCGCACCCTCCAGAAGACGTTCGGATATGAAACTGTTGAAACGGCTGACGACGATGCCGAATTTAAGCCCTGTGGCTTCCAGCTTACCTTCAAAAAATTGTGGCATGACTGACCTCGCGATATATGGCGATAAAGAGTTTGGAATACTAGCATAATTTTTGCGGATGGGGAGAAAAAAGTGCAGTATCAGGAGCTGGTGAAGATAGCGTTTCCGCTGTAGTCGGCAACGAGGAAACGTGGTGAAACGTCGGGAGCATGCTTCACTACCGCCATGCGGGCGTGACGGGAAACCAGTTCGAGCAGGAGCGGATCAAAGTTGCTGGTTATGGCGATCTCTCTGGCTGTGTTGGCGCTGGAGATCGTGGCCCGAAGCGATTCAGGAAGCTCCCCTTCCTCCGCCCATGTCAGCAACTGTGCAAGATCCAGAACCGAAGCGGTAGCGTGGGTATTTTCATGCCCACAGGCGATCTTGAGGAGCTTGGCAAACTGGCATGCTATGACCGGTTTTCCGAATCCCCGTTGCTGGCAGGCCCGCACTGCACTCGCAATGTGGTCACCCATCATGATGAAGCTCTCTTCGGAAAGCGGCGGCGCGATCAGGCGTTGTGCTGCCATCTCACTCGTTCTCCCAGTGGAAAGCACTACATAATCACGTCCGCAGGCTTTGGCAACATCCAGAGCCGACTTGATGGTATCGGTCCAGGCTTTGGCGGAAATCGGGCGGACGATGCCGGTGGTGCCGAGGATGGAAAGTCCGCCGATGATACCGAGGCGGGCATTGAGGGTTTTTTTAGATCGTTCTTCACCGTCGGGGATGGAGATAGTAACATGAACGGAGGTTTTCGGGGAAATGACCTTCTGCACGGCGGTTTCGATCATCTGACGCGGAACCGGATTGATGGCCCATTCACCCGGAGGAACGGCCAGGCCCGGTTTGGTAACTCTTCCTATGCCGGTTCCACCGGTGATGGTGATTCTTTGCTCCCCCTCCCTCTGGGAGAGGGCTGGGGTGAGGGTCACCCTGGCATGCACCTGGGCTCCGTTCGTTACATCGGGATCGTCACCGGCGTCCTTTACAACGTAACATGCTGCTGATACCGAGGTAAATGATTGTCCGAAAAGCTTAAAATCTGAAGAGTTACCTGTAGGTAGCTCAATGGTTACATTATGAACCGAAGCCTGCCGGACAAGCATCAGGGCGGCACCTTTGGCGGCAGCAGTTGCACAGGCGCCTGTGGTAAATCCTGATTTGAGTTGATTCGATGCCCGTATGTTCATACGGGCTATGAAGCCAGAATCGCAAGAGCGTTAACCACTGAAGCGGCAACATTGGAACCACCCTTGCGACCAATGTTGGTGATGAAGGGAATTCCGTGTCTTCCAGTCGACAGTGCAATTTTGCTCTCTGCGGCACCTACGAATCCGACCGGCAGGCCAATGATCAGTTCGGGGACGACCTGTTTCAAGTCAATCAGGCGCAGCAGTTCAAACAGCGCCGTGGGGGCGTTGCCGATTACAAAGATGCGGTTGTTGCTGATGGTTATGGACTTGCGCATGGCGATCACGGAGCGGGTGATGCCTTCACGTTTTGCCAGCGCCCCTACGTCGGAATCGGCAACATGGCAGGAGACGGGGCAGCCGAATGATGTCAGGCGGGACTTGCTGATACCTGCCAGCGCCATGTTGGTATCAGTGACAATCCCGGCTCCGTTTCTCAGTGCAGCAACAGCCTTGCTGACTGCATCCTTTGAAACAATCATTGAACGAATATATTCAAAATCGGCGCTGGTGTGGATCGCACGGCGCACCACCTGCCATTCAGATTCCGTCCATTCATGTTCGCCAGCCTCACTGTCGATGATGCGAAATGACTCGGATTCGATCTCTTCCGGTTTCATGGCGAGAGAGTCCATCAACGCCAACCCAGACGATCCAGAGCTTCGCCGATGCGCTCGGACTCGATCTCGGCCAATTTGCGGTGTGCGCCCAGATGGCTGCCCATCTCCATGATGAGATCAGGATAGCGTTTCCGCGCTTCCGCGATCTCCTCGGGCAGGTCGTGCTGAACATGGGCTCCCATAAAAAGGAAATACGGCATCAACAGAATGCGCCGGGCTCCTTTGGCCACGCACGTGTCGATGCCGTTCTGAATGTTCGGATGGTGCAGTTCGCGAAACGCAACCTCAACAATCTCGAAACCGGTCATCTCTTTCACTATGGCTGCCACTTCGCGAGCTGAATCATTGGCCTCGATAATGCGGCTGCCGTGCGCCATCATCAGAATTGCTGTCTTCATTATACCTCGTTGAGTAAAAAAGTTGGCAGGTGAGACCTATGCCGGTTTAACCTTCTCATACTGGCTGATGGTGATAATTGCGCCGAACGGAGCTGTAACGATGATGCCGATAAACAGGGCGATCATGCCGGCGCAGGCGACAACATTGCCCACCAGATATGCCAGAAGCCAGTTTACAAAGTTGGCCTGGATGGTTTCAAAACTCCATTTGTAGGCGTCCATGGTTCCGCATTTATTGTCGATAATAGCGTACAGGCCAGGTGTGACAGCGAAAGCGAGAGCCATGGTCGCCAGTGAACCGATAAGCGGCACGAATGCCAGAATGACCATCGCAATCAGATTAAGGATAAAGAATACCAGGAGATTACCGAAGCAGTCCCAGGCGTTGAAAATATCGCCTACCTGTGCCTTGCCTTCCCCGCGGACAACCTTCATCACTGAGCGGGTGTAACCGGCTATGAAGCCGACGTTGGCAATCGGAATCCAGACGACCAGCATGAAAACAAGGGTCAGGATGATCAAATCAGCAAGGTTTGCCTTCCAGATATTCAGGGAGGTTATGAACATCTCACCAAAATCTGCCTGAGCGGACACGGTAACAAGTCCCGACGGGCTGCCGATATTCGATCCACAGTGTTTGCACTTGATGGCCCCATCCAGAACTTCTTCTTTGCAGTATGGACATTGCATGTAATTCCTCCTGATCCTGCACGGATACGGTGAAAGTCACCGAGTAACACGTCACATTAAGTGAAACGGAACGAAATAAACGGCGGGGCCACGTTGACAACAGGGAAGGTTTTTTACCGGGGCGCACCCACGGCGCGCCCCGGAAGCGATTATTTTTTGAACGTTTTTATGATGTAATCAGCCACGAGTTTGGCGTCGGCATCCGAGACATTCTTGGCATCGAATGCGGTCATGCCGCCCCCGCCTGCGCGGATTTTGCTGGTGATTTTCTTAACATCCTTGATCCCTTTGAGGGTCTTGCTTTTGTTGATAATGTTGCCGCCATTCGGATGGCAGGATGCGCATTTGGCCTTGAATAAGGCCTCGCCGCCATCGGCGGCACAAGCTGCAGATGCAAACATTCCCAGTGCTGCGACAACTGTGGCAGTGATGATACGTTGCTTCATTGATAATTCCCCTTTCAAACCACAAATTTCGTTGCCGGGACCTACCGCCCGCCCGGCAAGCGTTGTGCGAAGAAGCATACCACTGTCCGGGGCTGTAGACAAGACTCTTAATGCACCTTTACATCAAAGAGCCATGGCTTGCTTTCGCCCCGCAGTTCCGGCTGGTACATGGGCCAAGCTGCTGTCGGCAGAGCAAGCATCCGACCCGTTAGCTCCGGATAGAGCACATGCCGGAACTCGTGCCTTCCGGCAGGCAGAGTGGTGACGAAGAAGGCCAGTTTTTCGTCGCGCCGCTCCCGCTGGGAATACCATCCCATATACCCGGTTTCGCTGATGAAACGAGGGTCACGATCGGTCTCGCGCGACTCGAATCCTGCCGGCAGGCGGTCTTCGATGATGACGTATTCCAGAGCCCGCTGGTTCTCCACGATCAATCGCACTTCGATATCGTCACCCGGTTTGACTGTCTCACCAGGATTGAGTTGTGTATATTCACGCAGCCAGACACTTCCGGTTTTGGCGGTCGTGACCCTGTAGAAGCTTCGTTCCAGCTTCAGGCCATTGCTTGAAGTCGCCGCTTCGGGCGCTGCCCGGTATTCCAGGTTGGCAGCCAGATAGAACGCGCCGGATCCGACCTTGGAAACGCTCAGACGGTTGGCTCCACTCTTCAGTCTATCCGCCGGAATGGTCAGTCGTGTATCACCCGCCACCACTCTGCCGTTATCCACCCGCCAGGTTCCCAGCTCGTTGCCGTTGAGAGAAATGTTTGCCGTGTAACTGGCTGTTGTTTCGCCGCTGGCGGCAACATAATCGGCCAGAGCCTTCACCGCTGCCGCAGAGGCGGTGGTGGTGCGCCACCAGCCACCCTCCTGTCGGCGGGCCAGGAAACCGGCCAGTCGTGCATTTAAAGGATCTGCGGCGTCCTGAGTGACCAGCAGCGAGAGCATGGCCGCGGTGGTCTCAACCGCAGACGAGCCCCAGCGCCAGCCGTACCACCAGGATTCAGCGTTGGTGTCTTTCAGGTAGGCTGTCTCTCCTTCGCTCCGGATTTCTTTCTTCATCTGGCCGATGAGCGATGCGAGTTCATCCTTCTGGTCAATAAATCCCAAAGCATCGCCGTAGGCCAGTTGCTCCGAAAGTGGCAGCGACTTCCAGGCCGCCGCAATTTTACGTTCCAGATCTTTCTTGCGTACACCGTTTATGGCAAGTGCCCGGTAGGCGCGGGGCAGATCATCGGTCATGGCTGTCGCAGTCAGCTTTTCCAATGTCTCTACACCACGTTTGAGCAGGTTTTCAGGAATCACCAGTCCGTTTTTGGAGGCCAGCCCCAATCCATAAACGGCATGGGCGGTCATGGTAATGCTGGTGGCGTCATTCTTCCACCATCCCCAACCACCATCCTCGTGCTGCATCTCCTCCAGTCGCCTGATCCCCTCGGCAATCACCTGAGGGAGTTTGGCTTCAGTGGCCGGGTCGGGCTGCCAGCCATTTTTCTTTAACAGCGATTTGGCATAGACCGCAGGGATAAAACGGGACAGTGTCTGTTCGACACAGCCGTAGGGGAACTCAACCAGTCGATTGATGGCGCCGTTGAGGCTGGCGGCTATGGTGGGGGCAATGGTGAGTTTCAACTGCGCCGTACCGGGCAGTGCCTCCGACGGCAGGTTCAGTTCGGTTGCCCCATCCGCATCACGCAGGGCGATCCCCCCGCTTATCTCGCGGAAAATGGAGCGCGGCAGTACCGGCAGGGTCAACTCCATGGCGTCGCCCTTGTCATTGCCTTTGGCCAGCAGGCGCAGGGTGGCAGAACCCGCCGCATCGGCCCGCAGGTTCACATTGGCCCGCAGGGTCCCCCGTGCGGGAATGCCTCCGCTGAAGGCGGTTTCGCCCAACAGGGTCAGGCCGGTAGCTTCGAAACGGCTCTGTGCCTGCTGTTCCGTATCCAGCATGCTGGTGATCACACCCGGTACCTGGAGCTCGTCACCTGCAATCAGGAATCGGGGCGGCGCCAGACGGGCCATCAGTTCCAGCCGGGCGATGAACTTCTCCCGGGCGGTGCCGAACTGGCTGGTTGGTGTGTGGCCGATGGCGGTAGCCCGCCACGCTGTCAGGTTGTCAGGCAGGTCAAATGCGGCTGTAGCGGTTCCGTCAGCCATTGCTTCAAGCATGGGGAACCAGGCGGCGGTATCCTTGAATACCTTCCGAACTTTCAGCCCCTTCAGACTATCATCGGCCACCGGTGCGGCTGCCTTTTCCTTGGCCGCCCCCCCCAGATAGACCCGTGGGAAGGAGTGCAGTGTGGTCACCAGATGTTCTCTCGTGCCGCGGAAAAACTGCCAGATATCATCCGGGCGTTCCTTGGCGATGGCATAGATGGCCTCATCTACCACTCCCAAAGATATTTCGGTTGGAACAGGTTTGCCGGACCGGGAGGCTGATATGGTCAGGCGCACCGGGTCACCCGGCGCATACACCGGTCTGTCCGGTGTAACCTTCAGCTCCAGCTTGTCCGGCTGGTAATCGACCCTCAGGGGCAGGGTGCGGCTGAAGAAACGACCGCCACCGACCGCTACCGCCGAGATCTGGATATAGGGGGCATGGGCCTCAGTGACCGGGATCTCGATAACCTCCACCATCCCCTTCAGCGGCACGATACGAGTGCTTGCGATATCACGTCCCTCCAGGGTCAACAGCAGGCTGCCCCCGGTTATCGGCGCCCGTACGATCAAGCGCGCCGTTTCACCCGGTTTGTAGCTCTTCCGGTCGAACTCTGCCTCCAGCTCACGATAGGAACCTTCCCAGGAAAAGCCTGCTTTCCAGACCCAGACCGAGGTGGTGGCAACAGATTTACGCCCGGCTTCATCGGCCCCTTCAGCCTTGATCTGCCAATAGCCGGGTGAGGGGAAACTGAAGCGGGTGCGCGCGCTGCCGTCAGTCGCTGTGTTCAGGCTGGTGTTTTCAGTCTCCTGCCACAGATAGGAGCGTGTCTTCTTGTCGTAGATCTGGCGCTCGAAGCTGAGCTTGAGCGGCAGCGCCACGGCAGCCCCTTCCCACGTGGCAGCCCTGAGAGCGATGTCCTGGGGGTCGCCCGGCCTGGCCAGATAATTTCCCGCCTTGACGTTCAACGATACCAGCGACGGCACAACGTTCACACTGCCCGATCCCGACACCTGTCGGGTGGAGGCATCAGTGACATCGGCCTCAAGGGTGTACGTGAAGGGTGCGTCATGGGTATTGCCCGTCACCGGGATGATCGCTTCGCCGTTCTCATCCAGTTTCGTCTCACCCTCACCGATAAAATCGGCATAGCCGCCGCCGGCACGACCCTCTTCATCATTTGTGTCATCATCGCCGCCCGCTGCACCCAGGCCCCAGGCCGGTTTCGAGTAGATCCGCCAGACCAGTTTGCCGCCTGCCACCGGCGCGCCGAAGTAATAGCGCCCTGAAACCTTGATCTGCCCCGTGTCACCGGCTACCAGGAATCTGCGATCGGCCACCGCCTTGACCTCGAACTCCGGCTTGCGGTACTCGAGCACCCGGAACGAACCCTGCCACGACTCTCCTCCTCCGCTGGCGGTAATACTGTACTCACCCAGTGCAGGAACGGGGGGCAGGGGACATTTGCCATGGAATGAACCTTTGGCGGAAACGCTGAAACTTGAATCGCAGACTGCCTTGTCGTTATCGTCCTTGATTGTCACGCGAACCTGCGGCAGGGTGGGGAGCTGGTATCCCTCACCGGCCCTCTGTCGCAGGACGCCTTTGAAGAAAACATCCTGGGCTGGGCGGTATGCGGGCCGGTCGGTGTAGATGTAGCCTTTGAGGGATGCCGCCTTGGTGACTTCCTCACCAGTGGGCAGTTCCAGAAAGGCCAGGTTGTCTCCGTTATGTCCCGTCAGACTTGTCGAATTTGCTGCTCCCTTCCAGACGGCAAGCCCCTGCTGATCGCTGACCGCACTGCCGCTCCGTGGCAGCGAGCCGATCCGGACACCGGCCAGCGGTGAGCCGCTGATCAGGTCGGTAGCAAAGAGGAGCGTTCCATTTGGCGAGGTCTTGGCAATCAGCCCCAGGCGGGTCACCAGGAAACCGAAGCGAGCCGTGGCTCCATTGCCTTTTAATTCAAGCAGATAGGCTCCCGGCTGTAGTCCCGGCAGGGAAAAGCGGCCATAACGGCTGTGACTGTCGCGGCGTGCCTTGAATACAACCGGGATGCTGACGTTCTTCTTCAAGGCGCCGACCGGTATAGCGTCCGGTTTTCGCAGATCGAATGATCCATCCAGAAGTCCGGTTGCGGATACCTGAGACAGGACGGCTTCCGCTTTTTCAACCCGCAGGCTGTTGGCGCGCAGTTTGAACGGTTTGTTCGGCAGAAAGACCTCGTTGTACTCTTCGATACTCAGGGATGGTGGCTTTAATTCGGCAACCAGCGTTGTTTCGCTGTTCTGTCCTTCTCCAATCAGCAGCTCCTGTTTTGAATCCTTGAGGCGCTCATCAGACACCGAGACGGCATAGCGACCCGGCGGAAGGTTCCCCAGCGTCATAAGGCCCTTCTTGTCGGCTTTGCCCGATCGATAGATTCCGCTGCCACTCAGGCTGACGCTGATATTCTGCAATTGTGAAGGTTGCCCCTTTTCGCGGACAGAAATGTGAACATTCAACGCAGCGGCGCGACGGATGACCAGATCGCCCATATCCTTTTTTTCACCGGAAGCGAGATGGTAATAGATGGTCTTCTCCAGCACCCAGCCCGGCTTGCGCAGGGCAGGTTCGTACCCTTGTGGAGTCAGTGCGGCGAGACGAAAACGACCGTCGCTGCCGCTGGTTACCGTATTCAGCGCATTGGCTGCTATAACGGCACCGGCGACACCTGCGCCGCTTCCGTCCACGACCCTGCCAAACAGTTCGGCCGGTTTTTGCAGGTAGACCGTACTCAACTCGACCGGCTTGTCAGTCACTGTCATGCTGTTCTGCATGGTTCCAAACCCATCGGCTTTGACGAACCAGGTGTAGGTAGCGGCAGGAAGAGTAAGGCGGAATGTGCCTTCAGGGCCTGATACACATTTCGCGGTTGCAGTGGCGGCCATTCCCTTGTCGTTAGTGCTGAAAAAGGTTATTTCTGCACCGGCCACCGGTTTGTTGGTCTCGGCCATCATAACCGTACCCCGGGCATCCTGCGGCTTGGGGGCTGCCTGAGCGGGTGGTATGGTTAGAAACGATACGGTAATCAGCAGCAGGGAGATGAAGATGTGGGACACTTTCATGGTAGCTCCTTATTGACGGCAAAATTAAATCGGGTTTTCAGCGAATCCCTGCTCCATTTCATCAAGCTGGTAATATACAGGAAGCGTCCATCTTTTTCCTGCCATTTTTGTTATTGCCTTCCTGCTTTTTCTCTCTTTTGTAGTAAAAGGAAAAACTCATTACTTAAAAATAGCCTCTCTCCTTTTGGTATCTTGATTAATCCTATCCTAATCGCCTGATTCATTCAGTCGCAATAGCCGATGTCCTTCAAAAACCGTAAGTATTTCGATTCGATCAACATTCAATCGGTAGACAATGCGATATCCTCGGTAAATAAGCTCTCGAATATCAGGACTTCCTATTTCTGGCACAGTCCTTCCGCTTCTTGGATTATCAGTCAAAATTGCTTCAACGTGATCAATAAGTGCATCAACAAACCGGACAGCGCGCTCCAGGCTATCACGTGCAATGAAATCCTCTGTGTCAAGCAGATTTTTGCCAGCTTCCTGTGACCATGTTACGCTCATTGATTACCGGCACTTCTTCGAGCCTGCAGGGCTTTTCGTAGTTCGTATGTAGTTTGGGTACGCCCGTTTTCAACGTCCGCAATCCCCTTCTCAACAGAATCAAGAAAAGATTTTCGGTAAACCAATTCATCGTAATCCGAAGCGGACAGAAGTACACCGGCTGGTTTGCTGTTCTGGGTAATGATAAGTGGATGTCTGGATGTTTGAAGTGTTTTGAACCACTTGGAAATATTGGTCTTAAATTCTGCAATTGGAATAATGTCATTACTGATTGAAATCGCTCTCATTGATTTTACCTCCCGTAATACGAATCCCTTTGTGGTCAAAATATAGACCAATAAATCGACCAATGCAAGTGATCGGTTTCATGCTCGCCCAACTGTTCGTGCCTAAAAATAAAGAGCCACGTGTAAATTAAAATTAATCGGATACTTACTGCTCACGCCACTTCGTGCGAGACTTCAATGCAGCCGTGACGAAACTGCCAGCGCCTTGAATCTGTAGACCGCCACCGCTGCCGGATCACTCTCGCCCAGGCGGCGCAGGGCCTCGCGGAAGGCCCATGCCGCGGTGCGGGCCTCTCCGGGGACAAATGCCACACCGGCGTTGGAGCCTTCTACGAACATTCCCTCACGTGTCGGATCAATACTCTGATAGCCTGACACCCTCTCCGGCTGCCCGATGGGGAATGTGATCTGCACACCTGCCGTGGCTACAGTTTCCTGCGTCACTGAGCGGGCGCGTGCATCGTTCTTCAATGCCAGCCGGACGTTTTCGCTGATCTCATCGGCCAGTGTTGCCCTGCGGGGTGAAAAGCCGCCAAAGCAGGCGAAGACCCGTCTGCCGATAAAGAACGTCACGAAGCAGGCTCGCTGCTGGCGGGTGGCGCAATCGGGCGGTGACGGCAGGGCTGTGCCAGCTACCCGGGCCGCCAGAGTGGCACGGGCATAGTCCAGAAGTTGCTGCTTCTCTGTTTTGTTAAAATTGAAGTCTGCATGGGAAACGGTTGTAATCGTGCATACCGCAATGAAAACCAGTATGGTGCTCCCTATAAACTTCATCAATCACCACCTGCCAAAATCCGGCTCGGAGCAGGGTAGATATCCTCCGAAAGCAGTTCCTTCCGCTCTGCGCCAACTGTTTTCGTCACCCGCCAGGTTGCTGTTGAAAACCCATGCCCGCCGGGCTGTTTTTTTCCCGATTTTCCCGATACGGCCTGCGGTTCCAGCGGCACCTGCTCGGTACGAATATCGACAGTAAAATTCTTTTCGACCGTTGAGCGGAGCGACACGGTCAAACGATTGTGAGCGCTGACGATCCGGATTTGCAGCGGATGGGGAAAGGGATTGCGAAGCTTCAGATCCTTGCGCCAGGAGGCGATGGTGGCGTCACGACCGGGAGGGACGTGCAGGACGGTGCGGGAGTGGGGGTAGCGTTCGACCACCTCCAGGCCGCCCAGAAGCCCGGTGTTGTAGATGGTAGAGGCCAATTGGCAGATGCCGCCTCCCGGAGTATCCTCCAGAAGGCCGTCTCCGTTCAGAAAAGGCGCCGCATCGTACCCTTTGTTGCGGCTGCGTCCGCCCACCAGTTCGTTGAAACTGAAGATACCGCCAGGCGGGATTATGAAGCCATCGATGTAGCGTCCGGCCAGTGCGGCATTGTGGCGCTGCTCGGGGCTGCGCCCTTTCAGTGAGGTGGAAAAACCGCTCCAGAGTAGAGAAAAAGGGTTGTCATCGGCGCTGGTGTGTGCGGGAACAGACAGCAGGAAAAATAATATGATAAAAAGTAATTTTATCAACTTGTTAATTACCATTATTTTAAGCAAAACCGTATGTCTTTCAGGGCTCCATTGGCGCTGGATGAGACCGTGCGATCGGGGTTGGCAGCCAGATGGCGGAGTATGGCGAAGATGGCTTCCGTGTCATCCGGTTTTCCTAACGCCGCTGCTATTTCCTGTGCAGTCATCTCTCGCCGGTGTGCTGTTAACAGCTCTACAATCGATTTCTGTAAGGAAATTACCGCGCCGGCCGCCTTTTTACCGGCCTCGACTCCCGGCTGATGGTAGGCATTTATGTTTACCAGGCTGGCATACAGACCGACCGTTCGCTCGAACAGCGCGATCAGGGCGCCGATTGTGCGGGCATCAACTGAATCAACGGTGATGGTCATTGATTCCCGTCCCATCTCATACAGTGCGGTGCGGGTGCCCTGGAAAAAGCCGAACAGGTAATCGCCGCTGGTTATGCCCGGATCAACCTGCATGGAGGTGCCGTCGCGATCCTTGAGCACCTCGATGAAGGTCACGAAGAAGTTGGCGACACCCTCGCGCAGTTGCTGAACGTAGGCGTGCTGGTCGGTGGAGCCCTTGTTGCCGTAGACGGTCAGCCCCTGGTAGACCTTTGCCCCGTTCAGGTCACGTTCCTTGCCGATGGATTCCATGATCAACTGTTGCAGGTAGCGCGAAAAGAGCAGCAGGCGGTCCTTGTAGGGGAGCATCACCATATCCTTACTGCCCGTGCCCCCCGTAGCGTAGTGCCACATCAGAGCCATCAGCGCTGCCGGGTTGTTCCGGGTATCCGGCTTACGGGTGATCTCGTCACAGATCTTCGCCCCCTCCAGCACTGCCTTAATGTCGATTCCCTGAAGTGCGGCAGGCAGCAGACCCACAGCCGACGTGACTGATGTGCGACCGCCAACCCAGTCCCACATGGGGAAACGTGCAATCCAAACGTCGTTTTTAGCCAGAGTGTCGAGCTCGCTGCCGTCACCGGTCACCGCAACCGCGTGCCGGCTGAAGTCCAGTCCGGCGCGGGTGTAGGCGGCCGTGGTTTCCAGCATGCCGTTACGCGTCTCCTTGGTGGAACCGCTCTTGGAGATGACGATTACGAGTGTCCGGGCCAGGTCGCCCCCCAGTCCGGCAAAGACCCGATCCATGCCGTCAGGGTCGGTGTTGTCCAGAAAGTAAGCCGCCATCGGGTCGCGGGAAGAGGTGAGGGCGTCGGCCACAAACTGCGGCCCCAGCGCCGAACCTCCGATACCGATCACCAGGAGGTTTTTGAAGATGTCACCGTTGGCAGCCCGGACCGTGCCTTCATGGATCGCGGCGGAAAAAGACTGTACCTGGGAAATGGCAGCTTCAATCTCCCTGCGTATGTCGGCGCCGGGTGCCAGAGGGGCATTGCGCAGCCAGTAATGCCCGACCATGCGCCCCTCGTCCGGGTTGGCGATGGCTCCCTTTTCCAGCTCCGCCATTGCCTCAAAAGCTCGCTGCATGGCCGGTTCCATCCGGCTCCAGAAATCGTCGCCGAAATTCATGCGGCTGATGTCAACCGACAGTGATATTTCGGGGCAGGTGCAGAGGTATTTTTGATAGCGGTTCCAAAGCTCAGATTTGTTCATAATTCCTCCTGGAAATACCGCTCACCGGGAGCAGTTCATAATTCGAGTGAGGTTCTCGTCACTAAAAAAGGCGGGGACGACCCGCCTTTTAAAATGAACATGTTAAAGACTATTTCTTCACGTTATAGAAGACATCGTGTCCCTTGAAGAGGGCGGTGCTGTCCAGTTCGTCCTCGATTCGCAGCAACTGGTTGTATTTGGCGACGCGGTCGGTGCGGCAGAGCGAGCCGGTCTTGATCTGCCCGGCGTTGACCGCCACGGCCAGATCTGCCAGGGTGGTATCCTCGGTTTCGCCAGAGCGGTGTGAAATGACGGTGGTATAGCCGGCCCGTTTGGCCATCTCGATGGCCTCCAGGGTCTCTGTCAGGGTGCCGATCTGGTTGAGTTTGATCAGGATCGAGTTGGCGATGCCCTTCTGGATCCCCTCCTTCAGGATCGCAGGGTTGGTGACGAACAGATCATCGCCCACGATCTGGATGCGTTTTCCGAGCCGGTCGGTCATCAGTTTCCAGCCGTCCCAGTCGTTTTCGGCCATACCGTCTTCGATGGATATAATCGGGTACTTATTGACCAGATTCTCGTAGAAATCGACCATTTCGGCTGGCGTCTTTTCTTTCTGGGTTTCGTTCTCCAGGGTATACACGCCCTTTTCCTTGTCGAAGAGTTCCGACGATGCCACATCCAGCGCCAGTAGCACATCCTCACCGGGCTTGTAACCGGCCTTTACGATCGCCTCCATGATTACTTCCAGTGCCTCTTCATTGGAACCCAAATCGGGAGCGAAGCCCCCTTCATCACCCACGGCGGTATTGCAACCCTTGGCTTTAAGGACAGATTTGAGGGCATGGAATATTTCGGCGCCCATGCGCAAGGCTTCCTTGAAGCTGTCAGCGCCGGCCGGCATGATCATGAATTCCTGGATGTCTACGTTGTTGTCGGCATGGGCTCCGCCGTTGATGATGTTCATCATCGGCAGCGGCAGCTCGCGGGCATTGGCTCCGCCGATGTATTTATAGAGAGGCAGGCCGGCCTCTTCAGCGGCGGCCTTGGCAACGGCCAGCGAAACCCCCAGAATGGCGTTTGCGCCCAGTTTGCTCTTGTATTCGGTGCCGTCCAGCTCCAGCATCTTCTGGTCAACACCCACCTGGTCGTCGGCATCCATGCCGATAATCTCGTCGGCAATCTCGTTATTGACATTATCAACGGCCTTCAAAACGCCTTTGCCCAGATAGCGGGACTTGTCGCCATCCCGCAACTCCAGCGCCTCGCGTTCGCCGGTGGAAGCGCCGGACGGCACTGCAGCGCGACCAAAGGCGCCGGATTCGAGATACACTTCAACCTCAAGAGTGGGATTCCCGCGGGAATCAAGGATTTCTCTGGCATAGACATCAACAATTTCGCTCATTACAGCCCCCTTGCATGGAATGGAGATAGCCGGAGATCCGATCCCCGTTTCTCTTTTATTCCCTATACCATAAAAATATCAAAATAACAGCAGCAGTATGAAAAAATACCCGTTGCCACAAAGCTTCACATTGCATTCCAATAATGGTATGAAGGGAATGCAACCTACTTTACCGGGGGACACCAATGTCATCAGAATCGCTTGACAGGCTTACCATAGATAAATCCCGTCAGCAGCGCCCTGCTGGCCGTAGGAATCGTACTGTCATCATCATTGCCTCAGCCGCTCTTCTGAGTGTGGCGCTCATTGTCGGCATGTATCGAGGGAAGGCTGTTGTGATTGAATCGGGCAGCGTCAGCCAGGTTTTTCCGACCCAGTCGTTTACCCTGCTGAATGCCAGTGGGTACGTGGTAGCCCAGCGCAAGGCCGCCGTCGCATCAAAAACAACCGGTCGCCTGGAGTGGATCGGAGTGGAAGAGGGGAGCGTCGTTAAATCGGGCCAGATAATTGCCCGCCTTGAGAACAGGGACCTCCAATCAATCGTGCAGCAGGGAGTGGCGAGCCTTCAAAACTCCCGGGCTCTTCTGGCCCAGGCCCGGGCTGAGCTGGCAGATGCCGAACAGTCGTACAAAAGACAGCAGGAATTGCTGAAGCAGGGTATCGTCTCCCGCTCTGAATTTGATATCGCGGAGGCCAGGTTCAAGCGTGCAGCCGCGGGCACCAGGGCGTCAGAAGCCGGTATCAGCGGTTCCGGTGCCTCACTGAGAGGAGCAAGGATAAATCTCGACTACAGCCTGATTCGTGCGCCGTTTGATGCGGTCGTGCTGACAAAAAATGCCGATGTGGGGGATATCATCACGCCGTTGGGGGCAGCCGCCAACGCCAAGGCAGCAGTTGTGACGATTGCCGACCTGACTTCCCTTGAGGTGGAGGCCGATGTTTCCGAGTCCAACCTGGCGCAGGTGAAAAAAGGGCAACCCTGCGAGATCGTGCTGGATGCCCTTCCGGGTGCGCGATTCCGTGGCGTTGTCCATACGGTTGTGCCGACCGCAGACCGGACCAAGGCCTCGGTGATGGTCAAAGTCCGCTTTGTCGACACTGATAGCCGTATTCTGCCGGAGATGAGCGCCAAGGTGGCATTTCTGGAGCGTGAAGCCGTCAAGGCCGACCAGCAGCCCCGCATCGCCGTCAACCCGGCGGCAATCGTATCGACCGGCGGCAGGGAAGGTGTGTACCGGGTCAAAGCCGAGCGCGTGGAGTTTGTACCGGTTAAACGGGGTGCGAAACTGGGAGATCTGGTTGAAGTCAGCGGTGTCAAATCGGGTGACAAGGTGGCTTTGAAGCCGCTTGATAAACTGAAGGACGGCAGTAAAATCTCACTGCCCGAGAAGAAGTGACCTGTGAGAATTTATAACCATGGATAACTGTCGGGAGCAGCAGAATGTCGTGAGCATTCGGGGGGTGGCCAAGTCCTACCAGCGGGGCGGCCAGATTGTGCCGGTGCTGGAAGACATCACGTTCGAGATTGAGCGTGGAGAATTCCTGGCCTTGATGGGACCGTCCGGTTCCGGCAAGAGCACGCTGCTCAACCTGATCGCTGGTATCGACAAGGTTGACGCCGGTTCGATCATAGTGAATGGCGTTGATATCGTGACTCTGGATGAGTCCTCGCTTGCGGACTGGCGGGCGGCCCATGTCGGCTTCATCTTCCAGTTCTACAACCTGATCCCGGTGTTGACCGCTTTTGAGAATGTCGAACTTCCACTTCTCCTTACTTCGCTTTCCCGGCGCGAGCGACGCGATCACGTCGAAGCGGCCCTTTCGGTTGTCAGCCTGCAGGACCGGGTGACCCATTATCCTTCACAGCTCTCGGGGGGACAGCAGCAGCGGGTTGCCATTGCCCGTGCCATCGTATCCGATCCGTCCATCCTGGTGGCCGATGAACCGACCGGAGACCTTGACCGTGTGTCAGCCGGCGAGATTCTCGGGCTGATGGGGCGATTGAACAGCGAGTTCGGCAAGACGATCATCATGGTCACCCACGACCCACGTGCCGCCGAAAAGGCACACAGTATACGACACCTGGAAAAAGGTGTCATGGTTGACAATGTTCATCCTTAAGCTTCTTTCCCGTAACGCTCTGCGTCACCGCCTGCGCACCCTGCTGACCATCCTGGGCATCACCATTGCCATCCTGGCGTTCGGCCTGCTCAGAACCGTGGTCAGTGCTTGGTATGCCGGTGTAAATGCCTCATCATCCACCCGTCTGATTACCCGCAATGCCGTCTCACTTGTGTTCTCCATGCCGGTCTCATATCTGGAGCGAATCAAGCGGGTTGAAGGGGTCAAGGGTGTTTCCTACGCAAACTGGTTCGGTGGAGTTTACATCACCGAAAAGAATTTTTTCCCCAATTTTGCCATTGAGCCCTCCAGTTATCTGGATCTGTATCCAGAGTTCACGCTGTCTGCCGAGCAAAAACGGGCATTCGTCATGGATCGCAAGTCATGTGTTGCGGGCCGCAAGCTGGCCGAGCGCTATGGCTGGAAGATCGGTGACAGCATTACCCTCAAGGGCACGATCTTCCCCGGCACGTGGGAGTTCGTCCTCCGAGGAATCTACAGCGGTGCGGAGCAGTCTACCGACGAAGGACAGTTCTTTTTTCACTGGGACTATCTGAACGAATCACTCCGTAAAACCGTCGCGAGGCGGGCGGACCAGGCCGGGGTCTTCATAGTCGGCGTAAAAATCCCCCAGGCCGCTGCTGAAACATCTCTGGCCGTGGACGCACTCTTCAAAAACTCTCTCGCCGAGACGCTGACCGAGACGGAAAAGGCCTTTCAGCTCAGTTTTGTCTCCATGACCGAGGCTATTGTCGTGGCAATCCGCATCGTATCGTACGTGGTCATCATCATAATCATGGTGGTGGTTGCCAATACCATGGCCATGACCGCCCGTGAGAGAATCGGTGAGTATGCCATTTTCAAGGCAATGGGTTTTCGTTCCTGGCACATCACCGGCATGATTTTCGGGGAATCCCTGTTCATCACCACCTGTGGGTGCAGCATCGGCATTCTGCTGACCTTCCCGGTGGCAGCCAGATTCGGAGAGATGATGGGCGCTTTTTTTCCCGTCTTCCACGTGGAGCCGATGACGATCTATCTCGATATTGCTTTTTCGTTGATAGTAGGTATCATAGCGGCCATATTTCCGACGGCTCGGGCCGTACGGATCAGGATTGCGGATGGTTTGCGCAGGATCGGGTAATTCCAATTTCATCTCAAGGCCCTATCTTCGTTGGCTCGTCTTCGGCAGCTCAACGTACTGCCACGTACGCCTCGCCGCCTCAATCCTCGCCGCCTTGATATCATCCTTGATCTGGAATTGGAATAACAGCGTTGCGCCATACTTTTTTTCAGGCTGTTGAGGAGTTGATATGAAAACCAGAATTCTGGTTGTCGATGATGAATTGAGCATGCGGGAATTTCTTACCATACTTCTGGAACGTGAGGGGTATCAGGTCTGCGTGGTCGGTAATGCCAATGATGCACTGCGCCTGATTGAGTCGTCACAGTTTGATCTGGTCATATCGGATGTACAGATGCCGGGACTGAGCGGCATCGAACTGCTTGCCAGGATCAAGGCCGTTTCCGCTGATACGGTTGTTCTGATGATTACGGCATTTTCGGCAGCCGATCAGGCCGTTGAAGCGATGAAGCTGGGCGCCTACGATTATATTCCCAAGCCTTTCAAGATCGACGAAGTAAAACTGCTGATCAGAAATGCCCTTGAAACCCGCGAACTTAAACGTGAAAATACCCTGCTGAAACAGGATGCACGTGCCAGGGACGGATTCTGCGGCATCATCGGAAACAGCGCGAAAATGCGGGAGCTGTTTGAGATGATCCGGAAAGTGGCAGGCAGTCTGAGCAGCGTTTTGATCATGGGAGAAAGCGGAACCGGAAAAGAACTGGCTGCGCGGGCCATTCACCTCTCCAGCGGACGCAGCGGCAAACCCTTCGTCGCGGTCAATTGCGGTGCAATACCTGAAACGTTGATCGAAAGCGAGCTGTTCGGCCATAAGAAAGGCTCATTTACCGGCGCCGTGGCAGACCGTCCCGGTCTCTTCGAGCAGGCAGACGGCGGGACGCTCTTCCTGGACGAGATCGGAGAACTGCCGCTGCTGCTGCAGACCAAACTGCTGAGGGTTCTTCAGGAGCGTGAATTCAGAAGGGTAGGGGACTCGGTGGTCAGAAAAACGGACGTCCGGGTATTGACGGCATCCAACCGCGATCTTGCGGATCAGGTTGCCAGCGGAAGTTTCCGTGAGGATCTCTTTTACCGGATCAATGTGGTGCAGATCGTCATGCCCCCCCTGCGTGACCGGATCGAGGATATTCCGCTGCTGCTGGAACATTTTTTCTGGAAATACTGCACTTCCGATCACAGCGGGGAGATTATAACCCCGTCGGCTCTCAAGCGGCTTATGAACTATCCCTTCCCCGGCAATATCCGGGAACTTGAAAATATTGTGGAACGAAGCCTGATACTCAACACCGTTGTCATATCCGAAGACAGCCTGCCTGCACAGGTTACAGCGGCTCGCTCATTTGGTGCCGATGCCGAGGTCATCATTCCCGAGGGTGGCCTTGAACTGGAGCCGCTGCTGGAGGCTCTGGAAAAGAAATATCTGCTCAAAGCCCTGGATAGAACCGGTGGTGCCAAGAAAAAGGCCGCCGAACTCCTGGGCATGTCCTTTCGTTCATTCCGTTACCGTCTGGCAAAATTCGGGCTGGATTCAGGGGACGAGTGAAACCGGATGATACGTTTTTGCTCCACATCACTTGTGGTTGCGGTTTGTTTTCTGTAGTATCGGGCAAATTAACACAATACCGTCATTCAGGAGTCAGAAATGTATAAGCTGACCATTCGAACCAGTTTTGCCGCCGCTCATAATCTCATCAACTATCAGGGAGATTGCGAGAACCTCCATGGCCACAACTGGCGCGTTGAGGTAACGGTTACGGCCACCGGACTGGACAAGGCCGGACTGGGCATCGACTTCAAGGTTCTCAAACGCGAGGCAGGCGTCATCATCCAGGAGCTTGATCACAAATACCTTAATGATAATCCGGCATTCAAGGATACCTCGCCATCATCAGAGCATATAGCCCGCTATCTCTACCAGAGGCTGTCGGAGCGTCTGAACGGCGATGTCGTTATGGTGGATTCGGTCACGGTGTGGGAATCGGATAACGCTTCCGCCTGTTATTATGAGTAACCCTGTTTTCATCACGGAAGTATTCTCTTCGATACAAGGTGAAGGCTTTCTGGCGGGACGTCGCCAGATTTTCATCCGACTGGCTGATTGCAATCTTGATTGTCGCTACTGTGATACTGATTATTCCCGTCAGGATACCTGCCGTGTGGAGATGCGTCCGGGATCAGCAACATTCAACCATCTGCCTCAACCTCTCTCGCCTCAGGAGCTTGTCGGTCTCATTATCCGGTGGAACGAATCCCTTCCGGGCGCACATCATTCGATCAGCATCACAGGCGGCGAACCGCTTATGCACCCAGAAGCTCTGACACTGCTGCTTCCCGGACTGCGCAGCATCCTCCCCATTCACCTTGAGACCAACGGAACCATGCCTGACGCACTGAAGCGGGTGATCCCGTATCTGAACTACATCAGCATGGACATGAAACTCCCGTCAACCTCAGGATGTGATCAGCATCTGTGGGGGCTGCATCAATCTTTCCTCGAGTCCTCAATCGGTCATGCCGTGTCCGTCAAGGTGGTGATCGCTGAGAATACCGGACTTGATGAGATCTATCGGGTGTGTGACATCATCAATCAGTCAGGGCCATCGATCCCCCTGTTTCTACAGCCGGTAACGCTTTCCACCGGAGACCCCGGTATCACTCCTGCGCGCATACTCCTGTTGCAGGAGGCAGCTTCCTCCGTTCTTGGGGATGTGAGGGTGATTCCGCAGATGCACCGCATGCTGGGGGCGTTGTGATCCTCGAAGAAATAACCATGACGGAGTTTGAGGCGGCTCTCGCATCGACACGCACGGCGCTGATACCTTTCGGTTCTGTCGAGGAGCATGGTCCGCACCTGCCGCTCTCGACCGACACCTTCGAGGCTTATGATGTCTGCAAAAGAGCATCTCTGCTCAAACCGCTTTTTGTGGCACCGCCGGTGCATTACGGTAACTGCCGTTCAACGGCCTGTCATCCCGGCACCGTATCCATTTCCACACCGACACTCAAGGCGCTTTTTCGTGATATCGTCTGCTCGCTTCGCTCCCATGGGCTGCGCTGTTTCATCGCCCTGTCCGGCCACGCCGGGGGCGCGCACCGCATGGCGCTCCAGGAGGCGGGGGAGGAATTGATTGCCCGATTCGACGACATCGATATTGCCGTTGTGACCGAATTTGATCTGGCCAGGGAGCAGGGCAGGGGTTTGGTTGAGACCGAGGGGGATGCGCACGCCGGAGAGATTGAAACCTCGCGTATTCTTCACTCACACCCACAGCTGGTCAAGGGGAGCGCCCCGTGCGAGTTCCCATCGTTTCCTTCCGGCATTCTGGTGCGGGACAAACGCCGCTACTGGCCGGGCGGTGTCTGGGGTGATCCCGGCAAAGCCTCTGCTGAAAAGGGGGAGCGCCTGGAAGCGCTGGTTGCAGCAAGTCTGGTCAGTTTGGCCACAGAGCTGGAGCGGATGCACCATGACCGCTGATAAGCGCATTGCATCGTATGCCATCGCCGATGCTGTCGAGGTCATACTTACCGAATGTACCCGCCACTATTTCGGCGGTTATTATCATGTTCGTATTGTGGTTCATGCCGACGTCCCGCTTTCGAGCCGGAATTTTGAGAGCGTGCCGGAATACGAGGATGCCGTCAGGCGGCTGGGTGCTTCTGCACAGTTCTCCAGAACCCTTGAAAAAATGGCGGTTCCTGAAAACATGATCGAGTTTGAACGCATGGCGCTGGTGGCGTCATTTGATTCCAATGTGCTTCCCTATCTGTTGCGGAAAGATTTCATCGGCAGCTTTGTACGCAGCGAATATCGAAAATCGCTGAACTCTGTCGCCCCTAAATCCAGGTAGACCGTTCATGGATAAGCTCACCGTGATGATTGAAAAACTGGCCTACGGGGGCAACGGTGTCTGCCGTATTAATGGCAAGGTCTGCTTCGTGCCGTTCAGTTGTCCCGGTGACGGGGTGCGCCTCGCCGTCACGGCGGAGAAACGCTCCTATCTCTCGGCAAACATTGCCGAACTGGTCATTGCTTCTTCACACAGGATAGCACCGCCCTGTCCACTTTTTGGCATCTGCGGCGGCTGCTTCTGGCAGCATATCGATTATTCGCAGCAGTTGGTGGCAAAACAGCAAATCCTGGGTGAATCACTCCGGAGAGTGGTGATGCCCGACAGTGACATCACTGCGCCGGTACTGCCGTCTGCGCTCCCGTATGGCTATCGCAGTCGTGTCCAGTTCAAGGTGCAATTCGCGGACAATCGTCTTAAGATAGGATTCTATCGATTCGGAACACACAGGGTTGAAGACCTGCCACCCCTGGGATGCCCCGTAGCCCTGCCGGTAGTCAATAAGGCCTTGAACCGCCTGCGGGCTGTTCTGGCGTCATTTAGGGAAAAGAATGCGATACCGGCAATCAAACTTGAATGCGGAGAACGTGAAGTCCTGGCGGTTATCAGCTACACGGGGCGTGATACAAATGCTGTGGAGCGATTTTTCCGGGAAAGACAGGCCGATCTGAGCCCTTTGACCGGGATTCACCTTCAGGTGCCTAACTCCCGTTCACTTCTGAAAGCATACGGTGATGACAGGGTCTCGTATTCCCTGCCATCTCCGGTTCAGGGACAGCAACCCTGCCTGATCACGTACGGACCGGGCGGTTTTGCCCAGATCAACCGTGACCAGAATGCGGCCTTGCTCGCTCAGGTCAGACGAATGGGGTGCTTTCAGGCGCATGAGCAGGTTCTTGATCTGTTTTGCGGAAACGGTAATTTTTCCCTGCCGATAGCGAGCCAGGCGGGCAGCGTCACCGGCGTCGAAGAGTCCAGGATTTCCATTGAATCAGCGCAGCACAACAGTCGCCTCAACGGTATCAGCAATACCTCGTTCATCTGTGATGTCGCGGTGGGCGCAACCAGGCGGTGGGCAGATTCGGGCCGACCGTGTGACACGGTCATTCTCGATCCTCCCCGGGTCGGGGCTGTTGGCCTGATACCCGATATCTGCCGTCTGAGCCCGGAAAAGATCATCTACGTGTCCTGCGACCCAAGCACACTTGCCAGAGACTGCGGTCTTCTGGTCGCCGACGGTTACTCCATAGAAGAAAGTGTGCCGGTTGACATGTTCCCGCAGACGTACCATATTGAGAGCATAACCCTTCTGCGAAGAAGGTAGCACGGGAGATTATATGAAGTTCCTGAAAAAATTATTTGTGCGGCGACCGGAGGATTGTCTCGAAAAAGGTGACGCCCTGATGGCATCCAACTCCATCTATGATGCGAGAGTTGCGTATGAAGACGGCTTGCAGCGCTGCAAGGGATATCCGGACCGCCAGGAGCTTTCGACCCTGTTTGCCAGCCGCATCGATGACGCCAACAGAGGACTTGCAGCATTGAACATTGAAGAGGCGTGCCATGCGATTGCAGGTGGAGCCCACGAAAAAGCTGTGGAGCATCTGGAATTGGCGCTTACTCTGACTGGCGACACGTCCCTTCGCTCAAAAGCCGACTTGCTGCTGACAGACCTGTTGGAGTCCTCGCATGATGCGGAGGAGCCTCTGCCGAAAAACGCATGCTCTTCCTGCTCACACATATCGACGTCAACCGGGGAGGTACCGCCTCCTCATCCCGACAGCGACCTGTTGCCCCATGAATATTATGAGCTGCTCATTCTCCAGCTTCCTGAAAAGTTGCAGGAGGTGTATGCCACTCTGGGAGAGGATTTTGCTCAGATGTACATTGCAGCAAGTCAGGATAGGCACCAGGAAGCACTCGATACGCTCGAAAAATGGTTTGACGGTTCCCACCGTGACATATACAGTTATGAAAAAGGTAAGATACTGCATCGACTGGGAAAAACTGCCGAAACAGAACTCTGCATGCGTGACGCAATCGGGGTGAATATCGGTAATCCTCTTCCACATCTCGGATTGGCTCTGCTGCTCATGGAGGAAAATCGTCTTGATGAAGCGGAAGAACAGCTTGACAGGATGATTGAAGATGATATTTTCACCGGGCAGTCATTGATGATGCGTGGCGAGGTTTACCAGCTTACCGGTAATTCCGAGGCTGCCATCAATCAGTTTATAGCCCTGCTCGATACCCCGCTCGCAAGCACTGCGGCTGACAAGCTGCACGGTTTGCTGCTTGAGTGCGGCAGGCAGGCGGATGCTGCCGTTATTTTCAAAAAGTATCTTGGCAATTCATGCAAACACTGAAATATCTTTGATTCAACCGGAGGGGAAAATGAACAAATCGGAACTCATCGAACATTTGGCGGTCACGAAGGATATTTCCATCAGGCGTGCTGAAGAGGTTGTCAATCTGATTTTTGGTTCCATGGCCGAGGCGCTTGTAGAGGGCGACAGGATAGAAATCCGCGGCATGGGAAGTTTTGTGGTCAAGGATTATGGAACCTACACCGGCAGAAACCCGAAGACCGGTGAACAGATTACGGTCAGTCCCAAGAAACTTCCTTTTTTCAAGGTTGGCAAAGAGCTGAAGGAGCGTGTTCTCGGTTAGTATCGGAATTATCCCCGGCATATCCGGGGTTACCGACTTTTCTGTGGCCGC
Source organism: uncultured Desulfuromonadales bacterium (assembly GCA_903868145.1). Lineage (GTDB taxonomy): Bacteria > Desulfobacterota > Desulfuromonadia > Geobacterales > Pseudopelobacteraceae > CAIPTY01. Next base: position 15,654 of record CAIPTY010000027.1, on the reverse strand, counting down.
ACTTTTTAACTTGCTAAACTGCTAAACTTTTGAACTAACGTTCGGAGCCGTAACATGCCCCTGAGTATGCTTGAAGGAGCGCTGGGCGGTATTGGCCTCTTCCTGCTCGGCATGCGTCTGATGTCAGATGGCATTCGTACAGTGGCTGATACTCGCATCCGGCGCATTTTTTCACTTCTGACATCAAACCGATTCTATTCGATCCTGTTCGGAGTAACACTTTCGACAGGCGTTAATTCGGGCAGCGCTGCGGTTATTTTTACCATAGCCCTGATAAATGGCGGAGTGCTGAATTCATTTCAGGCGTTAAATGTACTGGCAGGTGTGCTTATAGGCGCCTCCCTGACCCTGCATATCCACATAATTCCCTACAGCCTCATAGCAACCCTGCTGATATTCTCTGGTGTGCTTCTCAAATATTTTGCTCGACGCCGACGTTTTGCAAACGTTGGTGATCTTGTGCTCGGCATCGGGCTCCTTTTTTTAGGTCTTACTCTTCTTGAAAACAGTTTTCGCCCCATTGACCACCATCCCCTGTACGAAGCTTTCAATGGCATATTTTACAGCATTCCATCAACTGCGGCTTTCTTTGGGGCGATTGTCTCATTTCTTGTTCAATCTGCTCGATCAACGATCACTATCATTGCCACGCTTGTGGAAAATCATCAGGTCACTGCGGAGCTATCGGGCGCCATGGTCGTTGGTGGTCTGGTTGGCGTTGCGGCAATGGGCGGTCTGGCATCGCTGGGCGGCAATTATATTTCCCGCAGGATTGCGCTGGTGTTTTTTGCCCTTACACTGGCATTTTCCCTGCTGTATCTTTTTCTGTACCCGTTTGTGTCCACTCCCTTCCTGTCGGAACTTTCATTACATATCCCGGAGCAGGGTTTTCAGTATTACTTCGGAGCTCTGGCGTGGCTTCATTCCGGCGCCAGTCTGATATTGGCCCTGTGCGCCGTTGCATTGGGCGGTCCGGTTTCTCGACTCCTGACGTTGTTGGAAAATTCCGGCGGCAGTGGAACTGATTCAACCCAGCCTTGTGCGGGCTATCTGGATGTTCGGATCATCAATACCCCACCTCTGGCCATGGAGCAGGCAAGGAAGGAAATTACGCGCATGATGTCGGTGGCATCATTCATGTTCGCCGACATCAGAGAGGTTTTTTTTGATTTTGATTCCCGCAGAGCCGAAACGATACGGCAACACGAGGCTGTTCTGGATTCACTGAATCATGAAATTACGACTTTTTTGGCACTTCTTTCGCGCAACGCAACCGATGTAGACATCCAATATGAAATCCCCGGGTTTCTTCAGACTGTCACTGCCCTTGAGCATATAGGCGACCGTTGTGAAGAGGTGCTGGATGGCATTGTTGCCCGCAAAGAGGCCGGTGTTCTCTTCTCCGAGGCTGCCATGGGAGATTTTAAAATTCTGCTTGCAGCTGTTGGCAATGTGGTGGCTGTTACCGAGGATGCCATCAGAAACGGCGGTTTATCAAATCGCGATGAGTTGCACCGGATCAAACGGGATGCCCAAAAGTGCTTTGATCAGGTCAAGCAGGCCCATTTTGCGCGAATCAGTTCCGGTATCTGCCTCCCTCAGGGGATGCTGCTTTTTAACGACATGGCATCTGCAACTATTCGCATTGCTGAAGAGTGCTGGAATATTCTTGGAATACGCATACGGAGTAAGGAATGAACGAACGTTGTGCCGCCATCGATCTCGGAACAAACACAGCCCGCCTCCTGATTGCCGATCGCTCCCTTGACGGAAGTTTCCGGCATGTTCGGATTGAACGTGAGATTGTCCGCATGGGTGGTGGATTTTGCCGGGAGACGGGTTTGTCTCGCGATGCTGTTCAGCGCGGGCTGGGTTGTCTGAAGCGATTTTCAGAAATCCTTAAATCATATGACATTTCATCTCCCAGAGCCGTTGCAACAAGCGCCATCAGGGATGCCGCCAACGGTAGTGAGTTTATAGATGACGTGTACCGGCAAACGGGCATTGCATTGAAGGTTATCGATGGAGGAACGGAGGGTGCGCTGACCCTCTCGGGGGTCATTGCCGGCCTGAATTGTCCCTGCGACAATCTTATGGTCTTTGATGTGGGCGGTGGGAGCACAGAATACACCTTGTCCTGTCGAGGCGTTGCAGATTTCATCAGAAGTCTGCCTTTGGGCGTGGTAAGACTGACAGAGGGAAAAGCCGGAACCGTCGAAATGATGGCGAAGATCCGGAAGGAACTTGATTACCTGGTTCTTGAACTGGAGCAGTCGGGAAAGACGGTTGATCCCGGAGGCGTGACACTTGTGGGAACCGCCGGTACTGCCACTACACTGGCAGCCATCAGCATGAAGATGTCAGACTACGATTACCGCAAAGTGAACAATACCGTTCTTGGACTGGATGAGATAGAGCGCATTTACTCCATTTTGCTTCCGCTTGCTCCGGAGGATCGCCTGAAGATTCCAGGACTTGAAAAAGGGCGGGAGGATCTGATAATTGCAGGTACCCTGATCACACTGCTTTCGATGAAGCTTTTCGGTTTTACCCGGCTGCACGTCAGTGATTATGGCCTGCTTGAAGGCTTAATTGTCTCTGCCGACATGCCCTGAGGTACGTCATCGCACCACGCATACGCATGTTCCATTTATTTGACGCCTTTATGGGCAGCTCCATTTTCAATGATCTTATTTCTATCTCTATACAAAGGATTTTCAAAATGAAACGATTTGAACGTTGAGGAAATATATACCAATAACGAAATACAACCGCCGCAGATGATGAGAAATGTCATGACAAGTTTGGGCAAATCGATGGTTTTCTCCTCTCGAATTACGCAGTATGCCGCAACAAGTCCGCAGATGATCCAAGGAATACCTGCTAAAATAATCTTTGCAGAACTAATTGTATAGAGGCTCATTCCAATTCTCCTTTTTCAAAGATGACTACCCATTGACGCGACTTTTCTCATTCTAGTGGCCGAGAGTAAATTGGCAGATACGTTAGCGATATTTTTAGCACCTTGATAAAATGTACCACACATCAACTCGACATATAAACACAAAAAAATATCATGGGATTTGAAACGTGTAAGAACATCGGGATGGGCGCAACAATAAATTTACAGGTGTGGTGATATGTGGTAGGAGTTGCACTTGAATCAACGGAATTATCAACGGGAGCTGATCGCTATTGCCTCAGAGCATGGATTACAACATTTGCACGGTTGATGAAGCGAATGGGCGGATGATAGCCCGGGCGGGGCTGACCGATTTTGGCTGCACGTTGCTGTCCATCCGCTGCGTCCTACTGTTTATTTTCCTCTGGATGTCTGGGCTGTATCCGGTTAAACCGGTACAAGCAGCCCCCACCCCATCTGACACCCCCCCGATTTTTGACCAGACTGAAGGCGTGTATAAGGACGCCACCCTGAAAGAGGACGTGAGCTGGCGTGGAACCATACTGGTTTCGGGGTATCTGGTTGTGGCTCCGCAAGCGACGTTACGGATTGAACCGGGCACGGTTGTCCGTTTCAGTGCGGGAGGCACCAGCCGCCAGATGCCGCGTCTGGTTATTATGGGTCGTATTGTGGCCGTCGGCGCTCCTGAAAACCCGATCCGGTTCCTCCAGGCCCGGTCCGCAGGGGGCACCTGGGGCGGCATTCTGCTGCTCGCCAGTGAAAAACGCAACCGGCTTGAACATTGCTTTATTGAAGCCGCCCAGACCGCTATTGACGCCCGCTTTTCAGGATTCACAGCGAAAAACCTGACGGTAACCAATTCCACAACCGGTGTTCTCCTACAGGACAGCGTTGTCAGCATGCAGGGTTGCGCAATATCCACCTGCGAAACCGGGCTGGAAGTCCATGACAGCGAACTGGATGTGAGGGATTCGGTAATTTCCGAAAATCGAACCGGAATGGCGCTGTTGCGATCCGCTGTTGTCATTTCTTCTGTAGTGCTCAGGGCCAATACACAGCAGGGTATTCTCAGCGATGATTGCCGATTGAAAATAAGTTCGTGCGAGGTCGTGGATAACGCTGCGGGAGCCCGGATTCGTGGTGGCGAAGGCAGGCTCTTCATGTCACGCTTCACACGTAACCGCGATACCGCCCTGCATATAACCGGCGCACGCCTGACAATCAACCGCTGCCGGATTGCCGATAACCTTCGTGACGGCATGTTGCTGTCCGATGGTCGCGCTGTTGTCTGGGATAATGATTTCAGCGGCAATGCCGGATATAACCTTGTATCTGCCGGGCTTGAGAATCTTCTTGCTGTCAGAAACTGGTGGGGGACAGCCGATGAGTCGTCTCTTATGGCAAAAATCCGTATAGGGTCTGAAAATAAGAGCTCCGGCGCTTTGGGCGTATTCCCCTGGCTTACTGAAAAGCCCGTGGCTCTGCCCTGACATGTCACTGTATCTGGATAATGCAGCAACGTCCTATCCAAAGCCTGAATCGGTCTACCAGGCTGTTCTGCACACCATGCGCGAGATCGGGGCCTCTCCCGGAAGGGGCGGATATGGCCGTTCACTTGAGGCCGGCCGGTTGTTGTTTCAGACCCGTGAAGTTGCCGCAGCACTGTTTTCCGTCCCTGACTCATCCCGGATTATATTTACGCACAGCGCCACCGAATCACTGAATACTGCCTTGCGGGGAACCCTCTCGGACGGCGACCACGTCATCACAACCTCGATGGAGCATAACTCTCTGATCCGTCCTCTGCAGGCTCTTCGTGAAAGGGGGGTAGGGCTGACCTTCGTTACTGCTGCGAGCGATGGTCGAGTGGATCCCGATGACATCCGTCGCGCCTTGACCCCGAAAACCCGGATGATTGCCTGTGCTCATGTCTCCAACGTGTCGGGTACCATCCAGCCAATTGAGCTGATCGCCAAAATCGCCCGGCAGGCGGAAGTCCTGTTTCTGCTGGATGCAGCCCAGTCCGCAGGAAGCATACCGATCGATGTTGCCTCAATTGGCATTGACCTGCTGGCGGTCCCGGGCCATAAAGGGCTGTACGGCCCCCAGGGAACGGGGCTGCTCGCCGTTGCCCCCGGTGTGGCATTGAGACCGCTTCTGGCGGGAGGCACCGGCAGCAACTCGACATCCGAAGAGCAACCGGACTCTTTTCCGGACGGTTTTGAGGCAGGTACGCACAACCTTCCCGGTATTGCAGGACTCAAGGCCGGTATGGAGTTTGTTCTGGAGCAGGGCGCGACGATCATCGGCGGTCACGAGCGTAATCTCGTTAAAATTGCGCGTGACGCCCTGGAAGGTCTTCCCGGCCTGACTCTCTATGGCTCGGAAGATCAGTCGGTTTGCGCAGGCGTGCTCTCCTGCGCCGCGAGGGGAAAGGATGCCGCATCGCTGGCTTTTGAGCTGGATCAGCGTTTCGATATTGCCGTACGTGCGGGTCTGCACTGTGCGCCCCGTGCCCATCAAACATTGGGCAGCTTTCCGGCTGGCACTGTACGCATGAGTCCGGGCTGGTTCTCCACCCGTGAAGATATTGCGCTTTTTGCACGCGCCGTTGTAGAATGTCTCCGCTGACGTTGACCACGCTATTTCTGAACCCCGACAGGCTGTCGGTTATGACATCTCCCGCTATTCTGAAAGGAAATCATGAAAATATTTATTCTTGATACCAATGTGCTCCTGCATGACCCGCAGGCCCTGTTCAAGTTCCAGGAAAATAATATTGTAATACCGATCACAGTTATTGAGGAAATCGATAGATTTAAGAAGGACATGAACGAGACCGGCCGGAACGCCCGCCAGATCTCCCGTGTTCTTGACACCATGCGTGAAAAGGGATCGCTGGCGGTCGGTATTTCGCTTCCTGGCGGCGGCAGCCTGCGGGTTGTATTGTTCACGGAGAAAAATCTCAAGCATCTGCCGGTCGATCTGCGCGAGGACAGTGGCGACAACCGGATTCTGTCCGTGGCCATGGATATGCGCGACCAGAATCCGGACACCGAGCTGGTCTTTGTCACCAAGGACACCAACCTGCGCATAAAGGCCGATGCAATCGGTCTGGCCGCCGAGGATTACGAGTCGGACAAGGTCGATATCCAGGAACTCTATTCCGGCACCCGCTCTGTCGAAGTTCCGCCGGATGCCGTAGACCGCTTCTACGGCCAGGGCTGGCTGGAGGCGCCGCTGGAACTTCTGCCAAATGAGTTCATCACAATCGTGGACAGCAGTAATCCTTCCCACACCGCCATCTGCAGGAATTCTCCCGAGAACGGCCGCATCGTGCCGGTTCGCAAGATTCCCAAGGAGGGGATCTGGAGCCTGTTTGCGCGCAACCGCGAGCAGTCCTTCGCCCTGGATGTGTTGATGGATGACAGCATCAAGCTTGTAACCCTCGTCGGAAAGGCCGGCACCGGGAAGACCCTGCTGGCCATCGCAGCCGGTCTGCATAAAACCGCCGAGGAAAACGTCTATAACCGCCTGCTTGTTTCGCGGCCGGTTTTCCCCATGGGCAAGGATCTGGGCTTTTTACCCGGTGACATCGAGGAAAAACTTACCCCCTGGATGCAGCCGATATTCGACAATGTGGAGTTGCTGCTCTCCGGCCATGACACAGACAAGCGTCACAGCAACAAGGGTTACAAGGAACTGATGGCCATGGGACTGCTGGATATCGAGCCACTGACCTACATTCGCGGCCGCTCGATCCCCAACCAGTACCTGATCGTTGACGAGGCCCAGAACCTCTCCCCCCACGAGATCAAGACCATCGTGACCAGGGTGGGGGAGGGTACCAAGATCATTCTGACCGGCGATCCCTACCAGATCGACAATCCCTACGTGGATTCCTCCAGCAACGGACTGACCTACCTGGTCGAAAAGTTCAAGGGCCAGCGCATTGCCGCCCATGTGACCCTCACCAGGGGCGAACGCTCCGAACTGGCCGAACTGGCCGCAAATCTGCTGTAATCTCAATGCTGCTTCTCGCCATTGAAACATCCTGCGATGAGACTGCCGCGGCAGTGGTTCGTGATGGTCGTGAGGTTCTCTCCTCGGTGGTCTCGTCGCAGGTCACCACGCATGCCGTCTATGGCGGAGTGGTTCCCGAGATAGCGTCACGCAAACATCTGGAGATGATAACACCGGTCATCTTACAGGCTCTGCTTGAGGCCGATGTCCCTCTCTCCGCCATAGAAGGGATTACGGTCACCCGGGGTCCGGGGCTCTCCGGCGCGCTGCTGGTAGGCCTTTCGACCGCAAAAGCGATTTCCCTGGCGTGCGGAATTCCATTTGTTGGCGTGCATCATATTGAAGGGCACCTTTTCGCCCCTTTTCTCGAACAGGTGGTGCCGTTCCCCTTTCTGGCGCTGGTGGTTTCAGGCGGGCACACCCATCTGTACCATGTGGAAGGGGTCGGTCGATACACCACGCTGGGCAGAACTGTTGATGATGCAGCGGGTGAGGCCTTCGACAAGTCAGCCAAGATCATGGGGCTGGAATATCCCGGCGGCGCCCGGATCGATGCAATGGCGCGGGACGGCAATGCACAGGCAGTAAAGTTGCCGCGCCCCCTGATCAACGATGGAAGTCTCAATTTCAGTTTCAGCGGCCTCAAAACTGCCATGATGCAACAGATTGCCCGAAATCCGGTTTTGATTCCCGGCCGACAGGCCAATGACCTGTGCGCCTCCTTCCAACAGGCGGTCTGTGACGTGCTTGTTGCTAAAACGACCGCGGCAATCCGTCAGACCTCAGCAAAGCGGTTGGTTGTGGCCGGCGGGGTCGCCTGCAACAGCGGGCTGCGGGAGAGTATGACGCGGCTGGCTCTGACATGCGGCGCTGATCTGCATATTCCCCATCCGACGCTCTGCGGAGATAACGCCGCCATGCTTGCCGTGCCTGGTGACTATTATCTGGAGCATGGCCTGTCATCACCCGCAACCCTCGACGTTACTGCTACCTGGGAAATGGATCGCGTGAGTGAGGTATTCCGGTGAGCGCCGCCCGCCGTCCGCTCAAATCACTGGGGCAGAACTTTCTGGTTGATGGCAATATCATTGACAAGATTATCGACAGCGCCCATCTCGTACCCGAAGACGCCGTTCTGGAGATAGGTCCCGGACGGGGGGCGCTGACCGAACTGCTGGTCAGGCAGGCAGGTCGTCTAGTTCTGGTGGAGTATGATCACGCCCTGGCCGCAGCTCTCAAGCGACGCTATCAGGACGACCCGCGCATCACCGTTATTGATGGCGATATACTGGCCGTGGATCTGGAGGCGATCCTGGGTGATTCGGAGTCGCGCTGGAAGGTGGTAGCAAACCTCCCCTACAATATTTCCACGGCTGTTCTCTTCAGGCTGCTGGATGTTCGCAACCGCCTGTCGCGCATGATCCTGATGCTGCAAAAAGAGGTCGGAGACCGTCTGGTGGCGCCGCCCGACTGCCCGGATTATGGCGTTACCACGGCCCTGCTGGGATTATGGTTTGACATGCGCCGCGAATTTCTGGTCTCCCCCGGTTGCTTTCACCCCAGCCCCAAGGTTTACTCCGCCGTCCTCAGCTTTGTTCCCCTTACGGTTCCGCGTGCAGCGGTAGGGGATGAGGCGGTCTACAGACAGGTCGTCAAGAGCGCATTTGCCATGAGGCGCAAGACACTGATCAACTGCCTGAAGGCCTCTGAACTGGCACCTACTGAAGAACTGCGGAGGATTCTGGCTGAATGCGGCATAGATGGTCAGCGTCGCGGGGAAACACTTTCTCTGGATGAATTCGCTGCCCTGTCACGCTCTCTATCACACATGTAACCCAAAAAACCGCACTAGCGGTTTTTTGTCTGGAGATTCAATATGTTTGACGCGCTGTTATATCTTGTTCTTTTTATATCGGTATTGTCTTTTTTACTAATCGTTTTTATCGCTAAGCGTTCTGCTGTAAAGGATGACAGCTTATCTGCTGCATCCCGGATAGAATCGTTGGAGCGGTTGCTGGAACGTCAGGAACGAATGCTCCGGGAAGAACTGACGCGCTCACGTGAAGAGGCGTTGCAGTCAGCCCGTCAGGGGCGGGAGGAAAATGCCGCAGCGGTCTCGGCCTTTGGTGACTCGCTGCTGAAGCGGATGAGTGAGATTGCCGGCCTGCAGAAGGATCAGCTCGAGATATTTGCCGGGCAGCTCAAAAACCTGACCGCCAGCAACGAAGGACGCATGGACAAGTTGCGGGAGACGGTTGAAGAACGATTGCGTCTTATTCAGGAAGATAATGCCCTCAAGCTGGAGCAGATGCGGACTACCGTCGATGAAAAACTGCACGATACGCTGGAAAAACGGCTGGGAGAATCCTTCAAACAGGTCAGCGAGCGCCTGGAAATGGTCCAGCGCGGTCTGGGGGAAATGCAGACCCTGGCCAGCGGGGTGGGCGATCTCAAGAAGGTGCTGACCAATGTCAAGACACGGGGGACGTTTGGGGAAATCCAACTGTCGAGCCTGCTGGAGCAGGTACTCTCCCCCGGTCAGTACGAGGCAAACGTTGAGACCAGAAAGGGTAGCGGCCAGCGGGTCGAATTTGCTCTTCGGCTGCCGGGGCGTGACGGAACGGCCGATGGTCAGATCTGGCTGCCGCTGGATGCTAAATTTCCCCAGGAGGATTATCTGCGCCTGGTAGAAGCCCAGGAGAACGGCGATCTCCTGGCAACGGCTGATGCTGCAAAACAGCTCGACAAGGCGGTGCGTCTGATGGCAACGGCTATCAGGGATAAATACCTTGATCCTCCCCACACCACCGATTTTGGCGTCATGTTTCTGCCTACGGAAGGGCTGTATGCTGAAGTTCTGCGCAGACCCGGCCTGTTTGAGGCTCTGCAGCGTGATTTTAAGGTGATGATAGCCGGTCCGACGACATTAGCCGCATTGTTGAACAGCCTCCAGATGGGATTTCGTACGCTTGCCATTGAAAAACGCTCGGCCGAAGTCTGGAATCTGCTGGGTGCTGTGCGCACTGAATTCCACAAGTTTGGCGATGTGCTGGACAAAACCAGTAAAAAACTGCAGGAAGCCGGTAATCATATTGATGCAGCTGCAGTCCGTTCACGCTCCATCGAAAAAAAGCTCAAGGGAGTCCAGGAGATGCCGGGAGCTGAGGCAACTGCTTTGCTGGAGACTGAATCTTGGAGTGAGGATGAATAATGTTTGAACAAGCCTTCAAAAACATCGACGACGTTCTCTGGAAAGAGGCCGGTTGCGGTAGTGAGTTGGATTACGCAGAGCAGACTTCATGGTTGTTGTTCCTGAAGTACCTTGACGGTTTGGAGCAGGACAAGTCAATGGAGGCACAGCTTGAGGGCAAGCCGTACACCTTCATCCTTGATGAACCGTACCGCTGGGAGAGCTGGGCTGCACCCAAGACTTCAGACGGCAAGCTCGACCACAATAAAGCACTGACCGGCGATGATCTGCGGGAATTCGTCGATACCAGACCTGCCAATGTAGTCGCCAACATCGCCATTTGCCTGATTCATCAGGCAAATTATCTGCTGGATCAGCAGATACGGCGATTGGAGAAGGATTTTTTGAAAGAGGGCGGCTTGCGTGAGCGGATGACGAAAGCCAGGTTGCAGGCGCGGGATCAGCAGCGGTTGGATGAGCGGAGGAATAGATGAAGGCAGGATGGGAGTATAGGACGTTAGGAGATGTGTGTGATGTTATAGGTGGTGGTACGCCTTCCAAAGATAACGAATTGTTTTACTTGAACGGAACCATTCCATGGGCAACAGTCCGTGATATGAAGTCTGACGTTATTTCTGAAACTGAATTCAAGATTACAGAAGCGGCCGTCAAAAGCAGTTCAACAAATGTAATTCCAAAAGGTAATGTTGTTATTGCTACCAGAGTTGGTTTAGGCAAGGTGTGCCTGCTGGCACATGATACGGCAATAAATCAGGATTTAAAGGGGATTATTCCAAAAAACACTTCCGTGTTGTCAGTCGGTTATTTGTTTCAATGGTTCAAAAACAGTGCTCAAATAATTATTGATGAAGGTACTGGCGCAACTGTTCAGGGTGTGAAATTACCATTCATAAAATCTCTTATAATTCCCATTCCTCCTACAAATGAACAACAGCACATCATTGCCATTCTTGATGAAGCATTTGATGGCATCGCCACCGCCAAGGCCAACTCAGAAAAGAAACTCGCCGCCCTTGATGCATTGAAAAAATCACTCCTCGACCAAGCCTTCACCGGTCAACTCTAGGACGCTACCCATGAGCAAAGAGAAAAAACTGCAAATCCGCAACAGCACTGCCGAATTCCTTATCTTCACCAAACAGGCCGGTGAAAACAGCATCGAAGTGCGCGTTGAGGATGAAACCGTCTGGCTGACGCAAAAGCTGCTCGGGGTGCTGTTTGAAAAAGGGCGCAGCACCATTACTGAACATTTGAAGAATATCTTTGAAACAGGAGAGCTTGCTGAAACTTCAGTATGTCGGGAATTCCGACACACTGCCGAAGATGATAAGGAGTACACCACAAAGTTTTACAATCTGGATGCCATCATTGCAGTGGGTTTCAGGGTTAACTCCGCCTGTGCTACCCAGTTCCGGCAATGGGCAACCGGTGTGTTGCGGGACTTTGCCATTCGTGGCTACGTGCTGGATAAGGAGCGCTTGAAAAACGGCTCTTTCTTCAACAAGGAATATTTCGACAACCTGCTGGCTGAAATCCGCGAGATTCGGGCGAGTGAACGGAAGTTTTATCAAAAGATAACCGACATCTATGCAACGGCAATGGATTACAGCAGCGATTCAGAAACCACCAAAACCTTCTTCGCTGCCGTACAGAATAAGCTCCATTTCGCCATTCACGGGAATACCGCAGCAGAACTGATCGTCAATCGGGCCGACAATGCCAAAGAACGAATGGGGCTGACGACCTGGAAGAATGCCCCTGATGGCAAAATCCTCAAACCGGATGTATCGGTTGCCAAAAACTATCTTACCGAAAAAGAGCTGAAATCACTCGACCGCTTTGTGAGCATGTACCTCGACTACGCCGAGGATCAGGCAGAGCGGAACATCCCCATGACTATGGAGGATTGGGCCAACAAGCTGAACGCTTTTTTACAGTTCAACGAACGTGAAATTCTGGATAGCCCCGGTACTGTCACCAAGGAAATTGCCAAAGCCTTTGCCGAGAGTGAATATGAGAAATACCGGATTGTTCAGGATCGGTTGTTTGAGTCGGACTTTGATCGTCATATCAAAAAACTGCTGGAAGATGGTAAGAGATAACCCATGAACGAAGCCGAAACCAGAGCCGAATACATAGACCCCGCCTTGAAAGCTGCTGGCTGGAATGTGGTAGAGGGAAGCCGCATACGGCGTGAGTACACCATTACTCTTGGTCGTATCGAAGGCCACGGCAAACGTGGTAAAGCTCTGACGGCTGACTATGTGCTGGAGTACCGCAACACCAAGCTGGCGGTGGTGGAAGCAAAGGCATGGGATAAACTGCTGACTGAGGGTGTAGGTCAGGCCAAGGACTATGCCGGTAAGCTGGAAATCCGCTTCACCTACTCCACCAACGGGCAGGGTATCTATGGCATTGACATGGAAACCGGCGTTGAGGGTGAGTTGTCACAGTACCCCACACCGGATGAACTCTGGAACCTCACTTTTGCCACGCAGAACGCATGGCGTGACCGCTTCGCCGCTGTACCGTTTGAAGATCGGGGTGGATACTTCCAAGGGCGTTATTATCAGGATATAGCCATTGAACGGGTGTTGGAGGCTATTACCGACCATCAGCAGCGTATCCTTCTGACTCTGGCAACCGGAACCGGCAAGACCTTCATCGCTTTCCAGATAGCATGGAAACTGTTTCATAGCCGCTGGAACCTGACCGACTGGAAGAAGGAGAGCGAACCGACCCGCCGACCTCGTATCCTGTTCCTCGCTGACCGCAACATTCTGGCAGATCAGGCATACAACGCCTTCTCAGCCTTCCCCGAAGATGCACTGATACGGATTGAACCGGATGAGATCAAGAAGAAAGGCAAGGTACCAAAGAACGGTAGCCTGTTCTTCACCATCTTCCAGACCTTCATGAGCGGAGCCGGTGACACCCCCTATTTTGGCGAGTACCCGCCTGACTTCTTCGACTGCATCATTATTGATGAGTGTCACCGTGGCGGTGCCAACGATGAAAGCAACTGGCGCAGTATCATGGATTACTTCGCCCCCGCCGTACAACTCGGTCTGACCGCTACTCCCAAGCGCAAGGACAACGTGGACACCTACGCCTATTTCGGCGAGCCGGTCTATATCTACTCGCTGAAGGACGGTATCAATGATGGATTCCTCACGCCGTTCCGAGTGAAGCAGATTTCCACCACGTTGGATGATTATGTCTACACCTCCGATGATAGGGTCATGGAGGGTGAAGTAGAATTCGGCAAGCGGTACGAAGAAACTGACTTCAACAAGATCATCGAGATCAAGGAGCGGGAGAAGAAGCGGGTAGAACTCTTCATGTCCATGATCGACCAGAGGGAAAAGACTTTGGTGTTCTGCGCCACACAGGATCATGCACTTGCGGTACGTGACCTTATCAACCAGATCAAGAACAGCAGTGAGCCGAACTACTGCCAGCGGGTGACTGCCAACGATGGCGCATTAGGTGAACAGCACCTACGGGACTTTCAGGATAACGAGAAGAGTATTCCCACCATATTGACCACCTCGCAGAAACTATCAACCGGCGTTGATGCCCGTAATATCCGTAACATTGTATTGATGCGTCCGGTCAATTCCATGATCGAGTTCAAGCAGATCATAGGGCGTGGTACTCGACTCTATGACGGCAAGGACTACTTCACTATTTACGACTTCGTGAAGGCACACCACCATTTCAGTGATCCTGAGTGGGACGGTGAGCCGATTGAACCGGAAGCCTGTGCCAAGTGCGGCTGTTACCCGTGCGAGTGCGTCAAACCTCCACTGGAGCCGTGTAAAATATGCGGTGAACTGCCGTGCGTATGCGATAAACCTGAACCGCCACCCTGCCACAAATGCGGCCAGCGTCCCTGTGTCTGCAAGAAGAAGGCGAAGGTCAAGCTGGCTGACGGCAAAGAGCGGAACATCCAGCACATGACCGTAACAAGTTTCTGGCACCCTGACGGTACGCCGATGTCGGCGCAGCAGTTCATGGAGATGCTGTTCGGCAAACTGCCTGAGTTTTTCAAGAACGAGGAAGAACTGCGTGCGCTTTGGAGCCGACCGGATACCCGCAAGAAACTGCTGGAAGGGCTTTCTGAAAAGGGGTTCGGTCAAGACCAACTGGCAGAGATGCAGAAGATCATAGATGCAGAGAGAAGTGACCTGTTCGATGTGCTGGCGCATGTTGCCTATGCCATGCCACCGCTAACCAGAGAAGAACGAGCTGGGAAAGCACGGACGCTTATCACCCAGCACTTCAACAACAAACTTCAACTGTTTCTGGACTTCGTACTTGCTCATTATGTGACCATCGGCGTGGAAGAACTGGATCAGGCGAAACTGACACCGCTCTTGAAACTGAAGTATCATAATTCTATCGCCGACGCTGTAGCTGATCTTAGTAGACCGGAAGAGATCGGGCAGGTGTTCGCTGGGTTTCAGCAGTATTTGTATTCCCCCCATATTTTGGGTAATGAAAGGTAAGTTTTTTGGTTTTTGTTCTTTCTGATTGATAGCGTATAAAGAACTTGATGAAAAGAGTGCGGTACAATGAACGTTTTCATGTTGAGGGTAAAGGATTAAGGACGGTTATATAAAATTGGTTTGCTGAGAGAAAAGGGGCATGGAATCTAGCAATATTAAGGCACATGTTGTTTTATTCTACAAAAATGAAAAAAATTAAAATAAAAAAAATGCTGCTAATGAAGCGGCGAAATATAAGAAAGCTGAGACAAGAGAAACGTTATGCTAACTTTCTTAAAAATAGCAGGAAAATAGCATCTGTTGAAATTGAAATTGCTAAAAAAATAAAGCTTCTTCGGGTTCAGAGAAATCATTTTATGAAGGCCTTTTACAGAAAACACTATAAAGGGCATCAGATAGTTATTCCGATTGAAGGAGAATTTGGGTTAGAGAAACAAGGCATTGTTGATTACTTTTTTTATATAGCAAATAACGTTATAGATTTTGAATCAAGAGAGCTAATCTTTGATTTTAGTAAATGTACGAGGCTTTGGCCTTCAGCGGTTACTCTCCTTTGTTCATTGATGCAATGGGTGGAGCTTTCGTCAAGAAACAACAATAGACCTCCTAAATTAGGTTCAATTCCGTCTGAACACAGTACAGTAAATTCTTATTTATACCATTGCGGATTTTATGATTACGTAAAGCTCGGTAAAAAGGAAGACTCGTCTTGTTATGACGACAAAGATGTTGTCAAAATTCAGAGAGAAAAAGATCGACGAAACATTGAGCAAAGAGAAGATGGAATAGTAAGTTTGCTAGAAGAAAATACTAATTTTACCAAAGATGAAATTGAACTATTTGCAAATGTAATACTCATTGAGGTCTTTAACAACGTTGTTGAACATGGGGTTGGATATCATGATAATGGTTGGTGGATTCTTGCTCAATATCATAAGAGACATGGAATTATTTCTCTTTCAGTCGCTGATAATGGGATTGGAATT
>CAIPTY010000026.1 GCA_903868145.1 uncultured Desulfuromonadales bacterium | reverse complement strand
CGCACATTGCTGCGCGAAGATGGCTGAACCTCCGGAAAATTTTCAAGTCGTTTAATGGCATGATGTCACTTTCTCTCAGAATTAACGGGCCATTACGGCTCATCGACTATTCAACGTTGGGACACTACTGATGTTTGGATTGTTTTTATTCTTAGCCATTGTTTTTACCTCAAATAGATATTGGGTTAATGTTGTGTGAGTAAGGAATATTCGGATATTCAACTTTAAAAACCGTCATAAAGCCTGTCAGACAATCCGTTCAGGCCGATTGTTTTGAAACGGTCCAGATTGCCATCGTGTAGTTGCTCAAAGCTGTAGTCTATTCTGCGCTCATCTCCAGCAAGTCGGATGTCAATCGCTTTAGGGCTGAATACACGATTACCACGTTCATTCTTGACCTGACTTGCTGCTTCATAGAAGTTGACTTTGTGCACATCAAAATCTTTTCCATAATATTCGTCGTTCTCACAAATCAGCATGTGAACGTGGTAATTATTGTTACTGACACCAGAACAGAACTTTTCAAAAAAAGCGAACCCTTCCATAAAAACTGGTTTCTTGTCATACTTTCTACTGAACAGTTTCTGGTTAAACTTGTGAATAAACTTGTTAATTAGTACCTGCATGTGACTTTCATTGACCATACTCATCAGAGTCAGAGATATGAAGAAGTATGGGCTCATGTTGTAGACCATCTCCCTACACGCTTCAGTAATGGGGTTATTTGATGCTAATTGATAACGCTGATACTTACTACCAAGAGGCTTTAAATCCATTAGAGACCGACGTTGATTCTTATCACAAAGCTTACGGTGACTCTCTGAGAGAGCAGCTATTACATCATCATCACTTATCAATTTCATCTGTAGCTCCTTGTTGTCATAGAATGGTAAGTGATAATAATATATGACCCATATTGTTATTGTGGGTGTTCTTCTAGCTTCTAGAGGCATCAAATAAATGCGTCTTGCTAACGGATTTTGCCTACCGGCACCAGTTACATGTAGATATAAGCGGACGCAGATATCTATTGACCATGTACCCATATAAATAATCATGATTTGTATTTTCCATTCATCACCTCTGATATCAAATTATCTAAAACAGATTTTATCTGCATCCAGAGCTACCCCCGACTCTCTCCTTATGGTTTAAACAAATGAGAACAGAGGAGGTCGGGGGTATGTCAGTGATGGCATTAGTGGAACTACTACGTAGTGGGCAAATCAATGCAGGATTCACCTGCTACTTTCTGTAACGGCCAGACACCAGTTTCTTACCTACAGAACAGGGGAATCCAAACGTTCGCACGTATATGAAGTACGCATCGTTCAGGTCCTCCCAAAGGAACCCACGCTTTACTCCGTTAGCAGTTGGAATATCCTTAGCCCGTAAACCCAACTTTTTCAGTTCTCGTGCAAAATGGAACAACCCCATAGGAGAACCAGACTGGTATATACCCCACGGCAATTCATCGTCAGAGGTAACCATTTTGATTATTTCTGTGGTTCCCAACTCCAGATTGATATTAAACTTGTCAATCACATCAATAAGAAGGCGCCAGGCGGTTTTGTCAGGTGCGCATTCAACCGTAGTCACTTTTGACTTCGAATGTTTATTGGAAGTCTCGGGCAACAAGTTTGCGCCAAGGTCATCCCAGTCAATTGCACTGTCAACTGAATGTGCTGACTTTACCTTGATATTCTGGTTGATAGATTGATGGTGAGGAATAAGAGGACATAGTTCTTTTTCCACAGTGTCATGTTGACGTGCATCGCTACCGGTAATGTTTTTAGGCAGCGGTTTAAGCTCTTTGCCAAACATTGATGATGGCATATTGAAAAATTTACGTTTTTTTTCCATGAGATTTATCCTTGTAATGTAGATAAGCACCCCCGCTGTAACGAGCGGGAGTGTATGTATCTGGCGATTGAAAACCGGTTGCGGGAGGTGCTACTGAATAATTATTTCATCACGCACCTCCGATGGAATTATTGAACGTTTTCAACAACAGTCGGGCGACTCTCTCGCCATTTCATCAGTTCAGAGCGAATGTAACCAACAGCAGAACCTGTAGGTGTCAATTTGATGCGTTGAGGAAAACCGCTAGAGGCATCTTTTTCGAGTCTCCAGCAGGTGGTTCGTGAGAGACCCGTGTAAATTGGAAGTTCTCGTGGACGAATAATTTCGGTGTAATTGAAATCTTTATTTGTTGGCGGCATATTGATTGTCCTTTATTTAATTTTTAGAAATGCTGATTGGAATATTTTTGCAGGCAGAAAATTTATAAATTTGCCTGATTTATAGTGATGAGCTTTACTTCCAATCACCTCCTTTTTACGCCCAACTTTTGTTGACGATTGATATATGGACAACATTATTATTCGCAGTTCTGCACTATTAAAATTGTCCATTGATACGATTTGTATCGCAGATGAATATTTGTAGTTTTGAGGACAAAATTTCAGACACAACATTTCTGCATGCGAAAATACATTCTTCTGCCTCATGCATGTCTTTACAGTTTTTGATTTTGGACTTTTTATTGAAAAAAGACTGAATCGTGGAATTTGCCAAAAGTGCATTTAGATGCGTCTAACATGCATTCAGATGGACATAACTATTACGTTTGGTCATCAGGACATTCTCAGCGCACAATCTGAAATAATCATGAACTTACAATGTTCAACATTTCTGTTTTTTAGATATTTCACGGGAGAATTTGTCTACAGATATTATGAGAAAATTGCAGCAATAAATTATTCGGATTCTCTGCTGCTCGTGGAGTTTTGTTTCAATTTCCCCGGATAAATTATCAGAGTGAAATAATGTCAAAAGTACCGTTTTTTGCTTCAGAAGTGCTTCCCGTTGCACTTAACTATTACGTTTGAGCAAACAATGAAAAAAATAGGGGGTCAAAAACACCACGATTTTTTTGCAATTCTATTTCTAAATCCGATACGCTTTTATGTGCAAATATGCGTTTAAAGCTTTAAACAGGCCTTCCGTTGCGTCTAACTATTACGCTTGAGCAATCGGGACAATATTCATGATTGATTCTGCGAAATAAATGCAGCTGCGAGTTCAAACCAATTACTTTGCTTCAGAATCAAATTACTATTCTTTCGGACAACATACATAAAAACGGGACTTTTTTTTCATGCGGGATTTTTTGTCAGGGCACAGGTGCCCCGATGTTCGGAGGACAAGAAGGGCAATCTGAGGTAGTGGTTTAATGAAGTGTATATGGGGTGACATTGGGCAAGTGCTGCCCGCTGCTTATATCAGACCAATTCGGTCTCATTGGCTTGCTCGTTAGGAAGTGCGTTGTCAGTATTATTGGCGGTGATGTTGTTGAGTTTAAGTTCCCATGCGACAAGTGCCTTTTTTTTCTCTTCGTCATAGTCATGGCGATTGTACGTTTTGATAATACCCTGTTTAACATGGTTCAGCACAGCGTCAATAATTTCATCCATGAAACCCATTTGCCCCATAAAGGTTGCTGCAGTCCTGCGTAAATCGTGGGGGGTGAACTGGGCTAACCCCAGACGATTTTCCGTTGCGGGCTTGCCATTTTTGTCATAGAGCGGTTGGCCTTTCTTATCAACCAGCGGCCACGCAAGATTTCGTCGGACTGCAACCGGCAGAGCGTGTGAATCAATCGGCTGCTCCTTCTTTTTGTGAGGGCAGGGGAAAATATATCCACTATACTTGACATCAGTTGGTAGTTCCCTTGTTTTGACAACGTGGGCCATAGAATCAGCAATGAGTATAAGCGAAGTAGCAGTTAGATAAACCCGATGCTCTTTACCGTTCTTGGAACGCTCTGCAGGAATTGTCCACCAGTTGCCATCAATTTCATTGGTGTGAATACCGGAAACCTCTCCCGGCCTTTGAGCGGTTAAAAGTACAAGCTTCAGAGCACTCTGGATTTCGAAGCTCATTGCAGCAGAGTCGATTTTTTCATATAAGGTCTTTATTTCAGATTCAGTTAAAGTCCGCTCACGGCTAATGTTCGGTGCAAGTGCTTTGACGCCGGTAAACGGTGTATGTTGCAGGATGTCCCTCTCCACGGCAAAGTTGAACATTTTACGAACGACCTTCAACACCTGATTACTCATGGCAGGGGTTCCACGGTCGATGATACTCTCCAGTAGCAAAGTCACGTCACGCTTGGTAACGTCAGAAGCCTTGCGCTTGCTCCAATCCGTTGAACTCTTATCAGAACGCTTGCTCCATGTTGTAGAACCTTTCTTTTTCTCCTCGTTCAACAATTCTTTACGCAGCAATCGCTCGTCTTCCTGCCATGACCTTTTGAATTTCATAGCGTGCTTTTTAATGTATTCATCAATAAGGTCGGCAACCGAGAAAGAATTGCGCTTTTCTTCTTCGGCTTGTTCTTTTTCAGCCAACGGGTCAATGCCGTTCTTAACCTTCCTCTTGGCGTCTTCAAAACTAATCCGTGCTGTTTCAAGCGTTACATCAGGATACCCCCCCAAATTCATTTCACGCCGCTTGCCGTCGATTGAATAGACATACAGCCAGGTTTTGGCACCGGAAGGCATAACTCGAATCGTAAAGCCGTTGCCTTCAGAGCGGATATATTTCTTATCCTCGGGCTTCAGTTTCCGAATCATTGCGTCAGTGAACATTGTACTTTTCGACCGTGCCATAGTGACCCCTGATTTATTACGGCATGGAATCTCATGCCGTAGTTATGCCGTAATAAATGTTCGTGCTTGACTGAAACCGACAGAAACAACATGTGCCGAAGATGCAACAAAATCTTTGTTTTGTCAACCACTTATGATATATTTGCGGGGATGATAGAGGACGCCTGAAACAGCTGGAAAGCAGGATAGACTTTTACTCCTAAGGAAGGGGCCGGACGTTCGAATCGTCTCGGGGACGCCATAAAATCAAGAGGTTACAGACGAGTGCTGTAGCCTCTTTTTGTTTGAGTGACCTTTTGAGTGACCTTTTTGCCAAAAGTGAAACCGCCGGAGGTTGCAGCATGGTTGCCGTTCCGGTGCGCTTTTTCGCCCGCAATAAAAACTTTGCGCGGGCTCAATGCTCCCTCCCTTGGTTGCGAGAGTGTTTGAAAGGCAGCTCGCCCAGAAGCTCGCCCAACAGCGGGGCGTTCGCGGTGATGTAACCTACCGCTCTCAACCCTTAGCTTACAACGGCATGAAATGCCTGATAGTGTGTTGCAGATGTCAGCGGTATCGCAGTTCCGGTTCGTGTATTCGCCCGCAGATGAAGCCTTGCGCGGGCTCTCCACTCCCTCCCTGGTTGCAGCAGAGTAGAAAGGCATTCACATCACACCGCGTTCCATTCCACTACGGTTGCCACGGCGACGCGCATACAGCCGCGCCCCGCCTGAGCGCCCTTCATTCCATTCCAGCGCCGTCATGTTCACCAAACCTACACCGTCCCACAAAGTGTGATGAGACTACGCCTTGCAGGACAGAGGCAAGCGCAACACGCCACTGGGCAAGGTCGCGCCCGTCTGACCTCTCACAAGTGGCAGAAGCGCGAGAGGTCATCCGTTCACTTCCCTTGCTTGCGTCGTATTGCACCCCAGGCAGAAAGACGCTTCACAAAACGGGATGCGACTCCGTATTGTTCGCAGAAGACAAGGCAATCACATCACCCACTTCATTTCACTACGTCAGCCCTTAACGCTCGATAAAACTGAGCGTACGGAGCTTCCTGCGTTCATTTCAGCAGGTAATGCTCACCAAGCAAAAAACGCCCTGTAACGTGCGATGTTGCAGCACCTTACAGGACAGAGACAGATTCAACAGCAAAGGCGATCTTTATGGGAGCACAGCACAGGGAATGCCAACACCCCCCGCCGTCCCCCTCCCCCTCTGGACACCCCCAACCCCCCGGCATCCCCCCCGGCAAGTAACTCCCAAAGGGGGCTGGGGCACTCTTGGGGGGAGTTGTTGCTGCGGGCCGACCCTCCCTTGGTTCATCTCGTTTTGGTAAAAGCAACTGCCCGCCATGATAAAGGCGATTGCGGTCAGTTACCAAAACGGATTCACGCATACCCTGTGCAAACCGTGCTCCCGATGAGTAGATGCCCCCGCCCGCCCAGGCTGACACCTTCGCCAAACGCCGACGAAACAACAGCCGTCGTTCCGCTACGGTGACAGCCTTCCCGTCCGCCCCCTCGTGGGGCTCCCCTGAATCCAGTACAAACACCTTTCTAATGAAGAGTATTTCCGGTGTCATTCAATCCCGTTTCCTGTTATATAATCCCATTCCGTTTCATCCGATATTTGTCACCCTGAAAGCCTTAACCTTCGGAGAATACCCATGCTTCTCGACAACGAAACCAAAGAACGTTCTGCCGGGCAATGGCTGGCGGAGTGGACAAAGAACGGTAAGCTGGATATTGTCACCGGCTATTTCTCCGTCGGTGGCTTATCGTTTCTATCTGAAATGGTCAACGACCGGGTGAAGTTGTTTCGCTTCATCCTTGGCGACATGGTTCAGCACGAAGGGGAACGTGACCGGGCGCTTGATCTCCTGAATGACAACATCACCATTGAAGCCGCTTTCAAGCTTTCTGCCGATGCTCGCCGGGCATCTACCTTCCTTGAGCAATCAAAAGTTGATATCAAAACTCTCGAACCAAATTTCTGCCATGCCAAGGCATACATCTTTGACTGTGAGACTGGCAGACAACCGGAACACTACTTCATAACCGGAAGCTCAAATCTTACCGAGGCCGGTCTTGGCCTTAAACCAACCTGCAACGTGGAACTGAACACCGTTGCACAAGGCACTTCATCTGACTATGCAGAGTTGAAAGCATGGTTTGAGCAGCTCTGGTACCGTCCGCAGGCTCACGCCTATAGTGGAAGTACCTGTAATGATTGGACTGGTAAATGTGGCGTTCTGGTTCAAGAACCGCTGGTTTCCAGGTCAGATCTGAGGTGAAATCGTAATGATGAACTAATTTGACAAACCCACCGAAGAATCTGTTTTTCGCCGAATACGGCAACCTACGAACACGGCAACCTACTTGACATGACCAACTACATGGTTTACTATTCAACCACTATGATAGCTATAAATGTTCAGGAAGCAAAAACTCATCTTTCCCACTATCTCGATGAGGTAGCAAAGGGAGAGAGCTTTATCCTCTGCAAAAGGAATAAACCGATTGCGGAAATACGTCCTGTTGTGAGCAGGGTTGCAACAAAACGCCCGATTGGTCTCGCAAAGGGAACATTCACCATACCGGCCTCATTTTTTGATGAGTTGCCGGAGGAGACCATCGCTTTGTTTTCCGGCATGACACCATGAATATCCTGCTGGATACCTGCTCGTTTTTGTGGCTTGTTTCCGATAGTCCCGAACTATCCCTGACCGCCCGTCGTCTGTTTGAAGACCCGGCAAACGATGTCTATCTCAGTGTTGCCTCAGCATGGGAGATTATCGTCAAGCACAACCTTGGAAAGTTGCCGCTTCCGGAACTGCCCCACGATTTTATAAAGAACAACCGTATCCGTCACTGGATAGAAACCTTGCCGCTTGATGAAGCAGCTGTTCTTCAGCTGTCACGCCTACCGGAATATCACAAAGACCCGTTTGACCGTATCCTCATCTGTCAAGCCATTGCCGGCGGTATGGCCATACTTACCCCTGACACCCATATCAGCCGTTATCCAGTGCGGGTTGAATGGTAGCTGTTTTCTATTGATCTGAATTTACGGTCAGTTTTTCACAAACCTACTGCAACGGAGCAGCTAATTCAGAAGAATGGAGATTAGTCATGAAAAAATGGTATTTGTCATTTGCACCAGTATTAGTAATGATTATTACAAGCTGCGGGGGAAGTGGAGGAAGTACACAGGCGCCCAGCCCCACATCTGTGGTGGGCAACTGCTACGACGGCAATGTCGATAACATTGTGGGGGTCGAGGATCCGTTTTACTCGAATGCCTGGCATCTCAAAAACACGGGACCGACTCAGGTGGTGTCTGCATTCAATAATTATTCTGCTGTTGCCGGTATCGATGCCAACGTTGAAAACGTGCACAAAGCCGGGAAAGGTTGTACCGGCAGGGGGATAACCATTGCCATCGTTGACACCGGCATGGAAATTGGCCACGAAGACCTGAGAGACAATGTTCTCCTTGGTAAATCCTGGAATTTTGACTACAACACCAACGACCCAAACCCTGCACTGAACCAGCTTGAAATAGACCATGGCACCGCTGTTGCCGGCATTGCCGGAGCACGGGGTTGGAACGGCAAAGGCTCACGAGGGATCGCCCCGTTTGCCTCATTGGTAGCCTATTCTAATAATACTAAAATATCTTCCCAAGCAGCAACCAATAAGGAGTACCTGGCTTTCGGCGCCAGAGCATTGGCTGACGTGAAACAAAGCGTCACAGCATCATTTGGCAACCGGGCCGATGCCACCAGCATTTTTAATTACAGTGCCGGGAACGATTACGCTGCGCCTGCGGTTATTAGCGGCACAGACGCCGCCAGCGAGGCGGCGGCCAAATATGGCACAGAAAATCTTCGAAATGGTCTGGGCGCCATCTATTTTCAGTCAGCTGGCAATGAATTTGTAAGCATAAAAGAAGGTGCTCTGCCCGACGGCAACTTTATGGCGGTAAACTGCCCTGAAATCCTGACCGCTGACGCGGCAGATCTGGGTGGCACGCTCTCCAATCTCGCCGGCATGTCGTGTGGAAACTCCAACCACGAGCCAACCAAGAAGCCCTATTTCTATCAGGTAGCGGCGATGCACAATACCGGCAAGGCTTCATCCTATTCGAGCTCCGGGGCTGCCAACTGGATCACCGGTTTTGGTGGTGAAAACGGCATTCAAAAGCCGGCCATAATCTCAACGGATAACAGCGGTTGCACCAGCGGCGCCAACAATACAGACTACAAGGGGGGGGTGTTTGCGAAGTACGGCGCTCTGATCAGCAAACTGCTGGCCGATCTGTTTGGCGAGAATCCTAATGATACCGCTTGTAACTACACCGGCACCATGAACGGCACCTCAAGCGCCGCGCCCAGTGTCTCCGGCGTGGCCGCGCTGATGCTGGAAGCAAATTCCAAACTGACCTGGCGGGATGTTGGCTATATCCTTGCCAAAACAGCGCGCAAAGTAGATCCGACAATCTCATCGGGCGCCAAAGCGGTGACGTTCACTCCCGAGGGCGGATCGAGCCCGTGGAACCTTGATGATCCCTGGATCACCAATGCGGCCGGCTTCAACTTCCAGAACCGCTATGGCTTTGGCCTGGTGGACGCCAACGAGGCGGTGAAGCTCGCGGTCAATTACACTGTGCCCGCCGGTCGTCGTTCAACAGAGATCACCGCTGACGGAACAGCATCCACCACATCATTGACTCAGCAGGCCGGCGTTAACTCGTCCATTGTTACGTTTGCCAACGCAACCGCCATAACCGGACCGCTGCGTCTGGATTTGACGCTCACCAATAATACCGGGGGGGCTATCAACATGGGCTTTCTGCAGTTTGAAGTACTGAACACCAAGACCAAGACCAAGTCGATCCTGCTCCCCGCTTTTACATCCTGGTACGTTGGCGGCAAGGACGCTAAATATAAGCTCAATAACAAGGCTCAGCAAAAAGTACGGTTCCAGACCAACGCCTTTTTTGGGGAAGCGGTCGCAGGAACCTACGAAATCAAGGTTGTTGATTTTTCCGGCGCATCTGGAGCCACGGGGAAAACCCTGGACTTCGTGCCGACCCTCACCTCGTACAGCATATGAGTAGTGCACGATGAAAAAGCCTCTAGTGATACTCCTTGGCATTGTGCTGAGCATTGGCATGCTCTGGTGCCTCCTGCAGGTACGATCCGCAAAACCGGCACCCGGAGGAGCGAGCCAGAGTGTGCAGCCCGAGGGTTCCCCGGCGGCACCACCGCCCCTGGGGAGCACCGGTCGTGAGCCTGCCAATGCGCCGTTGAAGCCGGAAGTAACAGCCCAGACACCACCGACTGCCGCACAGGCAAATAACGCTCCCGCCGCCAGTCGTGCCCCGTGGCCCATGCCCAGCCTGACCCGGCCGTTGCCGCAACTGCCGGGAATCCAGATCGGCGATCGAGAATGGAAGATTCTTGGAACCAACGACGTTGTTAACGACACGGGAAAGCAGACCGTCCTGGTTCTGCGTGATGAGGTGAGCGGTCAGCTCGCCTATCGCCAGGCATCTTTGCGCTTTGTGCTGAAGGATGGGGAAAACTACGAAGCCTTCATCGCTGAACGGAGCCATGCCAAACGACTCTTTGTCAATATCCTGCATGGCGATATCGCCGTAGATGCCGCGAACATTGGCGCCGAATATACCGCACTCTCCCACGACCCCCGAGTGGTTAAAGTTGATTTTATTCCCCTTGTGGTTCCGGCCAGGCTCAAATGAGGAGACGCCTTTTTTGCTGACGTAACCCTCGGAAAAGCTTAAGCACCAACTGATGAATAATAGGCGGCGTCACTCTGAAGCACTTATACTGTTTACAATGGTTACAAAAGGAGGTCATGAAAAAATGGTATTTGCTTACCCCCACATGCAATGGCTGAATCGACAAAACTTGCCTGAGCTTTCAAGTACAGATTCTGGCATCAGTTCTTTGTCAGTTCGTAGGTATCTTGCATTTAACGTACGGAACTCCGTAGAGCAGAGGTTACACGGGGAATATAAAAAAACCACCTACAATTTATCGTTGTAAGTGGTTGTTTTTGTTGGTCGGGGAGACAAGATTCGAACTTGCGACCCCCTGCTCCCAAGGCAGGTGCGCTCCCAGACTGCGCTACTCCCCGACGAATGAGGGTCAGATGTATCACATACTAGTGGGTAAATCAACACATTCGCTTTGGCACGCAACTCTGACTAATCGTGATCGGGTATAACGAGTGCCCCTTTGCCAAGTTTTCCCGCCAGTTCTTTGGCTGCGCCCTGTTCGAGCTTCTTCCCCACACGAACTCGATACCAGGTACCTTTGTCGCCCTGATTTGATTCTATGATGAAAACATTATACCCCTTGGCCGCCAGCTTGGCTTTAAGTTCCGACGCTTCCGACTTGAGCGGAAAAGATGCCACCTGAACGGTAAAGGAACTGCTGTCCTGCTGCTTTGCAACGGATTTATCCGCGATCGGTTTCGTAACCTCGGCGTTCCCCGATGCAGGTCGGGCCAGATTGGATGGAATGGCTGCCTGAAGCGGTGCTTTTAGCTGTTCATCCCGGGAGTTGATTCCTGATCCGAGTGCGGTATTTTTCTGACCACTGGGCAGATTCTTGTAAAAGCTGAGTTGCGGATCGGTCGCTGGCGCATTGCCTGAGGCCGGTAACGGGTTATCCAGCGGGTTCTGAGGACTTGCAGCGTTCGGCTGAATGGCCTGAACCGGTTTTGGTGGAGTTGGTGATTCCTTTTTAGGAGAGCTTTCAAGGCTCTTCTGTTCTGTGGCGGCCTGAAACGATTTCTTTGCTGCTTTCTGGGAGAGAAACCATCCGCTCCCGAAGCCCGCAACAAATGTGATCACCCCTGTCACGACGACCAGTATTGTAATCAGCCCTATCGGCTCTTTGCGCGGACGGTTTGAGCCCTGCGGGGTGACGTAGGCTTTCTTGGGCTCACTGTAGTCAATTCTCATGGCAGGCTCCGTTACATTCGTTCTGGTGCCGATATACCCAGTATGGTCAAGGCATTCTTCAGTGTTTGAGCGGTACGTTTGAGCAGGTATAAGCGGGCTCCGGTAAGTTCTGAATCTTCGGTGATTACCCTGCATTTGTTATAAAAACTGTGAAAGAAGCCGGCCAGTTCGGTCAGGTAATAGGTCAGTCGATGTGGTTCAAAATGCAGGGCACTTTCGTCG
Source organism: uncultured Desulfuromonadales bacterium (assembly GCA_903868145.1). Classification (GTDB taxonomy): domain Bacteria; phylum Desulfobacterota; class Desulfuromonadia; order Geobacterales; family Pseudopelobacteraceae; genus CAIPTY01. The sequence goes on along the minus strand of CAIPTY010000026.1, from coordinate 89,095 downwards.
ACAACATCGGGAAGGGCTGAAAGCAGCTTGATAAGCTGAAGTTCTTCAGGAGTGGACAATGATGTAATGGCGGGCAGGGAAGGGCGCTCAGGTACGTTGAATCCCTTCTCCAGGGCATTTTCGAAGATGCTGCAGATCCGGGCATGGGCATATTGAACATAGTAGACCGGGTTATCGGGTGACTGCTCTTTGGCCAGATCGATGTCAAATACAAGCTGGGAGTCCGGTTTGCGCATGATGAAGAAAAAACGGGTCGCGTCACGACCGACCTCATCAATCAGGTCACGCAGGGTAACATAGCTGCCGGCCCGCTTGGATATCTTGACCTCTTCCCCGCCACGCATGACGGTGACCATCTGGTGCAGCACGTACTCCGGCCAGCCCTGTGGTATGCCGCAGTCAAGGGCCTGCAGGCCGGCACGAACACGGGTGATGGTGCTGTGGTGGTCTGAACCCTGCTCGTTAATGACCCTCATGAAACCCCGTTCCCACTTTGCCAGGTGATAGGCGATGTCGGGAACAAAGTAGGTATATGCGCCATCGCTTTTTCGCATGACGCGATCCTTGTCGTCGCCGAAGGCGGTAGTGCGCAGCCAGAGGGCTCCATCCTGTTCGTAGGCGTGGCCGTTTTTTACGAGGCGTTCGATGACGGCTTCAACACGACCGCTTCTGTAGAGAGCGGATTCGAGCGTAAAGACGTCGAAGTGGACGTCAAATGCCTTGAGGTCGAGATCCTGTTCACGTCGCAGGCAGGCAACGGCAAAATTCCGGATGGCGTCAAGATCGTTCGGATCGCCCAGAGCAGTTACATTCCGGTCATCGGCGGCTATGGTTTCCCGTGCCAGATAGGAAGCTGCGACGTCCTTGATGTATTCACCCTGGTAGCCGTCTGAGGGCCAAGCGGAACTGTCAGGATCAACACCCAGGCAACGGGCCTGGACGGAGAGAGCCAGGTTGGCAATCTGCTGCCCGGAATCGTTGTAGTAAAATTCACGCGTCACATCCCATCCCGTAGCGCTGAACAGACGGCAGAGCGAGTCTCCGATGGCGGCTCCCCGCCCATGGCCGATGTGAAGGGGGCCGGTGGGATTGGCACTGACGAACTCCACCTGGATTTTTTGCCCCGCCCCGGAATGTGTTCGGCCAAAAGCATCTCCCTGAGACTCGATTTCGATCAGCGAGGCTTGCCAGGCGGCAGGTGACACATAAAAATTGATAAAACCGGGGCCGGCGATATCGGTCTTTGTCAGCACGCCGTCCCCATTGTCCAGATGCCTGCAGATGATCTCCGCCACAGTGCGGGGAGCCTTGCGCTCGATTTTAGAGAGCTGCATGGCGATATTGCAGGAAAAATCTCCGTGCTCGGGGTGGGCTGGAATGCCGATGATGACTGTTGGAAGGGGGCAGGACAGGAGCTCTTTTGCGATTGCTGCGGCATGAAGAGCTTTTTCTACACGTGCAGCTACTCTCAGGCGCATCATTGTATGGGAGATTCCTTGCTGACGGTTGGTGCGCTGTTTTCTTCCGGTGCGTCCTTGATGCTGATATCGCGGGAAAAGTCGGGGCAACGCGCACCACCGTCACTGACGCTGAACCGCTTGTTGCAGTTCTCTCGCCAGGCGCAGACTGCACAGCTTTGTCGTGACATGAAATGCCTCCCTATTTCCTCTCGTGAGGAAACTGATAGATGACCTCATTGCTTCGCACCAGCCCGAAGTCTTTGCGGGCAATGCTCTCCAGATAGCGTCGGTCGGTTTTTAAGGCAACAATCTCCAGCTTCATTTTTTCATTTTCTTCTCTGGATGCGACCAGTCGATTGTCGATTTTTGATTTGTCCTGTTTCAGTTCGTAGATGCGCAAGAGACCTTTATCGCCGAAAACGGTGAAAAAAAGGATGAAGGCGACACACCCGAGCGGGATAAGGTACATCTTATTCTGAAAAGGGAACATCATGCGGTCACCCTTTGGCAAGCTGTGCGGCAAAATAGGCCGCAGTTTTCGCAAGACCGGTCTCCAGGCTGATGGCCGGACTCCAACCAAGTTTTTCCCGCGCCAGCGATATGTCCGGTTGCCGCTGCTTGGGATCGTCCTGCGGCAACGGTTTGTGAATGATACAGGACGATGACCCGGTTATTGTAATGATTTTTTCAGCAAACTCAAGGATTGTGTTTTCCACCGGATTACCGAGGTTGACCGGACCTATGAAGCCGTCGCACTCCATCATGCGGATCATCCCATCCACCAGATCATCCGCGTAGCAGAATGAACGCGTTTGTGAACCGTCACCGTAGACGGTGATCTCCTCATTGCGCAGAGCCTGCAGGATGAAATTGGAGACCACCCGGCCATCATTTTCGGCCATGCGCGGCCCGTACGTGTTGAAGATGCGGATGATGCGGATATCAACATTGTTCTGTCGATGATAATCCATCATCAATGTTTCGGCCACCCGCTTGCCTTCGTCGTAACAGCTTCGGATGCCGATCGGATTCACATTGCCCCAGTAGGCTTCCGTCTGGGGGTGAACCTGCGGATCTCCGTAGACCTCGGAGGTGGAGGCCTGAAGTATGCGGGCTTTGACCCGCTTGGCCATTCCCAGCATGTTGATGGTCCCCATGACGCTGGTTTTAGTGGTTTTGACCGGATTATACTGGTAATGGACGGGGGAGGCTGGGCAGGCAAGATTGTAGATGCGGTCTACTTCCAGCAGGATCGGCTCGGTTATATCGTGCCGGACAAGTTCGAAGCGATGGCTGTCCATCAGATGGATTATGTTGTTTTTGCTGCCGGTAAAGAAGTTGTCAAGGCAGATGACATCGTGCCCCTCATTCAGCAGTCGTTCGCAGAGGTGTGATCCGAGAAATCCGGCGCCACCGGTGACGAGTATGCGCATGTATTATTTCACCTCTCCGTGAGTGCCGCTGCTGGTGCGACCGAGCGGGATATATCTGAAACCTGCCGAAATCAGCCGATCCGGTTTGTAGAGGTTACGGCCATCCACTATGAGCGCCAGTTTCAGTGCGGCCTTTATGCGGTCAAAATCCGGATTGCGGTATTCGCTCCAGTCGGTAATGATGGCCAGTGCATCGGCGTTCGCCAGGATATCATACTGATTGTTGCTGTACTCAACACGATCGCCGAAGACCTTTCTTGCTTCCTTGATGGCTTCCGGATCGTGAACTCTGACGGTGGCTCCGGCTGCCAGCAGACGCTCGATGATGGTGATGGATGGTGCCTCGCGCATATCGTCGGTTCGGGGTTTGAACGAGAGTCCCCAGCAGGCGATGATGCGCCCGGTGAGGGGTTGTTCCTCATCCGGTGAGCCGAGCTCTCTGATCAGTTTTCCGGCCAGAACTTCTTTCTGACGTTCGTTGGCATCTTCGACGGCTTTGAGAAGCAGGAAGTCATAGTTTGACTCTTCGGCGGTTTTGATGAGGGCTTTAACATCTTTTGGAAAACAGGAGCCGCCGTAGCCGGGGCCTGGGAAGAGAAAGTCGTACCCGATACGGGTATCGGAGCCGATCCCTTCACGTACCGCCATGACGTCAGCGCCCATGCGTTCACACAGCCCGGCGATCTGGTTCATGAATGAGATGCGGGTCGCCAGCATGGCGTTGGCGGCGTATTTGGTCATCTCGGCACTGCGGATGTCCATGATGATCATGCGGTTCTGTTTGCGCATGAACGGATCATACAGTTCTTTCATGATCTCCGCGGTGCGGACGTTGTCGGTGCCGATCACCACCCGGTCCGGTTTCATGAAGTCGTCTATGGCAGCCCCTTCCTTCAGAAATTCCGGGTTGGAGACAACGTCAAATTCAAGATGAACGTCTCTCGCGTTCAGTTCTTCCTGAATCGCGGCCCGAACCTTGTCGGCGGTGCCGACCGGTACGGTGGATTTGTCAACGATGATTTTGAAGCCGGCCATGGAGCGGCCAATCTCTCGTGCCACACCCAGGACATATTTCAGATCTGCCGAACCATCTTCGCCGGGCGGAGTTCCCACGGCAATAAAGCTGATCAGGGAGGATTGTACCGCAGATACGGCATCTGTGGTAAACACAAGACGTCCCTCGGCCTGATTGCGTAAGACCATTTCCTTCAGGCCCGGTTCGTAGATCGGTATGATACCCTGCTTGAGCCCTTCAATCCGGGATTCGTCAATGTCGACTGTGATCACACTGTTGCCGCTTTCGGCAAAGCAGGCAGCCGCTACCAGACCGACATACCCGGCGCCAAATATGCAGATTTTCATCCGGAAGCTCCTTATGTATCGATTAGCGGTACCCTATAGCACATTATCAACCTGTAATTCCACAACTATTTACTCCTGTACCGCGCTGTTCCTCAATCGGAGCGCTTCGGCGTATGACTCGCTTCTTGAACTGCCCGTAATTTCAGAAGCTTTGCGTGCGGCATCCTTGATGGAAAGGTTTCCATCCGCCAGCAGGCTCTCCAGAACTACGTCCAACGGCTCGGTTTCAGTCTGGCCGGTTTCACCCGCAGCAATCAGAATCACCACCTCACCCCGAACCTTGCCACGGGCTACTGCGGTCATTACGCCCGACACGCTTCCCCGGATGAATTCCTCATAGATCTTGGTCAGTTCCCGTGCCAGCACTATCTGACGATCTCCCATAACTTCATGGATATCACGCAGGGTATCCGCAAGCCGATGGGGCGCCTCGTACAGCATCAGTGTGCCGGGCAGGTTGACCATATTCGCCAGAAAGGTACGTCGTCTGCCCTGTCGTGACGGCGGGAATCCGGCAAAGGTAAAGGTGTCGCTGGGAAGACCCGATCCGGAAAGGGCTGCTATGGCCGCGCAGGGTCCAGGCACTGCCATGACGGGTATGCCCTCCGCCACAGCATCGCGCACCAGATTGAAACCGGGGTCGGAGACACAGGGTGTGCCTGCATCGGAGATCAGCGCCACAGACTTTCCCTGACGCAGGGCATGCAGTATGCGTTCGCCTTTCAACTGCTGGTTGTGGTCAAAATATGAGGTCAGGGGTTTTGAGATGCCGAAGTGGTTCAGGAGCTTGAGGGAATGACGGGTGTCCTCGGCCGCGATCAGGTCAACCTGGCCCAGAATCCGCACGGCCCGGTAGGTCATGTCTTCCAGATTGCCGATCGGCGTTGCCACGATGTAGAGGGTACCGGACATTATTTCAGGCTGGAAATGTAGCCGCGCACACCTTCCAGGATTCCTTCAGCGGTCAAATCCAGATAGGCCGGGTCTTTCAGGCGTGTCTCCTCCTGGGCGTTACTCAGGAAGGCGGTTTCCACCAGGATGCTGGGCATGGTTGCACCGACCAGCACATAGAAGGGGCCCTGCTTCACCCCCAGATTCTTGACGTCGGCATAGCGACCCCGAATCTTCCTGTGCAGTGATTTCTGGACTTCGTCGGCGAGATGCGCCGAGTCATTCAGCTTGTAGCTGGCCATCAGGTCAAACAGGATGGCCTGTAGAACGCTGACCTTCTCAAGCGAGGTGCCGTTCTCCTTGGCGGCCAGTTGGGCCGCCTTCTCCGTCTTGGCAAGATTGAGGTAGTAGGTTTCGATACCGGCGGCCAGGCGGTTGGGAGCCGCATTGGCGTGGACGGACAGAAACAGGTCCGCGTTGACCTTGTTGGCGATGGCGGTACGTTCCTCCAGCGGGATAAAGATGTCGGTGGAACGGGTCATGACCACATCAAGACCCAACTCGTCTTTAAGCAGTTCACGCAGTTTGAGTCCAACAGAGAGAACCACGTCTTTTTCCTGAAGGCCACTGGGGCCCACCGCACCCGGATCATGTCCGCCGTGACCGGGATCGATCACGATCCGGCGGATCTTGGCGAGGACAGGTTTTTTGGAAAGAGTGGATTTCTTTTCAATCACCGGCGCTTCCACGTGTCGCAATTCTGCGGCCGGTTCCGTCCTGCTCATGATGACCGGTTCGAGACGGGAAATCTCAGCCGGGCGTTCTCCCCGGACATCAATGATAAGCCGGGCCGGATCGGAAAGGGGAAATACCTTGAAATCCTTTATGTTCTCTGTGTCAAGAACAACCCGAACCACGTCGGGTTTGTGCTGCCCGACCCGCGCTCCCCGGAGCAGTCCGTCGCCAATATTTACATCCCTGACATTCTTTCCGAGCCGGGTGCGGTTGATATCGATATAGACCCTGCCCGGTTTGCCGGGGCCTGTTGCTCCGAGCCGATGTGACACCCAGGTTACGTCCCGGTCAAGCTCCAGCGAAATGCGCGTGTAGTCCGGGTTGGACCAGTATTTCATTTCATTGAGTATGGCCGTGGGGAGTTGGGAGGGGGACGCCGGTTCTGCGGATTCCGTATTTTTTTTGACACTCTTCTTCTTGGCAGCCAGAGCGGGAAAGGGAAGCAGGAGGCTGATGATCAGCAGGGATACGAGTATGTGGAGAGGTCGATTCATGGGTTGATACAGTGTCTCCGCGTATGGATTTCAAGGATGTTCTTAACAGAAATAATTGTATTTTTCAACTGTTGTGGCCGATTGTGCCTTTTGATGTGCTTACAAAACCGGCTTATACGTAAGCGAAACAAGTCCGCTCTCCAGTTCATAATAAGCGCCGACCACCCGCAGCATGCCGTTTTCAATCGGTTCGGTAAGAACCGGGCTTGATGTTCTTAACTTCTCTGCCACCGTGCGCGCATTGCTTTTGACCGATGAACAGAGCAGATCACATCCGTGTGATGTCTGCCCTTTGGCCTTTGCCTTATCAACGGCAGGTTTGATTGCGTCAATAATTGATTTCAACTTTCCGCCAACCGCTCCACCTTTCAGAGTCGCATCAACCGCTCCGCAACGTTCATGGCCAAGCACCATGATCAGTTGTACTCCGAGATGTTCAACGGCATATTCGATACTCCCAATGGCGATATCATCAATTACATTTCCGGCGCTCCGCACCACAAACAGGTCGCCGATTCCCTGATCAAAAAGGATTTCAGGAGGAACGCGAGAATCGGAACAGCCTACAATTATTGCAAACGGGTGCTGCCCCTTTGAAACTTCAGTGCGACGCCTGGCGGTGCGATGACTGGCCGAATTCTTTTCCGCAATATAGCGCCGATTGCCTTCGAGTAAACGTTTCACCGCCTCTTCCGCGTCAACGGGAATTGCGGTATGGGCGGATTCCTTCGAGTGATTTTCTGCGGTGTGAGACACTTTCTTTTTGTGTGACACAGATTTTTTCTTTGGGTGTGAGTTGCTTTTGCCCTCAAGTATTCGTTTTACGGTATCTTCTGTGTTGATTGGAGCAACATCCCGTGAAGACTCAGCGGTGGGTTTTTCCGCACCAGGGGGTACTTTTCTTTTTTTCTTCGTGCCGGCAGGTTCCGCAGGGCTCGCCGCATGATCGCCAGCACGCGAATCTCCTGCCTGAGGCTTTTGGAGCTCCTTGAGCGTTTCAGATGCGCCTGCCGGAAACGTTGCCGACACCACAAAAATTATTGCAGCCATGATATGTTTCAGAACTCTCATTGTTCACCTCCCGGAAAATTGGATGCAATTGCAGTGGCTCGCTTACATTCCCTCTATCTGGCTTAACACATCACGCCATCCGCTTCAATTCATCAAGCAGGTTGAGTGCCTCCAGCGGAGTCAGGGTGGCGATGTTGAGTTTTTTAAGACGCTGGCGAAGCTGGTCTTCGCTGCTCTCGAACAGAGAAAACTGCGCTGAAGGCTCGCGGGGCGGCTTCCTGCTGCTTCTGGCCAGACGGGGTGCGCCCTCCTCAAACTCGCCGTTTTCCAGATTCCGCAGGACTTCCTTGGCGCGCTCGATCACGTCGGACGGCATGCCCGCCAGGCGGGCCACCTGGATGCCGTACGAGTGAGAAGCCCCGCCGGGGATGATGGTACGCAGGAAGATGATCTGATCATTCCACTCCCGGACCGCCACGGTGAAGTTTTTGATCCGGTCCCGCGTTACGCCCAGTTCGGTCAGTTCGTGGTAGTGGGTGGCAAACAGGGTTCGTGCCCGACAGGTTGGCGTGTCATGGATGTATTCGGCCACTGCCCAGGCGATGGAGACGCCGTCAAAGGTGGAGGTGCCCCGACCGATCTCGTCCATCACGATCAGGCTGCGGGGGGTGGCATTACGCAGGATGCCGGCCGCTTCCATCATCTCCAGCATGAAGGTGGATTGGCCGCGAGCCAGATTATCCCCTGCACCGACACGGGTGAAGATGCGGTCAGCGATGCCGATGCGGGCCTCCGAGGCCGGGACGAAGCTGCCGGCCTGGGCCATCAGAACGATCAGGGCAACCTGGCGCATATAGGTGGACTTGCCCGCCATGTTGGGCCCGGTGATCATCAGGATCTGGTTCTCATCAGCATCCAGGCGCGTGTCGTTGGGGACGAAGCGCTCCCCCAGCTTCATCACCTCGATGACCGGGTGGCGGCCATCCTTGATCTCAATTACGTCCGATTCATCCACCCGGGGTTTGCAGTAGCCGCGCTCATCAGCCACCACCGCCAGCGAGATCAGCGCGTCCAGCGATGCCAGAGCATCGGCGGTGGCGCAGATGCGTCCCGACTGGTCGGCCACCAGTTCCCGGATCTCCTGGAACAGCGCATATTCCAGGTCGCAGATGCGATCCTCGGCTCCCAGTACCTTCTCCTCGTAATTTTTCAGTTCATCGGTGATAAATCGCTCCGCATTGGCCAGGGTCTGGCGGCGGATGTAGTCGGCTGGCACATTTGCCAGGTTGCTCTTGGTAATCTCAATTGAATAGCCGAATACCCGGTTGTAGCGGATTTTGAGCGTGGAGATGCCGGTTCGGCTTCTTTCCTGCGCCTCCAGGCGAGCGATGAAACCTTTTCCCTCACTGCTGATGGCGCGCAGTTCATCCAGCTCGGTGTTGTAACCGGCGGCAATCACCCCCCCCTCACGCAGTGAAAAGGGCGGGGTTTCAACAATGCCCCGTTCCACCAGATAACGCATATCCTCCAGGGGATCGATGGCGCAGGTCAACGTCTGTAGCAGGTTACTCCGGAGAGTGGACAGGCGTTCCAGCAGTGCCGGAAGTTTATACAGGGAGTCCAGCAACGCGCGCAGGTCACGCCCCCCCGCACTGGCCATGCCGATGCGACCGTTCAGACGCTCCAGATCGGCAATTCCCCGCAGCTGCGTTACCAGGTCGTCACGGATAGTGGCCGCCTCCAGCAGCTCCTCGACCGCATCCAGGCGCAGGCGGATCGGTGCAATCCCGAGCAGTGGATAGCTGAGCCACTGCTTGAGGCGACGGGCGCCCATGGCGGTTGAGGTCCTGTCCAAGCAGCCCAGCAGGGAACCGGTTTTTCTTCCCTCGGCCATGGTTGCGGTGATCTCCAGATTGCGACGGGTGGCCGGGTCAAGGGCCAGGTGTTCGGAGCGCTGGTAGACCCGGATGTCCCGGATATGCGGAATGGCAGACTTGCGGTTTTCCCGGAGGTAATACAGAGCTGCCCCGGCTGCCGTCAGGCCGTTCGGCATCTCCTCCAGTCCCAGCGCCTCGGTCGAGGCAGCCCCGAACTGACCGCACAGGAGCGTTGAACAGTAGTCGCGTTCGTAGACCCAGGATGGTGCCCGCGAAATGATCTTTTCCGCCAGGAAGGTACGTAGCTCAGCCGGCAGCCTGTCGATCTCAACAGCATCGTTCATCAGGATCTCGCGCGGGTTGACGCAGACCGCTTCGGCGGCGGCTGAAGATCCGCCCGACAATTCGGTCACCCTGAATTCGCCGGTGGAGAGATCCAGCCACGCTACGCCCCACTGTTCACCGGAACCCTGGCTGAGAGCCAGCAGGTAGTTGTTCTCATCCGGTGCAAGGCTCTCGGTTTCGATCAGCAGACCGGGTGTGATGACCCTGACAACCTCGCGGCGCACAATGCCCTTGGCCTGTTTGGGGTCTTCAACCTGTTCACAGATGGCGACCTTGTGGCCGAGTTCGATGAGTCTGGCGATGTAGGGTGTGACGGAGTGATAGGGAACGCCGCAGAAGGGGATTTCGTCTGCGCCACCCTTGTTGCGCGAGGTCAGGGTGATATCCAGAATGCGAGATGCGAGCAGGGCATCTTCCAGAAACATCTCGTAAAAATCCCCCATGCGGAAGAAGAGGATCGCATCGGGATATCCCGATTTGATCTCCAGATACTGCCGCATCATGGGGGTCTGCTCTGCCATTTCAATGCCTTCCTGCCGAAATTTCATCTGTTTGTAGCATAGCGGCGGTTGCAATTCAAGAAAGACAGGGTGAACCGGTGAAACAGAGAGGCACGGAGATCATGGGGAATGCAGCCCAGAAAAAATGGTGCGGATCGAGTGGACAAAAAAAGAGGGTAAGTCCCGGGGGACTCACCCTCATTCTTTTCAGCAGGTATTGGTTCGGATTATCCCTGGGCTGCCTGTACCGCGGTGATGGCCGTGACGTTGACGATGTCATCAACCGAACAGCCGCGCGACAGGTCGTTGACCGGTTTGGCCAGCCCCTGGATGATCGGACCGACCGCCTCGGCGCCAGCCACGCGCTCCACCAGCTTGTAGGCGATATTTCCGGCATCAAGGTCAGGGAATATCAGCACATTGGCCTTGCCGGCCACTGTGCTGCCGGGTGCTTTCTTCTCGCCCACCTTGGGAAGCAGGGCGGCATCGGCCTGCAATTCACCGTCCACCTGGAGGTCCGGCTTGATCTGTCTGGCAATCTCCACCGCTTTGGTAACCTTGTCCACATCGGCGTGGCTGGCGCTCCCCTTGGTTGAGAAAGAGAGCATGGCCACACGGGCGTCAACATCCAGAAAAGCCTTGCAGTTGCCGGCGGTGGCGACTGCAATCTCGGCCAGCGCCTGGGCATCGGGGTTGGGGTTGACGGCACAGTCTGCAAACAGGATGATGCCGTTTTCACCAAAGCTCGGCGTCTTGGTGACCATCAGGAAAAAGGAGGAGACGGTCTTGATCCCCTTGGCAGGTCCGACGGTCTGGAAGGCGGCTTTGAGAACGTTGCCCGTTGTGCCGGTCGCCCCGGCCACTTCGCCGCCCGCATCGCCATTACGCACCATCATGCCTGCGTAGTACAGATTATCCTCGGCGGTCAGGAGCTTTCTGGCTTCGTCGGCGGTCAGGCCCTTGCTCTTGCGCAACTCGACCAGATCGGCCACATACTGTTCCAGTTTTGGTGAAGCGGCGGGGTTGAGCAGCGCCACGCCCGTCAGATTGATGTTTTTGGCAGCCGCCTCTGCCTGAATCTTTGCCGGGTCGCCCAGGATGACAATCTTCGCCAGACCGTCCGTGACAATCTTTTCTGCAGCATACAGCATCCGCTCGTCATAACTCTCCGGCAGCACAACGGTTTGCAGATTCTTTCTGGCCTTTTCCTTGATCTGATCGACGAGATGCATGAAACGTGACCTCCTGGAGTAATTATAAAACAGGGTTGTATGTATAGTCGAATGGCAGTGTGTGGTCAAGAGTAAATGCGAAAATCGTCCCGAGTTTCCGGGGCGAGAAAATCCCGTTTAGCTCATGGGAGCCTCTGACTATTTGTTTTGTAGAAATTTGAGCGCATAATCAAGCGCACTGCTGTGCGCTTGACTGATTGGCATAACTTGGCATATCATGCGCAAAAACCGATACCACCATGGAGGCAGGAATGGCAACATCATCGGCCAGGCGCAACATCAACATATCCATTGCAAGCGACAATGCTGATTTTATCAAGCGAAACAGAATGAATCTGAGCAAGGCTGTTGATGCGCTGATCATTGAGATGCGGCGTGTAAAAATGCGTGAAGAGTGGACTGCTGAAAATCAGGCGGCGCTTGCCGAACGCTGCAGACTACTGGAATCTGAAGGTGGCACGGCAGCAGAGCGGCTCTACGGCCTGCTTCAGTCGCAGGAAATCTGAGATGTCCCGTCTGTCTCTTTACAAAAATCATCTGAAGGACCTGGTTGGCAGTTATCCCTTTCTGCTGGACATTCAGAACGACCAGATACAAGCAGGCACGCGGATTGTAGCTCTGGTTCGCAAGAGCGGCATGGTCGCTGATATTTCAATTACCACGCTCAAATTTTCGTATGCCGGTGAACAGTATTCTGCCAGTCTGCTTGACCTGTTAACCATATCAGAGCGTACATTGAGCGAGCCTCTCGCGCAGTTGGACCACCTGAAGGCCGCACTCACCAATGCTGTAGATTTCATTTTTGTTGATTGATGCATAGCGGAGTACCGCTGTTTTCTCCTTGGTTTTTCGATATGAAAGGAACCCAAATATGTATAGAAATATCCTTTTTGTTTTATCAATACTACTATTAGCATCTTGCGGAAGCATAGAAGGATTGAGAGACAAGTCTGGAACGATTAGCAATCAAGGGTTTGAAACCAGCAACATTGAATCCTTGGCGATCCTACCCATCAAAAATAATTTCCCAATCGTGGGTTTGTCAGAAACACTTGAGGTTGAATTAGCAAAGACTCTCCAAGCACAACTGCCAGCGGTAAAAATTATTAGTGCCAATGATTTCAAGTCGCGAATCATTGAACAAAGCTTGATAAGTGATTATTCACAGTGGAGAACCGTATATGATGAAATGAATATTATTTCCTACCCCCATTTAAAGAAGTGGTCTCAGACTCTTGAAACTCAGTATTATCTGATAGTTAACAAGGCATATCTTTCTCGGGAAAAGATGAATGGTGTGGATACTGGATACAGTGGGTGGGTTGCAGACGCATCAAATGTCTGGCGAACCGACCTTAGACTTATTGCGCAGGTCATTGACACAGCGTCTGGTAAAGTCGTTTGGGAAGGAGTCGGTCATTCCGAAAACGTTCACTCGCCTCGTCGTATTGGTAGCAACACTGGCTTTATAACGTGGAATGAGAAAAATCCGGAAATGGATCAATATTTAAAGCCGATGATTAAGATGGCAGTTGACGGCTTGGTGGCAAACATCGCGTTGGTGGCGAAAAATGTTGTTAAGTCAGCAAATAGCTTTCAATCAAAAGGCATACATGAAACATTTAAGACCACTTCTGGTAATCCAATAGCTAAGCAACCCGAGAGAAAATCCCCAAATATGAATAGTTTCTCTAAACCTCCGACAGATCCAAATTTTTCACCAAAAGCAAAAAAGAAAGAGCCACCACCGGATATCATTTATATCGATAAACATGGAAATAAAACTGATGAACGCGGAAACATAATCGATTAGTTTCATACTCAATTGGAAGAAAAAGAGGGTTTATTACGTTGAAGTTCCCCAATTTTATTTCTTGACGGTGTTTCTGCGATGTTCTTCTTCCCAGCCAATGCAGGCAAGTTGCACAGTGCGCGGAACGTGACGCGTACCAGGCCCGTAAGCGCTTATGGTTCGTGCAGTCATGCCAGGTTCACGGCTGGCGGCAGAAAGAGAAAGGCCGTTTTGGATTCGCCAAACCCTGAAGCGGTCGGCAGGAGTTTCCGAACGCTGATCGAGCATATCCGCAAAAAGAGTGTCAGTGCCAATCTGAATGTCTTGGTCAGGTTATCCGCGTAGCATTTTTTAAGACGTGATTGACAATACGTAAATGCACGGTAAAATGTGTAGTATCGCAAAGTTATTGATATTATTGTGCGCATACAATCAGGCAAACATCTAAGTATAAGGGGGATTTTATGAAAAGAAGAATGAGTTCATTTCTGCTTTTTCCTGTAATGATGACGCTGTTTACGGGAACATGTTTTGCCGAGGAAATCAGGATTTCAGCGGGCGGAGCACCGGCAGACAGCATCATCAAGCCAGTTTCGGCAGCTTTTGAGAAAGCCTCCGGAGACAAGATCAATCTTATCTTTGGCGGAGCCACGGTTTCGTTCAAGATTTTCGACCGTGGCGATGCTGACGTAACATTTGCAGGCACATCATTTGACGAACTTCTTGCCGCCCTCAAAAAGGAAGGCTACGAAGTGAAAAACGCATCAATCTTTAAGGCTGAAACCGTCGGGAAGAGCCAGATCCATGTCGCCATCAACAAGGACAATCCGGTAAAGATGCTCACCAAAGAGCAGATCAAGGGAATATTCACCGGTAAAATCCAGAGTTGGAAAGAGGTCGGTGGGAATGATGATCCGATCATGGTCATTGTTTCCTCTCAAAATCCCGCTACCATGGGGGCATTCAGGAAGCTGGCGCTTGATGGTGAAGATTATCTGAAGGACAATATTGATACCCCTACCTTTCCTGAAATTGCGAATGCCATTGCATCCAACCCTAACGCCATAGGAGTCGGGCCCTTCACCATCGGTGAAGGGAACAAACTCCCGCAGATCCCCGAGTATTCACGACCGGTAATTGCAGTGACCAAGGGGAACCCCTCCGCCAAGGTCAAACGTTTATATGATTTCATCAAAGGCGACGGCAAGAAATACGTCAAGCCCTGAGTATTTAATTCCACGCGCGATCATTTTTAAGCTGTTGATATATGTAACAGGAGTATTGCATGAAGATACGCTCCAAGCTTCTGATAAATGCCTTGTTCGTTCTGGGGATCGCCACATCTGTTGCGGCTACCAGCATAATCGGAATGGGAAAAGTCCGGGCCACACTGCGTGAACTGACCCAAAAGAGTACACCTTTTCAGATAAAGACCATGGAGGTTCAGCGAACGCTTCATGTTGCACTGGCCGAACTGGCAAGTCTGGAGGGAACCCAGACGGAAAGTGCGTTTCAAACGATGAAGGGGCGTTCTGGTACGGCAGTTTCAGAAGCGATCAAGGCACAGAATGACCTTGCCTCCATTGGCGGTGAGAAGTCCGATTCGAAACTTAAAATGGTTGCAGACGAGCTTACCTCACTGACTGCTCAGCGGCTAGCCGCCGAGGCCGCTGCTTTATCGGCATCAGAGAAGATATCCCAGGAGATGAAAATCATCAGACAGCGGCTCACCGCTTTGGACAAGAGGGTAAAAGGGCTACAGTCCACTAACAGCCGCGCCTACTCACACTCCGTTACAAGTACGGCAAAGGTTTCGGCGAATCTCCGTAATGTGGAGGTTTTGAGACTCTCCATCAAGGACATGCAACTGGCTTTCAACGAGCTCCAGAAAGCAAGCACGAAAAAAGCCATTATGCTTTCCCAGGGGAAATTCAATGCCGCACACAACAGGGCACGCTCCAGCGAGCATGTAAAAGCGACTCCCGGTCTGGCAGAAGATCTGAAAACAGCACAAACAAAGACGATGGAACTGATCAAGCTGCTTAATATTCTCGCCGCTGCCGATGGCAAGGGAGATACGGCGACAAGGGACAGGCTCATTGTCGAGGCGGGTGAGAAGATTGGAGCATCTCTCATCATGGTTGAGCAGGAAATCAATTCGTCATCGCAAAATTATCAGAATGAGACAGGGCGCCAGGAAAGGCTCTTCACGGAAAGTGGCGATTCGACGGATGTTCTGGTTGCAAACGCCTCGTTTCTGTCGCAGGGAATGATGTTGGACGGATTTTCCAACAGGCTCTTTATTGCTAACTCGCAGCAGGAAATCGAGGAGTTGAAGAAGCATATACAGACTGTCAGAAATGATCTGGCTGCATCCAGAAAGGATCTGGAAGGGCATCTCAGGAAACTGAATGCAAAGGAGGAGCTCAATCTTCTTCACAGTGGCTCTGCAGCTCTTTCGGTCGTTGAACAGATGCTTGTCTCTGATGGTGGTGTGATTTCGCTGGTTACAAAGCGTATCGAATTGAAAGGGCGGGCAGCAACAGCGGCGGGAGAGTTGAGGAAATACGCCGAGGAACAGGCGGCTGTGGGTCGGCAGAATCTGGATAACGCCCAGGCATCTCAAGATAAGTCAGTATTATCTCTCAATAAAGTGATCAAATCGAGTACGCTGCTGGTCGGGGCGATCTGGGTCATAGCCGCTCTTGCCGGCTCTTTTTTCGGAATCTGGATATATCGCTCCGTCACCTCCCCTCTCAAAAAACTCGTATCTGCGGCAGATACCATTGCTTCAGGGGATCTCAGGGTAGACCTTTCCGGGGCTTCAAATGACGAAATGGGGAATGTTCAGAGCTCGATGATGACCATGTCCGGAGGATTGCACGGAATGGTGGCGGAATTGAGAGGAGCTGAAAAACACCTTGACGACAACAGTGGGCATCTCAACACTTCTGCCGGGAAAGTTGGTGAAAGTGCAGAAAAGCTGATCAGTACCGTTACCCAGACCAAAGAGGCGATGCATCAGATGGTTCTGGTTTCCAATGACATGGCGCGCGATGCGTCCACCGTCGCCGACGCGGCCAAAGAAATGAAGAAAATGGCCGAATCCGGCGCAACAACAATCAAGGAAACTGCTTCCGAGCTGGATGCCTTTATCGTTGCCGTTGAGAAATCAGGCAGTAAAATAGAGGCGTTAGGAGTTAAGTCAGAACAGATCAGTGAGATTATCGAACTGATTAAAGGTGTCGCTGATCAAACCAATCTTCTTGCCCTGAATGCCGCAATAGAGGCGGCACGCGCCGGTGAAATGGGTAGAGGATTTGCCGTGGTGGCCGACGAGGTACGCTCTCTGGCCGTGAGAACCACCAGCGCCACGAACGACATCGGCGTAATGATCAAGGACATGCAGACCGGCGTAAAGGCATCGGTTACCGGGATGCTCGAAGAAAAACAAGGGGTTGCCAGAGTAAAGGAAAAGACCACTGAAGCGTTGACGGCTATCGGAACAATAGCATCTTCGGTGACAAAGGTAACCGAAATGATTCAGCGAATGGCGACAGCTTCCGAGGAACAGTCGGCTACTGCGGAATCGGTTTCGCGTGACATGGTTAGCATGTCCGGTATCGCCAGCGAACTGGTGGGGGCCGTCTCGGAAATCAATACTGCAATCGGAAGCATGAACGACGTTATTTCCGACCTTGATCGCATTATAGAGAAATTCAAGGTGTAAACAAGACAGGCTACACCGGCAAAGTTCCGTCAACTATCCAGCATATCTCAGCGGGTCCACCAGCCCCGCTTCTGCAAAACCCTTCAACCGTAATCGGCAGGAATCGCAGCGCCCACACGACAGCCCACCCGGCGCCGGATCGTAGCAGGAATGCGTCAGTCCGTAATCTACCCCCAGCTTGAGGCCGGCACCTATGATCTGCGACTTGGTCATGCTGATCAGGGGAGTGTGGATGCGAAACCGTCCTGATTCTTCAACACCGGCTTTTGTTGCCAGGTTGGCGAGCTTCTCGTAGGCGGCAATGTATTCGGGGCGACAATCGGGATAACCGGAATAATCCAGGGCATTGACGCCGATATAGATGTCGAAGGCTCCCAAAACCTCGGCCCACCCCAGGGCAAAGGAGAGGAAGATGGTATTGCGGGCCGGAACGTAGGTCACCGGAATGCTGTTCTCCACGCCGGTTTTGGGAACGGCGATGTCCGCCGTCAGGGCGCTGCCCCCCATCAGGCGCAGATCAAAATCCACCACCAGATGTTCTTCGGCACCCAGGTGTTTCGCATGTGCCTTGGCAACCTCCAGTTCATACGCATGCCGCTGGCCGTATGAAAAACTTATGGCAAAAGGGGTGAATCCGTCGTGGGCTGACATTGCCAGACAGGTGGTGGAGTCGAGCCCACCGCTGTACAGGACGACCGCTTTGGGTTGCATGGGTCATATACCTCTCTTGTGGCATTTATTGTGTTGGCAGCAGAAAACAACGAAAATGCTGCACGCAATCATGTTGAAACCGGATGGAAGCACTGGTAAGGTGGCTGCATGTCAGAAGCTGTCCGCCGTCATTACGAACGCTACCCCTATCCCCGCTATCCCCTGCTTGCCTCGGTGAGGGTCTGCGATACCTACGCCCTCAATCTGACCGTCCTGTGGGCTTGCTTCAACGGTGAACTGCCGCCCGCTGGGGCACGGCGTATCCTGATCGCCGGGTGCGGCAGCTTTGCCCCCTATCCGTTCGCAGTCGCCAACCCGGATTCGTCAATAACGGCGCTTGACCTTTCCGGGAAGAGCCTGCGCCGGGCCCGGCTGCACTGTCTGCTGCATGGCCGCGGAAATGTCCACTTTCAGACCGGCGACCTGCTTGACCCGGCTGTTGCGTCCGGGCCGTTTGGTCTGATCGATGGATATGGCGTCATCCACCATCTTGATGATCCGTTTGCCGGTCTGAAGTCGCTCACAGGGCGGCTGGCTTCGGGGGGGATCATGCGGGTGATGCTCTATAGCCGCTATGCCCGTCGGGAGGAGGAATCGATCCGGCGTGCCCTCCGATTGCTGGATATACGTACGACTGCCGGTCTGCGGGAACTTGTCGGACGATCCGCCACGGGGTCGCGGCTGCGCAGCTACATTGAGTCCGCATCCGAAGCGGGTTTTGAAGCGGGTCTGGCCGATGCCCTGCTGCATCCGTGCGTCCACACCTTCCGGATTGATGAGATAGTGGAGATGGTCGGGCAGTGCGGGCTGGAGCTGCTCCGGTTCGCCCATCACGGCGCTCTGGACGATGTGGGCAGTGAGGTTGAACGGATCAGGCGCATGGAAGGTGACCGCTGTTCCCCCGGAAATTTCCTGTTCTATCTCGGACGGCCACACGAAGGGAGAAGCCGGGATATGGAAGATGCCCTGCTGATGCTCAATCCCTGTCTGAGAGGAGTTGTCGGCGGTCTGCACCTGCGACCGGTTGATGTATCTCCCCGTCTCGGTGTCGCCAACCCGCAGCTTGGATCGCGGGAACGGCACTTTCTGGGGAAGTTTCGCACACCGGCGGCATATACAACATTGACTGCCGAGGACCGGATAATGGCGCAGGAGTTCATCTCGTCGCTCTTTCTGATCCCGTATCGGGAAAGAAACGGGGAGTGAGATAAGCGATTACCTGCCGGGCATGCCGCTCAATCCCGATCCACCCAGCAGCCCCGGCTGGGCCGACCCCATGTCGAATGTGCCCATCAGACTGAAATTAACCATAAACGACTGACCGACCTGTGATCGATCACGATAGACCGCCTGGATGCTCCAGCACTGGTGACGATACTCCGCTGCATATACCGATTCGAGAAAATTGTGGCGATCGAATGAGTAACGCGTTGCGTAGTTGAATACCCATGGCTTTAAAAGCTTGGTGGATATATGCGCCTCCAGGTACTCCGTATTCTTGTGCGTCAGATTGTAGCTGGTTCCGACTGTTGTGCCCCGTTTGTCGTCAAACTCGAAGCCGGGGGCGGCGCTGGAGATAATCTTTTCGTAGACATTGTATCGGGCATCAAAGGTGAGGCGAACCTGGGGATGGATCAAGGTATCGGATTCGAGCATCACATCGGTCAGGTGACGGTTTGAATCCACCATCGTCAGGAGGTCCCGCCTGGTTCCCGTAATGCTGTAACCCTGCTTGAGTTTGAGCCGCATCAGATCCCGGTATTCCGACGTTTCCCCCATCTGGAATTTTCCGCCGAGCAGATTGGTAATGGAATAATAGATGATATCCTGATACGGGATGCGGTCTGAATAATCATAGAGCGGGAAACGGGACTGATCCTGTTTCATGGCGTAGGTGTAGGCAACCTCAGGCGTGAGCTCGTGCCGTACCTTCTTCAGATTTTCCGCGTCCAGATCGTATACCCGGCTGAAAGAGCTTGAAACACGCACACCGGATTCCGGCAGCAGGCTGCCGTCGCTCCCGTGAACCGGGCTTGCAGAAGGTATGTTCCCGGTTGCGTACGCCCGCAGATGTACGCCGCTGTATGCCGAAACATTCACGTAGCCGGGTAGTCCGGTCACTAGTGTCAGTCGAGGAAAGGCGTACGCACGCTGTCCGCGCAGGCCGGTTTCCCGATAAAAATTTGAGGCACGGGAATCAAGATCGAAATAGAGCGGTGTTGAAAACAACTGCTCGCGAACGCCTGCCAGGCCTATTTCCGGCAGCGTCTGGAGGGTGTTGCGGTTTGTTATGGCATAATAATCCTGCGTGTAGCGCATATCAGCGGTCAGGGCGTACTGCTGCCATGTTTTCAGAAAATCCACGGTACTGTCATTGGACTGACGATTGTAATCCCCGCTCTTTTCGCCGTAATCACTTAAAAAATTCCGGTCGCTGGTAATATTGACCGACGAACGAAGATTCATGTCCGGTGAAAAGACTTCGCTGTGGGATTGGGACAATGCACCACGAAAACTGTGGGTTTTCTGGTCATAGATCAGGAAACCGCCCGCTCTTCCCGTACTGTCTCGCGAGCGGAAGTAGCGGTAATCGGCACCGACTCCCACACCGCGCTTGGTCTGGACATCCAGATCGAATGTGGCATCCTGGCTGGGTGATATTGCCCAATAGTACGAGAAGTCCGTCTCAAAGCCCTTTGATTTCGACCAGCCCAGCATCGGATACAGGAACCCGGACTGACGCTCGCGCTTGCCGGGAAAGAGGATATAGGGGAAATAGAACACCGGGACGTTTTTCACATAAAATATGGCGTGCTTGCCGGTGCCATACTCGTCGACCGTCAGATCCAACTGTCTGGCCCCGAATTTCCAGAACGGATTTTCATCGTCACAGGTGGTGTAGGTGGCCTCCTCAGCGGCATAATGATTTGCATCGGACCTCAGAAGTTTTTTGCCGGTCACGTGAATACTGTAACTTTCCGGCGGAGCCGAAGCATCCGTCGCAGCCGATTTCGACCTTTTGTTGTTGGCCATGCGGATGTTGCCGCTTCGAATAAACAGCGAGCTGTCTTCAAGCTCGCCTCTTCCGGTAATGGTTTCAAATACCAGCCTGCTGCCCCGGACGATATCCCCATCCTTGATCAGCACTACATTTCCGGTTGCCGTGATAATCTGGGTCTTGCGGTTATAGTCAGCGCTCATAGCCATCAGGGTCATGTCCTGCCAGAGGATGAAAACATCCCCGGACGCCGTGATGATGTCATCAGCCTGATTGTGGGATAGGATATTGGCCTTGATGGATACGCCCGCTTCGGGTGAAATGCTCTCCATCCCCCGGGCGGCACCCGCGGAAAGGGCGATCAGGGCAGATACAACTGCGATGACACGGTGCAGGCCTTTCATGGTGTCAAACTCTAACCTCTTATTCCTTCGTAACTTTTTCCTGCGAGCCACGCCTTGGCTTCGCCAACGGTAAAGAGCGAACCAGAGATCAGTACCAGATCCCCGGAATGTGCATCGCGCCGAGCGGCGATGATACCTTCTCCGACACTGCCGCACGACCGGGCATCGAACCCCATGGCAGAAAGGCTGGATGCCAGCGCCGTATCGCTCATCGACCGCTCCACCTTCGGGCAGACACAATAGCATGAGATGGCCAGCGGTGCCAGAACAGAAACAATTGCGTGCACATCTTTATCGGCCATGACTCCGATGACCAGCAGCAGATTCCCGTATTCGCAGGAGGCGAGCGAATCGGCCAGCGCTGCGGCGCCTGCCGGATTGTGTGCGCCATCCAGCATCAGAGACGGAGAACCGGGAACCAGTTCCATGCGGCCGGACAAGCGGGCATGGCGAATGCCGGACGTCATCGCCCGTTCATCAATCCTGAATCCCCGGCTGCGCAGCACCTCGGCGGCCAAGAGGGCCAGGGACGCATTGTCGGACTGGTATCGTCCGGGGATGCCGGGGATGATGCCCGGCAGGCTGACGTCGATACCTCGATAATCAAGAGTGCCCTTGCTGTTCCAACTGCCGGTAGCGGATTTCTCCAACAGGAATCGATCCGGGTTGTCCGGTTCGAGGCAGATGGCCAGGGTCTGCTGAACCCCCGGCAGCTGGCGTCCGATAATCACCGGGGTATGCGGTTTGGCTATGCCCGCCTTTTCCAGGGCGATATTTTCCAGGGTTGTCCCCAGGTAGTCGCAGTGATCCCGTGAAATGGGGGTTATGACGGTCATGATGCCGGCGAGCGCAGCCGTGGCATCAGAACGCCCACCCATGCCGGCCTCCATGATGGCAATGTCCACCCGATTTACCGAAAAAACGAGAACCGCAAGAGCCGTGACGATCTCGAAAAAGGTCGCCTCATCGGGCGCGGCATCCAGAACGGTATCAAGCAACGGCTCAAGGTGCCCGACGTCAATTTCATCTCCGTTGATGCGAAATCGTTCGGTAAAATTGACCAGATGGGGGGATGTGAACAGCGCGGTACGATGACCGGCCGCAGTCAGTATGCCGGCAAGAAAGGTGGAGGTGGACCCTTTGCCGTTGGTGCCGACAACATGAACCGTCCTGAATGTATTTTCGGGATTGCCGAGGCGGTCGAGCAGGAGTCGTACTCTTTCTACGCCGGGACGGATCCCGAAACGGCGCCGGGCGTAGAGTCTCTCCAGCGTTGCGGCCAGAGCCATGTCAGGCTGTTGTTCGGTGGAGTATCTTCAG
This sequence comes from uncultured Desulfuromonadales bacterium, assembly GCA_903868145.1. Lineage (GTDB taxonomy): Bacteria > Desulfobacterota > Desulfuromonadia > Geobacterales > Pseudopelobacteraceae > CAIPTY01. The sequence continues at coordinate 66,740 of CAIPTY010000026.1, read as the reverse complement.
GATGGAGCCGATGGTGCTCCGCATCTCCGTACGCGGGACAATGGCATCGATCATGCCGTGATCGAGGAGATATTCCGCGCGCTGGAAGCCTTCAGGCAGTTTCTGGCGGATGGTCTGTTCTATGACACGCGGCCCGGCAAACCCGATCAGAGCCTTTGGTTCGGCAATGTTGATGTCTCCCAGCATGGCGAAACTGGCGGTTACGCCCCCGGTTGTGGGGTCGGTCAGAATGGAGATGAAAGGCAATCCGGCCTGTTTGAGTTTGGCAAGGGCCGCCGAGGTCTTTGCCATCTGCATCAGTGAAAGGATACTCTCCTGCATGCGTGCGCCGCCCGAGGCCGAGATGACGATCACGGGCTGATTCCGTGATAGCCCGCGTTCGATGGAACGGGTGATTTTTTCACCTACCACACTCCCCATGCTGCCGCCCATAAAGGCAAAATCAAAGCAGGCCACCTGAACCGGAGTTCCTTCAATCGCTCCCTCCACACAGATGACGGCATCCTTGGAACCACCTTTGGCGACGGCTGTGTTAATGCGCTCCTGATAGCTCTTGGCGTCCTTGAACTCAAGAAAATCCACAGAGGTCATACCGGCATCGAATTCCTGCCAGTTATCGCCGTCAAGCAGGACTTCGAGGCGCCTGCGGGCAGTGATGCGGTAGTGATGGCCACACTTGGGACAGACATTGAGGTTTGCGTCCATGTCCCTGCCAAGGATTGTCTCGGAGCAGCCCTGACATTTTATCCACATCCCCTCGGGAACCTTTGTTTTTTTGCTGGCGGTTTTGTCGATGCCCGCTTTTGCCTTATTGAACCAGCTCATGGGTGAACCTCGTACTCGTCGGTTATGCAGCGGGATATTTTAAAAAATGAAGCTGTTAGGTAGCAGAAATGCCCCGCTGTGTCAAGGTATGGCCGTTTCAACTGATGGCCTGCTTGAGGGAGCGGACGAAGCGTTTCAACTCGTCGTGCAATTTCTTACCTGAGTGTTGTTGAAAGAGCTTGACGATAGCGCTGCCCACCACTACGCCGTCAGCCAGGGCAGCCACGCTGGCGGCCTGCTCGGCGGTTGATATGCCGAATCCCGCCATTACCGGAAGCCGGATCTTTTTTCTGACGTTTGCAAGCTCATCAGCCAGTGTCCCGGAGACCTCCTGACGCTCTCCGGTCACACCGGTCACGGTGACATAATAGACAAAACCGTTCCCGAGCCTGTCAACGGTGGCTACACGGGACGCATCCGATGTGGGGGTCAGCAGGAAGATGACGTTGAGCCCGTGGGAATTGGCGGCAGCAAGGAACTCTGTTGACTCTTCGGGAGGCATGTCAACCAGCAGTACCCCATCCACGCCGACCGTCGCCGCGTCACGGCAGAAGCGCTCGTAGCCGTAGGCGTGAACGGGATTGAGGTACCCCATCAGGATAATGGGGATATTGGACGACGTGCGGACCGCGCGGACGGTTTCGAGGATAGCGGAAAGGGTTGTGCCTGCGGCGAGAGCCCGCTCCGAGGAGAGCTGGATGGTGGGGCCGTCCGCCATGGGATCGGAAAAGGGCACACCCAGTTCGATGATGTCGGCGCCTGCCGCTTCAAGCAGGTGAATCATCTCTTCCGTCACCGCCAAGTCAGGATCTCCGGCGGTGATAAAGGTTACCAGGGCTTTTTGCCGATTATTACCGAGTTCTTTCAGACGATGGGCGAGCCTGCTCATGGTGCTTTTCTCCCTGAAATCCGGTCCTCAGATCCTGAATCCGGACATTTCTTTTTCGAGCAGGTCAATCTGTCGGGAAAGAGCGGTGACAGAATCTTGCATGACGACTGCAGCCTCGGAATTGGTGGATGTAGAGGCCTGAATCCTGTCAACAGCCCCGGAAATCCTGGCGCTGTTCTCTGTCTGGGAATTGCTGGCTCCACGGATCTGTTCAATCATGGCGGTGACGTTCTCGGTGGCTTCCGCAATAAGATTGGCGGTTTGACTCTGTTCACGGGTTGAAATGCGGACATGGCTGGTGAGATCTTTCATGCGCTCAATCGCATTTGCCACCAGATCGGTGCCCCGGGAATGTTCCGAGGCGGAATTGGCAATCTGTCCCACCATTTCCTCCACGCTTTCCATGGCTTCCTTGATTCTCTGGCTGCCGCGAGCCTGTTCCACGGTGGTGTGGGCAATTTCGCGAACCTGGATGCTGGCTCTCTGTATGCCGCCGACGATCTTGGCCAGTGCCGTTCCTGAGTGCTGCGAGAGCTTTTCTCCTTCTGTGATGCTTTCCCTGGCCTTGTTGATGGCCTGTACCGCGCGGCGGGTCTCTTCCTGCACCCCTTTGATGACGGCGGCGATTTCCCGGGTTGAACTGCTGGTGCGTTCTGCCAGCTCCCGAATTTCGTCGGCCAGCACGGCAAAACCCCTGCCGTGTTCTCCTGCCTGTGCCGCAATGATTGCCGCATTGAGCGCCAGCAGATTGGTCTGATCGGCGACCTCATCGATTACCGAGAGGATGGTGCCGATATCATTGGCCCGCAACGAAAGATTCTCTATCACCTCGGCTGTTATCTCCGACGATGTGCGGATGGCCTGCATGCCTTTGATCGCCTCTTCCACGGCGTTCTTGCCGACTTCGGCATCGTTTTTCACACCCTCGGTTATGGCCGAGGTGTCCATTGCATTCTTCTCAACCTGCTTGATGGTGGCGTCCATCATTACAATTGATGACGAGGTGGTGGATGAGGCACCAAGAAGGCTCACGATGCTGCTGCTGATCTCCTTGATTGCTGCAGCCATCTCGATGATCGACGAACGGACATCATCGACCGAATCACCCAGTTTGTCGGCGCTGATGGCGACCTCTTCGATGCTGGCGGCCATTTCGAGGGTGGAGGCTGCAGTCTCGGTGGCGGATACCGCAAGTTGATTGATCCCTTCGGATACATCGGTGACAGACGTATTTATGAGAACTACCGCCTGGGAGGTCTCCTTCACGGCGGTTTCCTGGAGCTGGGCTGAATTGACCACTTTCCGGGCAGCTTTTCCCATGCTGCTGTCGATGGTTTTGAATACATCCGTTGCGGTGCTGACGCGCGACACCATGCTGTGCAGATTTTCGGCCATGGTGTTCATGGCTGCAGCGAGCACAGCGGTTTCGCCGCCGCAGGTCACGTCGAGGCGGGCATCCAGTTTGCCGTCGGCTACCTCCTGGGCAAACTTCACGCAGGCCCTCAGCGGACGGGTGATGGAAATGGTGATGATATACGAAAAGCCCGCAATTACAGCTATCGTGACCAGGACGATGAATCCGGCGATTGCCATTTTAATTTTTATGCTGGAAGCGACCTGCTCTTCCGTGATGCGGACGTCCTTCCTGATTATATCGACCATCTGTGCGACGGAGCTGCTGAATAAGCTGAATCTCTGGGACTGCAGGCCGGTCATCAGGCTGCTCGCCCTCTGGATATCCCCTTTGTTGGCTGCGGGCAGGACATCATCAAGCAGGGTTTTCCGGTACTCCAGCCAGATGATTTCGGCTTTGTTGATGGCTTCCTTCTTCTGGGGGGATTCAACAGATTCAAGGACGATGCCGAAATTCAGCTCGATATCGTTTACCAGGTTCAGGATGGAGTCCTGAATTTTTTTTGTCGCAGTATTGTCTTTTTCCTGCACAAAATTCTGCAACTCGCTGTGTATCTGATAGATGCCCGATTTGAGCAGTGCGATGCTCTCAAGGGCATCCTTGTCTTTCTTGATGGTTTCGTAGGAGGAACCGCCGATTCTGGACTGGTTCAAGAGAACCAGACATACGACGGCTACGATGAGAATACCGGAAAAAGCGGCGATGGAGAGGAACAGCATTTTGGTGCGCAGGGTCAGGCCTGTGGTGCCATTTTGAGACGGGGGGCTCTTCACTGAACAAACTCCTTGTTCAACATGACTGAAGACTGCAAAAGCGGAGCAACTATACCAGAGCGCCCGTCTTCATATCAAGCAAAAAGACCCCGCTCCCGTCTCTGATGAAAGAGAGCGGGAGCGCCGGCAAGTTACTGATTAATATGTTTTTTTAAGAAGCGGTTCGGGCCTCGTCAGCGGATTCTGACCCCTGAATCGCCCATGGCCAGGCGCTGAGTCTGCTGATTCAGGGTGCCGAGCATCTCCTGGCGAATCTGGCGAACTTTTTTTATGTACGCATCAGCCTGGGGACCTTGTCCGCAATAGAGCTTTTTTGCGCGCTCAAGATTTCCCTGGGCCATCTCCAGCTTGACGAAAAGCTCCCGTATAGCGGCATCGGCGCACTTTTCATCATTCTGCATATCCGCGGGAGAATAGCCATGGCTCCTGGCTCGCTGGGGCATGAGCTGCCAGACACCCAGAGCGCCTTTGGTGGAGACGGCGCCGGCTGACAACCGGTTGCCGCCGGTCTCGGCAAGGGCAATCTCAGCCAGGTCAAAGGGCATGAACGGGGTGCTGAGGGTTTTGGTGAAACAGAGGGCGGCCAGTTTGCGGGAGCGCTCCGGGGTGGTGCGACGTTCAAATGCGGCCTGAATTGCGCCCACCTGACGTTTGCGTTCACCCATGGAAATGCCTTTTTCCAGGAGAATCTTGATCTCATGATCGGGGGAGATTTCGGTCGGCGTCGTCGCAACGGGCGCCAACTCAGTCTTCTTGACGGAAGCATTTTCGCAGGCCGTCAATGCCAGGAGGCATGAAAGATACAGAATTGATTTTCGCATAATAATAGAGTGGGAGGTTGTGTCGGCTTTGCCGGACCGGCGCAAGCGCCAGAAGGGTATGGGGAAAAAATCCGGCCGGATACTCCTTTCAAGAGGGATGCCCCTAAACGACGAAGTCCCGGAGTTCCAGGACTTTGAAGGGGTTTTACATAACGCGGGGAACTGTACAGGAGTTTCGCCTGCGTGTCAAGCTTTCAGAATAAAATGATTTTATATCAATAGGTTAGGTTGGTAAACTGGTGGTATTTGCGGCGAGATCCCGCAGGGTTACCTTCTTGAGGATGCTGCGTACCTGTTTCTGTACGTTGAGCCAGACGGGATGTATGGTGCAGGATGCGTCACGGGGGCATTCGCCCTCCCTGATGGCGCAGCGGTTGGGCACGATAGGGCCTTCAACGGCTTCGACGACCTCCAGAAGCGTGATCTTTTCGGGATCGCGTCCGATAATGAACCCTCCACCGGTTCCGCGATATGATTTAACCAGTCCGATCTTACTGAACTGCTGAAAAATCTTTGCCAGAAATGTGGGAGGGACCTCGACCGCCGCTGCAATATCGCTCAACAGACAGACCTGATCCATGGGGCGGGATGCCAGATACACGATACCGCGGATGGCGTATTCGCCCTTACGTGTCAGTTCCATCATGCATAAAACCCCTAAAAGACTTTTTATATCTTCTAAGATTTTTCATGCGGTATGTCAATTGAATTTTCAGAGGGTTGTGAGTTCCGGTTCTGCAACGGGGCGTTTTTTTGCGAATATGAATGCTGTCCAGACGCTGACTTCATACATCAGATAGAGCGGCAGCATGATGACGAACATGGTGATCAGATCGGCATGAAAGGCGGCAATGATGGAGCTGGCCAGAAGGGCATACTTGCGCTTGGGCGCCAGAAACTCATAGCTGACGAGACCGAAACGGGCCAGCAGCAGCGTCAGAACGGGCAGTTCAAAGATCAGGCCGAACATCAGGATCAGCCGGAGACAGAAATTGACGTAGGCGCTGATATTGAACCAGCTTTGCAGGCCTTCTGCCTCATAGGAGAGGGAAAAGTTGATGATGACCGGCCAGATGATGATCAGAAAAAACATGGCACCGGCACAGAAGGTAAGGGTGGCGGCGGTGACGAACGGTATCACCATCCTGCGTTCCCGGCTGGTCAGGCCGGGTGCGATGAACAGCCAGACCTGGTAGAAAACGATCGGCAGCACCAGGATGAAACCGGCCAGCATGGATATTTTGCACTGGATGAAGAAGGGTTCAAGGGGTGCGCTGTAGTTCAGGGGATGCTTCTTCTGCGGGGTATTTATCTCCTGTTCCAGCTTGTAGCGGGTGTACAGGGCGGGGGACCATTCCTTGACCTGCAGGTAGACCTTCTTCTTGATGCCGGTCAGATAGGTGGTGCCGGTGAGCGGCTTTTCGATGAAGTTGAGGACGTCGCTGGAATAGTTCCAGGCAATGCCCATGCCGATGACAACGGCGATGACAATCACCATCAGACGTTTGCGCAGTTCGACCAGATGTTCAATAAAGGGGAGTACTCTCTCTTCAGCCATGGCTCTTACCTATCACAACGGTGCACATGCTTGCAACCTTGATTTACGCGAATATGAAGGGATGGCTTAAGGCAGCCAGATCAGGGCGAAGTATTTCGCGGTAATGAAGTGTGATATTTATAGTTGCAATCATCCGAAATAGCGATATAGTTGTACCATCAGTCCTGTTTTCATGAGGAGTATGAGATGCTAACACGACCGCCTCCCACAGACAGACAGACAGACAGACAGACAGACAGACAGACAGAGCCTCTCTCTCTATACATGCACTTCCGTAGATTCTAACTGAATTCCAGTTTGAACCGGCGTTTCGGCCTTACACCGTACGCCGGTTTTTTGTTTCCACAAGGAGCAAGATATGGCAACCAGAAAAAAGACGGTTAAAAAAACTGACCAGGCTGAAATTACAACGGAACATGCGCATTTTCCCATCGTCGGCATTGGTGCTTCCGCTGGCGGTCTGGCGGCTTTTGAGGCCTTCTTTTCCGGCATGCCAGCCGATAAGGATCCGGGCATGGCCTTTGTGCTGGTGCAGCATCTGGCGCCGGATCACAAGAGCATCCTCACCGATCTGATCCGGCGCTATACCCGCATGCAGGTTTTTGAAGTTGAGGATGGCGTCACGGTCCAGCCCAACTGCGCCTACATCATTCCGCCCAATTGCGACATGGCGTTTCTCAACGGAACCCTGCAACTCCTGGAACCCTCATCTCCCCGCGGCCAGCGGCTTCCCATCGATTTCTTCTTCCGCTCACTGGCGCAGGATCAGCACGAACTGGCCATCTGCATCGTGCTTTCCGGCACCGGCAGTGACGGCACATTGGGGCTGCGGGCGATCAAGGGGGAAGGGGGGATGGCCATGGCCCAGAACCCCGAATCCACGGAATATGACGGCATGCCCCGCAGCGCCATCAATACGGGCCTGGTGGACTATGTGCTTCCTGCCGCAGATATGCCGGCCCAGCTTATGGCGTATGCCGTGCATGCCTTCGGCAGACCGCCCCGGCCCGCCACCGTTCCCGAACCCAAAACCGAGAGCGAATTGAAGAAGATTTTTGTCATCCTGCGGGCCAGGACCGGCCACGACTTCTCCCAGTACAAACCGAGTACCATTAACCGCCGTATCGAGCGGCGCATGGCTGTCCACCAGATCAGCAGGCTTGACGGCTATGTCAAATATCTCCAGCAGACTCCCCAGGAGGCGGATGCGCTCTTCCGCGATCTGTTGATCGGCGTCACCAGTTTTTTCCGCGATCCCGAGGTTTTTGCCGTGCTTGAGGCAACAATTATCCCCCGCATTTTTATCGACAAGCCGTACGGCAGCGCCATCCGGATCTGGATCTGCGGCTGCTCAACCGGCGAAGAGGCCTACTCCATCGCCATCCTGCTCCAGGAACATGTGGAGACACTGAAACAGAACTACATGCTTCAACTCTTCGCCACCGACATAGACAGCCAGGCCATCAGTCAGGCCCGCAAAGGATTCTTTCCAGCCAGCATCGCCAACGACATCACCCCGGAACGGCTGGCGCGCTTTTTTACGCTGGAATCCGACGGTAATACCTATCGTGTCCACAAAGGGATCCGCGACATGCTGGTTTTTTCCGAACAGGACGTGATCAAAGACCCGCCATTTTCCAAACTCGACCTGATCAGTTGTCGTAATCTCATGATCTATATGGGGAGCGAGTTGCAGAAGAAGGTGATTCCCCTGTTCCACTACGCGCTGAATCCGGGCGGATTTCTTTTGCTGGGCACCTCCGAGACAGTTGGTGAATTTGGCGCCCTGTTTGCCACGATTGATCGCAAGCAGAAACTGTATCAGCGCAAAGATGATGGTGGCTCCCGGCAGCGTCTGGTACTTGCCAGATTCACTCCGCCGGCGATGGAGGCAGAGACGGCGCTCCCCCAGCCCGTCGTCAAGAAGGCGGTCCCGCAGAACCTTCCGCTGCAGGAACTGGCTGAAAAGGCGCTGCTGGGGCAGGTCATCCAGGCAGGTGTACTCGTCAACAGAGCGGGAGACATCCTCTATCTGCACGGCCGCACCGGGATGTACCTGGAACTTGCGCCGGGGGGGGCAGACAACTATAACATCCTGAAAATGGCCCGCGAAGGATTGCGGCCCGATTTGACCATCGCCCTGCATAAAGCCGCCTTGCACAATGAGATCGTTCGACGCTCCGGTCTGCGGGTCAAAACAAACAGCCATTTCACCAGGGTTAATCTGAGTATCAGTCCGGTGGCGGGTGGCTCTGCGGCGATGTCCGAAACAGCCCTTTTCATGGTTATTCTGGAGGAAGCGGCAGTCCAGATTGCCGAAACAGTCAGCGGTGACACCGAACAGTCGCCCGATACTCATCCAGCCGGCACAGGCGATCCACTGTCAGGCGTTGATGCTCGCCTGGCAGTTCTCCAGCAGGAACTGCAGGCGAAAGAAGAGTATATCCAGTCTGCCAACGAGGAGCTGGAGGCATCAAACGAAGAGCTGAAATCTGCCAACGAGGAGTTGCAGTCGATCAATGAAGAGATGCAGTCCACCAATGAGGAACTGGAGACCTCCAAGGAGGAGCTGCAGTCGGTAAATGAAGAGCTGGCCACGATCAATGCCGAACTGCAGACAAAAGTGCTGGATCTGTCGCGGGTCAATAACGACATGAACAACCTGCTGGCCGGAACCGGTATCGGTACCGTGTTTGTGGATTTTGAACTGCGCATCCTCCGCTTTACCCCCGGCGCTACCCAGATTATCCACCTGATCCTGAGCGATGTCGGGCGCAACGTGGCGCACTTCGCATCCAACCTGAGAGGTTATGACAGCCTGGTGGCAGATATAAAGGCTGTACTGAACACCCTGGTTCCGCGAGAGGTGGAGGTACAGACAACGGCCGGCGATTATTACCTGATGCGCATTCTCCCCTACCGCACCGTCGACAACAGGATCGAGGGTGCCGTGATCACGTTTGTGGACATCACCGAAATAAAACAGACGCGGGAAGCTCTTAAAAAAGCCAACGATCTCACAAGAATGGCGGTGGTGGTGCGAGATTCGCACGATGCCATCGTGATGCAGGATATGGAAGGGCGCATCCTGGCCTGGAATCCGTCAGCGTGCCGGATGTACGGCTGGAGCGAGGCAGAGGCGCTGGGGCGGGATATCCGGGAACTGATACCGGAAGGGCTACGCAAGGAAGATGTTAAGCGTGTCCAGCATTTAAGCCGGAAAGAGGTGCTGGAGCCCTATGGTACGCAACGGATCGCCAAAGATGGCACGGTGGTGGAAGTCTGGCTGACTGCAACCGCCCTGCTGAACGAGGCGGGAAAAGTGTACGCGATTGCGACGACGGAGCGGGCGAGCGGGGTTGAGTGAAAGAACACGGGTGAAACGTAGGTGCACGGCGCGCCGTGCCCCTACAGACGGTCACCAACCTCATCGTACACCCGACTGCGGTGCTTGATGGCAAATACGATTACCTCGGTGCCGCGAATTGCATACACTACCCGCCAATCACCCACCCGCAGTTTCCAGTATCCGGCCAGGGTGCCGCGCAACGGCTTGCCGTACAGCGTCGGTTCACGTGTCAGGCGGGTATCAATGGCGTTTCGTATCCGCTCGCGGATAACTTTGGCAATGTCAGCGGCATCGTCCCTGACCGCTGGATGGAAGATAACGGCAAAACTCATCAGCCGAAAACCTGGTCGGCAGTCAACGCGGCAGCGTGGTTAAATCCGGTGGCCCGTTTGTCGGCAACCTGCGTCAGGGCTATGTCTTCACGCAGTTCCAGCGATTCCAGCAACAGATCGTGGGCAACCGATGACAACGAAGCGCCATCGCGGGCGGCAATTTCGGCAATAGCGCCATACAGGGGCTTTTCACAGACAACATTGATGCGCGGATTAATTGAAGGCATGAGTGGTCTCCTTATTTTTGACAAAGTGTATCATAAGTGAGGCACCTGTAACAGAAAAAAAGATCGGGGTCAATCCATGAAAACCAGAAAACCTTTATCGCCCAAGGATCTGCGCCGACGTGCTGAAGAAGTGTTCGGAGCACGCGAGACAATAATCCCGGTAACAAGCACTCCCGGTGAAACAGAAAAAATCCTCTATGAACTGCGGGTGCATCAGATTCAACTGGAGATGCAGAACGAAGAGCTGCGCCGTACACAGGAGGAGCTGGATGCATCACAGGCGCGCTACTTTGACCTGTATGACCTGGCGCCGGTCGGGTATCTGACGTTCGCTGAAGCCGGGCTGATTCTGGAGGCCAATCTTGCCGCTGCCAATATGTTTGGTGTTGCCAGAGCTGCACTGATAAAACAGCCGATCAAGCGGTTTTTGTGCAAAGACGATCAGGATTTGTTCTATCTGTATCGTAAACAAGCCTTCACATCGAGTAAGCCACATGTCGCGGAAATGCTTCTCAAACGTCCCGACGGTTCTTCTTTCTGGGCTCATATTCAGGCCACTCCTGCTGAGGGTGGAGAGTTCTGGGTTTCCTTGAGCGATATCACCGAACGTAAACAGGCGGAGGATGCGTTGTTCCAGGCCAAAGCCGCCGCCGAAACCGCCAACATAGCCAAGAGTCAGTTTCTATCAACCATGAGCCACGAAATTCGCTCTCCGATGAACAGCATTCTCGGCATGGTTCAACTGTTGCAGCAAACCGAATTGACCCATGAACAGCGGCAGTTCACTGAAATAGCCCTGTGGTCAGGCAAAAACCTGATAAATCTGATTAACGATATTCTCGATCTTGCTAAAATTGAAGCGGGCAAGATAGAGCTGGAGATAGGCAACTTTGATCTGCCGACGATGGTTTCCGATACCATCAAGATTCTGTCACTTCAAGCCCGTGAAAAGTCGGTGCACCTGAGCTCGTCACACGACTCGGACATACCAGCGGCATTGAAAGGTGATGCGGGACGACTGCGTCAGATCATCATCAACCTGGTCGGCAACGCCATTAAATTCACCCCAAAGGGAAGTGTAGCCCTGCACTGCCAAAAAGATGCCGAAGATGACAGTTCCATCACGCTCCGCTTTCTCATTCGCGACACCGGCATAGGCATTGCGGCCGACAAGCTGGAGGATCTCTTCGCCCCATTCACCCAGGTAAATAGCCCCACTGCACGCAAATATGGGGGTACCGGACTGGGACTGTCTATTTGCAAACACCTGGTAGAGCTGATGGGGGGTACTATCGGTGTTGAGAGTGTTGGCGGGGTGGGGTCAACGTTCTGGTTTACGGTGGTGCTGGTGAAACAGAGTCAAGTTCTCCCTTGTCAAGGGGAGGGTCGTGATGGGGTAGATTCTGTAATTTCAGATCAACCCCATTACCTTTCTGATATCCCCCTTGGAAGGGTATGGAGTAAACACGCCACCCCCTTGCGCATCCTCTTAACCGAAGATGACCCGCCCTCCCAGTTGCTGGTTTCCAGCCTGCTTAAAGAATTCGGTTATCTGGTTGATGTGGCCAAAAATGGTAAAGAGGCTGTAGCCGCACTTGAAAAAAATGATTATGCGCTGGTGCTGATGGACTGCATGATGCCGGAAATGAGCGGCTTCGCCGTTACCGCCATCATCCGTGACCCGGCTTCAGCCGTGCGTCGCCAAGACATCCCGGTAATAGCTCTAACCGGTAACGCCATGAAACAGGATCGTGATCACTGTCTGGCCTTCGGGATGGACGATCATCTCTCAAAACCGCTGATGCTCGCTGATCTGCTCGCCATGCTGAAGAAGTGGGAGAATAAATAAACAACCTGATACACACACCATACACACAACCGGGAGGATTACCATGCCAGAGAAGATACTGATACCGTCAATCGAAAAGCGTTTAGGTGCGTGGGTGGAGTCCGCACGCAGGAATGAGGCAGAAAAGGTGGCAGGAAATCTTTCAAGAAAGAAAAAACCTGCTATCACCGTCTCGCGGGAGTTTGGTTGTGAAGCGTACCCCATGGCCGAAATACTGCAAAATATTATGGAGAAAAGGACAGGAGATTCCTGGACTGTAATGGATAAAGCTCTGTTGGAGAAAGTGTCTCAAGACCATAATCTCTCTGAAAAAATACTTAAAGGGCTTGGCGAAAAGGCCGGTTTTCTGGACGAAATTCTGGCATCGCTCTCGCCGACATGGAAAACGGAAAAAGATCATTACAAATTGGTCTGCCAGCAGATTCTGTCGCTGGCTAATCTCGGGAATGTGATAATCGTCGGGCGGGGAAGTGCCAGTATTACCCAGTCCATGAAAAACTGTTATCATTTCCGGCTTTATGCTTCAATGGAATTCAAACTCAGCTCCATCACACGGCGAATGGCTGTTTCCCGTGAGGAGGCTGAAAAACTGATTATTAAAAAGCAGAAACAACGCGACATGTTCACCCAGGATTTTCTCAATCAGGACCCCGGGGATATGAGTTGCTACCATCTTATTTTTAACAACGACAAGAACAGACCGGAACAGATCGCCGCCACTATCATGGAGTTTGTACTGTCGGATCAAGGTTAGGGACGGAGTGCAGGGAGATACCGCCATGAAAACCAGACAAACACTGTCATCCCAGGATCTGCGCCGACGTGCTGAAGAAGTTTTTCGGGCAGGCGAGTCAATAATCCCGGGAATCAGCACTCCCGGTGAAACAGAGAAAATTCTCTATGAACTGCGGGTGCATCAGATTCAACTGGAGATGCAGAACGAAGAGCTGCGCCGTGCCCAGGAGGAGCTGGATGCCTCTCAGGCGCGCTACTTTGACCTGTATGACCTGGCGCCGGTCGGGTATCTGACGCTCAGTGAAAAACGGCTGATCCGTGAGGTCAATCTTGCCGCCGCCACTATGTTCAATGTTACCAGAAGCTCGCTTGTACGAGAGCCGATCGCCCGGATACTGCCGAAGGAGGAGCAGTACATCTTCTATCAGCATCTCAAACAGTGCATTGAAGCAGGCGAACCGCAGGAGTGGGAGATGCTCCTGGTGCGTGGCGATGGTGATCTCTTCTGGGCACATCTGCTGGTTACACTGGCGAAGGACGGCGAATTCCGGATCACGCTGAATGACATCACCGAGCGAAAACTGGTGGAACAGAAACTTCTGGAATCCAATCATCTGCTCAATGAAGCCAAAATAGCCGCTGAAGCTGCCAGCTACGCCAAGGGTCAGTTCCTGTCGATCATGAGCCACGAGCTTCATACCCCTATGAATGGTGTACTCGGCATGGCACAGCTTCTGGAGATGACCGATCTGACCAATAAGCAACGGGAGTATCTTGGGGCACTTAAACTGTCCGGAAAAAATCTGACGCAGCTTATTAACGACATTCTTGAACTCTCCAGGATAGTGGACGGTACATTGATGCTGGAATTGACGGAATTTGATCTGCGCTCCAGCATTGCACAGGTTGTGGACATTCAGCGCCCGCAGGCGGATGGAAAAAGTCTTGATTTAACGGTTACGGTTTCTCACGATATTCCTGATCTCCTTGTGGGTGACCCGCTCCGCCTGAGACAGATTCTGCTGAATCTGCTGCACAATGCCGTCAAATTTACGGAAACCGGAAGGGTGGCCGTCACTGCCAGGGTCAAGGAACATCACAATACAACCATGATACTTCAAGTGACGGTGCAGGACACGGGCATCGGTATTGCTCCGGACAAGCTGAAAGTCATATTTGAACCATTCGCACAGGAGAACGGTTCCAGCACCCGCATGTATGGAGGCGCCGGATTGGGGCTGACCCTCTGCAAGCGACTGGTCGAACTGATGGGAGGAACTATCCATGTCGAAAGTACCGAGGGATGCGGCAGTCTGTTTCAGTTACTGATCCCGTTTGTGGTTTCAAAACAGGCGAATCCCGTAAAAGAGCACGTGATTCAGCCAGTCCAAGCGGTATCCTTATGGTCGCTGCGGATACTCGTGGGCGAAGATGATCCGATTAATGCGGAGTTCATTATGTTACTGCTTGCAAAATTGGGGCATACGGCAACCTGTAGGGAAAACGGCAGCGATCTGTTGGCTGAAATAAAGAGCTCTGCCTTTGACCTGGTGCTGATGGACATCCAGATGCCGGTCATGAGCGGAGAAGAGGCGCTGCAAGCCATCCGCCGGCTGGATAACGGTGCGGATATTCCGGTTATCGCCCTGACTGCGTTTGCCATGAAGGAGGAACAGGAGCGTTTCATGGGCGAAGGATTTGACGGATATGTCTCAAAGCCGTTTGAGATAGACAAACTGGTAGCGGAAATAGAGCGGGTGATTTTGACTGCAAGGAGACGGCACCATGACAAGGACACCACCGGTATCGCCTCATGATCTGCGCCAGCGTGCGGAAGAGGTATTTCGGGCGAGTGAATCAATAATCCCGGGAACAAGGACTCCCGAGGAAACAGAGAAAATTCTCTATGAACTGCGGGTGCATCAGATTCAACTGGAGATGCAGAACGAAGAGTTGCGCCGCGCCCATGAAGAGCTGGATGTCTCACAGGCCCGTTACTTTGATCTGTATGACCTGGCGCCGGTCGGGTATCTGACGCTCAGTGAAAAACGGCTGATCCGTGAGGTCAATCTTGCCGCCGCCAACATGTTCAATGCTGCCAGAAGCTCGCTTGTCAAAGAGCCGGTGAACCGCATCCTCTCCAAGGAGGATCAGTACCTTTTCTACCAGCACCTCAAGGAGTGCCTCACATCAGGCATGCCGGAAGATTGGGATATGCGCCTGATACGGAGTGATGGCTCCTTGTTCTGGGCCCACCTGCAGGCCGTCCCGGCTACGGACGGCGAATTCTGGATCACGCTGAACGATATCAGCGGTCGCAAGCAGGCGGAGGCGGAAAATCTGGCACTCCAACAGCAACTCCAGCACTCCCAGAAGCTTGAGAGCCTCGGTGTGCTGGCAGGCGGCATTGCCCATGATTTCAACAACATCCTGGCAATCATCATGGGGTACTGCGGACTGACGCGGATGGACTATGACACCGCTGAAAAGCATATTCCCATAATAGAAAAAGCTGTTGAGCGCGCTGCGGGACTCTGTCAGCAGATGCTGGCCTACGCAGGTAAAACAACCCTCAGCAGGACTCTGGTCGTCATCTGGCCGCTGGTGGATGATGTGGTGGACATGCTGAGAGCGACCATCAGGCAGAACGTGGTGATCAGAACGAAGTATTCGCCCGATATTCTGTCAGTTGCCGGCGATGCCAGCCAGCTCAGGCAGATAGTCATGAACCTGATCATCAACGCATCTGAAGCGATCGGCGAGGCCCAGGGCGAGGTCTGCGTGTCACTGTCAAGCCGTGAGATAGCAGTGGGACAAAAGGAAAGGGATCACCTTGGCATGGTCATACCGCCGGGCGGGTATCTCTGCCTGGAGGTGACTGATAACGGCTGCGGCATGGATGATGAGACCAGACGGAGAATCTTCGAGCCGTTTTATACGACCAAATTTACGGGGCGCGGACTGGGGATGTCGGCAGTTCTGGGCATACTCAAGGCGCATAATGGCGCGTTGCAGCTCTTCAGCCAACCGGGGCAGGGGACGACGTTCAAGGTCTATCTTCCAACCCAGATAGCTGACTCCGTTTTTCAAGAATCGTTTCAGCATGTACCTGCTCCATGGAAGGGCAGCGGCACCATACTGCTGGTAGATGATGAAGTTCAGGTCGTATTAATTGTAAAGACAATGCTGACAAGCCTTGGATTCAGCGTTATTGAAGCATCAAACGGCAAAGAAGCGCTGGATATCTACCGGAAAAACTCAACCACCATCACCCTTGTCATAACAGACGTCGGCATGCCGGTTATGGATGGATATGAGTTGTTCCATGAGCTGAAAAAGCTTAATCCGAAACTGCCGATAATAATCAGCAGCGGTTATGGGGAAACCGAGGTCAACTCACGTATAACACGCGAGGATATTGCGGGGGTGGTTAGTAAGCCGTACAATTTCGATCAGTTACGTGATGTTTTACGCTGTGCCATTGAGGCGCACGGGTGAAGAAAACCGCCAGGTTATCCGGTTTCAACGGCGTTTCCTGCCGCCTGTTCTGCCCCGGCCCGAATGATTTTCATTCCCGGATTTACCGGAACGATCCGCGGATTCTGTACGCGGTTGAATGCTGGCCGGCCGTTTTCCCCGTATGGGGATGCGCGGATACTCTTCCGTGCCGGTAATCTGAGCCACAGGCGTGGACCGGGGAACTGACGATGTATGGGCAGCCAGCACGAACTCGATCCTCCGTGTAGCCGGAAGCACCGCTGCAACCGTGACTCTCACCCGGTCACCGATACGGAATACCCGCTTGAGCCTCCGACCGATCAGGGAATGCTGCTTCTCCAGATAGCTGTAAAGGTCATCATCCAGCGTAGAGATATGCACCAGCCCTTCCACAAACAGCTCCTCCAACTCCACGAAAAATCCAAATGCGGTAACTCCGGCGATGAATCCGTCAAACTCATCACCCAGGTGGCGCTGCATGTACTGAACCTTTTTCAGTTCCACCACATCACGCTCGGCCTCCATGGCCACCCGCTCGCGCTTGCTGGTGTGCTCGCCGATTTCTCCCAGTCGCCCGGTGGCGATGGCGAGTTCCCGCTCCGCACGTGTGCTCCCTTTCCCCTTGCAGGAGGGAGACAGGAGCACCGCCTTCAAAATCCGGTGCACAACCAGGTCGGGATAGCGGCGGATTGGTGAGGTGAAGTGGCAGTAACAGCGCGACGCCAGACCGAAATGTCCCAGGTTCTCGGCGGTGTAGCGGGCCTGCTTCATGCAGCGCAGCAGGGCATAATTGATCATGCGCTCCTCGGGTTTTCCCGCTGCCTGCTCCAGCAACTGCTGTAGATCCGAGGGATTGACCCGTTCGGCCACCAGTGGGAATTCATAACCGAAACCGTAGATAAACTCCTGAAAATTAACCAGTTTGGCAGGATCGGGATTTTCATGTACGCGGTACAGGAAGGGGATGCTCCTGTCGGTGATAAAGGAAGCCACCGCCTCGTTGGCCGCCAGCATGAACTCCTCGATCAACTGGTGCGCCAGGTTGCGTTCAGCCCGGATGATCCCCTCGGTCTGTCCGGTCAGGCCGAGAATTATCTCCGGTTCCGGCAGGTCGAAATCGATGCTTCCCCGTTTTCTCCGCATGGCCTGGAGGATCAGGGCCAGCTCCTTCATATCCAGCAGCATGGGCGTTTGCGGGCGGAATTTATCAGCAACCTCCCGGTCACCGTCCACGATGATCTGCCTGACCAGCGTGTAGGTCAGGCGGGCTGCGCTCTTGATGATGCTGGGATAGAAGGTTGATTCCAGCATTGCGCCGGCCGGACTGAAGAGCATCTCGGCGGTCATGGTCAGGCGATCGACCTGGGGGTTGAGGGAACAGATGCCGTTGGAAAGCCGTTCCGGCAGCATGGGAATGCAGCGGTCGGGGAAATATACCGAGGTTCCGCGCAGGTAGGCGTCACGGTCCAGTGCGCTGCCCGGCCTGACATACTGGGACACATCGGCGATGGAAACCCACAGGCGGTAGTTTGCCCCTTCCCGTCGCAGCGATACCGCATCGTCGAAATCCCGTGCCGTCTCACCGTCGATGGTCACGGTCTGCATGCGCCGCAGATCCACGCGATCCTTGAGGTCATCCTTCGAGACGGATTCGGGTACGGCATCGGCTTCCGCCAGTGTGTCCCTGCCAAAAACATGCGGCAGGTCGAAGCGCCTGATGGCCGACTGCACCTCCACTTCGGGGTCATCGGGCCAGCCCAGCACCTCCACGATACGCCCTTCGGCCGGGCGGCCGCCGATCGGATAGGCGGTGATTTCGGCAACAACCTGATGACCATCCTCGGCTTTATTGCGCCCCTTGGGAGGGATGGCAACCACCAGGTTGAGGCGTGTTTCATCGGGAATCACAATCGCGCCGCGCCGGGTCTCCTCGTAGCGGCCGACAATGCGGCTGCTCGCCCGTTCCGCGACGGCAGTGATGCGCCCTTCCAGCTTGCCACCCCCCTGTCGACTGCGTTCGACCCGTATCTCCACGGTGTCTCCGTGCAGGGCGCTTTTCATATACCGCTGCGGGATGAAGATGTCCTCTCCACCCTTCTCGGGCGTCACGAAGCCGTAGCCGTCACGGTGGGTGGCGATTCTCCCCCTGGCGCTCTGTGCCGAACCTGACAGGGCATAGCTGTTGCCCTTGAATCTGATGATCTCGCCATCATCAGCCATGTCATCCAGCATGTTTTTAAGCTCATGCCTGATGTGTCGACCGCCGAATTCGCGCAGCAGCACGGCGAAGTGAATCGTGCCATCCTGCTGTTTGAGAAAGGTGAGAATCAATTTTTTGGAAAGTTGCATGTTCAGTTCCCGATGTTGTTTTGTGTTGTCCCGATTCCGTCGGGATGATATGCTTTTTTCCCGCAATACGCGACTATTTTTCTATCTCTGGATACCGTGTGAAACTCCTGTATATCGCCTGTATGTCCCTGATGTTCTTCGCCGCACCATCGTTCGCCGTCGCGGAGCCGGTTCCGGGCGAACGCCCTGCTGCACTCACTTCCCTGCCGGAGGTGTGCCGTCGTTTCAATGACCTCAATTCCCGTATCCGTGATGGCAGAACAGTGAAAAAATCTGCACGGGCAGAGTTCAGGCGGCTGCTGGCCGACGTGCGGGATGAGTATAACCGCAGCGGCGGTGGAGACTATCAGCGTTCCGACTGGGTGTTTCCGCTGTCAGGCCACGACGTGCGGGCTGTCGGGCGGGGAAAACGGCACGGTTTCATGCCGCGCGGGTATGATTTTTTCAGCGGCAACCGCCATGGCGGACACCCGTCGTACGATATCTTCATTCGAGACAGGAATCAGGACAGTCTTGACGACCGCAGCGGGAAACCGGTAAGGGTTATCTCCATGACGGGGGGAATCGTTGTGGCGCTTGAAAAGGATTGGGAGCAGGGCAGCGGCCTGCGTGGCGGCAAATATATCTGGATCTACGATCCGGCCAACGAGCTGCTGGTGTATTATGCCCACAATGGAGAGCTTTCGGTGGAACTGGGAGAGATTGTCAAGCCGGGGGATGTGCTGGCAAGCGTCGGCAGAAGCGGTCTGAATGCGGCAAAGAAGCGGTCGCCGACCCATCTGCACCTGACGGTATTGAACGTGAGGGAGGGGAGGGCGGAACCGCTGGAGGTGTATCGGGATCTTGTCCGGGCCCGGACGGTGGCCGCACAGTGACTGGCTCATTATCCGCTCAGCCGGAATGATGTCGTCAGCATCCTTACCACAACAATCAGGGTAAACAGCAGGTACAGAATCAGAGTCACCGCCGTAAGCTGTCGCTGAATCTGGGGAATGACTTTGGAGAGGCTTTCAAATCCTGAAAAAGGCGCCAGTGCTCCCGCGCCCAGGCCGCTGGTTGCTCCGCCCAGCAGCGTGGCATAGAGGGCGTAGCCGACGTAGCCGTACTCTTTCTGAAGAATACAGAACGGACAGTGATGGCTGGGCAGTTCGTAGAAATAAAGGCAGATAGCGGGCGGCAGCCAGAAAGGACTGTTCAGCGTCTGCCAGATTGATAAACGATGGATCACATCCAGCAAAGCCAAGCACTACCGTGCCTTTCAACTGGTGAAAGCGCCATTCCAGCTTGTATCCAGAAGACGCTTGATCCCCATTGATAGCCTTATCAACCGCCTCAATACATTCAGCATACAACTTGCGTCTGAATGCATCGCGAGCAATATCGTACTGCTCAATTCAGTTTACTGCCAAACATTGGATATCCAGATGCCATAAACGCCTCCTCAAATTTTGATTTTTCTGTTAGTGGTTTTTTTGTCGTTCAACGGGGTGCCCGGTTCACCCGCTTCGCCCAGCCTTTCCGGGCGGGGCGGAGTGCAACCGGCTGGTTAGGCATCCTTTCCCCACTTCCTGGGATGCTCTAGCTTCACGCTAAAAGTTGCTTCTGGTAATAGGCTTTTACCAAAGTCCACGGCTGATATTTTGGCTTCAAATTCTTCTCCAGTGGCGTCTGAAATGGCTTTAGCAATGATGTTTTCAATTTCAGTTACTGATAGCTTTTTTAATTTGTTTTCAATGAAGTCAGTCATAAATATTCCTTTCTGGAGGTAGATTATGGAAACAACCGATACAGTTAGATTCTCTGAAGTTATGGTTTATTTGTCCTTGAATTTTCCGGAGCGCGAAGTGGGGCAAAACCTCTTAAAGTCCTATTTCCGCGACCTCTCCGAATTTGGTATTGATGAAATTGAGAAGGCAGCAAAGGCTTATGTCAGAACCGGATACAAGTTTCCGCTTATCTCTGATTTAATTCGTCTTTTGTCTGCCTAACGTGATAAGGCACACCGGCTCGGCGGGGGATTTTTCCCGCTGACCGGTGCTGCCGTTGGTTGGGATTTCGGTTCACTTCGGTTCATAGGTTTCAAAATAATTTTCTGACTTCACTTTTTTATAACAAAGCTTGTTATTCTCTGTTATTATTTAGGTCAAAGGAGGAGCAAAAAATGAACATTTCACTTACACCACAACTCGAAACACTGGTAAAAAGTAAGGTGGAGAGCGGACTTTATGGTTCTGCAAGCGAGGTTATGCGTGATGCACTGCGTCTTCTTGAAGTGAGAGACCGGAGACAGTTCCAGCGTATTGAAGAACTCAGAGCCGAAATCAAGAAAGGCTTGAATAGCGGTGAGCCAACAACATTAGACGTGAGTGTTATCAAGGCGCGAGGTCGTAAGCGGCTTGCTGCCCAACAAAACGAGGCTAACGCCTGATGTTGAGAATCCTTAAGAGCCCCGAGGCTGAAAATGATCTCGACGAAATCTGGTTATACATTGCCCAAGACAACCCTTACTATGCGGATAAACTCCTTGATGAAATTGAGGAAACAAGCCAAAAACTCGCATTATTCCCGAATATGGGGCGAAACCGTGATGAACTACATTTCGGTTTGCAAAGTTTCCCAGTAGGCATGTACCTGATTTTTTATATGCCGATTAGCGGCGGTATCAATATTGTCAGGGTTCTACATGGCATGAGGGATATTGATACATTCTTTTAATGCTAGGAACTTCGCGGTTTCCAATTTCTAAAATGTGTGCCGCCGATTGTTGGACATTTCACTTTGGCATCTCTTCCTAAAAAAAGGGGTATGAAAAGTTGCCCCCTCATTCCCCGGTTGTTTTTTAATGGCTTCGAAGGTCATGAAATGGCTTCCAGTCCTTTTCTACGAATAATATCGAGCAGTTTGAGTGCCGTGCCGCTAGGATGTTTTTCCCCGCGTTCCCATTTGCTGATGGTGCTGACGCCAACATTCAGGTAGTGCGCGAAAACAGACTGGCTTACGCCGATGTTTGTACGTGTAGCAACAATCTCATCGGGTGCCAGGCTCTTAACGGGAGTGAGGCATGATGCATCAAATTCCCTCATAGTTTTAGTGTCGATAATGCCGACAGCGTGGAAATCCTCGGCTGTTTCGTGGATAGCTGCAAAAACTTTACTTTTATATTGTTTCGTCATGTAATTTCCTCCATGCTCTCATTTTCCAGGGCTGAAGCGATTTCTGCCTCGTTGAGTCCTAAAAAGATTTGAGAAAGTTTCCGTAGCTCATGCAATTCATCATCTCCAATATTGTCACGGTCATTTTTTGCAAAACCATATAAAAACAGACTCCTTCGGCCAGACGAGAACGCAATAAGCGTTCTGTAGCCGCTACTTTTCCCGCCACCTTCACGGGCAACACGCTTCTTTACTAATCCACCGCCAAGAACCCCATCAGCGAGACCACTCTCAATCTCGCGAATGGCATTTGCTAACGCGGTATCCTCAATGCCTTCCTTCCTCGCATATCGTGAAAAATGTTTTGATTTGAATACGCGCACACTGTCACCTTAAAACAACAATATAGTACTTAGTCCTATATTCCAACTGAATTCATATTTTAAGTGGTTGCGCTTTTTTGAGTTCGTAGGTCGAGAAAACCGGGGAGTGTCCCTCGTTTTTTTCTTTTAGTTCCAACTCGTACATCAACGGAAGGGATATGTTCCTTATATAGGCTACCGGTTGCCTATATAAGGAATATGTTACCTACGTAGGTAACCGGTGAAGTTACTTATATAAGTAGCTTTTAGTCGTTTTTTACTTATCCAGTAAGCTCCTTATATAGGGAGCATATTACCTATATAAGGAGCCGAGGTTTCTCTGCCATGGTTCCTTAAATAAGCAACTCATGCCCATGTTCCTGTTGCTTCAATCTGGCAGTATTCTCTCTTCCAGTTCGGTGTCACCATGAATTGAACCATACAAAACATGCCAGACCTTCTTTTCTGGATCCCATCTCCCTCCCGCAGCTTTCAGCTTATTCCGAAGAATATTTTCGGTAAACGACACGATTACAGAGACGACATCTTCGTCACGGTATCGCAAGGGAGGCCGGAACGGTTTTTCTTCGACGATGATCTCAGCCGTCTTCAACCGTACTCCGCGTTTTTCATCGTATCTATACCGGACACAAAGCAAAGAGTCACCGTACTTCTCAAGCAGTTGCTTTGTCCCCTTCTGCCCCGGCTTCAAATGGCTTTGAGTTTTCATATCTTTCAGCATGGCGTCCATATCTGTGCTAACATTAGAAAATTGCTCGTATGTATACGTATTATTTGATAGGATGTAAATAAAATTAACAAAAAAAGGGTTTTTAATGATTCAGATTCCTACAATCATTTTAACTGGTTTCCGTGCACACCTTGTTACGAAAGGCATCTCTCCAGACCGGTTTCAAGAATATAAAAAGTGGCTCCATTTTTTCCTCGATTTCTGCGAAAAATATCAGATTGAAAGCGATAATACCGTGAAGCTTCGCCTTTTTATTAATAAATTAAAGGAAAAGAATCAATCGTTCGACCAGAGACGCCTTGCATACCATGCGGTATCTTTGTATTTCGACATGCTCAAATTGGAGCAAGTAAGGTCGGCAGATTCAACTCCTGCTCCGGTTCTACACCCAGAACCAAGAGAACAAATACGGATGGAAGTATCAAAAACAGAACCGAACATCTCTCGAAAGGCACACTATTCCGAAGCCGGCTACCAGGAAAAATCTGGTTCGCTCGAATGGGATGACGTTCTGGAAAAACTGGCGGGTGAGATAAAAGTGCGCCATTATTCACGCAATACCCTAAAAACCTATGCTCACTGGTCACGACAGTTTCAACGGTTCCTGAAGAACAAGTCGCCGCATGAATTGTCAACAACTGACGTCAAAGAGTATTTGACCTATTTGGCCGTGAAGTGCAAAGTTGCGGCATCAACCCAAAACCAGGCATTCAATTCCCTGCTGTTTCTCTTTCGTCATGCACTGAAAAGGGATTTCGGTATTCTCAAAGATGTGGCACGGGCGAAAAAATCACTCTATATTCCGATGGTGCTCTCCATGCCGGAGATTGATGCAATATTGAAATATCTCTACTACCCCTACAACCTCTTCGTAAAAGTGCTATTCGGCTGCGGACTGCGGCTGTTTGAAGGCCTGCAGATTCGGGTGGGCGATTTCAACTTTGATGATGGAAAACTTTTGGTGCATGGGAAGGGAAAAAAGGATCGGACAGTGCCGATTCCTGAGGCGATCACGCAGGAATTGAAGGTGCAGATAGAAAAGGTGGCGAAGCTGCATGACCAGGATCTGGCGGCAGGATACGCCGGCGTCTTTCTGGATGATGCAGTTGAAAAGAAATATCCCAACGCTCCGAGGGAGTTCATGCACCAGTGGGTTTTTCCGCAACAGTCGCTGACTTTGGTGGAGGAAACCGGAGAACAGCGGCGTTATCATCTTCACGAATCGCAGCTTCAAGGGGCGCTTTATCATGCGGTCCGTAAGGCGAAGATTCCCAAAAAAGTTACCGCCCACACCTTCCGCCACTCATTTGCTACCCATCTGCTGCAGGCGAATTACGACATCCGCACGATTCAAACACTTCTGGGACACACCAGTCTGAAGACAACTATGATCTACACTCACTGTGTGCCTGTCAGAACGATGAAGGAGGTACGGAGTCCGCTGGATTTATAAGCTCCGGGTAAAGGAGGTTTCATTGTGATCCTGTGTAAAACTTTCCGAAAAACCGGTCGGGATAACTTCAAAACTCCCGATGCCGGCAAAAGCGATCTGCTTGCGTTCGCCGCAGGGGCATCCACAGCGGATGACCGTTGTTTGAGCCTGTTTCTTTTTGCAGCATTCCGGAGTGTCGGCGTCTTCGTGCGCTTGCTCCTTCATCTGTAATTTTTTTGCACAGCAACAGGTTTTACGGGCGCTGCTCTCCGGTGAGCAACCACAGATTTTGCAATCTCCGCTGCATTCTCCGGTTACCGCGTGGGAGACGCTTTTTGAATGCAGCGCAGCGGGAGCAAGTGGTAACAGTACAATCAGGAAGTACACCAACGTCATGAACGCGGCAGTGATTCGGCGGGGTGGATGCTTGGATATGCGAGAAGAGAGAAACAGCATGGGAGGAATTATAGTGCGAATACAACACAAAGAGTCAAGTTGTTTTTGATTTTGTGAATCAGCTTTTTGAAACTACGTCCCTGTGCAAGTTTCAGTGCCTGTTGCATGGCTCCATGGCCTGTCGCCGGTTGTCGCTGTCGTACTGAACCATTCCGAGATAATAGAGTGTATCCGCACTGTCGGGCTTGATGCCGTGCGCCCGCTCAAGTTCGTAACGGGCGATGTCGTATTTTTTGAGCAGATAGTTGCAGACCCCGCGCAAAAAAGGCGAAGCCGGGATCATCGGGATAGAGTTCAGCCGCCTTGACAAAATTTTCATCAGCCTGTTCGAAATGGCGTTGTTTGAGAAAGGTGTGGCCGTAGGAAGCATAGCCGTCGGCCAGGCTGCGTTTGAGGGATTCATTGAGCGGGAAGAATTTGTACACGGAGCTTAACTGCTCCAGTCCCTTTTCGAAGTTGCCCTGGCGGACAAGTTCGCGGGCATGGCTGCCCTGGTCAGAGTGTGCGGTCTCGCAGTGGGCGGCAGTGGCGACGGCGATACTGCAGCTGATCGTGTAAAGCAGGTATGTCAGGAGTTTCATTGATGCGTGAGGAACTGCCGGACAGACGCTACGATTCCGACCGGATCGAGGCCGAGCATGGCGCGCAGTTCGTGCTGTTCTCCCTGGGGGATGTAGCTGTCGGGGTAGCCCAGCCTCAACACTTTGACACCGCTCAGATTGTGCTCTTCCAGCAACTCCAGCACGGCAGTTCCGAAACCGCCCTGAATGACGTTTTCCTCAAGTGTTACGACTGCGCCGTACGTGTTTGCCAGCCCAAGAATCATGTCGCCGTCAAGCGGTTTGACGAAGCGGGCATTGACCACGGTCAGGCGGATTCCCTCCTGATCCAGCAATCCGGCAGCCTCCAGCGCGGGATACACCATGCTGCCCAGCGCCAGCATCACACCGTCACCGCCTTCGCGGAGTATCTCCCCACGTCCCACCGGGAGTTCCCGCAGCGTCTGATCGAGTGCGACACCCTGGCCGTTGCCGCGCGGATAGCGGACTGCTGAAGGCCCTCCGAGCCTGATGGCGGTGGTCAGCATATGCTGAAGTTCATTTTCGTCTTTGGGCGCCATCAGGGTCATATTGGGCAGGTGTCGCAGATAGGACAGGTCAAAAGCGCCGTGATGGGTCGGCCCGTCACTCCCCACGACCCCTCCCCTGTCAAGAGCGAACGTCACCGGGAGATTTTGCAGACAGACATCATGGAACACCTGATCGTATGCCCGCTGCAGAAATGACGAATAGACGGCAAATACGGGCCTGAATCCTTCGGCTGCAAGGCCGGCCGCAAAGGTGACGCCGTGCTGTTCGGCGATGCCCACATCGAAAAAACGCTCGGGGAATTCCCTGGCAAAACCTGACAGGCCGGTGCCGTCCGGCATGGCTGCGGTAATGGCTGTGATACGCTCGTCCTCCGCGGCCAGTTTGCAGAGAGTAGAGCCGAAGATTGCCGTGTAGGAGGCGGCGCCCCCCTTGCCCTTTAAGACCTTGCCGGTTTCGATGTTGAACGGTCCGACACCGTGAAACAGGGCCGGATTCTCTTCGGCGGGTCTGTAGCCTTTGCCTTTCCGGGTCAAAACATGGATCAAAACGGTGTCTTTAAACTTTTTCACACTCTCCAGCGTATCGATCAGCATGGGGAGATTATGGCCGTCGATGGGACCGATATACTCGAAACCAAAGGCCTGGAACATCATCCCGGGTGTGAAGAGTCCCTTGAACGATTCCTCCATCTTGTTGGCCATCTGAAGAAAGCTCTTCCCCTTTTCAAGGCGTCCCAGGTAGGCCTCCATTTTCTTCTTGAGCCGGTGCACGAATTCACTGGATGAGGTGCGGCTGAGGAAATTGGAGAGTGCGCCGACATTCTCGGCGATGGACATCTCGTTGTCATTGAGTATGACGATCAGGTCTTTGTCCAGATGTCCGGCGTGATTCATGCCTTCGTAGGCGATGCCGCCGGTCATGGAGCCATCACCGATTACAGCCAGAACCTTGTCAGTCCTGCCGGCAAGGTCGCGGGCTGCCGCCAGTCCTGTTGCGGCCGAAATGGAGGTTGATGCGTGACCCACATCGAAAGAGTCGTGGGGCGACTCGCTCCGCTTGGGGAATCCGCTGATGCCGTTCAAGGTGCGCAGAGTGGTGAAGCGCTCGCGGCGACCGGTCAGCAGCTTGTGGGCGTAGGCCTGATGCCCCACATCCCAGACAATCTTGTCAGCAGGTGTGCTGAAGACGCGGTGAAGAGCGATGGTCAGCTCCACAACGCCGAGGCTGGGAGCCAGATGTCCGCCGTTTGCGGCGCAGGTTTCTATGATCATCCGCCGCAGTTCCGCCGCGACTGCGGGCAGTTGTGATGCGGGAAGCTTCTTCAGGTCGTCGGGGGAATTGATTGATTCGAGAATGGACATGCTTAAACCGATCTGTCAGTTTTTCCTGTTGACAATGTAGGTGGCAATCTCACGGAGCGGGTCTGCCTCCATGCCGAAAATTTCCAATGCGCGAAAGGCTTCGTCCATCATGGCCTGCGCCTCGTGTTTGGCAGCAGCCAGACCCATGACGGCAGGGTAGGTGGCCTTGCCGCGGGCTTCGTCGCTGCCTGCATCCTTGCCGATCTGCTCGGTGGTGCCTTCGATATCCAGGATGTCGTCGGCAATCTGGAAAGCCAGACCGGCAGCCTCGCCGTACCGGGTAACGGCTGCGAGCTTGTTGTCGTCAGCTCCACCCAGCAGGGCACCGGCTACCACGGATGCCTTGATCAACGCGCCGGTCTTGTGGGTATGGATGTACTGCACGGTCGGCAGATCCATGTCAGGTTTGCCTTCGCTCTCCATGTCCACAACTTGTCCGCCGACCATGCCATGGGAGCCTGCGCAGGTTGCGATTTCATGGATCAATATCAGGAGGGCTGAGGGATTGCAGCCTTTCACGGAGCGGGGATCACTGATCAGCCTGAATGCTTCGGTCAGCAGTGCGTCACCGGCCAGAATCGCAATCGCCTCACCGAAAACCTTGTGGTTTGTCGGGTTGCCGCGGCGAAAATCGTCGTCATCCATGGCCGGCAGGTCATCGTGAATCAGGGAATAGGTGTGGATCATCTCCATTGCGCAGGCCGCCGGAACGGCACGCTCAGTGTCACCTCCGACCGCCTGGCAGGCGGCCAGCATCAGGATCGGACGTACCCGCTTGCCGCCGGCAAAGACCGAATATCGCATGGCCTTGTGCAGGTTGTGGGGGAGCTCGTTCTCCCGGGGGAGGTACGCGTCAAGTGCGGCATCGATGCGGCCGCACTGTTCTTTCAGGTAGGCTTTCAAGTCCATGTGATGCCCTCTTTCACTCATCTTCCGGTTCAAACGGCTGCCGGGAAAACGACCCATCTGTGCGCTTCAGCAGGATTTCGACCCGCCGTTCGACCTCGTCCAGTTTCTTCGCACAGAAGGCGGAGTGTTTAACCCCTTCTTCAAAAGCCTTGAGGGACTCCTCCAGAGACAGCGAGCCGCCTTCAAGCCGCCGCACGATGTCTTCCAGTTTCTTCAATGATGTTTCAAACTTTTCTGTTGCCATCTGAATTCCCTCAAAAAAGTCGTATTATTCCAGAATCACCTTGATGCGTCAAGGTTTACCCTGTTGCTCCTCAACACGGCAGAACGCGTTGCCATGGGAAAGATTGAGCTTCAAGCGGTCTCCGTTGGTCAGTTGCGCGGCATCGACTACAATTTGTCCATGAATATTTTCGACAATGGCGTAGCCACGCGAAAGGGTGCCCAGGGGGGAAAGAACATCCAGACGGGCAGCAGTTCCGCCGAAAATATGTCTGGAACCGTCAAGTCGCTGCACCATCAGCCTTTCAGTATGACTCGAAAGCAGCTTGATGCGCTGTCGCAGGTTTTCCGCCGTGCCGGCCGGATTACGATGCAGCAGTCCGGTCTGTAATCGGTCATACTGTCCCCTGCTCTGCATGACAAGATTGCCCAGAGCCAGCTCGAGCCGTTCCGAAAGGTCGTCTGTACGTTGGGCAAGGTGCCCCAGCATGGTGCGAGGGTCGTGCAGCAGCCTGCGCAGGGACGCAAGTCGCGTGGTGAGGACAGCAAGCCGCGTTTCCATTACTGATCGCATGCGGTGGCTGAGGGCATCGATCCGGTTGCGTAACTCAACGGAACTTGCGATGACCAGCTCCGCAGCGGCTGAAGGGGTGGGAGCCCGCAGGTCAGCCACGAAATCACAGATGGTCCAGTCGGTCTCGTGCCCCACGGCGGAGATAACCGGTATGCGGGAACGGTGCACCGCACGAGCCACAGCCTCTTCGTTGAAGGCCCACAGATCCTCCAGCGATCCGCCCCCCCGCCCGACGATCATCACATCGACCAGGCCAAGGCGGTTCATATCGTCGATGGCACGCGCTATTTCCAGAGCCGACCCCTCTCCCTGTACCCTGACCGGGCAGAGCAGCACCTCCAGAGAGGCGAAACGACGCTTGAGCACATTGAGGATGTCGTGAATGGCGGCTCCCGTGGCCGAAGTGACTACACCGACACGGCGGGGAAAAGCGGGCATGGTCTGCTTGTGCTTTTCGTCGAAAAGCCCCTCGGCTGCCAGCCGCTGCTTGAGCTGCACAAAGGCCATCTGCAGGGCGCCGATTCCAGCCGGTTCAAGGTATTCGCAGATCATCTGGTATTCGCCGCGCTGATCATAAACGGATATGCGACCGCGAACAATCAGCCCCATGCCATCAGCCGGGCGGAATTTAAGATTTTTGGCGGCGCCTTTGAACATGACGCACCGCACCTGAGCGCCGGCATCCCTGAGAGTAAAGTAGAGATGTCCCGATGAGGGGAGGGAGAGATTTGACAGTTCACCCTGCACCCAGACCTGCTCGAAATTTTCCTCAAGCACGCCCCGCAGCAGTGCGGTCAGGCGGCTGACGGTGAGGATGGTTTTTTCAGAAAAAATATCCATGGCTGGCTACTGTAAGTCCCTGGTGCCGGATGCGTCAACCTGAAAAAAAAGGCACACCCTGAGAGATGTGCCTTTTTGAGAAGATGAATTGATGCCCCGAGTGCCTAGATGCCGCCGTCGATCTCTTTCGGAGACTCGGATGCGCTTGACGGAGATTTAACCTCGATATTTGCCTCGGTCATCAGCGGTTTGATTGCGCTGGTAACCTTGGCCGTGTTTGAGATTATGCCATTGAGCGCCTTTACCGCATCGATTACCGAGGTTATCTTCAAGGCAAGGCGAATGGCATTGGCAGGATTGCTTCTGATGGCGTCGGCAATCCTCATCCCTTCGGGAACCAGGAGGGCTGCCTGCAGTGAACCAAGTCCAAGGTTGTAGTACGCAAACGAAATCTGACGTTTTTTCCGATCGTCCCACTTCTTTGCGTCCTGCTGAAGCTGCCTGTCCGCAGAGCGCTTTTCGATTGTCGCCATCTCGCTTTCGGTTATCTGCTGACGGAGCGCATTCTTTTCCTTGTCGTCTGTTGTCTCATTGAGCTGCTTCTGCAGAGCCTCAATTTTTTCCTGCTCCTCCTTGCTGGCAACCGCCTTGAACAGCAAATCGGCGCTTCTGCCAATCAGGGCCTCAGCTCTCTGCGCCCTTCTGAGAAAATCGTCGGGATCGGCGTAGGATGAAGAGGATGATCCGGATAATACACTCGGAATCCCCCAGGCTCCTGCAAGTGTGGCTGTTACAAGTGACATGAAAAATACGGCAAGGACGGTACGTGCTTTCATCGATTACTCCTTTCAGTCGGTTAGTAGTGCATTTTTAATATGTTGCTTTTGAGAGGCGCTGAAGCATGTTTACTCAGATCACCCTGTATGACAGCTTCCTGTGATGTTTCGCGACAGTCTTCGATGGTGATTTTGGTATTGGTTGCTACGGCTGCTTTTCTTTCTGTGCCGGCATACAGGCGGTATCCCAGAGCCATGGAAACAGCGAAGCTGCAGTATCCCTTCTCACACTTTTTCTCATCAAGTGTGACCTTATGCACCGGCTGCAGGCATCGCCCGGCAGTATCAACCTTGCCAAGCCTCAGAGTATCCTTGAAGCCCCCATCCCTGAGGGCCTCCTGAACCATCTGCCTGAACCCCGCATCGCCGTCATAGAGCGTGTAGGGGAGCAGGTATCCTGAACTCCGGGATATGACACCAAAGTCATTGATATCGATACTTCCCAGTTTGGGTGAAATGTTGCTGCAGTATGTGACGGATGTTTCGCTCTGATCCGCCGTCGCCGCCGCAGTCACCGCGTCGACGATTACCATGTCGTCACTGGACGCGCTGATCCCCTTGTCGGTCAGGGGCAGAGACAGCTCCAGGGTGACGGCTCCCTGCTGCGCTTCCACAACGTTGGCCAGCCAGATCGGGATCAGGACTTTAGAACCGATGCCGTCCAGGTTTCCCACATTCCGATAGAGTGTGACCTCCTGTCCTCCACGCAGTTCACGCGATTTGTCCGTGAGCTTGAGCTGATTGCCGCTTGCCTGCTCAAGCCGATGGACATGGCGGGAAAACTTGATCGAGCGAGCGAACTGTTCGGCCAGGTTTACGACAGCGTTTTTCTGGAGTACCTCCAGGCGCGCTTCCTTGCTGAATACCATACCGCCGACATTCTTGTCTTCAATCCGGTCGGCTCCGACGGCGGAAAAAATTATCCGTCCCTGCTTGTCGAGCAGTTCACCCAGAACATACTGCTCGTAGACATTCTTGCTGAAGTTCCCCTTCTCGCTCATGGTGTAGGCGCGTGGTTCAGTTGCGCTGAATTTCATCAGGTAGTCAGGAACGGCGCGTTGCTGGGTGGTCTCAAATTTACCGGAATAGGTGTCGCGGGCAAGCGCCTCCAGGAGCTTCCTGAAGTACTCGTTGACCGGGAGCAGGGTAAATGCCGATTCCTTTGAAAGTTCAGAATCGAAAAGATTGGAAATATTTGCCAGATCGGGGTTGCCCCATCCTTCACGCATGGTCAGTACCCGGGGCTTATTGAACTGACTTGCGGTGCTGGCAGTTCCGAATTTGAAGAATTTCTTCCCGGTTCCGGAGCTGCCGAGCAGTGTGGTGGCAACGGCATAGTCTTCGGCAACGTATTTGACGGAGAGTTCGTTGTCGGCCGAGTCCACCAGGTTGTCCCCCTGGGCTATGCCGGACTTGCTCCCCTTGTCGAGGATGGAGAGGCCATTCCAGACGGTGGCTACCGTAATGTCAATTTTTGACGGGTTGTACCCCTGCCTGGCCTCTTTGATGAGCGTCTGCAGCAGGAAGGCATAGTTGGCGGCATTTTTTTCCAGCAAAAGACTTCTGGCCTGGGTGTCGGCATCGGGACTGGCCAGCAGAACCGTCGTATATGATGTCTTGGTGAATGCGTAGATGACATCGCCGTTTGCAGGATTGGTGATAACGATGCTGAGGGTGAGGGGGAGATGAACCTCGTAGTTGCCAAGCTTGGGAACCGCGTATTGTGAAGCGCGGATCAGGTGCAGTGAGGCCACCAGCACCTCATGCTTGTTAACGTCGGTGACGTTCTCGGCTGCCAGAGGGCCGAATTCTTTCCTGAATGCCGCATCAAATTCGTTCTCCAGGTTTTTGGTCGTCCGCATCTCGACCCATTGACCAAAAATCGGAGCCACATCCTTGAGTTTCGGGTTCTTGAAACCGAAAACTTCCCTGACCGGATAGACAACCGGTGCTGCATCCGCCAATGCTGGCAACAGGCACAACAGAACCGCCGCGGCACAATACCATACAAAATTTCTCATGGATGCTCCTGCCCGTTTTCACGGATGAAAGTCAAAAAAAGCCCGCCTTCTGCGTACAAACAGGGAACAGACGCAGAAGGGCGGGCAGTTAATTACCTGCTATTTACAGCGACGCGGGCCTTCAAGGCAGATTTCAACCCGGGTTCCGTTGACCTGGTAGTCCGCCTGTTTCAGGGCGGGCACGGTATCCAGGACGTCATTCAGCGCGTCGGCAAAAGGCGCCTCGCCCTTGTACGCCAGAGAAACTTCGTATTCGCGAGCGCTGCTGTTACGAACATTCAGCTTGCTGTTCAGTCCTTTCAGGTTCTGCAGCCCTCTTGAAAACGAACTGGTCATCCTGCCGGTCAGATCTCCCACGGCGCTCAGGAGCACAACGGTGTATTCCTTGCCGGAGACTTCACGCTGACGGTGAAAATCCTTGATGGATGAGCCCAGTTTCTTGCCGACAAAATAGGCCAGTTTGTTGGCCACGGTTGCCCGGCAATCATCGGAACTGGTGCCGCGCGCACTTTCGTTGTGCATGTCGGCGGCCAGAAGCTCGCTGTCTTCGGTGGAAAAGGCCTTAAGGCTGACGACGCCGTCACACTGGTTACCCCCCAGGTCGCGGATGATGGAGTTGCCCATCATGAAGTAATCGGCTTTGTTCTTGCGGGCAAAACCCACATAATTTGCCAGCTCCGGGCTACTGTCCATCTCCTGGATGGTCAGGGCCTTGCCCCGGAAATACTGACTGCGAAGCATGGAGTTGTCCATCATGGAAAGGTCGAATTTGCGGGCCTCACGCATCAGGGCTGCGTAGGTCAGGTTCTCCTTTTCCGGGCCGGTGTTCTGGGGCTGGTATTCCACCAGTTTCTTGAAGCTGACGATATCTTTTTTCTGGTCGAAGGACGACTGATCAACGCTGGACGCCTCGGCCTTCTGCTGTGAATATTCAGCAGAGGCGCTGGATTTCTGGCGGGCTGAACCGGCAACATAGCCGCTGGACTGGCCGCCGGAGGAGTATCCGCCGCCACCGTAACGACCATAGGATCCGCCGCTTGAATAACCGGATGACTGTCCACCGGCGGCATAATTGGCCGAACCCGAACTGGATGCCCGTGCGGCTGCCCGGGTGTCGGAGGCTGAACTCTGGGAGGCAGAGAGACTGGCGGCGGAAGTGGCTGTCTTGTCATGCGAGTACTCGACAACTTCCTTGAGCGGTTTCTGCCGGTCAGTCGGGGTTGTATGGTACTCGTCCATGACTACCAGGATCTTGTACAGGCGGTCGCCGGTCGGGGCTATGCCCTGGGTCTGCAGAAGTTTGAGGAACTCCAGTTCATCAATCCGCAACGTGATGTGCTGTTCATAGTTATCGTCGTTGTCCTTTGATCCCTTGCTGCTGACAATTTTGTTGTCGTTGATCTGAATGATAATCTTGTCTATTGCGGCCCTGACCTTGGGATCATTGGCAGCCGAGGGGCCGATCAGCTTCGCCACGCCTTCTTCAACGGCGGAACGCTTTGCGTTGCGGATCGCCTCAGTCTTGGTGGCCGAGGCGCTGGAGCCGATCCTGGCTTTGCCGATGCCGCTCAACTCGAGCATTTCGGCTGACGCCGCAATCGGTGCAATGAGAAAACAGATGGTTACTGTAGCCGACAAAAGTTTCTTGAACATTGGTACCCCCTTGAGGTTTGTTTGTGTTTGTAAGATACGTCTCAGTTTGATTGCAGTTCCAGTTTGTAGTCGACCGCACGCGGGCTTGGTGAGGTGTCAGTCACGACGATCTCCTGCTGTCCCTCCAGTGCGACGGTTTTCCAGGGGCCGTAACCGTGGAGACCGGTAATCATGCCGTCGTTGTCAAGCCACTGAACCCGGAAATTGATCACATTGCGCCGCCCGCGGTTGTTGTACAGTTTGAAGTCGGCTCTCAGATGCTCGCCTCTGACATAATGGGAGCGAATCCCTCTGACGATGATGCTGTCTGCAGTACTGGTGACTTTGTCGGCCGGGGGGGTGAAGAAATCCTCCAGTGTCGAAATCCGGTCAGGTGCAGTCGTCTGGCAGGCGGACAGCATCAGCAGGGCGGTTAATGAAACAAGAATGAGACGAAAATTTGTTTTCATGCAAGCCTCCATATAAGTGTGAAGTAGCTAGGTTAGAATCTTTTCCAGGTGCTGCGAGCGCCTTCGGCCCGGATCTTCTTCAGAGTCCAGCCGAGTTCGGCTGCCGCCCTGAGGACATCCCGGTCTAGCTGTTCGCGTTTTCCCCGGTAGGTGCTTTCAAAGGTGGTTTTCCCGCCGCCCGATTCAACCTCACGCGTGCCGTTTGCCAGGGGGAAGCGGGCAAACATCTGGGTGAACCGGCTGATCTGCTCGGCATCGTCCACACCGTCGATCACGATGGTGTACATCGCGCCGTTGTTCTGCATATCCATCCAGTGCCGCTTCAGCACGTCTATGAGGGGGCCTACGATCCGCTTTCCACCCTCTCTGCCTGCCAGGCTCAGCGCCTGCTCAATTTTGAAGTCGGTGGCGGCGGATTGGTCAACCTGCTTGCTGGTGATCACCGTGGCGCGGGTATTGTCGATCAACTGTGCGCGTATGCCGATGTCCACAAACTTGCCTTCAGAGGTATCCCTGACAATGCCGCTGACGTCATAATACAGTGTATATTCCGCCTGGTAGGAGAGGCCGTAGGCCGCTGCCCGGTTGAGGTTGACATCCATTTCATGGGAATCGGCCATCTGATTGGCAAACTGGTCGGCCGCAGATTTGTCCACCACACGAAACTGCCGGTCAGTCAGCGACTCGACGATGCCGTTATAGATGTCGTCGGTAAATGCTTTGCCCCGCAGGTTCTTCTGGCGGGTGCTGAAAACCACCAGTATTCGTGGATTGCCCACAACGGCATTCTTGCGCAGGATGGTGAGCGAATTGATATCATCGTGCAGCAGAAAGGTGTCAATATCGGCCGAGATTGTCACCGCAAAGCCATCGGCGGTGTTTGTTGTCCTGATGATCTCGTATCGTCTCACATACCCTTTGGAATGGGAGTAGATCCTGTCATCCACAAGCGCAGAGTCTACAACCAGCGTCTGAGATGTAACGTGGGTTCCAAGTGCCTGCTCGACAGCTTTTCGCAGGGCAGCGGAAACCGCAGCATCCTTGCTCGGCCCCTCACCAGTAGCTTCCACTGCGGCAAGCGTAGCGGACGAACAACTCAACAACAGAAACAGAATAAACAGCATAATTTTCTTCATGGCGCCTCCTTGATCCCAGTTTGGCGGAATAATATCACTGTTACAGATTTTGTAAATAAAAACGTGTTCGATTTTTTCAATAGTCGTCGGATGAACCGCCACCATCAGAACCACCGCCGCCTCCGGAGAATCCGCCGTCACCGCTTCCCGATGATCCTCCACCAAAGCCGCCACCCCAATATCCGCCACCTCCGTACCCCCCGCCGCTCGACATGCCGGACAGGAGCATACTGAGCAGGAAGCCGCCGATCAGGCCGCCCAGGGCTATCATGAACAGCATCATCACCCCGAGTCCGGGAAATGCCAGCGTAGCGGCCAACGGGACGCCGATTGCCCCGGCAGCGGCTCCCAGATAGCGGGAGATCATGCCGCACACGCCGATGGCAATGGCCGCAATGATCAGGATGGTTGAAAACGATGATTTTTTCTTGTGCGCCTGCCTGGAGGCATCCTGGGGAGATGCCTTGAATTCGCCCTTGGTGGCCGCCATGATTGCGTCGACGCCGGCATTGATCCCCTGATCGAAGTTGCCGGATTTGAGGTGCGGCCGCATGACGTCACGGATGATCTTGCCGGCGGTTATGTCCGGTAAAACGCCCTGAAGGCCCATCCCGACTTCGATGCGAACCTTCCTCTCGGTCTGGGCGAGAACAAGGAGAATACCGTTGTCCTTTCCCTTTTGGCCGATCTTCCACTGGTCAAAAACATGGCTGGCGAACTGATCGATGTCATCGCCCTGGAGTGAGGGAACGGTCAGCACGGTAACCTGATTGGAGGTGGCGCTCTCGAAAGCTTTGAGCTTTTGCTCAAGATTCGATCGTGCCTGTTGGGAAAGCATGTTCGCCGTATCGTTGACCCGCCCGACAAGTTTAGGCGGGTCAAGCGCAAACAGAGGGAGCGGCAGAAGGATAATAAGTGCCATAATGACGAATCTGTTAAAAATCATGGTGCCGCACCCCACTGTCAAGTTGCTTGTAATCAGAATTTAACCTTGGGAGCCACCTTCGCACCCTCTTCAGCCTTGAACGGTTCCTTGCGCTTCAGGTGAAGCATCATGGAGTTGGTCATCGAGTTGGGGAAGGTACGGATGCTGGTGTTGAATATCTGTACCGATTTGTTGTAACGCTCGCGAGCTACGTTGATGCGATTTTCCGTGCCTTCCAACTGCTTTTGCAGATCGAGGAAGTTCTGATTGGCCTTCAGATCGGGATATTTCTCCGCGACCACCATCAGGCGGGAAAGAGCTCCGGAGAGCTGACCCTGGGCCTGTTGAAATTTGGCAAGGCTTTGAGGATCATTAATGACATCCTTGTTGACCTGCATGGTGCCAACCTTTGCGCGGGCCTCCGTGACGGCCTTGAGTGTTTCGGCCTCATGTTTTGTATAGCCCTTGACCGCCTCCACCAGATTGGGAATCAGGTCCGCCCTGCGCTGGTAGGATGATTCAACATTACCCCAGGCTGCGGTGACCGCCTCTTCGTTGGCCTGCATGGTATTGTAGCCGCAACCTGACAGCAGCGACAGCAGTGAGACCACCAGGATCAGGAACTTAACGCGTACAAGGTGTTTCATGGTGTTTCCTCCGTTTTTTGTGATGATGTAGGCCCCTCACAGGGCGTCGTCGCGATAGAGCAGTTTTAAAACCGTCAGAAGCACATTGCAGGCTAACGGGACTACGTTTGCCAGAATCAGCGGCATATCATGAATCAGGACACCGTATGCGAGCCAGAGCGCGATCCCCAGCGAAAGCAGAAGCGGCTGCCAGATCGATATGTCGCGGGCGTGGCGTGTCCGCAGGGTCTTTATCACCTGGGGCACGGCAGCGACGCTGGTGAGTGCCCCAGCCAGCAGACCGATCGTTGTGGGGGTCACGCCCGTTTCCTTCCGTCAAAACCGGAACTGGCCCAGTCGATCTGGGTCAGCATGCCCCGCAGGATCGCAACGTCACGGCTGTCCAGTTCCGCCCTGAAAAAAATGCGGCGGAGCGAGCGCATGACATGCGCCGGGTTCTGCTCGTTCAGGAAACCGATTTTCTGCAGGCAGGTGTCCATCTGACCGAACATCGATTCCATTTCGCCCGAGGTTGCCAAGGGGAATTTCCTGCTGTCTTGGGCTGTTTCAGGATCCCTGCACAATTCGTAGCAGAAGATCAGTACCGCCTGGGACAGGTTGAGTGAGCCGTATTCCTCTGCAGCCGGAATGGTGGCATGCCAGCGGCACAATGCCAGTTCATCGGTTGTCAGGCCGCTATCTTCACGTCCAAATACGATGGCAGCCGTGCAGTCTGGTCGAACCTGCGCCCTGAAAACATCTGCAATCTGCTGCGGGGCAAGAATCTCCTGCCGATATTTGCCATGTCGGCGGGTGGTGCCTGCCGTCAGGGTACAGTCGGCGAGCGCTGAGGGCAGGTCGCTGAAAATCTCCGCTTTTTCGAGCAAATCACGGGCGGCGACCGCGAATTTAAGCGAATCGGGATGAAACCGGTCACATCCTCCCACCAGGCGAAGTCGTGACAGCCCCATATTTTTCATGGCCCGGCAGACCATGCCGATATTGCCGGGTGACTGGGGCTCCACTAGGACGACAGAGATACATTCTGAATACTTGCTCATGATCTGTCAAGATGTGTCGTGTGAAACTCCCGCATTCTGGCCAGTCTCATCCTGGCAGGCTTTTTCATGTTCCAGGCGTGGAAGAAGTGAATCAGCCAGGCTGACATCATAAGCCCCATCAGAAGGAAGATCAGGTAATGCTCGTACTTTCCCACATCATCGAGAAAGAGCGCGGCGCTTTTGCCGAAAAGAAATCCTGCCAGAGAGAATATGACAGACCATAAGAGCGCGCTGGACAGGTTGATCAGAAAAAAAGTCCGGGGCGCGAGGCTGGTTATTCCCAGAATAATTGGCAGCACAATCCTGAAACCGTAGGTGAATCGGGAAACAAAGGCTACGAGGACGCCGTATTTTTCAATCATTTTGAGTGCTTGACGGAATTTACGGGCTATGCCGTGAAAGCGTTTGAGTAAAGCCCTCCCTTTTAAACGACCAAGATAGAAATAAAACTGGTCGCCGAGAAAAGAGCCGACAAAGGCCGTCACTACTACGCCGGTAATCTGCAGATAACCCTGAAAGGCGAGAAAACCGGCCATAATAAGGATGGTCTCGCCTTCCAGAAAGGTACCGATGAACAACACCCAGTATCCGTAGTCTATGAGGAGTTGCTGAAAGTGCTGCACCATCCGCTCCCGCCGTTTGTATGCAATCCAGGAACCTGTGGCGACAGAAAACTGAAATCACCTTGGTTAACCAACCTAAAGCATTTTATGCACTAAGTCAAAATCAAAATTAGCGGCCGCCTGGTCTGAAATGACCTGCTTATACGGCTTATTCTGCTTGACTTTTATGGCACTGATAGCTTAATTTAACGCAGTTTTATCGGGATGAGTCGAGTCGTTTAACCGGGGTGGCAGAAAGGATTATTACAGGTGAGTTCAAAGAAGGACAAGCTGATAGAAGAGGCTCAGCGCCTGGCAATACGGGGGCAGCTTGACAAGGCCATCAAAATATATGAACAGGTTATGGCGATTGACCCTTCTGCCCTCAGTCATCGCCAACGTCTCGCGGAGCTGTTGCTCAAGGCCGGGCGGGCTGCTGATGCCCGCACCGAATTCGAGACCATAGGGAAATACTACTCGTCAAACGGTTTCTATCTCAAGGGGATCGCAGTCTATAAACAGCTCCAGAAATTTTTCCCCGGTGACATACCCATCACGCTGATCCTTGCCGAACTGAACGAGAAACACGGACTTGTGGCAAATGCGCTGGAAGAGTACCGCCTGGTGTTTGATCTCTACGAAAAGTCCTCCGACATGGGGGAGGCGCTCAGGATTCTCGTCAAAATGCAGTCGGTTGATCCCCAGAATATTGCGGTGAGGCTCAAACTCGCCGAGACCTATTTTCAGATCAAGCGCAGCGATGATTCATATACCGCTTTCCAAAAACTTGCTTCACTGCTTCAGGAGCGGGGTGACACAGCAGCTCTTGGTAAGCTTGACGCCAGAATCCGGCAGCTTTTCCCCGAAAAAACAGACTTCATGCTCGACGTGCTGTCCGAACAGGTTTCCACGGGGAACGTTGCCGGTGCAGTTTCCGGGCTCCAGGTTTTTCTCCGAACGAATCCCAAAGAAAAGCGCGCATGGGAACTGATCATTGAGGCCTATAAAAAACTGAATCAGCCACAGAAGGAGAAGATGGCCTACCAGCATTACCTCTCCTTCTTTCCTGATGACATCTCCGCCAGAACAGGGCTGATTGCGTGTCACGCGGCTGAGCATGATGTCAGAGGGGCGTTGGCGCTGCTTGATGAATACGAACAGGAGATTCTGAGTTCCGGGAATCACTTTGATGATCTTGTGGCGGTGTACAAGACCCTCGAAGTTGCAGATCCGATCAACGAGCGCGTGCTTGATGGACTCAGCAGGATTTATCAGGCAGCGGGAAGAACCGGGGAATCCGATGCACTGGCGCCCAGGCTGGAATCCCTGAAACATCTGACGGAAACAGGGGACGGGGTTCCACCGTCATCTGATGAATCAGTGTTTACGGAAGAGGCCTCTTTTGGGCAACAGACACCCATTCCCGAGGTTTTCTCCCCGGAGCCGACAGATATACCGGGTGAGCTTTTTGATACAGAGAGAGCCGGAGAT
Source organism: uncultured Desulfuromonadales bacterium (assembly GCA_903868145.1). Taxonomy (GTDB): domain Bacteria; phylum Desulfobacterota; class Desulfuromonadia; order Geobacterales; family Pseudopelobacteraceae; genus CAIPTY01. Next base: position 26,231 of record CAIPTY010000026.1, on the reverse strand, counting down.
GCGGCGTTCGATTCCGAAATCCCCTCCGCTTTCAGTGACGAAATCTTCGATGAGCCCGCATTCGGTGAGGTTGATGTCGTCGATGCGCCGGAGGATTCTGGCGAAGAGCTTGAAATTGAAGTGGAGTTTGATGATTTTGAAGCCGTTGATATTGCTTCCACGGACGATGACTCGGGGAGGCAGGAGGATAATTGGCTCGATTCTGTCGGCGAGATACTGGAGTCAATATCCACGACTCCTCGTGGCGTGAGGTTTGACAGCAGCCTGGATGGAGCAGATGCCCAGTCCCACTATGATCTGGGTATGGCTTTCAGAGAGATGGGATTGTTTGACGAGGCTATCAACGAATTCCGCCAGGCATCATCAGATCCTGCGCGGCGGCTGGGATGCCTGATCTTCCAGGGGGCATGTCTTCGCGACAAGGGTGATCTGAAAAACGCGGACACTGTTCTCAGGTCGCTTTTGAAGCCGGGTCTTGACCAGGAAGACTTTCTCTCAGCCAAGTACGAACTCGCCCTGACCTGCAAAGCGGCTCTCAAGAACGATGAATTTGCCCGGATGCTTGCGGAGATCGAGACAGTCAGTCCCGGTTACCGGGATGTCCGTTCATTGATTGCCGAAATTGGCACAGAAAAGAATGACCTCGATTTTTCCGAAGAGGACTTCAAAGGGTTCGGTTTGTGACGTCCTGAACATATCACGATAAATGATCTTCCGTATTCTCGGAAGCAGTTCAACAGAAAGGCGGGTAAACCCGCCTTTCTGTTGTCTTAAGTCTGTATCTGTCAAAATCCCTATGTGGTCTGGGCGTCCACTACGGCTATGGCTGCCATGTTGACAATGTCACTGACGCTGTCGCCCCGTTGCAGGACATGAACCGGTTTGTTCATGCCCATCAGGATCGGACCGATAGCCTCAGCACCGCCCAGATTGCGCAGCAGCTTGTAGCAGATGTTGCCTGAACCGAGGTCGGGGAAGATCAGTATATTGGCGTTTGTCTTGAGTTTGGAGAAGGTGAAGCCCGCCAGCAGATCCGGTACGACGGCGGTGTCGGCCTGCATTTCGCCTTCCACAATCAGCTCGGGAGCCCGCTCCTTGACAATCTCCGTTGCACGGCGGACTTTCTTGGACTGTGGGTGGTTGACCGACCCGAAGTTGGAAAAGGAGAGCATGGCAACGCGGGGTTCAATGTCGAGCATGCGGACTTTTTCGGCTGCCAGAATGGCGGTCTCGGCCAGTTCCTCGGCGGTTGGGTCGATGGTGACGGTCGTATCGGCGAGGAAGTAGACGTCATTTTTGAAGACCATCATGTAGAGCCCGTGGACGCTGGATAGTCCTTTCTGTTTCCCGATGACCTCCAGTGCCGGACGGATGGTTTCGGGATAGTGGGTATCGATGCCACCCAACAGGGCGTCGGCGTCGCCCATATGTACCATCATGGCCCCGAAGTGGGTGCGTGACTTGCGGCGCAGAAGGCGCAGGGATTCGGAGTGCGTCAGACCCTTGCGCTGGCGAAGCTGGTAGAGTTTGTCGGCGTAGCTGTCGGTCAGTTCCGATTCAGAGGGGTCAATAATCGCCACGTTAAGTTCGATATTCAGTTCCGCCAGTTTCTGGGTGATTTTCTTGTTGTCTCCGATCAGAATAGGAGTTGCAATCCCTTCCTCCACCAGGGTTTGAGCAGCGCGGAGTGTTTTTTCATCCTCCCCCTCGGGGAAAACAATCTTTTTGGGGTCGCTCTTGGCCTTGTTGATGATCATGCGCATGATCTCTTTAGATTTGCCCTGGGTCGATTCCAGGTGCTCGATGTACTTTGCCATGTCTTCAATCGGCTGGCGGGCAACGCCGGTTTCCATGGCTGCCTGGGCGATGGCCGGAGCGACATGGAGCAGAACACGCGGATCGAAGGGCTTGGGGATGATGTAGTTGGGGCCGAAGGCGAATTTCTGATTCCCGTAGGCTTTGCAGACAGAGTCGGGTACCTCTTCACGGGCCAGCTGCGCCAGGGCCTTGACGGCGGCAAGCTTCATCTCTTCGTTGATACAGGTGGCCCGGCAATCCAGGGCGCCGCGGAAGATGAAGGGAAAGCCGAGCACGTTGTTGACCTGGTTGGGATAGTCGGAACGACCGGTGGCAATCATGACGTCCCCGCGAACCGAGTGAGCATCTTCCGGGGTGATTTCCGGATCTGGATTGGCCATGGCGAAGATGATCGGGTGGGGAGCCATGCTGGCAACCATCTCCTTGGTGAAGGCGCCTTTGGCCGAAAGGCCGAACAGGACGTCAGCGCCGGCGGCCGCCTCTTCCAGTGTGCGGAAAGGGGTGTCGGCGGCAAAGAGTTCCTTGTACGGATTCATCCCTTCGACGCGCCCCTTGTAGATGACACCCTTCGTGTCGCACATGATCATGTTGTTGGGTTTGACACCCAAGGCGATGGCAAGTTTGGCGCAGGAGTTGGCCGATGCGCCGGCGCCGTTGACGACGATGCGGATGTCTTCGATCTTCTTGTTAACCAGATGGAGCGCGTTAATCAGGGCTGCAGATGATATGATGGCGGTGCCGTGCTGGTCATCGTGAAAGACCGGGATCTTCATGGTCTTTTTGAGTGTCTCTTCGATGTAGAAGCATTCGGGAGCTTTGATGTCTTCCAGATTGATGCCGCCGAAGGTCGGTTCCAGCAACTGGCAGGCCTTGATGATTTCATCCGGATTCTCGGTGTCGAGCTCGATGTCGAAGACGTCGATGTCGGCGAAGCGTTTGAAAAGAATGCCTTTGCCCTCCATGACCGGCTTGCCGGCCAGGGCGCCCAGGTTGCCCAGTCCCAGCACAGCGGTGCCGTTTGATACGACCGCGACCAGGTTGCCTTTGGCGGTATATTTGTAGGCATCCTCCGGGTTCTTCTGGATGGCCAGACAGGGTTCGGCAACTCCCGGTGAATAGGCCAGAGACAGGTCTGCCGCGGTCTGGCACGGTTTGGTTGATATAACCTCGATCTTCCCTTTTCTGCCGGTTGAATGATACTCAAGTGAATCCTTGAACTTTGCCATGATCTCCTCCGTATTTTAGTTAAGTTAAAAATACAGCCATTCGGCTGCCCTGTAGTTGAGCAATCTTTTATTTAAAGTGAAAAACAATAATCTCCATTGATCTTGTTTGTCAAGCAGTTAATGCTGAATGATAAAAAATCATTCTATTTACACATAATGGCTTGCCTCTTTTTTTGCTGCTGATACAATCAGTCACATGTCTGGTGCCTGATCAGAGAGAGGTCGATGGTGCAGGCACAGCTGTTTGGGAGGATCGGATACTCCCCAGGCAATCCAGTGGAACAGGGGTCTATTTTCTTCATGCTGACCAGGAGAGAAGTGTCCTAATCATGAATAGGTTTTTCATTGGCATGGATATTGGCGGCACCAATCTGCGGTGTGGTCTGGTGGACGAAGGCGGCGTCATTGTTGAGCGTCGTCGGTGTGCCAGCCGTATCGAAGAGGGACGGGATTCATTCTGCGAGCGTCTCTTCTCGGAAATCGTTTCTCTCAGGGCTGAGGCCGCTGCCCGTGGAGGAAAGGTCTGCGCAGTCGGCATCGGTATTCCGGGGTTGATTGGTCGGGGCGGGCTTATCCATTCGTCGGTCAACATGAGGCCGCTTGATGGTTTCAATCTGGCGGCTCATGTAGAAGCCCTGTCCGGGCTGCCGGTGGTCAGCGCCAATGATGCCAATGTGGTTGCGCTGGGTGAACAGCGTTTCGGCGCTGGCCGCGGCTATGCCTCCTGCATGGTGATTACCATCGGCACCGGTCTGGGAAGCGGCCTCATACTGGAAAACACCCTATGGACCGGAACTGGTGGCTTTGCGGCAGAATTCGGTCATGTGACCGTTGACCCGGATGGGAGGCTCTGCCCCTGTGGCAACCGTGGCTGTCTCGAACAGTATGTGTCCGCCGGGGCGCTGGTTCGATGGGCGTGTGAGGGACTGCCGGGAACAACCGCCGATTCTTTGAGTGCGGAAAAGCTTGCCGAGTCTGCGCGACAGGGAGATCCTGCCGCGTTGTCAGCCTTTGGCCGGATTGGATACTGGCTGGGCGTTGCTCTTGCTTCGCTGGCAAATACGCTCAATCTTCAGGCGGTTATTATTGGCGGTGGCGTGGGTGCGAGCTTTGATCTGCTGCTGCCGTCACTTCATAGCACCATCAAGCAGCGCTGTTTCCCGCAGATAGGGGCAGGACTGGTGATTGCCCGTGCTGCGCTGGGAGACGATGCCGGACTGCTGGGCGGCGCCGCCTTGGCAGAGAACGGTTTTCTGGAGAGCCTTAAAAAGTGATTGTTTTGTATCTGAGGCGTTTACATTTCTCTTTTTGATTGATATTGTTCCACCACTATGCGTTCAAGGAGCTGCCGAGTCATGAAAATGAAAACAATTCTTGCTGTGCTTGTGTTGATGGGAATGGCCGGATCGGTGTTCGGATACGAGATTGACGACCGCTATCAGAAGGCCCGCACGTTTCTTCGCGACAATCGGATGGATCTCACCGTCACCATCGAGCAGGCTTTTGTCCAGGATACCGTCGTGGTGTCGGGCGAGGGTCTGCCCAAGGCGGGAACAACCGGCGCCCAGAAGCGCCTGACCGCTATTACCGCCGCCAAATCGGTTGCCCAGCGGCGTCTGGTCGAGTTACTGGAAGGCGTGTCGGTTGTGGCTGAAACCACGGTCAGGGATCAGCAGCGCGCATCCGAAGTCGTCAGAACCTCTGTGAGCGGTTTCGCACGCGGGGCTCGCGTGGTTGTCGAGGAGTGGAACGAAAAGGATGAATCCGCGCTGGTGATACTCTCGGTCGGTTTGAACGGGCCGAAAGGTTTTGCCGCCCTGATGTACGACAGTATCCTGAATGAAGCCGGGATCAGGAAGGAACTCCAAAGACCCGTATATGTTCTTTCATCCGCAGCACCGGTGGTCGAGGGTTATGATGGCCTGGTCATTGATGCCAGGGATTATTCATTTCGCCCGGCCCTGATCAATCGGATCTTTACGGCAAAGGGAGAGGTTATTTATGATCCTGCCAGGATCAGTCAGAAGGTGCTGGTTGAACATGGCTGCGGCGAGTACACGAACAGTGTGGACAAGGCCAAAGCCGCACTGGGTATGCGTGGTGTCAAGAACCCTCTGGTGGTGAGAGCCTCCGGAACGTTGAGCCCAACCGACCTTCTGGTCGCAGATGTGGCCGCCGATCAGATTTTTTCAGTCAACCACGCCAGCGGATTCATGGCTGCCGCCCGGGTGGCGTTTGTGTTGAAGTGATTTTATGGGCAGATGGAGAGTGGACAAATGCCTCAAAGCCCCGCAGGTCTCTTGACAGGCGGGGCTTTGTATGTAGTTTCTCCCCTTGAAAATTGCTGGCAGTGTCGTACAATGCATCGATAGTACAGACTTAATCCCGCTGAACCCGTGGAGGCCACATGGACAGACGTACATTTCTGAAGGCATCTGGTGCGGCAACGCTGCTGGCGCCATCATTGATCAGGGAAGCGCTTGCAGCTAAGGAGCTGCCGCTGGTGGCCGTGGCAGAAGGCTCCGATTATCCGGCCATTACCCGCAGAGCCATCAACGCCGTCGGCGGGATGAAGCGGTTTGTCAAGCCCGGAGATGTCGTGGTGGTCAAGCCCAACATGGGCTGGGACCGCTCCACGGAACTGGCTGCCAACACCCATCCCCAGGTGGTGCGGGCGGTTGTGGAAGAATGTCTGGCTGCGGGGGCCAGAAAGGTGAAGGTGTTTGACAACACCTGCAACGATGCACGGCGCTGTTATGTCAACAGCGGCATCGAGAATGCCCTTAAGGGGATGAAAAACGTGGAATGCAAACAATTGGAACCGGAGCGTTTCAGAAAGATCACCTTGAACGGCCAGTTTCTTAAGGAATGGGAACTGTATGACGAGGCACTTTCGGCCAACGTCTACATAAACGTTCCCGTCGCCAAGCACCATGAGCTTTCAAAGCTGACACTCGGATTGAAGAATGTCATGGGTATCATGGGGGGGAAGCGCGGTTACGTTCACCGCAATCTGGACACTGCCCTGGCGGATGTCAACGCGCATGTAAAGACCCATCTGACGGTTATCGACGCGACACGTATCCTGACGAAACATGGGCCGCAGGGGGGCAATATCGCCGATGTCAAGGTGCTCAACAAGGTGATCGCCTCGACCGATACGGTGGCCGCCGATGCCTTTGCCACAACCCTGTTCGGCTTGAAACCGGCCGATATTCCGGTGACTGTAGCTGCCTACAAGCGTGGCCTCGGCGAGATGAACCTGGACAAGATCAGGGTTGTAAAGGCCTAGTGACGTGAAGTTTACGCCAAGCCGGATCTGCCAGCTGATCTTCCTTGCCCTTTTTCTGGTGCTGTTCATTCAGACGGAATACCGGGGCCGGGATGAAATCAATGCCGCCGTAAATGCTTTTTTCCGGGTAAATCCGCTGGTGTTGTTCAGTTATCTGTTTGCTGCAAAATCATGGACCTGGTTGTTGCTGCCCGCCGTGCTTATGGTCGCGGCAACGCTCCTGTTGGGGCGTTTTTTCTGCGGCTGGATCTGCCCGTTGGGTACAATTCTCGATCTGGTGACACCCAGAATCGGCAAGAGTGCACCGATCAAGGCCTTCAAGGGAAATATCAAATACTGGCTGCTACTGCCCCTCTTATCGGCATCGCTCTTCAATCTCAATCTCAGCGGCCTGCTGGACCCGATTGCCATACTGCTGCGCGGTCTGACTTTTCTGTTCTACCCGCTGATGGGTCTTGGTGCCAGGGAGGGGTGGGTAGGGGTGTATCGCCTGATCGGCGAGCGACGTGATGTTGTGGCTCCGGCCTATAACCTGATCCGTGAGAATCTGCTCCCGTTCCGGGATACCATCTATCCATTGGCGTTTCTGTCGGCGGCTGTCCTGCTGGGCATCATTGCGCTGGAGCGTTTTGAGACGCGAAACTGGTGCCGGAATCTCTGCCCGCTCGGTACGTTGCTGGGCTGGCTGGGGCGTTTTTCACCCTTTAACCGTGTGCCGAAAGGGTTGTGCGGCGACTGCGGTCAGTGCCGGGAGTTGTGTCCGACCAGTTTTGACGGCGATCTTCTGCTCAAGGAGGAGTGCGTCCTGTGCATGGAGTGCCAGCAGGGGTGTCCCCATGGCCGGATAACATTCACACCTTCACTGAAACTGAAGCTGGGCGGGCCATTGCTGCCGGAGCGTCGGTTGCTGCTGGGCGGAATGGCCACCGGGCTGCTGCTGGCGATTCCTGCACGTTTCAGGCACCCCGAGCAGGAATCACGCCTGCTGCGCCCGCCTGGTGTGCGAAGCGAGGACGAATTCCTGAAAAAGTGTGTGCGCTGCGGAGAATGCATGAAGGTCTGCCTGAAGAACGCGCTGTATCCCGCTGCATATCAGGCCGGGATTGAGGGTATCTATACTCCTCTGGTGATCCCCCGTTTGGGATATTGCGAATACGACTGCACTCTCTGCGGTCAGGTCTGCCCGACCGGAGCGATTCCAGCCCTGCCGGTGGCTGCCAAACGGCGCGAAGTAATCGGTAAGGCGGTCTTCGACAAAAATCATTGCCTGCCGTTTGCCCGAAAGATCGATTGCATTGTCTGTGAAGAACACTGTCCGATTGCCGAAAAAGCCATCCGCTCACGAGCGGTTACCGTTATCGGGCTTGATGGCGTTTCACGAGTGGTCAAGGAACCATACATTGTTGAAGAAATCTGCAATGGCTGCGGCATCTGCGAGAATGTCTGCCCACTGGAGACCAGGTCGGGTATCGAAGTTTTTGCCGTGAAGAACCGTACACCCATACCAGAACAACAGGTGGTGTCGGATGTACACTCCCACGGTGGCTATCCCTGAGCAGATTGCAGGTGTGGTTTTTACGAATATATTGTCGTGTTTTTAGCGGCAGTAAACTTGTATTGACTTAAGCCCATATTTTCATTACTGTCTTCCATCGATAATAATTGTAGCGAATTGCCGGAACGGGAACTCTCTTTATGCAAAAAATACCGCTCATGCTTGCAAAGGCCGATATGATTATCGGTCGGGATGTTTTTCGGGGAGACACCCAGGTTGGGATTCCTGTCTGCGGAAGGGGGACTGTCCTGACTGACAGCCTGATTGATCGTCTTGAGCGCCTCGACGTGCAGACGATTATTGTTGAAGGACACCCCGTTTGGGAAGACGGAGACCTATCACTTGATGATATGCTTCTGGATCTTTCCAGGCGATTTGATAAAGTGAAAGATGACCCTTTGACAGCCAGGTTGTACGCAATTTACAAGGCAAATCTGATCAAATCAATGGGAGATGACGGTGGACGACAAGCGGAGTGAGCTGAAAAAAATCATTATGGACACCAAAACGTTGCCCACGTTACCTGGTGTTATCAATAAACTCAACATGTTGTCGGAAAATGAAAAATCATCGGTGCAGGAAATGGCCAAGATTGTCTCATCCGACTCGGTGCTGTCCGCCCGTATTCTCAGGCTCGCAAATTCACCTTCCTACGGCTTTTATCGCGTCTCCACCATCTCCAACGCCATGATTCTGTTGGGGGTCAACGTGGTAAAGAGCCTAGCACTCTCCTCCTCGATTTTCGAAATCATGGAAAAAAACAGCGTCGGCCTCTGGGAGCACTCCCTGGCGGTGGGTGTCGCCTCCAATATCATAGCCAGAAAACTGGCGCTGAGCGAATGCGAAGAGATCGCCACGGCCGGCCTGCTGCACGATATCGGCAAGGTTATCATCAGCCTGAAATGCAGCGAGGCCGAGACGGCCATCCTGGCCGCGATCCGCGAGCAGGAAATCTATATGCGTGAGGCCGAACAGTTGGTGCTTGACACCGATCACGCTGAAGTCGGTGCCTGGCTGTCGAAGAGCTGGTTTCTTCCAGACAAGCTGAGCGAGCCGATTTCGTTTCATCACAATGTAATCCAATCGGATACCCATCGTGTCAAGACCTCAGTAGTCCATATCGCCGACATCATCATCAAGGCCAGCGGTTTCGGGAACAGCGGTGATATATTTGTTCCGAAGATCCAGCAGGCGGCTTGGGATTGTCTCAAGCTGAGTCAAGAGCTGCTTGCCGAAATGGTGGAAGATATCGAAGACAAGCTGATTGAAGTGAAAAACTTCAGCCTTGAAATCCAGGCTTGAAATGGCCCAATCGGTGAGAATTTCGCTGGTTTCGTCAGATGATGAGTTGTCAACCCGGATTCAGCTCAGGCTTCAGAGCCGGGATTATCAGGCCACGATAACATCGTGTCTGGACAGCGTTGTAGGGAACTTCTACTCGGATCCTCCCGATCTGCTGATAATCGATCTTTCCGAAAATCCTGCGGCCTGCATCGCCATCATCAACACCCTGCGCAGTGACAGTTTCTTCAGCGTCATTCCGATCATCGGACTCGTTGGTTCCGCAGAGTGCAGCCTGTTGCAGTGGGATGACTGTCCGCTTGATGATTTTGTTCACCTTCCGCTTAATTTTGATGAGCTTTTCTGCCGTATTTCCCTGTCCCTCTCTCGACTCAAGCGCATTTTCGACAACAATCCGCTGACGCGGCTTCCGGGCAATACATCTATCCAGCGAGCCATTGAGGATGCCATCGGCAAGGATCTGGCGGTCTGTTACGTGGATATAAACCATTTCAAGCCATACAATGACATATACGGGTTTTCACACGGCGACGAAGTGATCAGGATGTTGTCGCGCATCATGTTTAATGCAGTGCGGGATTCGGGCGGGGGGTTTTGCGGTCATATCGGCGGCGATGACTTTGTCTGCATGGTGCCGCTTGCGCAGGCGGAATCGGTGTGCCGGACGATCATAGCCCATTTTGACCGGATTGTGCTTGATCTGTACGATGAAGAGACCAAGCTCCAGGGGTACTATGACGGCACCAACCGCAAGGGGGAAAAGGAGCAGATTCCGCTGCTTTCGATTTCAGTTGCGGTGGTTCCGATGGATTCACCCAAGATACGGCACTACGCCAAGGTTGCCGAAGTAGCGGCCGAGATGAAGAAGCTTGCCAAGGAATCCAAAGGCAGTTGCTACGTGATGGACAGCCGCAAGGCCTAGTTTTTTTAAAGAGTTACAATAAAAAAGGCGTCAACCCGATTCCGGGAAGACGCCTTTTTTATTGGTGAGAGAAGAACGCTACATCTTCTTGTGGCATTTGGTACAATCATCGACATCGAAGGCATCTTTCCCTTTGCCGTGACAGTTTCCGCAGGACTTGCCCTTTTCCATGTCCCCCATGGTCGCCTTGGTTGCGCCGAAGCGGTAGGGAAATACCTTGGTGTGGCAGTCGGCGCATTTATAGGACTGTAGATGGAAGTCGTGACTGAACACGACCTCTCCTTCCGGTTTCGGCACCATGTAGGTGAGATTGCCCGGCTTGAGGCCTTTGTGGCACTTGGCGCAGTCGCCGCTTGAGGCAAAAACGTCTTTACCGTTGTGACAGGCTCCGCAGGATTTGCCCTTGTCCATATCCGCCATGGTGGATTTTCCAACCAGAGCCTTGTAGGGGAACAGCTTGGTGTGGCACTCCTTGCACGTGTAGGCTGCCGTATGAACGGTATGGCTGAAGGTTGCCGGGGCAACTCCCTTAAGTGTGAAGACGATATCCCTGGGTTTCATACCCTTATGGCAGCGGTCGCAATTGGCAGACACTGCAAATATTTTCTTGCCGTTATGGCAGGCGCCGCAGGTAGCACCCTTTTCCATTTCAGCCATGCTGACGGATTTGGCCTTGCCGGTGATGACCTTGCCGTTGTGACAGCCTCTGCAGGCCCCACCGGTCTTGGCGATGTGGGTCGAATGGCTGAAGCCCGCCTCGCCCAGCCCTTTGATCCGGTAGGTGATGTCACGGGGTTTTCCTTTGTGACAACGAATGCAGTCCTTCTCGCTCGAAACGCTGAACGCCTTTATGCCGCTGTGGCAGCCGCCGCAGGACTTGGTCGTCTCCATCTCGGCCATGGTGTAACGCTTATGTTTTGAGAGGTTGTAGATGCCATCGTGGCAGACTTTGCATCTGTTGTGGTATTTCTGCAGGTGAAATTCATGGCTGAATACGACCGGTTCGGAGTTTTTGAAGGTAAATCTGATGTCCTTGGTCTCGGCTGCACCGGCGCAGGCTGCCGTGAACAGGACTACCGCGCACACAAACAGCGAAAGGCGTTTCTGCATAGCACTACTCCTCTGGGCTGACAAAAATAACATTTTCAAGCCAGACACTATACATATTTAGCCACATATCGTCAATCGTAATCTGCCGCAGTCCTGATGAGCCTCAAATCGCCGGTTTTGCGGTTGATACGCTGTCATAACCTGTGCTATAGGTAGTCGCATTTTTACGCGAGGCGAGACCATGATGCTTTCTCTTGATCGATTGATTGAACAGGCGCTGCTGGAGGATATTCATACCGGGGATATTACGACCCGGGCCGTGGTGCCGGTTTCGCGTCCGGCGTCGGCACGTCTGATCGCCAAGGAGCAACTGGTGCTGGCCGGCATGTATGTGGCCGAAGCGGTGTTCCGGAAGCTTGATCCGGCGGTGACATTCATGGTCGAGATCCCGGAAGGGGCTGTGGCGGAAAAGGGTGACATCCTTGCCACGGTTCGGGGAAATGCCTCCGATCTGCTGATGGCCGAACGGGTGGCGCTCAATCTGCTGCAGCGCATGAGTGGTGTCGCCACCCTGACCTCCCGCTATGTGGCAGCTGTCCGCGGCACCAAAGCCCGCATCGTTGATACCCGCAAGACTACGCCGGGATTGCGTGAACTGGAAAAATACTCAGTGCGCGCAGGTGGGGGCATAAATCACCGCACCGGCCTGTACGACGGCGTGCTGATAAAAGAGAATCACATCGTCGCCGCCGGGGGCATCGCCGAGGCTGTTACCCGCGCCCGTGCCTACATCCCCCATACGCTCAGGATCGAGGTCGAAACCGAGACCATCGGACAGGTGGAAGAGGCACTGATCGCCGGTGCTGATATCATCATGCTGGACAACATGGATTGCGATACCATGAGGCGTTGCGTCGCTTTGATCAATGGCCGTGCTCTGGTGGAGGCCTCCGGCGGTGTCAATCTGGAGTCGGTGCGCGCCATTGCCGAGACCGGGGTGGATATCATCTCGGTGGGCGCCTTGACCCACTCACCAAAGGCCATGGATATTTCCATGCTGCTGGACTGACCATGTCGTTTGCAAACGCAACTATCCTGAGACTGTTCCGCGAGGCGGACAGCGGTTTTGTATCGGGAGAGCGGATCAGCCGGGAGCTGAAGGTTTCGCGCACCGCTATCTGGAAACATATCAGCGGCTTACGCGATTCCGGCTATCTGATCGAGGCCGTTCCGTCACGGGGCTATCGACTCGTTTCAATCCCCGACATTCTGGGCGAAACCGAGTTGCGTGAGCGGCTGCAGCCGGGGCTGATCGGCCGACGTCTCGTCTGCCTGCCGGAAACAAACTCCACCAACACTGTCGCGTTCCAGCTGGCCGAGGATGGGGCGGAGGAGGGTACGGTCATCATCGCCGATGCCCAGAGCGGGGGCAAGGGTCGCATGGGCAGGGTCTGGTCATCGCCTCCCGGCATCAACCTCTACTGTTCGATCATCCTGCGTCCGGCCGTGAAACCCTATCAGGCGCCGCAACTGACCTTCCTTTCGGCGGTAGCGGTGGCAAAAGCCATTGAACTCTCCACACCCTTGAAGCCGGAGATCAAATGGCCCAACGATGTGCTGCTCAACGGTTGCAAGGTTGCCGGCCTGCTCAACGAGATGAGCGCCGAGACCGACGGCATCAACTTTGTCATCCTGGGCATCGGCATGAATCTGAACATGACGGCGGGCCAGTTTCCGGCTGACCTGCGTACACCGGCCACATCTCTGCTTATAGAACAGGGGCGGCCGGTCAACCGGGTGCAGTTTACCGCGCTGATGCTGCATGAGCTGGACCGTCTCTATGCCGATTTCCGGCAATGCGGTTTTGCCCCGGTGCGTGAGGAGTGGCAGAAACGCTGCAATGCCAACGGGCGCGAGGTTGTCGTGACCGACGGCGGCAGGGACGAGCTGCGGGGGATGTTCAGCGGTATTGACGGCGAAGGGGCCCTGCTGGTCCGCCTGCCGGACGGCAGGATCGAACGCATTTTAAGCGGCGACGTGAGGGTGGTCTGACATGCTTCTGGTGATCGATGTCGGCAACAGCAATATCGTTCTGGGCGTGTATGATGGTACGCGGCTTATCCGCAACTGGCGGCTCTCAACGGACAAGTCACGCACATCCGATGAATATGCGGTACTCCTGCACAGCCTGTTCGCCCAGGCGGAACTGGCCTTCTCCTCCGTCACCGCCGCCATTATCTCCTCCGTCGTGCCGCCGCTGACCGGGGTGATGGAGGCCATAACCCATGATTTCTTCCACTTGACCGCGTTTGTGGTCGGCCCCGGCATCAAGACCGGCATGCCTATCCAGTATGACAATCCCCGCGAGGTAGGCGCCGACCGGATCGTAAACGCCGTGGCCGGATATGAAAAGCACAAATGCGCTCTGGTGATCGTTGATTTCGGCACCGCTACCACCTTCGATTATGTCAATGCAAAGGGAGAATACTGCGGGGGGGCTATATCACCCGGTCTGGCCATTTCGGCTGAGGCTCTTTTTCAACGAGCCAGCAAACTGCCGAGAATTGATATTGCCAAACCACCCGCCATCATTGCCAAGAACACGGTCAACTCCATGCAGGCGGGCATCTTTTTCGGCTATGTCGGCCTGGTGGATGAAATTGTCAGCCGTATCAAGCAGGAGAGCAAAGATAATCCAAAGGTAATAGCCACCGGCGGCCTGGCCAACCTGATTGCCCCCGAGTCCCGCACGATTCAGGAGGTAGATGATTTTCTGACGCTGGACGGGTTGCGGATTTTGTACGAACGGAACAGGTAATTTGGGCGTTTTGAATGCGGCTCAATTATCCCCCTCACCCCAGCCCTCTCCCACAAGGGGAGAGGGAGTTTTTTAAAGCCTCCCCTCCCTTGATGGGAGGGGATTGAGGGGAGGGTGAAAGTGCGATGCAATAGCCGACAACGGAAACGGTGGGCATTGAATCATGCCCACCTATGAAAGTTGGAGCAAAAAACAGGAGTGAATGCTCAATGGTTCTTGAATTTGAGTGGGATGCGGATAAGGCAGTCGAGAATTTGAAAAATCATCGAGTAAGCTTTGAAGAGGCCAAGTCCATATTTAATGATCCGCTGCTGCTAACCTTTCCGGATCCTGAACATTCAGATCACGAGCACCGCATTATAAGCATTGGCATATCTTCCCATTCAAGGATATTGCTGGTTGTACATACTGATAGAAGAGGTAAAGTCCGTGTTATCAGTTGCCGCAAAGCAACTGCAAAGGAGAAAAAACTATATGAAACATACTGATACAGGAACTGCGGATACCATGAAGAAGGAATATGATTTTACCGGTGTTCAAGGGGTACGCGGCAAGTACTGTAAAGCCTACCGCAAAGGTCATACCGTTACCGTTCATAATAGTGACGGTACTGCGACGGTGCAGTATTTCACCCAGGAAGACGGTGCAGTTATGCTGGAACCGGATGTGAGGAAATATTTCCCGACACCCGAGGCGGTTAACAAGGCGTTGCGCATGCTGATAAGTGTTTTGCCGGAAAAAAATCGCAAGCTGGGAACTGCGCACAGATAATATACCGTGAGCAGGGTGGATGAAGCTCAGCTCATCCACCGATTGCCGCCGCACTGACGGATCCGTTGTGCTTGATCCGGCCTGCGATCCGACAACGGAAACGGTGGGCAATGAATCCTGTCCACCCTACGTTCTATGAGCGAGGTAGAAAAGGGAGAACATGGTCATGAAACGTGAATTCAATGTTGTTATTGAAAAGGATGAAGATGGCTATTTCGTAGCCAGTGTACCGGCACTGCGTGGATGTCATACGCAGGCGAAGTCGCTGGACACACTGATGAAGCGGATTCAGGAGGCAATCGAGTTATGCCTTGAAGTGGAAGAGCCCACCCTCAATGAGTTTGTCGGTGTTCAACGGGTTGCGGTAAACGCATGAGCAAACTCCCAGCGGTTACGGGCAGCCAGATTATAAAATAACTGCAAAGGCACGGGTTTATTACACTGTGAATCAAGTGAAGTCACCATTTTGTGCAGCATCCTGACGGTCGTTGCACGGTGGTGCCGGTACATCGAGCTGAAACTATTGGCAGAGGTTTGTTTGCACAAATACTGAGGGATTGCGAAATGACCTTTGGTGAACTATGGAAGCAACGCTGACAGCCAGGTAGGTCGCGTTGATTTTATGAAACGCGACGAGTTGCTGCGAACCATTGAAATGTTGCGTTTCACGGTGAGACCATTCAACGCAACCTACGATTGAGCCAGGTAGGGCGGGCAATTGATTCAGCGTTGCCCACGCGGAAGATCCCCCTCACTCCAGCCCTCTCCCACACGGGGAGAGGGAGTTTTTAAAAAAGCCTCCCCTCCCTTCATGGGAGGGGATTGAGGGGAGGGTGAAAGTGCGATGCAACAGCCGACAACGGAAACGCTGGGCAATGAATCCTGCCCACCCATTGTTTTGCCGGTTCGTTGTGACCATGTTCCTGCGCGTATGTAATTAAGTTTGACAGCAAAGTAAATATTGCATTACAATTTAAAAAAGTAATGTAATTATGTGTGTACGGAGTTTATGGCATGGCATTCACCGCGACAATCACCTCTAAAGGACAGATCACCATCCCCCGCGCTGCGCGACAGGCCTTGAATTCTTCAACGGTTGATATCGAGGTGCAAGGTAATCTGGTGATTTTGCGACCGATACAGAGCGTTGCCGGTTCGCTGGCTGCATACCGCAGTGCGGATGAAAACTTTGGAGAGATCAGAGACAAGGTCTGGCAGGAGGTTGCCGATGAAAAAGCGGGCAAGCCTACCTGATACCAATTTCATCCTGCGGTATCTGCTGCGTGATAACGAGGCGCACTTTGCCGAGGCAGCGGCGTATTTTGAAAATGTTCGTATCGGTAAGGAATCAGCCCTGATTTCTGAATCGGTGCTGGTTGAATGCCTGTATGTGTTGACCAAACATTTTCAGGTTCCCCGCATCGAGGCATCTGCCGGCCTGGGGGGGATACTTCTGTACAAGGGCGTTGTCAATACGGATCGGGATGTTTTGACAAAGGCGTTGTCGCTTTTTGCAGAATCCCGTCTTGACCCGGTTGATTGCATTCTCGTTCAGAGAAACGCCCTAGAAGGCCATACTGTACGGACATTTGACAAGGCGCTGATAAGCCGGATCGCTGCCACATAGCATCCAGTATAGATTGTCATCAAACGAACACGACAAGCAGCCTGATTGTTCATATCATTCCAATCAAGGAGGAGCAAAGATGGGACAGTTTGACACGAACAAGATCCGCAACCTGGGAATCGTCGCGCATGGAGGCGCCGGAAAGACATCTCTGGCCGAGGCAGTTCTGTTCAACACCGGCATGATCGATCGCCTGGGGCGCGTGGACGACGGCACCTCGACCATGGATTTCGAACCGGAGGAGATCAAGCGCAAGATATCCATAACCTCGGCGCTCGATCACTGCGAGTGGGACGGTCATTCGATCCATATTGTGGATACGCCGGGCTACGGCAATTTCATCGCGGATACCCGGGCCTGCATGCGGACGCTCGACGGCGCGGTGGTGATCTTGTCCGCCATCTCCGGCGTCAAGGCGCAGACCGAAGAGATCTGGAACTGGGCCAACGAGTTCGAGATTCCCCGCATCGCCTTTGTCAACAAGATGGATCGGGAACGTGCCAGCTTCCTGAGGGCGATCGACGACCTGGAAAAGTCGCTGGGAGCACGTGGTATTGCGATCCAGATGCCGATCGGCGCCGAGGCCGACTTTCGCGGAGTCATTGACCTGGTCTCGATGAAGGCTTACTTCTACGCTGCCGATGGTTCGGGAACATGTACCGAAGGGGCTATTCCCGCCGACTGTGCGGATGAGGCCAGTCGTCTTCGGGAGCACCTGGTGGAGACCGTGGCCGAGGCCTACGATGCCCTGACCGAAAAATACCTGGAGACCGGCGAACTGACCGAGGAGGAGATCCGTGACGGCCTGCGGGTCGGCACCATGCGCAATACCTTCACTGCGGTACTGTGTGGAGCCGCCACCGCAAATGTCGGTGTCAGGCAGCTTCTGGACGCCGTCTGCGCCTATCTCCCGTCGCCGCTGGACCGTACCAAGGCGGTTGGCACACACCCCAAAACCGGTGATATGCTGGAACGCGCCCCGGATGAAAAGGAGCCCTTTTCGGCCCTGGTTTTCAAGACGACCTCGGATCCCTATACCGGCAAGATCACCATCTTCCGCGTGTATTCCGGCGTGCTCAATTCCGATTCCACCATCTTCAACTCCAGCAAAGGGGTTGAGGAGCGCATCGGGCAGATCTACGAACTGGAAGGTAAAAAGCAGCACGCCATCAAACAGGCGGTAGCCGGCGATATCGTGGCCGTGGCCAAGCTGAAGGAAACCGTGACCGGCGATACCCTGTGCGATGCCAACAAGCCGATTGTCTATGAGCCGGCCAGGCAGTTGCTGCCGGTGATCTCCTACGCCATCGAACCGAAGACCAAGGCCGATGAGGACAAGATCCACAACGCCCTGCACCGTATGATCGAGGAGGAACCGACCCTGGAGTCCCATCGAGACACCCAGACCAAGGAATTCATCATCTCCGGCATGGGTCAGGTGCACCTTGAGGTGATCGTCGAGAAGCTCAAACGCAAATTCGGCGTGGAGGTTTTACTGAAAACGCCCAAGGTCCCCTATCTGGAGACCATCCGTGGCACGGCCAAGGTTCAGGGAAAATACAAGAAACAGTCCGGGGGACGCGGCCAGTACGGTGACTGCTGGATCGAGATGGCGCCGACCGGGCGGGGCGAAGGGTACATCTTTGAGGACAAGGTGGTGGGGGGCGTGATCCCGCGCCAGTACATCCCGGCGGTTGACAAAGGGATCCATGACGCCTCGCTGGAGGGCTTCCTGGCAGGTTATCCGGTGGTCGATTTCAAGGTGGCGCTGTATGACGGCTCCTTTCATACGGTTGACTCATCGGAGATGGCCTTCAAGGTGGCCGGCTCCATGGCCTTCAAAAAGGCGATGGAGGTCTGTAAACCGGTGCTCCTGGAGCCGGTGGTGAATCTGAAGGTTACGGTCCCGGATGAAAACATGGGGGATGTGATCGGCGATCTTAACTCCCGTCGCGGCAAGGTGGTCGGCGTTGAGCCGAAGGCGAACTCCCAGATCATCCGGGCGGTTGTCCCCATGTCCGAGGTGCTGGCCTACTCCAACGATCTCAAGTCGATGACCAGTGACCGTGGCCTGTTCAGCACCGAATTTTCACACTATGAAGAGCTGCCGACGCATCTTTCCCAAAAGGTGATTGCCGAGGCGCACGCGGGTAAGAAAGATTGACGTGATCCGTACAGCAATGCCCGGTTCCATTTGACGGGCGACCGGCTGACACGCTCACGATTACGGGAGGTTATCCATGGATATCAAGTTCAGCAAGGATTCAGATGAGAATAAGCAGCAGGCGGGTGTAGAGGATAAGGGAAAACAGAACCTCCTGCTTGTGGTTCTGCTCATCCTGGTGGGTGGTTTCGGGTATGTCTATTTTTTCACAGACCTCATCAAGCCGCAGCAGGATCAGAAACCACCGCCCCCGCCGTCGCCACAGGTGGTCAAAAAACCGCTGCCGCCCAGTGACGGGCAGCCTGCCAAGGCGGCATCACCACCGGTTCCAGCAACTCCCGCTCCCGCGACTGCTGCTGCAGCCAAGCCGGTAGCGGCTCCGGCACCGCTCAAAACGGCTGGAGAACCCAAGAAGGCCGATGCTGCCAAACCGGCTGTGGAGGCAAAGAAAGCGGATGCTGCCAAAGCAGCAGAAAAGAAGCCTTCGCCAGCGGTAGTCAAGGCCGATGAAAAGAAACCGGTTCTTGCAGAAAAGAAGCCCGCTGCCGCTCCCGACAAGAAAGCGCCGCCGGTTGCTGCCATGGAGAGTAAAGCGGCAGCTACCAGGAAACCGCTGGAAAAGAAGACCGATGCTGCCGTAACGGCGAAAAAGGCCGTAAAGAAGCCAACACAGAATGGGGCTGCGATCCCCGCGAAAGCGGTTAAAACATCATCCGGCTGGACGGTGCTGGTGGGCAGCTATGTGCTGGAAGAGGCTCTGGCTTCCGATCTGGTTCGTGTGCGGAAGGCCGGACTTGAAGCCAGCATCGTGCCGGGTGTTCAGAAGAAAACCAGGATGAACCGGCTTCTGCTTGCCGAGTTTGCAGATCGTGAAGCTGCAAGGGCCCAACTTGATAAACTCAAGCGGTATACCTCTGATGCCTTCATTATCGACAGCGCCGGAAAGCATCTGGTCTATGCCGGTTCATATATGCTCGACGCACGGGCCGCCTCCGAAAAGGAGCGACTGGCTGCCGCCGGTTTCAAGCTGACCATCAGGCGTGTGGATGTTTCCATCGCCTCGAAGAGTCTTACCGCCGGAGTATTCAGTGACAGAAAAGCCGCTGATGAGGCGCTCAGGAAGCTGAAGGCTGCTGGAATCACCTCAGCTGCCCTTCACCAGTAGGGATGTATGGCTGAAAAAATCAAACTGAAAGTTTCCCCTTCAGTTGCCAGGTTTGTCCGTCCCGGCGTGACCGTTGATGAAAAACTGTCAGGGATCGCCGGGGCGGGCTTGCTGCAACTGTCTGACCGGATTGTGCTGCTTTTCTGTCTGATCAGGGACACGGAGAGCATCGTCAGTACCGCAGCCGTCAGGGGGCTTGAGGCGCAACCGGATGAGGTTCTGATGGAGTATATTCACTCATCCGAAGCACATCCCTCCGTCCTGGTTGTGCTCGCCTCTGCCCTTCATGCCAGAACGGTGATTGCCGAGGCACTGCTGGCGCACGAACTGCTGTCGGACCAGGCCAGGGAATTTCTGCTGCGTCAGGCGATTTCTCAGGCCGGGACTACCGAATACCCCGCGCCCGATGAAGGCGCTGCAGAGACCGCTCAGGAACTACCGCCCGATGACCTGTCGGAAATGGATGAAAACCTGCTGCCTGACGAGGATGAGCTGCCGGAGGAAGAGGTCGTTGAGGAAATCGATGAAAAGAGCGAGCAATTTCTCAGCAAGTACAAGATGGCCCAGATTATGGGAATATCCGAGAAGATCAAAATGGCCCTGTCCGGCGATAAGGAGTGGCGCGCGATTCTGGTCAAGGACGCCAACAAGCTGGTTTCGGGTGGTGTTATCAAAAACCCCCGACTGAGCGATGGTGAGGTTTTGCAGTTTTTGAAGCTCGGCGTCCAGAATGATGAAATTGTTCGTCTGATCTGCGCCAACAGGGAGTGGATCAAGAATTATAATATTCGAAAGGCCCTGATAAACTGTCCTAAAACGCCGCTCGCCAACTCGCTGCGCTACCTTGGTACGATGAACGAAAAGGATGTTGCCGGTTATGCCAAAAGCAAGAATGTCGCCTCGGTGATCTCCACCCAGGCCAAACGCATGCTGATGGCAAAAAAACGGTAGCCCTGGGGAACATCAATGGCTCTCATCAATCACACAAAAAAAGAGATAAACGCCAAGATCGTCTATTATGGCTGTGAGGGTGCCGGCAAGCGTACCTCCATGCAGTACATTTACGAGAGAATCAAGCCGTCGCTGCGTGGGGAGTTGAAGTCTTTGCCTACCAGCGGAGGTTCGCTTCTTTTCTTTGATTTCAGCCCGTTTGAGGCGTTTGTGTTTGGCGGGTATCGTGTCCGGTTTCATATCTACACACTGCCGGGAAGGGTTGTAAATCCGGCTGCCTGGAAGATGACACTCAAGGGGGCGGATGGTCTGGTTGTGGTGGCGGATGACAGCCCTGAAAGGGTTATGGCCGGGCGTGACAGCATCCAGCATCTGCGGGACTTTCTGTCCGGCTATGGCCTCAGTGTGCACGATCTTCCGGTGGTGCTGCAACTCAACTCTTTCAGCGGCATCGGGAAGATGTCGCCGGACAGCGCTGCCGTAGCGCTCGATCTGACAGGCACGCCACTCTGCCCTTCCGTGGCCGTCAGCGGCGAGGGGGTGCTTGAAGCACTTGCCACGCTGTCCCGTGCGATTATGAGCCGTGTTGGAGAGGATGATGCTTTCAGGGTAAGGGAGCCTGACGCCCAAGAGGAGCAGAGTTTGTCTGGTAATGGTGCGCCAGTCGATGAAATCGTTGAAACCACCGCATGCGACGTGTCCGGTGAGTCGCCCGTCGTTCTGCCTGATGCTGGTTATCCGGTGCAGGGATCGGAATCGGGAGAGGGGCAGGAACGGTTCATGGTGAGGCTGGCGGGTGATACGGCCGTAAGTAAGGACGGTGTTGTACGTGTGCCTCTGCAACTGACGCTGGAGGGAACGACACGCCGCCTGGTTGTATCGATTTCGATCGATCAGGCCTGACCGGCTTTCAGGTGCTGCCGAAACGGTAGAATTACCTTCTTGTATACACAATCACAACGTGCTATATAGCAGACGGATCTGCTTTCAACGCACGGAGGATTTTCATGGCTGTCATAACAATTTCACGGGAAATGGGCACAGGGGCCTATCACATAGCCGAAGAGGTTGCCCGCAAGCTGAAATATACACTTATTGACGGGGCTCGTATCAGTGCCAGTGCGCCCAAATACGGGATTTCTCCTGAAATGCTGCTGATGGTGGATGAGAAACCGCCGTCATACATCACCGCCGAGGATCGCAAACGCGCCGCAGTGCTTAATACAATTGAGCTGATCCTGCTCGATTTTGCACGCAAGGGTGATGTGATTCTCTACGGTCGCGGCGGCCAGGATCTTTTGAAGGGTTGCGGAAATGTTTTGAGGCTCAGGTTTCTGGCCGGTTTTGAGGAGCGTGTTGAGCGTTTTGCAGAGCGGGAATGGATTGACCCCGACCTTGCCCATTCCATGATTCGCCGCAGTGATCATCAGCGCGGTGGATTTATCCACTTCTATTTTGACCGTGACTGGAGTGATCCCATCGGGTACGACATGACATTCAATACGTCGCGCCTGTCCCAGAGTTCGATCATTGAGAGTATCGTGTCAGCAGCAAAGGACCCGCTGTTCAAGGAAGCCGAGAAGGATTCTGCACAACTCATTGAAAATACCATACTGGAAAAAAAGATCGAAACCTCTTTGCTGAATGCTTCCGATCTCGATTACCGGCCATTTACCATCGTTGCCCGGAAAGGCAAAGTGCTGGTGAGCGGTTTTATCGCCTCGCAGGAAGAAAAGTCCAGCGCCCTCAGGATCGTACGGTCTATCAAAGGGGTCAAGGAACTGCAGGAGGATATTCAGATCATTAACTATAAGGCATACAAAGACAAAAGCTGACTCTGTCGCTCTCCCAGGCGCTTCTTCAAGGCTGAAAGGAGGCTGGCGCCGAAGCGCACGCCTCCGCGCCCCCTTCCCATCTCCAGACCATCCTCTATTCCATGAAAATCCGATCCGCCCGTGATCAGCAGGCCGAGTTCCTCTGCCAGACGCCTGAGGAACTCCATCTCGTACGGTTGAGCCAGGTTATTGAATACCTCAATGCCATCCAGCCCCATCGCTGAAAGTTCAAGGATTATTGCCCGCAGCTCCGACCGGTCTGTGCTGACCGTGGTGGGGTGAGCCAGTACCGCAAGGCCTCCGATTCGCCGGATTTCCCTGATTGCGTCGTCAATAGGCCAGTAGCTTTTGGGTACATTGCAGGGGACAAGATAGCGCTGAAACGCATCCTCAACCGATCCGGCATAGTTGTGCTCCAGCAGGGCGCGTGCTATGTGAGGCCGTCCGATGGCGTCCCTGGCGTATGCGAGTACTGTTTCGAGTGCGATAGCTTCTCTCCCCTCATCCAGGAGTTTTTGATTCACCCGCTCCAGAATCTCCTCATTGCGCTTTTCCCGCCTGCCGCGGAACCCGTGTAATTTGTTCAGGAAGCTGGCATCGGTATGGTCAATGCCGTAGCCAAGGAGATGCACATCCTGCCAATCCCTGAATTGCACCGAGAGTTCAACGGCGGGAATAATTTCAATCTGTCTGTTGTTTCCCGCGACTGTCGCCTCGTCAATGCCTGCAACAGAGTCATGATCGGCTATGGCTACGGCCAGCAGGCCTGTCATGAAGGCTCTCTGGACGAGTTCGACCGGAGAAAAGGCGCCATCGGAGCAGTTGGAGTGGATATGCAGATCAATCAGTGCGTTCGGGTCAGTCATCGTGAAGCTATCATAACTGTAAAGAGTGTAATTGTAAAACATTGTAAAACCTGACTTGCGTGGCCGGTGTTGTTCGGGTAGTATTGCACGCATGAAAGCGAACAACATACATCTGATGGTTCAGCTTCTGCGCGAGATGTACCCGTCATGGCGGAAACCGGCGGTGACGATTGTCGCCCAGTGCGACCGCAGCCCTTTCAAAGTGCTGGTATCGTGCCTCATCTCCCTGAGGACCAAGGATGAAGTTACAGCACTGGCCTCGGCCCGTTTGTTTGAACATGCCGAAACTCCAGAGTCCGTATGTCGATTGACAGCGGAGCAGATTGCCGGATATATCTATCCCGCCGGTTTTTACCGGAACAAGGCGGCTCAGATCCTTGAAATCAGCCGTAGGCTGGCAACTGAATATGATGGCGTTGTGCCGGACGACATTGATGAGCTTCTGAAGTTCAAAGGGGTAGGGCGGAAGACCGCAAATCTCGTGCTGACACTCGGGTTCGGCAAACAGGGGATCTGCGTGGATACGCATGTTCACCGCATCTGCAACCGTTGGGGGTATGTGGCCACAAGGTCACCCGATCAGACCGAAACGGTTTTGCGCGGGATATTGCCGCCGGAATACTGGATCGAAATCAACGACCTGCTGGTGGCGTTCGGGCAGAACCACTGCCATCCGGTGTCACCGTATTGCTCAACCTGTCGGCTGTCGGGACTCTGCGAGAAAAACGGTGTAAAACGATTTCGATAACCGCCAATTGAAAAAAGTGTTTTTTGGCAAACTAGATAGTTGCCAGTAACAGCATTTCCGTGTAGTATCACGAAAATCGTATTAAAGACGCTATTCCTATTTCAGGAGGATGAAAATAATGCTGAAGAAAATCGGTTTTATCGGATTGGGTACCGTCGGGCGTCACATGGCTACGAACCTGGCAAAGTCAAGTTATGAACTGACGGTATTTGATACGGACACGGTCGCAGTCAAAGATCTGGTCGCACATGGCGCTCTGGCCGCAACCTCGGCGATGCAGGCAGCCAAGGGGCGTGATCTGGTTATTGCGATAGTTCCCGAGGGCGACGAACTCGGCCTGCTTTTCTTCGGGCCTGACGGAATTCTGGCAGGCATCGATGCCGGGACGATCCTGGCTGACATGGGTTCCCACTCTCTCGACACAACCCTGAAGATTGCCGATGAGTTCACAAAAAAACAGGTGCGGTATCTGGATGCACCGGTCTGGGGCAGCAAGGATCACGCTGTCAATGGCCTGATGACGATCATTACCGGAGGGGATCCTTCACTGGTAGGCAAGTGCAGGGAGCCATTTTCATATTTCGGCCTCAATACCATCCACGTCGGAGAGATCGGCGATGCGACCAAGATGAAGTTCATCGTCAATCTCGTTCAGGCGGAACTGGTTCAGGTGCTGGCAGAAGGTTTGGTGTTCGGCGAGAAAATGGGTTTCAATGCCGACAAGATCCTCGAAGTTCTCGATACGCGCGGGGTCGCTTCTCCGCTGTTCCATTCCAAGGGTCGGGCCATGGCTCGCGGAGATTTCCCCCGCAGCCTGGCGCTCAAATATGTCTCCGAACAGTTGCATGTGGTCATGAACGCCGCCAAGCTGGTTGGCCTGCATCTGCCGGCTGCCGAGGCTGTCAGCAAGTCATATGAGCAGGCGGTTGAGGCCGGTCTGGGCGAAGAGGATTTCTCGGCGGTCATCAAGGTTCTGCGCAAGTAGCTCTCCGGTCAGATAGGCATTATACGGAAGGGGCATCCAGGATCGGGATGCCCCTTTTGATTTGGCTATTTTACCGTGTACCGGAATTTTGCCTGACGCACCTTGCCATCTGAAGCCTTGAACTTGCACATCACTCCGTATGTTCCCTTTGCTCCCATCACAAAGTCCGCACCGAAATGCCCATGCATGGCCATCAACCCTTTGGTCTGTTCGGACTTGTCGGGCGCAAGTACTTTTATCGTGGCGTCACCCTCGGTAAGGGTCTTGCCGCTTTTTAGGTTTTTCAGTGATAACGAAATGTGATGGGTCTCCCTGACCCCTTTGGGCATTTCCATGCCCATGGCCTTCATGGCATCGGCCATGGTCTGGACGGTGAACGTTGCTTTGACGCCATCGAGCACTTCCTCATGGGCTGCGTTGCCACTGTGGGTCATACCGGCTTCGTGGCCGCCCTGTGCAGAGTGATCATGCTCGGCGGCATATGCTGCCGGTGCGTAAAGTGCCAGGATTGTTGCAGTTGCGAGCATCAGTCTTTTCATTTTGTTTCTCCTTGTCTGGTTAATGTTTCATTCCCGAATATTTCAATGTTCCCTTCGCCAACTCCCGCTTCTTCATCAGCACGAATATCACCGGCGTCATGATCAGCACATGCACCGCCGAGGAAATCATGCCGCCGATCATCGGCGCGGCGATCGGTTTCATCACGTCGGCGCCGGTGCCGGTTGACCACATGATCGGAATCAGGCCCAGAAGGGCCACCGCCACGGTCATCAGCTTCGGCCTCAACCTCAGTACCGCCCCCTCGAAGGTGGCGTCGTAGATATCCTGCTCGGTGCAGGGGCCTTCCTTCAGTTTTTTGTCAAGCGCTTCATGCAGGTAGATCACCATCACCACCCCGGTCTCCACGGCAATGCCGTACAGGGCGATGAAACCGACCCAGACTGCAACAGAAAGGTTATAGCCCAGCGCAGAAACCAGATAGACCCCGCCCACCAGGGCGAACGGCACCGAGAGCATCACCATGCTGGCCTCCAGGGCGGAATGGAAGGTGAAGTAGAGCAGGATGAAGATGATCACCATCCCCAGCGGCACCAGGATCTCAAGCCTCTTCTTTGCGCGGACCTGGTTCTCCCACT
>CAIPTY010000025.1 GCA_903868145.1 uncultured Desulfuromonadales bacterium | reverse complement strand
CTGATACAGTTTCACGCCGGTCATCTCAACATCGCCGGAAGTGGGGTGGTTCATCCCCCCCAGTACGGACAGCAGGGTGCTCTTGCCGGAACCTGACTGCCCCATGATGGTGATGAATTCTCCGCTCTCAATGGTTATGTCCACTCCGCGCAGCGCTTCAACCACATCCTCACCGCTGGTGTACTGTTTTTTTACATTTTTTATCTCAATGAGTGCCATTTATTCAGTTCTCCATCTGATTCCGAGATAGCCGCCTCATAACGCTCGCAGCGCTTCCGTCGGGTCCATCCTGCTGGCGTGGAGCGCCGGATACAAACTGGCCAGCAGCCCCAGCAGCAGTGCCAGTCCCACCGATCCGCCTGCAATCCAGCCATCCACGAGCAACGTCGCATTCGTGCTCTCCGACATAAAAGGGAGGGCCAGTTTTGCCCCGCCCATGCCGACTGCATACCCCAGGAAACCGGCCAAAAGGCTTACCAGAGCGGCCTCCAGCAGGATGATCCGCATGATGTGACTTTTGCGGAACCCGATGGCGCGGAAGACGCCGATCTCGGTGGTGCGCTCGTTAACACTCCCCATCATGGTTACGAAGACGATCAGGGAGCCGATGAAGACCACGACCCCGGCCATGGCGTAGGAAAAGCGCTTGAACTGATCCAGCGCCTTGAGGCGTCCTTCCACCACCTGCTGGATGGCTGACACCCTGGCGTCCGGTATTTTCTCGGCAATCTGGGTGACCATGTCGCCGATGGGACAGCCGGAACAGAGCGCCGCCACCTCGGCCAGGGTGATTTTACCCTCTTTGCCCAGAATTTTCTGGGCCTTTAGGAGGTTGACAAAGATCAGTGCATCATCCTGCGATCCGGTCTGCTCAAGCACTCCGACAACTTTGAAGGTTTCATCCTTTATGGTGATGCTTTCGCCGGAAGAGGCATTGAGGGCTCTGGATGCGTCGCTGCCCAGCAAAACCTCGTTGTCACCCCTGGGCGTGTCGCCGAATACCTTCCACCACTGCTTCATCCTCAACTCGCTGGCAAAATTGACCCCCACCAGCAGCACGTCGCTGGTTCCAATCCTGACACCCCCCAGCACCTTGGGGCTGATGGCCGAAATATTCTTGTGGTTGGCTATGGTCTTGATCTTCGCCAGATCCGCTTCACGTATTTCCCGCTGATCGAAGGTCACGCCGCCAAGGCTGATGCCGCCGTAGTTCATGGCCAGTCCGTTATTCTGCGGGGTAATGAGAATATTGGCGCCGAACTCGTCCATCTTGCGTTCAATGTCACTGGACATGGAGCGGGTCAGGGTCACCAGGGTGACGATGGTGGCGATGCCCACCATCAGACCGATGGTCAGAAAGGCCATCCTGGCCTTGCGGCGCTTGAGGTTGTTGATCGAGATGGTGTGCAGTCGCATCAGAAGTATCTCGCCCCTCCCCTGAGGTCATTCAGGTTGAGAGAAATGGTGCCGCCATTCAACTGGTGCGGCAGATAGCCGGGGTTGCAGCCGCCGGTGGCGTTGGGGCCGAGGCGGTTGATGGCAAACTTCTGATTGCAGTTCTTGCAATTCAGCTTGTCCCCCTGCTGCTCATATCCTTTTTTTGATTTATAGCAGGCATCGCAGGCGTCAAAAGCGGTGCGTATGCTGCCGTCGGAGGCCTTGACCGCGAAGAAGGCGATCTCTTTTCCGCCATCCTCCAGTTTGTAGAAGTGAGCCTTGCCGTCGGCCAGTTTTGCGACCGGTATGGTTGCAACGCCGCCATTGGCCTTGATTTTTTCATACTTGCCCAGCGAGAAACAGTAGCCACTGACTGCGCCAATCAACAGTGCCACCGTGAGTATCCCCGCCCATACAACCTGCTTCGTGCGATTCGTTGTCATTGCAATCTCCTGTGCTCATTTTTGTCTGTTCATACCGCAACCGCCACCTTTAGCGCCGCAACATCCCTTTGACGGGTCGCTGTTCTGGCCTATGGAGCGGCCGGTCATCTGTTTAAACTGCTCCGGCGTCAGCACCTGATGCACCGTGCTGACAAAGCCGCTGTTGCTGACTTTTTCCGCCAGAGCCGCCGGTTTGACTGTCTTCGTGTCATACCCCACCACCACCCATCCACCCTCAACATCCACCTCGGTAACTGCGACACCTTTCAAGCCTTCGAGCTCCCTGGTTATTGTGCCTGAACAACTGCCACAGGTCATGCCGGTCGTCTTGAGCACCGCAACCGAGTCTGCGGTTACGCCGATCCTGACCTTGAAGGCCAGCACCGACAGGAGGGTGACTACTGATACAAGGATCACCGCATTGACAATTTTTTTATTCATCTGTGACTCCTGAAAAAGTTTGATGTTTGTCTCTGCGCTATCAAGGAACGTGCCACAGTGCACAATGAAGGGTAACGGTCTGTAATTAATATGTTAAATTGGATGTGATGCGGATCTGGAAGAGATTATTACTGTAGAATATTCCTCATCTGCGAAGAATATCCTTCTGGCAGGAGGGAAGTATAATCTATTTCTGCGGTGCGGTGATCTCGTACTTTTCCATGCGATAGATCAGTGTATGACGGGGAATGCGCAGGAAGCGCGCTGCTGCGGTCTGGTTCCACTGGCTGCGTTCCAGAGCCAGTACTACTACTTCGCGCTCCAACTGCTCCAGGGAGTACCCGTCATCCGGCAGGGTGAAAATGCCGCCGGAAGTGGAGAGAGGCGCCGTAGCAGTTCCGTTGGTGCCGATCTTGTCCGGCAGGTCAGCGCTGGTGATGGTGTCGCTGTTGCGCAGTATCAGCAGGCGTTCAACCAGGTTCTCCAGTTCACGCACGTTGCCCGGCCAGGCGTAGCCGGTCAGTATTGTCAGGCTCTGCCTGTCGAAGGTCACGCTGGCAGCACCATGCTTGGCGCAGAAGTGACGCAGCAGGAGCGGGATGTCCTCACGCCGCTGCCGGAGCGACGGCAGATGGATCGGAATCACCGCCAGGCGATAATAGAGATCTTCACGGAACGAGCCGTGGGTGATGGATTTTTCCATATCCAGGTTTGTAGCGGCTACCACACGTACATCGAGCCTCTGCTCCCCGGTTCCCCCCACCGGCTCAATCATCCGTTCCTGCAGGGCACGCAGCAGCTTGGGCTGAAGTTCCAGCGGCAGTTCGCCCACCTCGTCCAGAAAAAGGGTGCCGCCATCTGCCAGCAGGAACTTGCCGCTTTTATCCTTTATGGCACCGGTGAAGGCCCCTTTGACGTGGCCGAACAGTTCGCTTTCCAGCAGGTCACGCGGAATGGCCGCGCAGTTGATGGCCACGAACGGCCCCCCTGCACGGCCGCTGCCGGCGTGGAGCGAACGGGCCACCAGCTCTTTGCCGGTGCCCGATTCGCCGGTGATCAGCACTGATGCCTCGGTATCGGCTACTTTTCGGACTATCTGGAAAACCCTGTCCATGGCCGCCGACGAGCCGACCATCGTCCGGAAGTCGGTGCGGGCGGCCAGCTCACCCTTCAGTCGTTTGTTCTCAAGCGCCAGCCCGTTGAACTGCAGAGCCTTTGCCACGGTCAGACGCAGCTCGTCACGATTAAATGGCTTGGTGATATAGTCGTAGGCCCCGGCTTTCATGGCTTCAACTGCAATGTCCACAGTGCCGAAAGCGGTGATCATGATCACCAGCGTCTCAGGGGAGCGATCCTTGATGGCCTTCAAAACCTGCATGCCGTCCATGCCGGGCATCTTCATGTCGGTGATCACCAGGGCAGGGGAGACCTCGTCGAACAGGCGCAGACCTTCCTCGCCGGAAGCTGCCGTGCCCACGGCATAACCCGCCTCCTGGAGGTTGTATTCCAGCACACGCCGCAGCGAGGTGTCGTCGTCGATGATGATGATGGTTGGTTTCACATGGTTCCTTTCGCCAGAATCGGCAGGCTCACAAAAACAGTTGTACCACCACCTGTTTCGCTTTCAACATTCAATGTTCCACCGTGAGTCTCTATGATTTTTTTCGTCACGGCCATCCCGAGTCCGGTGCCATCAGGCTTGGTAGTGAAGAACGGCTCGAAAATCCGCTCACGCACCTCGGCCGGAATGCCGGGGCCGGTGTCACGAAAGCGTAATGCACAGCTGTCGCTGGTTCGGTCTACCGAGATAGTAACGCTTCCACCGCCGGGTGTTGCTTGCAGGGCATTGATGACAATATTAAGGAAGGCCTGACGCAACTTTTCGCCATCGCCGGTGACCGTCAAATCGTCTGCCGGTGGCTCAAAGCTCAGGTGGATACCGCGCTGGCGGGCATCGTTGGCGGTGAGGGTGACGATGGTCTCCAGTTCCTCCCGTAGCGAGCAACTCCTCATCTCGGCGGCCTGGGGGCGTGCCATACGCAGGAAATCCTCCACAACATGATTGAGGCGTTCGGTCTCCTTGATCTGGATTTCGATGAACTCGTGTTTGGGATCACCGGGGCGGTAGTCGTCACGCAGAATCTCGGCTGTACCCCTGATCGAGCCGAGCGGATTGCGGATTTCATGGGCCAGTACCGCTGCCATCTCCCCCAGAGTAGAGAGCTTCTCGGCCCGGCGGAGCTGCTCTTCGACAGAGATGATCCTCTCCGACTGGATCTGCAGTTTACGGTACGACTCTTCCAACCCCGCCGCAGTCCGCTGCAGCTCGGCACTGCGCTCCTGTTCGCGCTGAGCCAGCAGGCCGGTGACGGCACCGACTACGTTGTACATGACGATCTCAAGATACTTCTCCATCCCCAGAGTGAATCCTTCACCCCACTGGAAGAGGATGTGCGGCGCATAGACCACACTGACCACCAGTGCGCAGGAAAGCCCGCCGCGAAAGCCGAACCAGAGAGCTGCCAAAATGATAGGCAGATAGTAGAAGCGCTGGAAAATATCGTGCAGGTAATGCAGGTGCAGCGGGGTCAGATAGTGCAGCAGGCTGATGCCGACAATCGAGAGTGCCAGCAGAGCTATGCGGAGTGCGTTTGGTTTCATGTGTCTGTTATAGCGCAGATTGCAGCGGGCTACAACCATTGCAATTTTAATCACAAAAGTCTTGAAATCCTGACGGCATGATGTTACTTTGTTAGCAGTCGCCTGGTTAGAGTGCTAAACACGTGATAGGAAAAGGAGCAGGTTATGGTAGCGTCATTGCCTATTGTTTCTGACAGTCTTTCTCTGTATCTGGCAGAGATACGGAAGTTTTCTGTGCTGAGCGAGGAGGATGAACATCGCTTTGCGGTGAAGTTTTTCGAGGACAAGGATCTGGAGTCGGCTCACACCCTGATCACGTCCAATCTGCGGTTCGTGGTAAAGGTGGCGGGTGAATACCGTCATTACGGTCTGAAAATGCTTGATCTGATTCAGGAGGGAAATGTCGGCCTGATGATGGCGGTCAAAAAATTCAATCCCTATAAAGGGGTTCGCCTGATCTCCTACGCGGTCTGGTGGATTCGCGCCTATATCCAGAACCACATCATCTCGACCTGGAGTCTGCTGAAGATCGGCACGACCCAGGCTCAGCGCAAGCTGTTCTTCAAGTTGCGTGAGACCAGAAATACCATTCTCAGGATGAGTGATGGAGACGATGACGATCCTCATTCCACTGCTCTGGCGCTCAATGTGTCCGATAGTGAGGTTTCCGAAATGGAGCAGCGGCTGCAGGGCGATTGCTCGCTTGACTCAGAGTTGCAGGTCGGCGATGGCCTGACGGCTCTGGACAGTCTGGCGGACGACAGGATGAATCAGGAGGAGCTGCTGGCAGAGTACCAGGAAAATCAGCTGCTTCAACAGAAAGTTGCCCAAATCGTAGCTGGTTTGAACGAAAAGGAGCGTTTCATCGTTGATCGTCGCATAACCGCCGATGACCCGATGACGCTTCAGGAGATTGCCACCCATTTTTCGATCTCACGGGAACGGGTGCGTCAGATAGAGGAAGGCGCTTTGAAGAAAGTGAAGAGTTCGTTGCTGCCCCTGTTATCCGCAGCCTAACAGAGTATCCCGCGAGAGAATTGGATGCGTCACCCCGGACCGGGTGGCGCATTTTATATCGTGGTGACAAAAAAACCTTGACAAACAAGAACAAGCTCTATAAACAAACAAGTTCCGTTTTGATACCATTATGAAGAAATAAGTTGGCCCCGTTAGCTCATACTGGTAGAGCAGCTGACTTGTAATCAGCAGGTGATCCGTTCGATTCGGATACTGGGCTCCACAGTTTATTGCCAT
>CAIPTY010000024.1 GCA_903868145.1 uncultured Desulfuromonadales bacterium | reverse complement strand
CTGAATAATAATGGCTGATCAATCATTGGTACTCTGGATACTCAGCGCAATTTTGACCTTCACCGGACTCGCGGGGTTGCTGTTGCCTTTAGTACCGGGGGCTCCACTATTATTTCTGGGATTACTCCTCGGAGCCTGGGCGGAAGGCTTTCGCTATGTAGGACTCTGGACGCTTTTGGCCTTGGCGGGAATGGCCGCCCTGACGTATGTAGTTGAGTTTGCCGCGTCAATATTGGGAGTAAAAAAGTATGGAGGTTCGCGGCGTGCCATGGTGGGTGCAGCTGTGGGCGGGATTATAGGGATATTTCTTGGATTTCCGGGAATCCTTCTCGGGCCGTTTGTGGGAGCTGTGATTGGCGAGTTGTCTTTGCAGCGCAGCCTTGATGAGGCAAGCCGAGCTGGATTTGGTACTGTGGTAGGAATGGCCATTGGTGTTGCTGGCAAGCTTGCTATTGGCATTACTATGATCGGTATTTTTCTGCTGATTCGCCTACTCTGATTTGTCAAATTTCCTATACGGCCCTCAGGCCGATCACATTTATCAATTTTTGATAGGTAGTCTTTATGCAGAAATATGTTCTTACAAACATTGGCCACAAGAGATTTCTTGAGCGTAAAAAAGCCATGATTCCAATGTCGGATATGGATTGCCGTTTAGAAGAAATTGCGGTTACAGGGGCACTAAGCCTGCCTGACGACTCACTTACGGAAGCATTGATTCAAAATAAATGGATTATTCCTGTAGATGATTGCACTACCTCAGATGAAATCTTAAAACACTACCGTCAAAATCCCCTGGAAAATGTAACAAGGATTAACTATGAGGTCACTACGCTCTGTAATTTCAGATGTATTCACTGTCGTAATGATGGAACTGAGCTGACTACAGATCTCGATACACCTACGTTGAAGCTTACTGCAGAGCTGTTTCTATCCCTTGGCATCAGAAGGTATGACTTCATTGGTGGTGAGGTGTCAAAGTTCGGAACCGGCTGGCTGGACATTGCCAAGCATCTGAATCAATCAAATTCTGAAATGGATTGGCGTAAGCCCTTGGTGATTACTCTATATACCAATGGGTGGTGGCTGGATCAGAAACAGTTTGAAGCCGCTGGAAAGATATACGGTTCAGAAGCGGAATACCTCGCTGATCTCCGGGATCATGGTATTACGCATATTCTGTTCAGCATTGATGGGCCAGAAAAGATACACGACTCTTGGCGTGGTCACCCCGGATTGTTCAAAAAAGTGTTGTCTGGAATCCGCCGTGTTAGAAAGTCTGGAATTGAGCCACGTCTGACGGTCGTTGTACGGCCTAACGAGAGTCTGGAATATCTAAGGCCTTTTGCTGATGAAATGTACCCGCAAGTTAATGGAAACAGTCTCGCTGTATTTGAGGCTGATCCGATGAACCATCGCAGCAATTTTATTGATACTGGTCGAGGGAGTGAACTGCGTAAAGGTAACCACCGCCTCAAAGATACGCCCACGGAACTGCTGCGCTGCAAAGCCTTCTACAGACCAGCGCCCACATTGCGAATAATGGCAAACGGCGAGATCGGTATCTGTCCTCTGATGCACGGTAAAGAAGGATACGGGAATATTCACCAACGAAACCTGACCGACATTCTCAATACCTTGCAGGACGCCCCACTTTATAAACTGCATGCTGATAAAAATATCAGTACATATCTCAACCAGCTCGACCCAAATGAGTTCAAAAATGGGTTTGATCATATGTGTGCGGTGAGGATAGCTGTGAACCGCTTGGCACTTGCCCATATGATCGAAAAACAGCCGTTATGACATTTCAACCTCCCAACCCTGACAATCCTGTTGAACGCATCTCCGGATCAGTAGAACGAGTGACCTTTCACAGTGAGGAGTCCGGTTTCTGTGTTCTCAAGACCAAGGTCAAAGGGCATCGGGATCTGATCACCGTTATCGGCAGTGCCGCATCCATTACCCCCGGTGAGTATGTCGAATGTGTTGGCTCATGGCACAATGACAAGACTCACGGCCTACAGTTTAAATCCACTCTCCTCAAAGTTGTTCCCCCAAGTACGCTGGAAGGGATCGAGAAGTACCTTGGTTCTGGAATGGTCAAGGGAATCGGCCCTCATTTCGCGAAGATCCTCATCAAGGCATTCGGTGTGGATGTATTTACTGTTATTGAAGAGACGCCGGAACGTCTTCTGACACTCCCCGGCATCGGCAAAAAGAGAACGGACAAGGTCACCGCTGCCTGGTCAGAACAGAAGGCTATCCGTGAAATCAT
>CAIPTY010000023.1 GCA_903868145.1 uncultured Desulfuromonadales bacterium | reverse complement strand
GTTCGCTCTACACTTTTCTACAAATCCTTGAGGTCAATTTATTCGAGAAAAAGCCCATTTCATCACTGGTTGCAGAGGCTCTCAAGCGAAAAATAGACACCTATGATGACAACCAGCTGAACTTATTCAGTTATTAACCGGACACCAGTAGTCTTGAAGTTTTATTTATAGGGTTGTTGCTAACGATAAATTTAGCCAATAATAATATTCAGTTAATCCAATCATATTTCAAAACCAGTTCACGCCACTTCAGATCATGCATCAGGCGCAGGTCGTACGAAATACGACTAAGGTAATAATGAGTTCTTCCTTCATCCATATGCCAGTCAATCTCTTCTGAAATCCGTTTCATCGTCGCATAAAAGGCGTGCTCAAGAATCTTCTGGTGGTATAAGGTGATTCTTTGGAGAAGTTCTTCACTGCTGAATATGTTTTGCTTGTATTCCGTATAACAATCGGCACTTCCTTGATTAGCCATTCTTTTGTTCAGATAGTCCTGAGTCATACGGGAAGAAGGAATCATGTGATATATCAGTGATCTGGAATTATAGCCGAATTTATACCCCAACGTTATTAGCTTAATATTCAAACCGGTTTCGCCATCTCCGATATAATCTGTACAGGTGCTCTCCGGATTAAAACCCCCACCCCTGAAAAATGCGTCCCGGCGTATTGCCTGGTGGCAACTGTAAACACCCAGATCATAATCCTCAACCTTGATTCCTTCTCCCAATTCGTCAAAGATCGACAGCCAGCCGTTATAGCAGAGTTTAAGGATCCAGTCGGGGGGTTCGGACTCCCATTTTGGCAAGACCCTTCCAGTTGCTGAGCCCAGCAGTGGGTCCAGACTGAAAAGTGTTACAATCTCTGTAAGCAGTTTGCTGTCAGCAATCATATCGTCATCAGTAAAGTATAAAATTTCTCCTCCAGCCATCTTACCAGCGCTGTTCCTTGCATAGTGAACTCCCTGTCTCGACTCGAACAGGTAGGTAATGGGAATTGAAGACTTCGACTGCCAATAGGAGACCACCTCCTTGGTATTGTCAGACGAATTGTTGTCGGCAATAATTATTTCAAATGAGTCCTTGGGATAATCCTGATTTATGAAGCTCTCAATAGTTATGCCAAGCATTTTGGCCCTGTTGTAACTCGGAATGATTACTGAGACCCTTGGTAGAACATTTTTTTGCATAGGCTCATCCCTGCAACGAAAGACTAGTTTAATGTATAGAAACTTATTTTATGAATAGGTCAATAATAGTTGGTAACAACTAGATTCGTGAGTCCGGTATAGGTAAAACCTTTACAATCGTTTCTGTAGTCGATGGACCAATCATCGCCGTAGCTTTTGGGTGTTCTCCAGTTTTCTCCATACCAAAAATCGCAGTACCACTCCGGGTTTGGAATGATATAATTGCGCCCTTCCAAGCAATACGTAGCAAGATTATCCTGTAATATTTCAGGAAGCCAGAAATAGCCGTAATAATTCCTGTTGATCATTACACCACTATCGTTCCCATGATACATCCAGATATCAAAAATAACGTTAGTTTCCGGATCAATGAAGGCACATTGCTGGTGTCTACCATTACAGATAGTCACTAATAACAGCTCAAAAGGCAATTTTTGAAATATTCGATAAATATCCTTATCTCCAACAAGGTCTATATCTATATCAATATCATTTGGCAAAAAACCATTTTCCCTGTGAAATCCAAGCACACTGCCACGACCTAGCCAATATTTGACACCTAGCTCGTCAAGCACTTTGCATCCGGTTTTCATTGTCTTGCTTAGAGCATTACGGTGCCTGGGGCTTTTGTCTACGAGGCCGTAATTTATGTATTCATTAGAGTAGAGAATGTCATGGTTGTCTTTTTTGGATAATTTATCAACTATACTATTTATGCTCATGATAAATGCATTCTCCTATTTGGCTAGATCTACCGAAGGTTCATACTTATAAAATCAGCTAATAATATCCATCCGCTGTTCCGATCATTTTCTTGATCAAGAAGGATTTCCGCGCCCTTAACCTGTCCAATCTTGGATACAAATGCGCTCCGCACTGTATTATCGATTGAAATATACTCTCGACAATAGTTGTCTTCAGCATAGAGACAGTCAAGTGTCACTCGCTTATTCTTGCTATCAAGAAAAGAATTTCCCTTTTTGATGTATACCTTTCCCGGTAGTTCTTGAAGCTTTTGCAGAAAGTCATCAAGCCACAGATATTTAACTGCTTTACCAGAACCAATAATTACCTCATGCTCTTCATGAGTTGCAAACGAGTAATCAAAAATGCAGATCTTTGCGGTATCAAGCAACTCAACTAGTTGAGAAACATTTCTTACGGCATACAGCAAGGTAACGCCCTTGGCAAAAAAGACATCCTGCTTCCCATGCAGATGCTTCATGTCATTGTACGTATGCAAATTATATCCACTATGCATAACAACAGAGAGGCGATTGAAAAATTCTGATATATCGAGTCCGTGCCACTGAACTTCCTGCAGTTTAATTGGCTTCTGTGCGATCCCCAGTTGTGTCATAAGGGACTGACAAAATTTCATAGCATCGATACAACCAAACAGAGTCTGGCCAAGTTCAAAAAACGAAAGCGGCGTGTCTGAATTTGATTGAGCAGCTGCTACCGCAAGGGCCACTAACTTACTAATTGATCCTGAAAAATCATCCTTATGATGTACCTCTTCACTGTACATCATGATGATTTCTTCCAAGGTGAGGCTGTCAAGTTTTTCACCCGCAGTAAGATAGTACAGAATGTCATTGGAATATCGGGCGTGCATATACCAATCATATGCCTTTTGATGGAGTTTCAAATCCCATACCAGTTTTCTACTGGCATCAAGGTCGATAGCCCCAAACTCAAGATATGAAATTGAGGAGACTTTTTCTGTACCGTAAAATTTGTTATTCTGCATGCAAGCACTCTCTTTTCATATGAAATGTCGATCTTTCAGAACATTCAACAGTTTTCGAGCAACCAGTTCATTGCCAAACCTGCTGAAGTGCCCACCATATATTGAATCATCTGAGTAAAATTCGTCCAAACTCTCTGCCTCAAGCAACTCGGGTGCCAAATCAACCGTGAGCACTCGGTCCTTCAATTGATCAAGCATTGGCTGATAAAAGTGTCCAGTTTTTTTGATCTGAATGATATCATCTTTCTGTGGCAAAAGTGCCACCAGCACATTGCAACCATTATCGTGAGCATAATCAGCTATACCCAAGATAATTCGATTAAGCAATTCTACTACATCAGGCTGTTTGTACAATTTCAAACGCCATTCAAGGTTGATATCCATAATTTTCTGTTTTCCAAGGGAATAATAATGACCCGGATTGTCACATATCATTGCCATACTGTTCCAATACAGCAAAGGCAGGTTCCTCCTAGGGTTTTTCAACACAGAATACAGATACGGAAATGATATTATCTCGTTTAAAAATTTATGCTCGTAGAAATAATCATTTTTTCGTAATTCCTCAAGATAGGTCTCTAGCTGAAAAAACTTTTGCTTTTCGTCGATAGGGTTGTTGATCAGGACAAGTCTATTTTCATTCAGGAAGAATCTTGGTTTGAAGCCAAAGGTGTTTCCATATTCGTAGAAATGTTTCCAAACACTCAAAATTCTGCTGATGGTATCAGGAACTACCCCAACGAGGATGGTTTTTGTTGGATATTTCTGGTGTTCGCGTTTGAGTCTCAACAGCGATTGGTCAATGCCGTGATTACCCACCCCCCAGTTAATCACGTTTGTCTTGGTTAGCTCTGAAAGATAATACTCCCACGTTTCATCATCATTAACCTGCCGACAAAAGGTGAACGAATCTCCAAAACACGATATACAGGTGGGCAGCTCTTCATGCCCTGGGTTAAGTCGAGCGCCGATTGCATTTGTATGCCATTCTGTATTGCCAAATCGCCCTAACTCGGTGTGCTTTGTATTCGCTTTGCGCACCCATCCCAGTTCAGCATCAAACCCATCAACCATAAACTTGTCAAGCCCTTTGGGGTCAAGTTCGGGAATGAAATCTTTCTTGTGGGTGATTAACCATTGGAAATCATCTCTCAATCTGTTCACTAGTCGCTCTAGGAGAAACTCCAAAACGAGAATGAACAATGAAACCACTGTGACAAATTTAATGATTAGCATGGCGGCTTCTTGGGGAAATCCCCTAAAATTAAATCGTTCTGCAAGAGATTCAGACCCGTTGTATAATCACCTTCCGTATCAAATTCGAGCCAACCTCCCCTAGTTATGATCGGCAGTACCGGGATATCAGAAACGATAGCCTCATGCAACAGGTCGGTCATGTATCCTTTTTCAAAGGTGTTGCCGGACTGGGACCAGCAGGAATCAACGGCCCGTTTGCTGTCGTAAATGGACAGAAGCTGCTGGATGCCGTTGCGAGAAAATTTGAGCAGGCCTATATAGCGATATGCAAGCCCAACAGATGTTTCGACCGGTCTGCCTATCTCGGTAATCAGGCCGGATTCCGATACGACCAGCGATTCCAGATCCGTTTCCGTGGTGCCGTAGCGCAAGGTCCAGTATTCACGCCAGTCAGCATCCACGGCAACCCCGATGTCATGACAGCTGGAAGCAACGGCCTGGGCCAACGCGGAGCTGTAAATGATATCGGAATAGG
Source organism: uncultured Desulfuromonadales bacterium (assembly GCA_903868145.1). Classification (GTDB taxonomy): domain Bacteria; phylum Desulfobacterota; class Desulfuromonadia; order Geobacterales; family Pseudopelobacteraceae; genus CAIPTY01. The sequence goes on along the minus strand of CAIPTY010000023.1, from coordinate 92,389 downwards.
CAACCACTACATCAGCGGTCATTTCTTGTCGAGCACACAGCAAGGTCTCGACCATATTGGTTGATGCAAAGCTAGGATTCTGACAGTAACGCACACCGCTGTAGTTGATCTTTTCAGCCTGATAGCCGGTAACTATTACGATGTCGTTCAGCCCAACAGCACGAAGAGCCTCTAGCTGCCGTTCGATCAGGGTTTTGCCTCCAATGGAGAGCATCCCCTTTGGCTGACCCTGCGTCAGTGAGCCCATCCTGGTACCGCGACCCGCTGCAAGAATAATAACTTTAATGCGATACCTCCCAGAAGAGCTGGCGATCGCGGAACGCCTCCAGCAACAGCCGATCCAGAGGAGTAATGACCTGGTTTCGCTCGGGATGCCATTGGATACCGGCAATGGGCAGGCATGTATGCCGAATCCCCTCGGCCAGAGGCAGAGTTGTATGACGTGCAAAAAATACCAGGCCGTTACCGATACGATCCAGTGCTACCGCTTGCCGGTGGTAGGAGTTTACCTCGCATCCTTCCGGAAACTGTTTCTGCAAGCTACAAGCGTCAAACTGCACACTATGCGGTGTAAGTAGATCCTGATCCGCATAAGTAGCCGGCAGTGTTGTGCCGTCCAGCGCACCTCCGAAGAAGACATTGATCATCTGCATGCCCCGGCAGATACCAAGCAACGGTACTTTTTCGCGAACTGCAAATTGTATAAGGCTTGCTTCCAGTCGGTCCCGCTCCACAGACAGCGACAATCTCGCTGTCGTCAGACCACCGTACAGCTGTGGATCGACATCGCCGCCACCGCTTAAGACAATGGCACACGGGGAGAGTTTGGCAACAAAGAGATCGAAGTCTGGGGTGGTTGCGGGAATCGGAATAACCCTGAACCCGAAAGAGGACAAACAGTCCACATAGGCGCTCTCCAAGCTGTCAAAGTGAGTCCCGTGCCGGTCATTTCCATGACGCTGGGTTATGATCAGGTTACGACTCATCGTTGTTGACCAATCGGATGTATCAACCGATTTTTGCAATCCATCACCAGTCGGTTGGCTGCAACGACCCGGCCAAAGAGAATCTCTCCACAACCTATGGCGGCCGGGATTCCAAACTCTGCCGCTCGAATGGCCATGTGTGATGCCGCACCTCCGTATTTTGTGACCAGACCGGCAATGCCCTTGGTAAAAATCCAGTCGTAGCCAGGATCGGCCTTTTCAATGGCAATTATTTTACCTCCGATTGCGCCATCCAAAACAGCATCCCGCTCCAGTGATACCACCTCCGCCTCGACAGTCTGTTCGGAAACGAAGTTTGGCGATGCGGTTCGATGCCGCACCACGACAAAGTCTTCTTCGCCGCAGACAAGTGAGGGAAGCGAGATCAGCCCGTTCAGCTGTTCATCTTCAAACCTTCCTGAAATAAGGCTGCGCCAGGTATCAACAAGCTCTTCTCGAGAATATGATTCAACGCCAGCTGTGATCGCGTGGTAATCAAGGCGTGCCAGTTGATGCCGGTCAAAACCGAACTCTCCACCCACCTGAGCAATCATCTCTAAGGCGCGGCTTATGTTACGGGTGTAAACAAATTTGTAGTACTCCCGCAACTGGATTGAGCGGCGGATGAACGACAGCAGCACTGCACCGTTGCAGGGAATTCCATGTCGTTTACAGGCTAATTCCAATACATTTTCTATATGGTCGAAATCTGCAGGAATGCCGTGTCGGTAAATCTCATTCTGAGGATGTCTACCTAGCGTAGGCGAGACTGAGAGATAACCTGGGTTACTGCTATAGGGCAGTTTAGTGATGTCATAGGTGCCGGGCCGGAGATGTCCGTATCTGGCAAGAAAATCATGCTGATCCAGCGTTCCCGCCACCAGCCGGTCCATATCACGGTCTACTTCCGTGGCCACGGTTTCTACTCCATTCATCAATCTGGCCAGTTCATCGGTCGTCAAATCTCCGGTCTGGCACAGGCTGCGTAGGAGGGAGCTGCTGACAAAAGCAGCGCGGGCGGCCCTGATAAAGGCGGGAATACCCAGCTGACGACATGCCTCGATCAGTTCAAACACCAACAAAAGACGCTGCCGCCAGCTAACAGTCACAGCGGACTGGTTGTCCAGTTTTTGGTAGCTACTCTCCAGCTCGTAGATTGAACGACCGTCCTCCGCGACATTCTGCTCAAAAGAACCAATCAGTTCAGTGGTCAGCCGCTTCAAAGCTGATGCCAGGCAGGCTACGTCAGCCTTGCTGAATCCGGCATGACGCAACTCTTTGAGGCGTTGATCCAGATCAAAGGTAAAGCAGTTGTGTACGATCTCGAACTCTACCTTGTCGTGTAACTCAGGATGCCGCTTCAGTCGTTTAAGGTAATGGTTAACCAGGCGTGTGGACAGTTCCTCCGGAACGGCTGCAGGCAGTAGTGAGCGAAAAGCCCGTTCAACATGCACGTAAGGTTTGTTGGCAACCCGTACCATCAGGCCTTCATTGACTGTTGTATATCCCAATGTACGCAATGCCTCATTCCACGACCGTTTCATAATCAAGTGATTGAAGAGCGAGTAGGCAAGATAGTCTGGGCGGTCACCAATAAGTTCAGCGGGATTCCAAAAGGCCATATCACTCAGCATTACAGGGGGCAGAATGTTTGTAGAGAGTGACCGATAGGTGTCCTGGCAACGTTGAATTCGTTCAAGCAACCGGTCATCCGTGAGTGAGTAAAACTTTGAGTTAGCTGCCAGCGGCCGCACCTGAAAAATAACAACCCGGTTGTCTTTCCGGATAGCGAATTCGATATCCAGCGAGATACCCTGAAAAAAAGTCTCAATCTCTCTGACTGCAGCCAGCAGTTTTTTCCACCTTCGTTCAAGGCCTTTGGTAAGCACACCTCTATAAATTTCGAGTTTGCCGCTGGCCAGTCCACCGGTCACGGTATCGGTCCTGGATGTGCTGTCATCATAGTTGATCAGATAGTAGGGGGTATTGCTGTCGAGATTGCGGGTAAAAACCACGCCGCTAATGGCAACCTGTCCGGTTTGTTCCTGCACCAGAATCTGGTCATTGGGTGAGAAGGAGATTCCATCACGATAGCTTGCCACAACCCGCTCAACTGCATCCGAGACAGACTTGCAATTATGGGCCGATACATCCAACTCACTGTAGAAATGACCGGCCTGGGAGTTATCCAGTGCGTCCTCGGCCAGCGACGAACTGCGCACTACGATGGTTCCGCTAGCAAATCGCTGTCCTATTTCGGCAACGATGCTCCGCTTGCTGCGTTGCCATTGGCGCACGGTAAAGACGAACAGTCGCTCGATATCGGCATTTTTTAACACCGTTCGAAGTTTCTGCAGAGTGTTAGCCTTGGTGGTAAAGGATTTACGGAAAAAACTGACATCCGCAATGCACAGTCCGTCAAAGCGATACGATGCCTGCTTGCGCTCTACGAAAAAATTGTAGAAAACCTTGAGCATGTAATCGCGGGAAAGGCTCTGGTAGAAATCAGTCTTGATGATCTTTCCGTTAATCTGTTCGATGAAATCGCTGCCCAGTGTGCCCTGCCAAAGGTGATGACTCTGCATCAGCAGAATAGTAGCGTGGGGATACTTGCGATGGATCTTCTTAAGATTCTCCGTCGGATCAAGAGAATCCTGACGCCACGCCTGATCCACATAGTCAACACGCTCAATAACTGCCTTGCGTTCTTCATAGGAACAGACCAGCGGTGATGTCCATTTGCGGGCTACCTCATCAGTGATTACGCCACAAATATGAATGTCAGAAACCGCTCGGGCCTTTTCAAACGCCTTTAGATGACCGAAGTTAAACAGGTCGCCAATCATATGTGAGTAAGCTATTTTCATGTGACTCCATCAAGCGACGATCTGCAAAAAAAATCTGCGACTATTCTTAATACGTCAAGAAATGGCATCTCTGAGTGCTTCCAAATAAGCATGCCCATAACGTAAATCTGGTTCAAGATGATTCCCCTCTGCCCACTCGTTCCATGATTTTACAAAAATTATTCTCTGTTCATAATCTGGATGCTTTTCAACTGCTGAAACGGCATCTGACATCATTTGGCGAAACAGTTCCGGTGACGATTCATGCAATACCAAGCCGTTCTCACCGCTGCGAGGCGTGTTATCCCAGTTAGGAATCACGAGGGGATATTCATTGGGTGCCAAACATAAGTTACTTAAATGAGAGACTAGGTCAGCGTAGTTATGGACAATTGGCTGCTTTACCCCTGATGACGCCTCAACTTCAATGGCAGGCGCATTAATTTCGACAAACGGGGAGTCAGCTACACACGACTGACACCCAAAATATTCGGGATTACGCACACCCACACTCACAAAATGAAAAGCCGGCAATCCAGCCTTATGGGCAAGTTCCTGCCAAAACTGGGTAAATTGCCATGCGTCAGGAATATCTGCTGGAACATAGATTAAAAATAGCAACTTCCCATTGACCTTCAAATATCGGCGGTCACGAAATGCCGGCAATAGGGCCTCAAAATGTGCCTGATAGTCTTCAAGCCCTGGGTAGGTCTGTTCTATGAGAATGCGATCCGGTGCGCCGTGCCAGATGCCAGTCCAGGTTTCATTGGCCCACGCCATACAGAATGGAAAATCTGGCTGACCAGATTGCAAAACTTCGTTAAGTGGACGCTCAAGTACCCGGTGCCCGGCAAACCAGTAATGCCAATAGCAGAAAGCTTCTATGCCATACTGCTTGGCCAAGTCTGCCTGGGCTTGGCGGACTTCAGGCACACGAAGATCGTAGTACCCAAGATCGGCAGGGACATGAGGTTGATAGTGCCCCCTGAAAAATGGCTTTGCCTTGCCTGTGTTCGTCCACTCAGTAAAGCCCTTGCCCCACCATCTGTCATTTTCAGGAATTGGATGGAACTGAGGCAAATAGAAAGCGATTACACGAGCTCGCCAAGAAGCTTCAGGAATATGCTGTGAAAAATGCTTTCCATCACTCAAAGAAATTTCATTGATCAGGTTGCTAATAAAGATTCGCAGGCTATCCGAATCTGGCTCATCTTTAAGCATTTCGAGTAAAGATTGACAGAATAAAGTTTCTTCGGCGAAAGAGACGACTGAAGCTCCAGCGTGCCGGAGATATTCTTCCGTTTGGTATCCATCAAGCACTTGTAGCATTTGGCTCAGATGGGCATTAAAGCATTGAATAAGGACGTCTGACTTGGGAAGAAAACTAATTCTTGAGCGGACTGATTGCAATTTATTTTGCAGATTGCTGCGCTTATTATGCATGCCTAGACCTTCTGATCTTGTGTTGCGACTGTATTCAAAACTCGCAGCACAATTTGACTGTAGTCGCTCTCCAGTGTGCCATGCCACAGGTGGTGACTCTGCATTAGCAATATTGTGGCGTTCGGATATTTACGATGGATCTTTTTGAGGTTTTCTGTCGGGTCAAGCGAGTCCTGACGCCAAGCCTGATCAACATATTCAATCCGTTCAATCACTGCCTTGCGTTCCTCATAGGAGTAGATTAGCGGCGAGGTCCACTTGCGGGCAACCTCATCTGTGATTACGCCGCAGATATGCATGTCAGACACCGCTCGGGCCTTTTCCAACGCCATTAGGTGCCCAAAGTTGAACAGGTCTCCTATCAATATGTGAGTTATATTTTCGAATATTGCTCCTTAAACTCATTGATCAGCAAACTGTACAAAAATCTGTTCCGTGGCTAAATTCACTGAGAGGAATCATAATTAATTTCTGTCTTGCCTGCGGCTAAATTCAGTAAGAAATTTGCCATATATTCCGGTCTGCCGAGATTTTTTTCAAGAAAACTATCTTTTGCGGCCTGGACTACCGGCTGAAACCACCAAGCTTCTGGGTTAGATGATATCTGTTCAATAAATTTTGCTGCGTTTTCCGGGTTATCCTGACAAATGCCAACATTGATTAGATCGTTAAGAAAGTCCTTGGAATTGTCATTTAAAAAATAGCTGTTTTTGTTATATAAAATTACGGTTGGTGTATTCATGCTCATTGACTCTAGATAAGAAGTGGCCAAGTAATCTATAATAACTAAACGAGACGCTCGAATTCTTGTACGGCCATCAGTACTAAGATCATCAATTTTCATTGAAGATAAAATTTTACCCATAATAAATTTATCATTATAAATAAGAATCCATTTTGGATCGCTTGGATATGGTCTATACAGTATTTTGCTCAGTATTTTTTCTGACAAAGACTTAAAAAACCTCAACTTAACATCATAGTGAATCAATGCATGCTCTGCAGTTAGCATAGTTGTGTTTGTAAAATATGCATATTTTGCTTCTGCTAGGCCACATACATATAAAATATCTATTATTTTTCTGTCATGGCTCAATGGTATTTCAAAAAAGTTGAAAAGCGAACCAGTTGAGACCTTATTTTTAATTGAAGCGTAATAATTACCGTGTGATGCAAAAATATCTACCAATGAGGTCTGTTGTTCAAGAATTGATGAATGGCAAGGATACTCACAGTAGTTATGCTCGCTATAAACAGTTGTTATGCCACGATCTTTGAGAATAGCCAAGCCTATTGATTCATACGTTTCACCGATGAATATCTCACTGACAACAAATTTAAGATTGGTATATCGATCAAATTGTTTGACCGCAGCACAGTATATCAGTTCAAAATTTTCGACAAACTCCCGTGGCAACATAAACGGTAAAGAACTGAAAAAGAACTTGTCAAAACGGTCAAAACTTTCACTGGTATACTTCAGATTGGTGCGTTTGGAATATGAAATCAAATGATTCGCCGGTAAATTAAAATTAAACCCAATAGGCGCAATGGTATTATTGCTACTGAGCATCAGGCCATAAAGCATTGGCTCCGCAAACAAAGCACCCATAATACCCACTGATGGGTTATAATCGCCTGTACGGGTAATCATTCGATCCAGTTTGTATGATGATTCATACTTATTGATATAGGCTGAGCCGTGACTTGGATAAAACAGGTTTAAATACATGGAAAGAAGTTGCTCTTGCCCAAAGTGACTATGTTGGAGAAACCAACGATGCTCATTGTAATCTACGGGGATGTAAAAACAGTCCGTTGATAGTTTATAGGCATTATGCTCTGACTGATTAAAATGTGTTTCACAAATCAAGAAAAAGTCATACATGATAGTCAAGTGCCGCACTAATGCCATACTAAAAGCACGACGCCAAAAATCTTCGGGAAAATTGCTATTGTGAATTCCATTTAGAAGAGTTGATAATATGGGGATGTATTTTTTATACCTGTTGCATACAAAACTATTGGCAGTTTTTAAATCACCAGGGCCATTTCTTGTAAAAGATGCAATTTGTAATTTTGCGTGCGGTGCAAGGCCAGGGCTTACGTCAATTAAATGCTTGAAAAAAGGATCGGCAATAAATAGTGATGATTCCTTAGATAGCGCAGGATTCTGGATAGAAACTATAAAAAACTTTTTGTCATTCATAAATAAGCCTGCCTTATTTCAGTGTCATTCGAAGAGATACGTTTTAAAAATTTTACGAGATTCTCTCGTACAAATACTCCCAACATATAATCGGTGAATAGTTGTACTTTAGTCTAATACAATATCATTGATTCCAGTCCCAGCCACATTATGTCTTAGTTTCCACACACCATTGACTTTATTCCAGATATGCGGGGAACGCCAACTATCTATTACCTCATGAAAATACTCTTCAGAAATGTCAACGTAATCCAAAAATACTTTAAAGCACTTTTCCGGAAACTCCCCGTCGAACCGCTCGACTAATTTAATACCTTCATCCCGCGTTATATGACCATCCCTTATTTCATGAGCTGTATCAGAGGTCGCACGGCCTATGCCAAATTTTATAAATGATAAGTAATAATGAAATCCATCAAGCTGATCATCAATGGAGGCATACTTGGAGTAAGTGCCTTCGTTGCGTTCTGATCGAGCTTCAAAGCCAGTATGTTCAGATGCATAGTAGTAATTTTCCTGCGGAATCCATTTATGATAATAAGACAGGAAATGAACTTTCAAATTAATTCTGTCCATTTCTTCGATTGGAGGTGAAATGTATGGGAGTAGATCATCCTGGTCAATACCATAATGGACCATGCCCTCAGGAGAAAGGTTGGAAAAATAATGTTTTTTCTGATCAGAACCGTAGTTTCTGTCGGGCTTGTAGGCGTTTGTCATGTCCCCGCCATACTCGACCTCTCCATTTTCTCCGTACATGATCAACGGAATATTGTACTTTATTGCAATTTGAAGCGGAAAGTTGTGTTGACCGAAAATAAAGGGTTGAAACGGATCTCCCAAAACCTCAAAGGAGAGCTTGGTTAGCTTTCTGTGAATGATGCCGTTGGGAGTTCCTAGAATGTTGTCAAGTCCGCCGATATGAATCATATTCTGGTGATTTTTCCACCCGATGTCGGTATAGATATGGGGAGCCCACGTGACTGTAAGGACCTTCATGCCATATTTATACTTGAGCATATGGGCTACAAAGGCGCTGTCTTTGCCTCCGCTGGCAGGTACAAGTACCTCAAACCCTCCATCCGTTCTCTTGTACTTTTTGCATAACTCCACCAGCTCTTTCTCACGTTGTGACCAGTCAAAAAGAGTATTTTTCATAACGGAAAAGTTACAGGCAGAACAGACCCCGTCGGCGTCAAAGGTGATTCGTGGGCGTTGGTTAGACATTGTGCACATTTTGCAGAATATGACCTCTTCTGGAAGGTTATAACGTTCCAGCACATTCTTATTATCGATCATCACCATACCCCGTTTAGTATATTTGCAAGCATTTTCAATCCCTTCGGACCGCTTTTCTCAGGATGGAACTGCATTCCGACAATATTGTCTTTTCTGATTGCAGCGCAGAATCTGAAGCCATGGTACTCTGTAACTGCTGTAATAATGGAAGGATCGATAGGTTCAACATAGTATGAGTGTACAAAATAAGCGTATGGATCCTCGTTAAGGTGAAAAAAGAGCGGGTCGCTGGAACCACTGGCGTTGCGATTCAGTACATTCCAACCTACATGCGGAATTCTCAATTTTTCTCCATCTTGGACATCAGGGAAGCGTTTGACAACGCCTGGTATGAGGTCAAGCCCCAAGTTGTTTCCGAACTCCTCACTTCTGGAAAAAAGCAGTTGCAGACCAAGACAAATTCCTACAAGCGGCTTGCCCTGCTTAGCATGCTCAATAACAGGATCGATCAGGTCCAACTGCTTAAGATTTTCTACTGCTACCCCAAACGCCCCCACACCGGGCAATACGAGTTGATGGCACCCCCTGATTTTTACAGGATCTGCTGAAACAGTTACATCAAGTCCCACACGCTCACAGGCGTTCTTGAGGCTGAAGATGTTTCCAAGGTTGTAGTCTACGATAATGACTCTGCGCATTTCAGATTACCAGCCTGCAGGCGACACCCTGTTTCTCCAAATACTGTTTGAGGTCCACGACGGAAGTTTCTGTAATTTTTGAATAACGCTTGCCACTCTTTAGAAAGTCGAGATTTCCCTCAATCGGGTTGATGCCAGCTGACAGGTTTTTGGTGTGATAATGAAAAATTGATGCAACTGCTACGGCAGATGCATCGGATGTTGAAAATACCTCTCGAACATGTTCAGGTGTACCCGCTCCCCCATGCACAATGACTGGAATTGATACCGCTGACACCACGCGTCTTACAAGATCCATGTCATAGCCTCCTCCGGTGCCCTCCATGTTAATTGAGGTCAGCAGAATTTCTCCAGCGCCCAAGTCCTCAACCCTTTTTGCCCAGGAAATAGCCTCAACTCCCGATGATTGCCGTCCATTCTCGGTGTATGCCATTAAAGAACCATCAGGAAGTCTCAATACCTCAAGAGCAACAACTATTGTTGATGCCCCAAACACCTTTACTGCTTGTGTCACAAAATCAGGGTTATTTATTGCAGCAGTATTTATGCAGACTTTGTCAGCCCCAGCTCTCAGAGCCTTTTTAATATCTTCAATCGTCCGCAATCCACCAGCCACCGTGATGGGAATAAATACTCTTCGGCTGGTTTCCGTCACAAGATCTAGAATGTTGTTTCTCTGGTAAAGGCTCGCAACGATATCGGAGTATAGCAGCTCGTCTGCTCCGTTTTCGTAATAGTAACGAGCGAATTCTATCGGATCGCCAAGTACTCGCAATCCTTCAAGATGTATACCTTTGACCAGGTTAGGTCCTTTGATGTCCAGTCGTGGAATAATCCGCACCGGCATCATTGGCAGTGCTCACAGGTGGCATTAGTTGACAACATCTCTGTCAGTAGAATTTCACAAAGTATCAGGTCAAGCCTGGTGTCAATGTCTATGGATTTCTCTTGAGGCATGATGTGGGCATAAACACGGTCTTTCAGGAAAAAGGTTTTTTCCTCAAGCAATCTGGCCGTGTTGCAAATGTAGATAGCGCCATTTAGTCGATAATATTTTTCCAGGTCCTGACTTCTTTTAAATTTCAACTCTTCCCTAAGAAAAGTGTTCATGGACAAGTCATCAGGCAGCGTATTGCACCACAGGGGGCTATGGTCATTTTCACTGACAGAAATAACTGAGTCCGCATTTTTAGAGTACAGAAACTTCATTGCAAGGTCTACATCCTCTCCATCTCGCAAGGGTGAAGTTGGTTGCAAAAGCACTATAAATTTAAATGTTTTGCCTTCTACTGTTTTGTAGTAATCAATAGCATGCTGAACTACTGCAAATGTGCTCGTATCATCCTGTGCCAGTTTGGAAGGCCGCATGAACGGGACTTTGGCGCCGAATTCAACAGATACTCGTGCAATTTCAGGATCATCGGTTGAAACCATCAATTCATCTATACAATGAGCTTCTAGACCGGCTTTTATGGTGTACGATATCAAGGGTTTTCCAGCCAGTGGCAACAGGTTCTTGTGAGGTAGACGCTTACTTCCTCCCCTGGCGGGAATGATTCCGAGAACGTTATTCATGTTTGACATGGCATCCTAAATTTCAACTAATAAATAAGGTTTTCTTGCCGTTCCGCTTATCGCCAACATTGACTGAGCAGATGAGATTTTCATCAGGAACATCAAGTGACAAGTCATCCCTGATCTTCTTCAAATTATTAATTGTACAGGTATAAAGCTGATCATCAGCAAGTCCGGTCATATTAATTTTGAGATATTGCTGTTCGCCAATATCAAAAATGTATACTTTTTCATTTTTAATGTAGCCTTCGCGAAGGGCGTGCTCATACATTTCAGACCCGGGGATTGGCAGAAGAAAACAAACACTGGGTAGAATAGCATTCTCGCGACAGACTTTAAATGTTTGAGCTATATCCTCCTCTGTTTCAGTTGGATAGCCAACAATCACGTTTGTGCCGGAACTTATACCCGCAGCATCCAGAACTCGTTTCTGGATGGAAAATGCCTCGATTGAGATCTGTTTATTCATTAATTGAAGAATTCTTGGACTACCGGATTCAAGCGAATAAAAAAGCCTGTAGAATCCAGCTGCTTTCATTCTTTGTGCCAGCGCCAGATCATTTTCTCCGAAAAGACCAACCCTGCAAATGGCTTCAAAGGTAACATCCAATTTTAGAAGATCCAATTCATCAAGTAGTTGCTCAACATCGGACTTAGTAAGAAAGGAAAGCTCATCAAGAAATTTAAAGTGATTGATGGCGTAGCGATCATGCAGTTCCTTGATCATGGCCGCAACAAAAGCGGGTGAATGCCTGCGATATGGGTTGTGCGCTTGTATAATTTGATTGTTACTGCAAAATGTGCAATGGAATGGACACCCTCTCGTGGTAATTATCGGGAAAAATCTTTGATTTTGAATGGCTCCCAAGTGATGACTTACAAGCTTGCTTCCAGATTGGACATATGCTTCTACATCAAACAGATCCCACTCAGGAAAGCCCTTCTGGTCGAGTGGAAGGTCAGGTTTTCGTATGGACGCTGGATGTATTATACCCTCCTGATCCTTATATGCAACGCCCGGTATTCCATCGAAATCTCTTCCCTGTTTCATTCGCTCCAATAACTCCACTAGGGCAAATTCACCCTCTCCCCTGATGGCAACATCTGCAGAAGTCCACAGCAAAACCGCATCTTTCTCAAGCATTGTTGCGTATCCGCCAACAACAACGCAGGTATCTGAACTCACATTTTTAATTAGCGTTGTGATTTCTTCCATTTGCCACAGTGTGTGTACCATACCACCAAAAGCAACAACATCATAATGCCCCTGTGAAATATACTCGACAAATGCAGCCTTACGCATGGGGTTTACTGAAAAATCGAGAAGGTCGAAATTATAGCCGGATTTCTTAACGTGCGTCATAACTTGGCAAAGACCTATATTGAAGTAAATAAGTGTCTTGTCCCGACTCCATTCGGGTCGGGGATTTATGTTTATAAACAAAATTCGAGGGATAATTGGACTAGTTGGACCTAACACAAAGCATCCTCCTTGAACTGGCTTGCTCGGATGCACATCATGAGCACTGTCCGGTGTCATATTTACGGAAGATGCTTTTGTTCTTCATGACGGAACGGATTACAGCACATACCTTATCCACATCTTCCAGCTTGATATTGTTTGAAGTAGGTAAACTTAGACCACAAGTCGACAGCCAATCCGCATTTGGATATTTTTTCCAGTCTCCATCAGAAAAAGGAGGTTGCTGATGGAGAGGGTAGAATAACGGTCTTGTGTCGATGCCATGTACGGCTAGATGTCCCATTAACGAGTCTCTATCAATTCCCGTGGTCTCTTTATCCACAAGAAGAGAATATAACCAGTAGATGTTTTTGGCCCATTCCTTTTGTGGCGGGAGTACAATTCCATCAACATCATTCAGTTGTGTGGAGTAACGATTCACAACTTCTCCTCGATAGCTCAAAAAGACATCAATCTTTTCTAACTGGGCAAGTCCAATAGCCGCTTGAAGGTTTGTAAGGCGATAGTTGAAGCCAGCGACAAGATGCCAATATCTTTTATCGCGGGCCATGCCGTGGTCACGAAGTAATCGCATATTGTGGTGAATTTCAGGGCTGTTTGTTATCACCATGCCCCCCTCACCTGTAGTAATCACCTTATTTGCAAAAAAACTGAAGGTCCCGATATCCCCAATTGTGCCGACTTTGCGCCCTTTATATTCGGCACCCAAGGCTTCGGCGCAGTCTTCTATGACATAAAGACCATGTCGTTTTGCGATCTCCATGATCGGATCCATATCACATGGGTGCCCGTAGAGATGTACTGCAATTATAGCCTTTGTCCTGGGTGTAATGTGAGCTTCAATAAGACTTGGATCAAGAGTCCAAGTGGATCTATCGACATCCACAAAAACTGGTTTAGCAGCACATAGAACTGTCATGCTGGCGGGGGCAATAAAGGTTAAATCCGGAATGATTACTTCATCTCCACGGCCAATCCCTAGCGCAGCCATTGCAAGGTGTAAGGCGACGGTTCCATTTGACACACTTAAAGCATAATCGGTTGAAATATATGAGCGGAATTTTTCCTCAAATTGCTCAACATATTTTCCCTGTGAAGAGATCCAGTTGGTATTGAGGCAATCAAGAACATATTCTACTTCCCTGCCCTTTAGGACTGGTTCCATCACAGGAAGTCGCCATAAGTCAGTCAGGCGTAGCAAATCCACCACACGCCCTGATGGGTTCAAAATGGGCAGACTGCAAATTTTTTCATTTAGTAAAGCAATGTTTTCTGGTTTCTCTTTGGGTAAGGTACCAGAAACAAAATCACGATTCATGTACAATTCTGCAGGATCGGAAATAGAGGCACCTTTCAATAATGCTCTCCGCATATCACTATCGGTGAGCAACCCTCTCATGATCTGATCATGATCAACAAGAAACACCACTCCCTTACCATTTCTGTCAAGTGCAGCAAGTACCTCCTCAACTGTTACATTGGTATTTAGCAGAAGAGTACTGAAGATTTCATTCATAACGCTTCAACTCCAATCATGCTGGTATTTTATCAGTTAGTTTCATGAGTAAGTCACGCTGTACTAATATTTCCGCAAGGGAACATTTGTAAACTTCAACCACCATCGGCACCTGTTGAAATTTTCCCAAAAAAGGAACAAACCAGGAATTCGAACTGAATGGGCGGTTATTGTCCCGTTGACCATCATTATCGCTTAGGTGCATGCATCTTATAAACGGTTCAAGTTCATGGAAATAAGATTGCGGATTAACGTGCAGTGTTTCGGCGCATACTTTTGCATGTCCAACATCAAGCAAAAGCCCAACCTCATGTTGACGCAGGTCGTTAAAAAACTTCTTGATTTCATCTACATCTGCCAGTAACAAGGGAAACGTACCATCACTTGCAATATTATCAAGCGTCAGCACATTGTTTTCTACAAGCAGCATTATTTGATTCTCTCTAGCAAATTGGGCAAGACTGCTGATAGTTTCTACAAATTTTTGATAGGCTTTCTTTCGATCGACTTTAACAGAGATGCAACTTTCTCTCTGCAATTGAGAGTTCCCCAGCATATCAACTGACATCTCCATTGCAAATCCTGCATGAACGCTATAGAAGGGCACACCTATATTGGCGCACAGTTTAATTGCTTCCTTGCAGTGATTGACGCTACAGCAATGTGTATCAGGATCACCGGATGCAAGATTAAGGACAAATGGAACAGCGGGTGGAGGGAAATAGTTATGAATGAGATAACTAACCTTTGATTTGGTCTGGAGTATCGGCTCAAGCAAGGTAGCGGAAAACGATAGCGAGGAGCTGAGTTCGAGGTCGAAATTATGTTTACAAGCAAGCACCACAATCTCTGCCAAATCTTTAGATTGAAAGCATCCCGTTGAGAGGTAGCAACTCATTCTCCTTTACTCCAGCATTTCTCCATAATTGTATGCCCGGTTCGTGGACAAGTGCCGTTAGCTGTAAAACCGGCATTTTCATAAGTTTGCCTGGCATATCGGTTGTCGGGATGAACCTTCAGCATCATTGACGCTATGTGGTTCATACGGCACCAGCTCATGCAGTAATCAAGAGCAAAGCTGGAAAGTCCCTTCCCGGAATAAACGCGGGCTATGTACACCCCGAATGATGGTCGCAGATAGCCTTCGTCAAAACCGCGCAACATGAAAAAACCAGCCAGGATATTATCAAACCACACTCCCCAATAGCGATCTTCGCGTATTGAGCCCAGTCTCGCCTCCAAACTTTTGATTTCGGCGGCAAAGGGAATAAAATACTGATGGTATTTATTTTCGTCTGTCGTCAGTAGTAGTGAAAGGGAAGATGCATCCTCAGAGGTTAATCTTGAAACAAGAAGATCGTTCATTTGCGGTCTCCACATACGGCCCAAGTGATAATATCGTCAGCCTGGATCTCTCGTGTCGCAATACAGCCAACCACTTCCGGCATCAATATTGGTCTAATGCCTGTGCCGGGACGTTTGCAGGTCAGCATATCTTCACTGATAATTTCTCCAGCCCTTATTAGACGAGAGGCAACAAGACTGCGCCTCATCCCAGGCGCATTTGCAACCTCTGCCTTGCACGGCTCTTTCTTACCTGAACCGAGTACGAGCTCAGCTTCACGAATCGCCTGACAGAGGCGTGAGAATTCTTCGCGAGTTGCAGAAGCCGCATGGTCAGGACCTGGCAGGTTTCTGTCTAGAGTGAGGTGCTTCTCAATCACCCTTGCCCCCAAGCCTATTGCTACCAGGCAAGCGGTGTCCGACTGGGTGTGGTCTGAATAGCCCATTAACGTTCCGAATGCCGCAGCCATGGTTGGAATTGTCAGAAGGTTTGCATCCTGAAGACGTGAAGGATAATTTGTCGTGCATTGCAGCAAAACCAATTGGTCGTTTCCAGTTGCCAGAATAGTCCGAACTGCGTCATCCACCTGCGCCAGGGTGACCATCCCCGTGGAAAGAAAAATCCTTTTACCGGTCTTAGCAACGGCTCGCAAAAAGGAGGGTTCCACTATTTGACCGGAGGCAATCTTGTAGGATCCCACACCAATTTTTTCCAGAAAATGTATATCTGCGACGCTGTAAGGAGTTGAAAGAAAATCAATTTCAACGTTTCGGCAGTACTCGACGAGATCCAGATGAGCATTAAAGTCGAGCTCAAGTTTTTTTAGCATTTGGAGTTGTGTTTCTTTATGATCGGTAACCTTGAGCTGGTATTGTGCTTTGGGTGCAGATGCCGTAACCATGTCTTCAGCTTTAAATGTCTGAAATTTAACGCAATCTGCACCAGCAATTTTTGCTGCATCAACGAGCAGCATTGCTAAGTTCAGATCACCATTATGATTGACACCAGCTTCCGCTATTATGTAAATTTTATTATTATTTACTAAATTATGTGATTTTCTGGCACACGGGTTTTCATATGTTTTACTTAATGACGCGCTATCTTCCTGGCCCACTCAACACCCCTTACTATTGGCCTCAGTGTCTGACTTGCACTGTTTCGTTAATTCCGAACCAAAAACAAGAACCAGATTTTCCATCTATACCCCACATATCAAGAGAACCTATCAGGGGCACCCATTAAAAGGCTGCTGTCACCCAGTTGCGTTAACTGCATCACGTTAAAACCAAGTGCCTGAATTCTCATCTAAACTTCTCTCCGAAATTTTCCACTCTCATCATTCGTCAATCCGGTATATTTCCTGATTTTATCATTTGATTCGCCATCCTTTATCATCTCAATGGCAATTTCAGTACCTTCCCTTTCATTTCGCCTTCAGCCCACGAGGTTCTTATTGAACTTTCAACAACCCGCTTTCAGGTTTAAACTCGAAGCCATTTGTTCTTTCCTCCAGAACTGTATCATGAATCAAGCATCACCTGAAAGTGCTCCACAAGTTTTCTGGCGGAATAGTGTTGATTGTAATACTCATACCCTTCAGATGCAATCATCTGCGCTTCTTTCGGATGCGAACGAATAAATTCAATGGCGCTGCCCAAACTCTCGATATCCGAAAACTCAAGGAAGTGATCACCTTTAGTAAAATATGCATTCATAGAGGGGCAGCTTTCTTGAAGCAGCAGGCGCTTCAAGCTGATAGTCTCAATAGTACGACCGGTCAGCATATGAGAGCCATCCAACCGCCTGACATAATTGACATTGACGTGTGAAGCCGCAAGCAATGTGGCATAGAGACTTAAAGATGTCTCCAGATCCATGCCGTCATCTTTCCCCGGATCTGTGATTACATAGGATATGGGCAGTTTTCGGTGAAGACTCTCCAATGCCCAGTATACACGTGGCAGGTTGGGGATCCCAATCGAACCGACAAAGCCAAAAGTGCAATTGTCCCAATTACCCAGAGCATCCCTTTCCGCCCCCATATCATCGAAACCGCCCACATTCGGGAAAAGGCTCGCTTTGCCGTGACATCGTCGCTGATCAAGGAACGACCAGTCTGCAGTGACCCCCCACACAAAGTCAATATACTCAATGATCTCTTCCAGCAGGGGCACGTGCTCGGCACACCACGGATCGGGTTCGACGACGATCACCTTTCGGAACCAGGTCCTGATCCTTTTTAGTTCCTCGATAACGGAGATTCCGGACAAATTCAGAGCATTCAGGAGTGCTATATCGATCAAAGCAAAATCAAATATTCTGGACGTTGAAAAGGATTGAATTGAGTCCGGGGAATGCAAGCTGACATCCCAACCCTGAGAAGCGAGGCATTTCTGAATGCGTAAGCCGAACTCATGCAGCCTGCTACCAGGCCCCATGAAAAACTTCCGGAAAAATACAATCCCCTTAATGTGTGGATTTATTCTGGCGGAATAGGGCAAATGTATGAGCTTTTCCTTGGCATCAAGGGCTTTTTGTTCTGCCTGTGCAGGGTACATAAGCGATGGCAGCAGAGCCCGGGTTATGCACAGCAGAGCCTCGACACATTTTTCATTGTTTTGGGATACAAAAAGGTTTTTCTGTAACGAGCGGAACAGTGTAGCCACAAATGTCACCCTGTCATCGTATGATAACTGACTGAAATCAATTTGTTCAATGAGTGCACTGTAGTCGTCAATTCTTCCGACAGCCAGAAGGGCGCCTGCTGAAAGCATTTTCTGATCAAGACTGCAGCCATCTATTTCTGTGGTGCAATACTGGCTTGCAAGTGATTGCGCCATCGCCGGTTTGAATAATGGGTAGGCAAAAGAATTAATCAGGTTATCCAGTGGCGTGATACTCTTGCTCATGTGAGGTCATCCCGCAAACTTTTCATTCTGGCAGTAGGAAACAAGTACCTGTAACGTAGTGTATTTTTGACAGTTTTCCACATAAATATTAAGTTGTTTTTATGAATTGACTCAGTATCTGCAGCACATACTCCATATCCTCAATCCCCAGATCCTGATGCACGCCGATATGGAGACCATGATGTCCCATGTACTCGGCATTTGGAAACTGACCCAATTTGTAGCCGAGATAAGCGAAACCAGGACACTGGGTTGGCATGGAGGCAAACAGGGTACGAGTTTCTATGCTGCTTTTCTCCAAATATTGAGTAAGCTCGGCCCGTGTGAACGGTGCTCCTTCGTTGACAATAATCGGAATTGCATGGGGCCCAATCTGCTCATACTGCTCCTCTTTGATGGTTGACAGATATGGTGCGAAACGGTCAAAGCGCTCCAAAACGTGGATGAGATTGTCATGGCGCTTCTTGACAATCTCATCATAAACCTCCATGGCTCCGATGCCGATGGCTGCCTCAAGTTCGTTCATCTTGCAGGAGTAGCCGATGCGGTCAAAAGTGAAACGGACATCTTCGCCCCCTTTGCCCCGGAACCGTTTGGCACAGTAGGTAACTTCATCGGTGTTCATGATGCAGCGTTTGCAGGTGCAGTTTCTGCCGTGGGAGCGGAGTGACCGGAGAATATCGCCATACTCTTCATTGTTGGTGGTAATAACGCCGCCTTCTCCGGTGGTGATGATGTGAGCCACGTAGGTGCTGAAGGCTGCCAGATCGGCCAGACTCCCCGCCGCTTTCCCCTTATAATGCGCACCATGCGCTTCGGCAGCGTCTTCCACAACTGTCAGGTTATGTCTTTTGGCAATGGCATTGATGGTGTCCATCTCGGCCGGCTTGCCCATCAGGTGTACCGGCATGATAGCGCGCGTTTTGGAGGTTATGGCTGCTTCGATTTGAGTTGGATCAATGTTGAGGGTTGCTCGCTCGATATCGACAAAGACCGGCGTAAATCCGGCATGCAAGACTGCATTGCCGGTTGCTACAAAGGAGAGTGCCGGAACGATGATCTCGTCTCCTTGTTGGGCACCGAAGTCATGCAGAACCGCCAGAGCCAAAATATCGGCATCAGTGCCGCTACTGACAGCAACTGCTTCTGAAGCACCCACGAGACCGGCAAAACGGTCTTCAAATTCACGTACAAGTTTGCCGCAGGAGATGCGTTTGCTCTCAAGCGCTTCGCCGATCAGGCGTTTTGCGGTATCGGTAATGGTGATTGTGCCAAAGGGGACGGTCCGTTTCTGCATATTTTCAGTCTCCAAGCAATTTTCGTTTGAGACGGATGCTGCTCAACTCAACCAGATGTTCTCTGACTGAAGTCCCAAACGTATGTCCCAGCATGTCGAGATATACCGGGTTGGTGAAGTAGCGATGAAAAGCCTCATCCCTGAAGCGCAGGACTTCTGCGGCTGACTGGCTGCGTGTCGGCAGTGGCAGCATGTCATAACTGTGTTGCGAATAACCCTGCCACTCCGCCGGCAACGCCCAGGCTTCCTCAAGGGCTATATCATACAACCTGGAACCGGGATAGGCCATGGCACAGTAGAAGTTTATGAACTCGCAGTTGAGTTCGATTGCAAGTTGTAGCGTTTCTTCCATAGTCTCGCGGGTGTCATCCGGGAGTCCAAAGATGAAGTTGCCGATAATCCTGATTCCGGCATTCCGAATGGAACTTACCACTGCCGCGATGTCGGGGACCTGCATCCGTTTGTCGGCTCCGGCGCGCACAGACGGGCTGGCTGATTCGATTCCCAGTGCCAGCCAGTTAATGCCGGCCTGTTTCATTCTGACCAGGTTCTCAGGTTTAACTGTGTCGACCCGTGCATACGCCCAGATGTTCAGATCGAGTTTACGAGCGATAATTTTCTCAACTATCGCCATGTAATGCTCTTCCTTCAAAACAAACAACTCATCGACAATTTTGAGGTTTTTGACTCCAAAAGTTTCAACAAGCAGCGAGATTTCATCAACGACCCGCTCCGGCGAACGATAGCGAATACCGGGCTTGCCGAATGGAGCATTTATGCAACAGAAAACGCAGCTGAATGGACAGCCCAGGCTGGTATAGATAGCGGCATAGGGAGAACGATGTTCAAAATCATCAAAACAGTGCCAGTTGTGTGCCCGGTAGAGATCCATCGGCAGCAGATCCCAGGCGGCGATGGGGAGGTAGCTGTCCAGGTCGCTGATCAGTGCGGCGCGCGCATTGGAACAAATGTCTGAACCGTCCCGATACCAGAGGCCGGGAACACGGGAGAAATCCGGCTTATCTGTTGCCAATTCTGCCAGTAATACCCTGAGACTTTCGGGGCCTTCCCCTGCGATGACGAAATCAACAGATTCCTCGCTGAGAGTGCGCCCGGGCAGTGCCGAAGGGTGCAGACCCGCCAGAGCGACCCGGCCGATACTCTCATCATTCAGTGCCCGGCAGATGGCTCCGGCAACGGTCATATTCTGGGTTGAGGCGGAGGGCTGAGAGCCATAGACTACCACACAGGAGAGCAGCGGTTTCAGTTTCGCCGCTCTCAGTGCTGTTTCTTCAGGGGTGATGTTTTCGGCATTTGCGTCAATGACAGCAACAAGAAAGCCTTCCTGACGCAGATAGGCCGCCAGAACTGCTACCCAGAAAGGTGGTTCGATGGCCGCCAGTCCGGCTCCCAACCCCTGATAAATCCGGCGCCGGTCACCGGGGTTGATAAGGACTATATCAGCACCGTGCTTCATGCTGCACTCAAGCGGTCTGTCAGAGCAATTACCGCCGCTTCATCCATGTTGTTAATGGCGTGCAGATGATCCCTGCTGCCCAGTTCGAATACATAGCGGTCATTGAAACCGATCGGATACTGGCGACAGCCCAGTTCGTATTCGCGAACAACTTTGGTTACCAGACTGTCAAGCCCGCCGTTATTTATGAAACCTTCCTCCATGGTAATGACGTGACGATACGGGGCAAGGGCGACAGCAAGGGCGGCTTCATCGCAGGGTTTGAGAGAAAAGATGTCGATGACTGCAAGGCCAGGTCGTTCCTTGGCGACCTTGAGTGCCCGGTGACTCATGAAGCCCGTGCTTACCAGACAGATTCCGGTGCCGGGGGCAAGCTGAGCAAACCCTTTTGCAATATCCACAGCGGCAGGATCGGTGTAGAGAGCGGGGAGTGCTTTACCGTCAAAGCGAATGTACTTCGGCCCGGTAGCCGTACGGGTATGATCGACCAATTGCGCTGCCACCACCCAGTCGGACGGACAGAACACCGACATGTTCGGCAATAGCCGCATGATGGCCAGGTCTTCCAGGCTGTGATGGGTCGGTCCTGAAACTACGTAGCTGACCCCGCCGCCCAGTCCTATCATGGTGACATTGACCGGTCGTATTTGAGAGGAAACCGCCAGGTTGACCCTGACCTGCTCGTAGGCACGCATGGTGATGAACGGCGCAATAGCGTATGTGTAAACGGCAAAACCCTCCAGAGCCAGCCCGGTGGCGACATTTATCAGGTTCTGTTCGGCGATGCCGACGTTGATGAAGCGACTGGGGAATTCGTTCCGCATGCGGTCAAGAGCCGGTGCCCCCAGGTCTGCGGCCATAAAAAAAATGGTGTCGTCCGTTGACATGCGATCGCAAAGCGTGCCGATGAATGAATCCCGCATGGTCATCACGATGGACGTGCTCACTGGATACCTCCCGTTGCACGGTCGATTTCTGCGGGGGTGAGGGTGCGGATGTGACAGAGTATGTCCTGCTCAAGTTCCGGCACCCCTTTCCCTTTTACGGTATCAGCTATCAGTACGGAAGGGCACCCGGTTGCTCCACGCTGTTTCAATGTGGTCAGCTCGTGGAAAAGGGTGGGAATGTCATGACCGTCAACCCGTCGTGCCTGCCAACCAAAAGCTTCAAACCGGCGATTAAAGGGCTCAACGGCCATGATATTTTCGCAACGGTCCAGCATGCAAAGTTTATTGTTGTCGATGATGACGGTAAGGTTATCAAGGCGATGGTGTGCGGCAAACATGATCCCCTCCCACATGGAGCCCTCACAAAATTCGCCGTCTCCGGCCACGACAAAGATATGATTCGATGAACGCTTCCGCTTAAGACCCAGAGCCATTCCGCAGGCGACGCCGATACCGTGCCCCAGAGATCCGTTGATGGTCTCGTACCCTGGAATAATGGTGTCTGGAATGCCTCCGAGAAAAGAACCTTCCTGGCAGACCCGATCCAGTTCTGTCGTGTCAAAGTATCCGCGATCAGCCAGAATGGGGAAAAGACAGATGGAACCGTGACCTTTGCTGACGATCAGTCGATCCCGTCCTTCCCAGCGAGGATCTGCTCCGTTGTGTGCCAGCAGACCGCCGTAGTAGAGGACGGTGAAGATTTCCACTGCCGAAAGAGAGGAGGCCACCCTGGTTTCCGGAGCAAGGCGGTGGATTCTCAATGTCTCAGTCCATACCCATCGCGCTTTTTCAGAGAGCTCCCCGGTGGTCATTATCATCCGCCTTCTCCTTCGACTTCCGACAGTTCCCTGAAAGCGTTCAGAGCACGTCCGTTCCGATCATGTTCCTGTTTGGAATAATCCTCTTCGTGTTGGAAATAGACAATCTGACTGCCGGTATTGTCAATACGGAAAGGCACATGAATCTGTGTTTTCAAGATTTCACGCACCGTATTCTGGCGCTCTGGAGGTACAAAAAGCAGCATGAATCCGCCGCCACCTGCACCGGTAATTTTCCCACCCAACGCGCCTGCATTGAGCGCAGCCTCGTACATATCATCAACCTGCGTGTTGCTTACCCGTGCACTCAGAGAACGCTTGGCCTGCCAGGCTTCATGGAGCAGAGTGCCGAATTCACTCATATCATCGCCTTTACCAAGCACAGACAACGCTTCGTCCACCAGATCCTTCATTATGCGCATTTGACGTTTTTTGTCTTCAATGTTGGGCACATAACTGTCTGCCACATCTGCCGCAGTTCTTTTGATGCCGGTATAGAAAAGCATCAGGTGATCATTGAACCGATGCATGGCTTCCGCGCTCATGATGACCGGTCGAACCGAGATATCGCCGTTCTGCATGAAGTTGACATGGTTGAAACCACCATATGCAGCCAGGGTCTGATCCTGAGAACCGACCGTTTCCATGATCATGTTCTGCTCGATATGGAGGCTCTCCGTGAGAAGCTGATGTTTGGTGGGCATAATGCCCTTCAGAGCGTACAGGGCATTTAAGAGCCCTACCGTGAAGGAAGAGCTTGATCCCATACCGCTCCGTGCTGGCAGATCCCCATCGTGGTGAATCTCTATGCCCCGTGTGATGTTCAAAAAACGCAGCGTTTCCCGTACGGCAGGATGCTGAATCTCATCAATGCTGGAGACGCTTTCAATTTTTGAATATACAAGACGGCTTTTATGCTCAAAAAAGGGGGGGAGATAGCGGCAGGTGATATAGCAATATTTATCAATGGCAGTTGCCAGCACGGAACCGCCATGCTTGTGGTACCATCCGGGGTAATCTGTGCCACCGCCGAAAAAGGAGATTCGATAGGGTGTTCTGCTGATGATCATGGTTTTCCCTTCATCATTTCGGAGAAAAACAATTGTGCGCGTTGGAGTTCTGCAGGAATGCCGATGTCGATGAATGATCCGGTGCATCGATAGCCGTAGAGGCCTTGGTCGATAAGCGCCGGGAACAGTTCGTGTTCCAGTGAAACCTGCCGTTCTGGAGGTATCTGTGATACCATATTTATCGGCAGCAGGTAAATACCGGCATTGATCCAGCCGGGGCCATTCAGCCCTCCCTTCTCAATAAAAGTCTCAACGCGTGAAGCTTCGTTTGTCAGCACGGCTCCAAAACGGGAAATATCCGTAACCCGGGTCAGCACCATTCCAGCGTAAGCTCCGCTGGAATTCTGTCCGGCGATGAAGTCGGCAATAGTGCATTGACAGAAGGAATCCCCGTTGAGAACCAGCAACATATCACCTGATGCCTGTCCGACAGCATTACGCAGGGCGCCTCCCGTTCCAAGGGGGATGCTTTCAGGGGAGTAGAAAAGTGCCATGCCTTTGTATGTGGAACCTAACTCATTACGTATCAGGTCAGCCATATAACCGGTACAAAGAACGGTTTTTCGGATTCCAGAATCAAGCAACTGGTCAAGCAGATACGTTATAAACGGCCGACCGGCAACCATCGCCATAACCTTGGGGCGGTCGCTCACAACTTTTCGGAGCCGCGTCCCCAGACCACCAGCCAGTATGGCGGCACACGGTGTCATGACTTATATGTTCTTACCAGGCATGCGCCCCAACAGTCGAAATCCCTTGATCAGTTCACAGATGCCGCTATCAAGGGAGCGTTTCGCCTCGAAACCTGCTTCTCGCAGGCGCTGGCTGGAGACGACATAGTTCCGTTTGTCCGGATCGCTTCCGACCTCGGAAAAGTGGAGATAAAATTTGGGAATATGTTCCCTGATTTTGAGAGCCAACTCCTCTTTTGACAAATTGGCCGAATCCAGCCCAACGTTGTAGGGGCTCCCGATCATCCCCGTCGAGTTTTTGATACTGTGAATGAAGCAGTCGGCCACATCGCGGATGTGAACGTAGTTACGTTTGAAGTCTTTTTCGAATATTACCAGGTAGCCGTCGAAGAAGGCGGCGTAGGTGAAGTGGTTTACCAGCAGATCCAGGCGTGGCCGGGGGGACATGCCGAAAACCGTGGCCAGGCGCAGGGTGATAGAGTTCCCGGCAGAAAGTACAATCTCCTCCGCTTCAACCTTGGTGCGGCCGTAGAGCGAGATCGGGTCGAGAGACGATTCCTCAGTGCAAAAAAAATCCCCGGTTTTAGTCCCGTAACCGCTGTTGGTTGTCGGGTATACGATCAATTGCCCCCTGCCCCGGAGTTTGCAGAGCATCGTGATGGCATCGCGATTAGTGGAGGTTGCCAGATATGGATCGAGATCGCAGGCCGGGGCGCCGACAATTGCCGCCAGAGGAATTACGACATCGGCATCTTTGAGAAGAGGCCGCAGTATTGATTCGTCGCGGGCGTCTCCCCTGACAAAATCAAAATCCGGGTTGGCGCAGAGATGGTTCAGATTCTGCTCACCATAGATCAGCGCATCAAGGGCAGCGACACGATACCCGCTGTCCAGCAGATGCTCGCACAGGATGGAACCAAGATAGCCGGCAGCGCCGGTCACTAAAATATTGAGTCTCATTTCTCACTCCAGGCGCGACGCGATGTCAACTATTTGACAGTCGTCAGCAGCCTCATTAGGCATTCATCCACATCAAGTACGACTGTATCAAGTTGCAGGGTTGGTTTTTCCGGAGCCTCGTAGGGGGCCGAGATCCCTGTGAAATCCAGCAACTCCATGTTCCGCGCACGTTTATACAGGCCTTTGGTGTCCCGCTGTTCACAGACTTCCAGGCTGGTGCTGATATGAATTTCCCTGAATCGCTCCTCGCCGATAATCCGGCAAGCCATGATCCGGTCTTTGCGATACGGTGATATAAATGCGGTAATAACAATCAGCCCTGCCTCATTCATCATGCGTGCCACTTCTGAAACACGGCGGATATTTTCTGATCGATCCTTGGGGGAAAAAGAAAGATCCCGGTTAAGCCCGTGACGGACATTGTCTCCATCCAGAACGTAACAGGCTTGACCGTTCTCCAGAAGGCGCTTTTCAAGGGCATATGCCAAGGTTGATTTGCCGGCACCGCTCAGGCCGGTCATCCAAATTGTCAGCGGTGGATGCTGGAGAATATGCGGGCTGTTCCGAAGAGTTGCTTGCCCCATTTTTCGCTGAACTCTTTTCCGCATCAGATCAGGGACTGCAAAGCCGCTCTGATCTCTGCATTCCAGGGTTCGATTTCCAAAGCCCGGCGATAGAACGATTTTGCTTCTCCCGGACGACCGACCGCAGTGCAGATGTGCCCCAGGTTGGTCAGGGTTTCTATGTCGCGTGGGTGCTGCCGGAAAAGCTCCAGATAGGCATGAATGGCCTCATCGATCATGCCGAGTTCGGCAAAGTAAAGATCGGCCAGGTTTTTGCGGAAATTGCTGTTGGACGGCTGCAGTTCAACAGCCCGTTCATATGCGCGACGGGCGCCTGAGGCATCACCGAGTTTATGGCGCAGCACCCCCAGATCATTGTGGCCGATGGCGTGATCTGTGTGAGAATGAACCAGCTCTTCCAGTATGGAGTGCGCTTCGCTCAAACGATTGTCATTCGCCAGTTTTACTGCTTCGGCGTGGACCTCATCGGCGGTGCGGTGTGAGGCAGCCGCTGGAATCATTTGAGATTTTCCGGCCTCTTTCAGGGCGCCTAGAGATTCACGAGCCTCACGGTTCCACGGCTCAATTTTCAGAATGGACTCTAAAAATGAGCAGGCATTGTCGATCTGGCCGATGTCGAGACAAACCTGAGTGACAACCTTGAGTGTCTCAACATCTCGCGGGTCGCTGCCAAGTATGGTGACGTACAGCTTCATGGCCTCTTCAGTTTCACCACAGGCAATATAGAGGAGATCTGCCAGGTTTTTTCGGAAGACCTGGTTGGCGGGCTGCAACCGAAGCGCTTCCTCATGATGACGCCTGGCCTGAGAAAAATCAGCATCCTGCTGGCACACAACACCCAGGTCATTGTGGCCGACAGCATATGTTGGATAGCGCGATATGAGATCTTCCAGGGCACGTCGGGCACCGGTAGTGTTGCCGGTATTCGCGAGCTCAAGCGCCTGACGGTGTAGCTGTTCCGCTGAAGGTACGGAATCCCGATAAACGGGGGCTGTTGCAACAGGCGGAATGGATACGGTTATTGGCGTAGCAGCGGCTGACTGTTGTATGTGAGCCTGCGGCTGTGGTGCGTTGATCTGTACCTGTCGGGGTGGCGGCGGAATCTCTCCCCCCATCTGCTGCAGTGCCTGGCGCGCCTGGCTGTTGACGGTGTCCAACTGCAGGGTTCGGGTGAAATACTGGCGGGCTTGTTCGGGTCTGCCGACCCGGATGCTGATTGTGCCAAGCGCGTTCAGGGTCTCCACGTCAAACGGATTGTCCTTGAGGATTTCCAGATAGGTATGAATGGCGTCATCAGCCCAATCCAGTTCAACAAAATAGAAGTCAGCCAGATTCTTGCGGAAGGTTATGTTCAAAGGTTCAAGCTTATGCGCTTTTTCGTAATGTGCCAGAGCCTTAAGCTGGTTGCCCTCCTGGTAATACAGCACCGCCAGATCGTTGTGAGCCTGGGCAAATTCAGGATAGACCTTGAGGAAGTTCTGAATCTGCCGTAAGGCCTCAGCGGACTCAAGATCCCTGGCAGTGGTCAGAATGCGCTCATATGTTGCGCGACCTTCCAAGACGATTATCCCCTGTTGCGTCAACTGATTCATATAATCTCCTCACGGGTATGTTGGATTAGCCATAATAGCCGGTGGTGTTTCTACAGAAGGTTATTACAATAGTCGCTCCGGTTTTGCAATCAAACCTTGAGCGTTCAGTGGAAAAGTCCCTGAAAGGAAAAAGGGATTCCTGTCATGAATCCCTTCAAAGCAACATTTAAGGAGTTACATCGCATCAGAATGCCGTCAGCGCGTTATAGGTGACGGAAGTTGGAACCTCGTATTTCCCCTGTTTGTTGTACACTGCGGAAATAAATGAAACGAAAGCCTGCTACGCCAAAGTATCAATAGAACCAAATGGGGCGTTGGCATATCCATCAATAGCGTTTGCAGTTTGATCCATTGATTGGCCAGACGCATCTTTACCGTTAAAAGTGAACACAATATGGTTAGGGTCGATCTTAGCGTCGCCACTACTATTCTGATTAAGCCGTAATTTCACTATGGCTTCACGCTTTGTAGCGTCATATGTCACAGAAACAGGCATAGGCGGTATTCTAGCATCTTTGCTGGATATGGGCATGGAATTATTATAGAACCCGGATTGTGTTGTGTTACCCCGCGAGATTGACCAGTTTGCTACATTGGTAACGGATTCATAATTCATATCTTTACTAAATTGGATTACAGTGGACACTGTCTGCGAGCTATTCGGGACTATCAATGTAGGATCAAGAACAAAAAGAGGGGTGTTAGCGCCTAACGCATTATTTTTTAATGTATTCTGGCGATTTTCACTGTCGATGCCTACTATTTGTGGTTTGGTAATCTGAGTCAGTTGTGAGGCCAGATTTGCATCGGAACTGTTTAGTATTTTGAGTTGCTGCTGCACCCCCTCAGTATAGTTGAGAGCGTTATACGCTACGCCTAACTCATAGTTTGCCGCTGGAAAATTCGGTTTACGCTGAATTGATGTTTGTAACGCTTGTGCTGCGTCCAAATAGTTGCCCTGGGCATTGTAGATCGATCCCAAGGCATAAAAAATATTGCCATCATTGGGCGCCAGTTTCTGAGCCTTCTGGATTTGAGTCAATGCTTCCCCGAGCCTG
Organism: uncultured Desulfuromonadales bacterium; assembly: GCA_903868145.1. Lineage (GTDB taxonomy): Bacteria > Desulfobacterota > Desulfuromonadia > Geobacterales > Pseudopelobacteraceae > CAIPTY01. The sequence continues at coordinate 63,645 of CAIPTY010000023.1, read as the reverse complement.
CCTTGGGTGAGGTATTGCTGTGCTAACGTATAAGGCGGAAGAGGGTCACGCGGTTGTAACTTTGCTGCGGATTTAAATTGTTGTTCTGATAGATCGTACTGTTTAGCCTGTAAGTAGGCATTCCCGAGACTGATAGTTGCAGCTTCCAAAGTTGGCGCGTTTGTCGAAGTATCTTTAGTCGCCTGGTTGGACTGGATCCGAACCAGCTGTTTGTATGCATTTATGGCATCCTTGTTTTTCCCTTGAGAAAGATATATTTTGCCGAGATAGTTATACGAAGCAGTATTGTTAGGATCAAGTGCGACAGCATTTTTAAAGGCAGCGATTGCTTTGTCATTGTTCCCACTACTCAAAGCATTTGCTGCCTGAGCAACAGCATACTGGGCATACTGAGCCCGACTCGATTGTGCGCTCTGGCTAGCCGACGAAAGCCCCGACTGGTCGTATAGGTTAAACCATTCACTACCCATTGGTGCTTCTCCGGTTGTTATTAGAAAGTTTACTGTTCACGATAACCTCCGATGATAGTTTCTTATCGGGGAGATGGTTTTACCTGAAATGCACTTCACAGCTATCTTATCGGCAAAACGTTTGATTATTTAAAGGTCAAACATGGTTACACATGCTGGCTGAATGAAAAAAGCCCCGTGGCGCAACCACGGGGCTTGATGGTTAGATGAAATAGGACGGTTACGATTTTTTCTCGCAGGTATCCTCATAGCTGAGAGCTGCCAGTTTCTGGTAGTAGGCAAAGTGAGCTTTCGACCATTCAGCGGCCTTCTTCATAAGCTTCCCTGCCTGCTCAGGATTGGCCTTCTTCAGCATCCGGTAGCGGTTTTCTGCGTTGGTGTACTCTTCAAAGCTGATGGTAGCTGCTTTGCTGTCAAGCTGCAGCGGGTTTTTGCACTCAAGCGACAGGGCAGGGTTGTAGCGGTAGAGCGGCCAGTAGCCGGACTGAACCGCACGTTTCTGGGCATCGACCCCTTCGGTCATGTTGATGCCGTGAGCGATGCAGTGTGAATAGGCGATAATCAGAGACGGCCCGTCAAAGGCTTCCGCCTCCAGCATCGCCTTGACACACTGGGCAGGGTTGGAGAGCGCCACGGTGGCTACATACACCGAACCGTACGACATGGCGATCATGCCCAGATCCTTCTTTGATACCGGCTTGCCACCGGCAGCGAACTGGGCAACAGCACCCATCGGAGTTGATTTTGACGCTTGGCCGCCGGTGTTTGAGTAAACCTCCGTATCGAGAACAAAGAGGTTGATATTTTTACCGGAGGCGATGACGTGGTCAAGGCCGCCGAAACCGATATCGTATGCCCAGCCGTCGCCGCCGATACACCAGACCGACTTCTTGACCAGATAATCCGCAATCGGAAGCAGAAGTTTGACCGTGGCGTTTTTGCTCCCCTTCAGAGCCGCTTTCAATTTCTCGACACGCCCCCGCTGTGCTTCAATACCTGCCTGGTTTGACTGGTCAGCGCCGGCCAATTCCTTGAACAGTTTGGCACTGGCAGCGAAAGCCTTGTCTCCGGCCAACATTGCAACATACTCAAGAGCCGCTTTGCTGAATTGATCTACCGTCAAACGCATACCGAAACCAAACTCGGCGTTGTCTTCAAACAGCGAGTTTGACCAGGCGGGACCACGACCATCGGCACGCTGTGCGTAGGGAGTTGTGGGGAGGTTGCCGCCGTAGATTGACGAACAGCCGGTAGCATTGGCAACGAGCATCCGGTCCCCGAACAGTTGGGTCAACAGTTTCAGATACGGCGTTTCGCCGCATCCCTGGCAGGCTCCGGAGAACTCGAACAGCGGACGAACCAACTGATTGCTGCGGAGAGTCTCCAGCTTGACCTGGGTTGCATCAACGTCAGGGAGCGCAAGGAAGAAGTCAAAGTTTTCCGCTTCAGATGCTCGCAGCGGCGGTTGGAAGTGCATGTCGAGAGCCTTGTGCGCGGCATTCTGCTTGTCCTTGCCGGGGCAGTTGTGAGCGCAGGCGCCGCAGCCGGTGCAGTCTTCCGGTGCGATCTGTACGGTATATTTCTTGCCGGCCATTTCCGGAATTTTGCAGTCGGTCGATTTGAAGGTCGACGGAGCACCCTTCAGCAGTTTGCCGTCAAATGCTTTCGTGCGAACCGCCGCGTGAGGGCAGACAAACGAGCAGATGCCGCACTGGATGCATATCTTCTCATCCCACACCGGAATATCGATGGCGATGTTGCGTTTTTCGTACTGCGACGTTGCCGTAGGGAAGGTGCCGTCGGCAGGCATCTTGGATACCGGCAGATTGTCGCCAAGTCCGGCAACGATGGGTCCGGTAACCTCTCGCACAAATTTGGGTGCCTTGCTGGAAACAGCAGCGGCCATTTTCAGCTTGCTGGTAGCCTTTGCCGGAACCTTGACCTCGTAGAAGTTGTCCAGACCGGCATCAACTGCTTTGTAGTTCATATCCAGCACTGCCTGGCCAGCCTTGCCGTAGGATTTCTTGATGGCATCCTTGATAGAAGCGACGGCATCTTTCAGCGGAATTATTCCGGAAATTTTGAAGAAAGCTGTCTGCATGATTACGTTGATACGGGGTCCGAGGCCGATTTCGTTGCCAAGTTTGACGCCGTCAATGACGTAGAACTTGAGTTTTTTGGAAATAATCTGCTGCTGCACTTCCTTGGGGATGGTATCCCACACTTCGTCCGGCCCGAAGGCGGCGTTCAGCAGGAAAGTGGCACCATCTTTGGCACGGGCCAGCATGTCGTATTTCTCCAGGAACGAGAAGTTGTGGCAGGCGACAAAATTCGCTTCCTGTACCAGATAGGGAGCGCGGATCGGTTTTTTGCCGAAGCGCAGATGTGAGGTGGTAATCGAACCGGCTTTCTTGGAATCGTAGACAAAATAAGCCTGGGCGTTGTTACTGGTTTCCTCGCCGATGATCTTGATGGAGTTTTTGTTGGCACCAACGGTACCATCGGAACCGAGACCGAAGAACATCGCCTCGTAGGTGCCCGGCATCGGGTTCTTGAAGGAATAATCTACCGGCAGGCTGCAACCGGTGACATCTTCTTCGATACCGACAACAAACCTGCTCTTCGGTTTGGCCAGCTTGAGGTTGTCCAGCACCGCTTTGGCCATTGCCGGGTTGAATTCTTTGGAGCCGAGACCGTAGCGGCCGCCAACGATAACCGGGTACCCTTTGAAGGAAAATTTCTTCTGCTCCATCGCTTCGCCGATAGCGGTACGCACATCCAGATAGATCGGCTCTCCCAAAGAACCTGGCTCTTTGGTGCGGTCAAGGACGGCAATTTTCTTGACGGTTTTCGGCAGCGCCTTGATGAATGCATCAAGCGGGAAGGGGCGGTAAAGGCGGATTTTAACAACGCCGACTTTCTCACCCTGCCTGACAAGGTTTTCCACGGTATCCTGAACGACGTCAGCGCCTGAGCCCATGACGATGACAACGCGCTCGGCATCCTTGGCACCGACGTAGTCAACAAGCTTGTACTTGCGCCCGGTCAGTTTGCCGAATTTGTCAAACTCCTCCTGCACGATCTTTTCGCAGGCCGGGTAGTAGGGGTTAACCGTTTCACGCCCCTGAAAATAGACATCAGGGTTCTGGGCGGTGCCGCGCATTTCGGGGTGATCCGGTGACAGACCCCGTTTTTTGTGGTCGGCGACCAGCTTATCATCAATCATGAAGCGCATTTCGTCGAAGGAAAGCTCGATGACTTTCTGCACTTCATGCGAGGTGCGGAAGCCGTCAAAATAATGCAGGAAGGGGATACGGCTCCGCAGGGTCGATGACTGGGAAATCAGGGCGAAGTCCATGACCTCCTGCACATTATTGGAACAGAGGAAAGCCCATCCGGTGGAGCGGCACGACATGACGTCGGAGTGGTCGCCGAAGATCGACAGTGCCTGGGCGGCGATGGCGCGCGCAGAGACGTGGAATACGGTCGAGGTCAGTTCACCGGCGATTTTGAACATGTTGGGGATCATCAACAGCAGTCCCTGACTGGCGGTAAAGGTTGTAGTCAGCGCTCCGGCCTGCAGTGCGCCATGAACGGCGCCGGCAGCGCCCCCCTCGGACTGCATTTCGGCCACCGTCGGCACGTTGCCCCAGATATTCTTTTCGCCGAGAGCACTCTTGACGTCGGAAATTTCCCCCATCACCGACGACGGGGTGATCGGGTAAATGGCGATAACTTCGTTAGTGGCGTGAGCCACGTGGGCGGCGGCCGTGTTGCCGTCAATTGTTACCATCTTTTTGCTCATCTGTTTCCTCCTCTGTGGGTTTTATCCTTTAATAGACGCTCTGATCCTGCCCATTCTGTCTCTATAACACGTTCCTGCCCTGCAGCGCCCACTGAACGGTGGCCGCATCAACAAATTCGATATCGCTCCCCAGCGGAATACCGTGAGCCAGTCGGCTTATCTTTACGTTGAGCGGCTTAAGCAGCCTGGTCAGGTACAGGGCCGTTGCCTCCCCCTCAACCGTAAAGTTTGTGGCGATGACCACCTCGTTGACCACCCCTGATTCAACCCGCGCAAGCAACTCACCGATTCTCAGCGCGGAAGGGCCGACACCCGATAACGGAGAAAGCGCCCCCTCAAGCACATGATACACGCCGTGGTAGGCATTGCTGCGTTCCAGAGCCATCAGATCCTGGGAGTTTTCAACCACACAGACAGTCCCTGTTTCCCGGTTTCCCGAACAGATTGCACATGGATCGTTTTCCGTAATGGCAAAACAGAGTGAGCAGGGACGAACCTTGTCGCGCACTTCGCAGAGCGATTCGGCCAGAGCCGTGACGTTCTGGGGGGATTTGAGCAGATGAAAAGCCAGGCGCAACGCCGTACGTTCGCCTATGCCCGGTAATTTTTTAAGCTCCCCCACCAGACGCATCAACGAGGATGATTTTGTTAACATATTTTTCGCGACAAATAAAACATTTTTTTATCGTTCCGGTACGGATTAAAAAGATGCCCCTCCAGGTTTAGTAGCCAATCCTGCCACTGAAAATCGAAGAGGAGCATTACAAAGACCACAATTTCTGAGCGCCCGTAAAACAGCAGATTGAATCGGCGATCTAGCTATCTCTCTTAACCGAACAAAATCATTTAGTCAAATTAAATTTTACGGGGTCGATCCAGTCGCGGAAAAAACAGCTTCTCCCCTAGAACAGTCCCGGAATGTTCATGCCGCCGGTGACCTTGGACATCTCTTCGGAAAGCTCTGCATGAGCCTTTTTCAAAGCCTCGTTGACAGCGGCGATGACCAGATCCTGCAGCATCTCGACATCGTTGGGATCAACGGCCTCTTTTTTTATCAAGAGTGAAATTATCTCGTTTTTACCGTTAACCGTTACCGATACTGCACCGCCACCGGATGTGGCCTCGACCGTCTTGAGAGCCGCCTCTTCCTGAATCTTTGCCATTTTCTGCTGGATCATCTGTGCCTGCTTCATGATGCCTGCTAATCCTTTTGACATCTCTTCCTCCTCTACGTAGAAAATCTGGTGCTGTGCATAGTCCTCAAAATGTGAATGCTGCCAGTTGTCAGGCCTCGCTGATGTCGGTGATTTTTCCGCCGAATATGCGCAGCGCTTCGTTGATCACGGGATGGCGGGCAACCTCCTGCTTCAGTTGTTCCATCCGCTCCTGTTGCTCATGTTTTTTTTTTGCTGCCAGAGACAGGGGGGAGTCGCCGGTTTCGGGTATGATCGCCTTTATCTTCACCACGGTTTCCCGTCCGGTGAACTCCCTCGCAAGGGTTTGAATCTCGTTGACTGAATCGCTTTCCCGGGCAGATGTCAGAAAATAGCTGGCCTGCGGGAAACCGATCTCCATGAGACCGGGCTCCAGCTTTACCGGGCTGCCATGCTCCAGCACGGCGCCTATGGAGGGGCGCGTGTTCACGACAAAAGCTACAAATGCTTCCCAGTCGCCTGCCGAACCGGAGGGTGCAGCGACAACCGGCGCAGGTTGAACCGGTAGTAAAATCGGCTGTGGTTTCGGGAGCGTGGCCTCGACCCGTGGAGCCTTGGCGGCGGACCCGGCAGGATTGCCCGCATTCCAGGGCAGTGACGGGGTATGGACTGATCCGGCTTCGAGTACCTTCAGTTTGTCAAGCAGTTCATGGATCGGAATGACCGGAACCAGCAGGGCAGCCTTGAGAAGGGCCATCTCCAGTATCAAGCGCTGGAATGATGCGTAGCCCATTTCGCCATCGGCCTTGATCAGCAGCGTCAGGCGGCGTTGTATGTCCTGGGGCGAGAAGCTGGCGGCCTGCTGTCGAAGTTCCGCCAGCTCAGGTTCGGCCAGATCAAGGATCTCTTCCGGTTTCTTGACGGACCGGATAACCAGGAGGTTGCGGAAGTGATCTATCAGTTCCTGACAGAACTGCCGCATGTTGTACCCGACCGTATCAACCTGCTTGACGCCCGCCAGAACGCCCTGCGTGTCGCCGCTGAAAACCGCCGCCGAAATCTCGGCAAGCAGCCTGCGGTCAACGGCGCCAAGCATGGTGATAACATCCTCATCCGACACGGTGTCGCCGCAGAATGCCAGAACCTGGTCGAACGCCGTCAGTGAATCACGCATGCTGCCGTCCCCTTTGCGGGCAATCAGGGAAAGCGCAGAGTCGGTGATGATTACCGACTCGCTTTCGGCGATATCCCGCAGGCGACCGATGATCTTGACCACGGAGACGCGTTTGAAGTCGAAACGCTGACAGCGTGACAGGATCGTGACCGGCAGTTTGTGCGGTTCGGTTGTTGCGAAAATGAACTTGATATGGGAGGGAGGTTCTTCCAGGGTCTTCAGCAGGGCGTTGAATGCGCTGGTAGAAAGCATATGGACTTCATCAATGATTATAATCCGGTAACGGCTGTGAGACGGGAGGTACTTTATGTTGTCACGCAGGTCGCGTACGTCGTCAACACCGTTATTGGAGGCACCGTCGATCTCGAATACATCCGTTGAGCTTCCCCGGGTGATCTCGATACAGAGGGGGCAGACGTTGCACGGTTCGAGGGTAACGCCCTGTTCGCAGTTGAGGGTCTTGGCGAGGATGCGGGCGGTACTGGTCTTACCGACACCACGGGCGCCGGCAAACAGGAATGCGTGGGCCACGCGGCCGGATTCGATGGCGTTTTGCAATGTCCGGCTGACGTGCTCCTGCCCGGTCAGCTCCGAAAACGTCTGGGGGCGGTATTTCCTGGCAAGAACTTCATATGACGTGCCGTTGGACAAAGGCTTCAACCTCGCAGGTCACTCATTCGCCCCCACTCAGGAGGGGTTGGGCGGGGGGAAATGCGGACATCTGACGATGAAAAAATTGACGGGCGCACCGTCTAAATGTTTACAGGCGGATATGATAGCCGGGTTTACCCGCGGCACACGACGGGAGCCGCTGCCGTTGCTTCCTTCCGGACCTGGCGGAGTTCACGGCCTGCCGTTGCGCGAGGCCCGGCTATCATATCCGCCTGCAAACCTGGGTTCTGGAGAACAGGGAATTTAAAGGTTGATATTCATAGCATGGTTTCTTTATGGTGTCATCAGGGAATTTCATTCAACATGCCACAGGTTCCGATTTTCGAGAGACGCCATGCCGGCCACAAAAAATCGCACAGCGAAAAAACTGCCTGCGGGGCTTACAATCCTTCACGAGGACAGAGACATCATGGTGGTGGAAAAACCGCACGGTTTGCTGACCATCGGGACGGAGCGCGACAAATCCAGAACGGTTCACTCCATACTCAACGAGTATGTGCGCAAGGGCGACCCACGATCACGAAACCGGATCTACATCGTTCACCGCCTGGACCGGGAGACCTCCGGCATTCTGATCTTTGCCAAAAGCGAGGCTGCCAAGATCTTCCTCCAGGGACACTGGCAGGAGACCGACAAGCGCTACCTTACGGTCGTACACGGTTTGCCCAGCCCGCAGGAGGGAACGATCAGCAGCTATCTGGCCGAGAACAGCGCCTTCAGGGTATATTCAACCCCGGACGCCGAGCGGGGGAAGCTGGCCCATACGGAATATCGTGTTCTGAAAGAGGGAAAGGGGCTCAGCCTGCTGGAAATCAATCTGCTGACCGGGCGCAAGCACCAGATACGTGTTCACCTATCTGAAAAAGGGCATCCGGTAGTGGGAGACCGCAAATACGGTACAGGCAATGATACCGGCATCACCCTGGCGCTTCACGCCGGATCGATCTCTTTCACGCACCCTTCCAGCGGCAGACGTCTGACCTTTGAAACCGCTCAGCCGGGGTTTATTGGCAGACTGATTTGAATGGGACGTGAACCTTTCAGGGCGCTAACCCAGAAGGCTCCTGACAGCACTGGTCAATGTCGCAAAATCAACCGGCTTTGGTAACACGATGTCGGCGGTAAGGCCTTTGGAGAGAGTTAAAAGATATGTTTGGTCAAGCGATACCGAACCACCGGTTATGGTAATAATCTTCGGTCGATTCACCATGTCCTTCAGCCACAGCAGGACTTCGATCCCGTCTTTTTCCGGCATGATGATGTCTGTTATGACGAGATCAAACTTTTGATGGGCCAATAGTTTAATTCCCTGTTTTCCATCAGCAGCGGTAGTTATCTCGTGCCGCTCTTTTTCCAGATACGAAACCATAAGCTTCAATATCTGCACGTCGTCGTCAATAATCAATACCTTCGCCATCACGCCTCCTGTTCGCCATTGATTAATCGTTCCAGGTGTTCGCCCAGTTTTTTCATATCGTATGGTTTCTGAATGAAATTTTCTGCCGCCAGCATCTCCAGGGTGAGGTGGTCGGAGCTATAGCCGGAAACAAAAATAACCTTGATGTCAGGCCTCTTCAGCCTGATCATCTCCATCATGGCTGTGCCGCTCATCCCCGGCATGACCATATCCGTCAGCACCAGATCAAGTTTCACCGAAATGTCGTCAACAATTGCAAGAGCCGTAGCCGGGGATTCCGCTTCGCACACCGTATATCCCAGTTTTCTCAAGAACATGACTGCGATCTGGCGCACGGGTGTATCATCTTCCACGACAAGTATGGCACCGCTGCCTGAAGGTACCGCTCTGTCCGATTCTGCCGTATCATCCGGCGGTGAATCATGCCGCGGGAGATACACCGTAAAAACCGCCCCATGGCCAGATTTGCTGGCAACCTCGATGAAGCCTTTGTTCTGCCGGATTATGCCGTAGATGGTCGAGAGTCCCAGGCCGGTTCCCTTGCCGAGATCCTTTGTGGTGAAAAACGGCTCAAAGATATGGCGCAGGGCCTGATGGTCTATACCGGTACCGTCGTCACGGAAGCGGATCCGAACATACTCACCCGGTACGCAATCATTGATGCTCCGGCACTCTTCCTCTCTCAGGGTAACATTCCCGGTCTCAATGGTAAAGGTTCCACCCTCCGGCATTGCGTCACGGGCATTGACCGCAAGATTCATGATGATCTGGTCAAGTTGGACAGGATCAATCTCGGTGCTCCACAGATTGTCAGCAGGCACGAACGTGATGGCAATATGCTCACCGATAAGGCATGAGAGAGATTTTTGAGCCGCTGCAATGATACGGTTTGCATCCAGTGCGCGAGGAATTATCATCTGCTGGCGGGAGAAGGCAAGGAGTTGGGCGGTTATTGCGCGCGAGTGTTCTGCCGCGAGGGTGATCTCTTGCAGGTGCTCCAGCATCTTGTCCCCTTCGTTCAAATCCATGCGGGCAAGTTCTGCGTTGCCCAGAATTACCATGAGCTTATTGTTGAAGTCATGGGCGACACCACCGGCAAGACGCCCGATGGATTCTAGCTTTTGAGCCTGGTGAAGGCGCTCCATCAACTCGGCCCTGTTCTCTTCCGCCAGCCTGCGATCTGTTATGTCATTGATTACCGCCAGGAAAACCTGTCGGCCGTCTGAGTCAACCAGCTGCAAATTGACTTCAACCGGATAGATGGTGCCGTCCGCCCGCCGGTGATTGGTATCAAACGTCAATGAATCCGTACTGTTATTCAGCAGCGGCCGGATCATGCTGCGGAAGGCCGGTTCCGTGAGGTCAGTTTTTATGTCGAGCGGTGTCAGCTTCCGGATTTCTGCGAGCGAGTACTGGAGGTTTGACAATGCGCCTTGGTTGACATGCCTGAACAGGAGTGTTTCAGCGTCAAACACGTAGATTTCGTTCAAACTTCGCTCAATGATTTCATGGAGGTGTCTGCGCTCATCTTCTCCCTTCCTGTTTTCCACAAATTTCCAGACAACATCCATCAGGAGTGTGAGCTGCAGCACATCAGACTCATCATAGCCGCTTGCCTTGTTGGCAACCCCCACAACGGCAACAATCCTGTCCTCCTTGAATACCGGGACGGTCATGAATCTGGTGAGAGCGACATGTCCTTCGGGATAGCCCTTTTTAAGCGGATCGTCTGCCGTGAAGTCGTTCAGAATGATCGGCCTGCGCTGACGGATGGCTTCTCCCCAGAAGCCGGTCTTGTCCAGGTCATAGCAGGTCTGGGGATTAACAACGGAACACTCCTTCATGACATCGCTGGACCAGCTGTTCAAAACAAACTGCCTGCTCTCTTCAAGGTAGAAATAGATGTAGCCTATCCTGCTGTCCGAGAGCTTGATCGCTTCATTAAGGGCATTGTCAAGAAACTCCTGAACCGTCTCGGCCCGGTATTGAAGAATGGATACGATGCTTTTCAGCCTTTTATCATTACGGCGTTTTCGACCCTCCGCCTCCTGATCACGCCTCCAGGTACCGATGAGTGTCCACGATGAAAAACAGGTCAGCAGGATGAAGATAGAAGTGATTCCCGTTACCCATGTGACCTGCCGCCGCCAGGGATTCAGAAAGTCCCTGGTCGCCATACCCACATTGATATACAGCGGATAGTCCGAAATTTTGAAGTAGGTATAGGTCCTCTCAATATTATCGACCGGGTAGGTAGCTCTATAGGTTGCGTTCGTCTTTCCTGAGACGATTAATTCCCTGAATTGATGGGCAATTATCTTCTGGCCGACTGCGCTGCCAGGTTCCCTGGGTGCCGGATAGCGGACGACTACGGCCAGATCACTGTCCCTCAGCGTTATAGAACCGAAGTCTCCGATCTTTATGGCACTAAAATCATTGAGAAAATGTTCCAGGCGAATCGATCCGGTAACAACGCCTGCAAACGAGCCATCCGGATTGCTGATTCGCCGGGCGAAGATTTGAATCCACGCGCCATCAATAACACCGGCGACAGGTTTGCTGATCGCCAGTTTTTCACGGGGATTGTCTCTCAGTCGGATGAAGTAGTCCCGGTCAGCGACACTTTTCCGGGATGTCTGTGCTCCATCGCCACCAAAAACGATATCACCCGCTGCGTTTGACACCAGGATACGGTTAAGCTCGGGCAGATACTGACGCTCCCTGGCCAGGAATGATTCAAGCGACAGATTTTCTATCGAGCTGCGCGGGAGCTGTTTTTCAATTACGTCAGTTGTCGAGAGCAGAATAAGATTGATTTTATCTATGGTTCCGCTGACATTCTGAGCAAGCACCTGCGCAAGGTTCCTGGTCCTCGCTTCCGCCAACTGTTCACCCTGAACGCGACTCTTGTACAGAAAAAAAACGGCCAGTGCCACGACAAACAGATTTACCATCAGGACGCCTGCAAGCAGTCGCACCATGTTTGAACGATAGGTTGAGACTTGAGTCTCCAGAAGATCCGTTGTCATGTGCAGTTCTCGATCATAACCGGCCGGAATGGTTGTGTGTCGTGAGGAGATGGTATTTCGTATGCGCCTTTTAGCATAAAGAACAACGCCATGATAGTTTCAATTCATGGATGACGATAAAAATTGTGTCCAGCCGGAAATTTACAGAGGCGAAACGAAGCCGTTTCTGGTATGTATGATCAAATATCGGAGCCGGAGACCCAAACCGTAACCCCCATCTACAGGCACCTGCATGAACAACGCAACGGAAAAATCTGACGACGCATTGAGCCGCTCCATGACCACGCTGCTGGTTACGGGAGTTATTGCCCTTAATCTGGTGGTTGCCGGGATAATCGGGTTATCACTGTATCGCAGCAAACAGGTCTATGATGAGCGTGCATCTGTTACAACCAGTAATCTCTCGCAGGTTCTCGACGAAAATATTTCCGGCATTTTCGGCAAGATCGATATTGCCCTGCAATCCATTTCTGATGAAGCTGAACGTCAACTGGCAACAGGAGTAATTGATGAATCGTCATTAAACGCTTTCATCGTACGTGAAAATTCACGTCTGCCGGAGCTTGCATCGCTCAGAGCGACCAATACATCAGGAGACGCGATCTACGGCTCCAGCGTGACCCCCGCAACGACCATGCGTCTGGCCCACAGAGATTATTTCGCACATCTCCGGGACACGCCCCATGTCGGCCTGATCATCTCACGACCGCTGATTGGAGGCATCTCCGGGCGATGGATGATTATTCTTGCCCGACGAATCAGCCATCCCGACGGGAGATTTGCCGGACTGGTCTATGCCGGTATTACGCTCGATTATCTGACGCAGGTATGTTCCAAAATAAATGTGGGCACCAACGGCGTAATTACCCTTCTGGATTCAGACTTCAAGCTTGTGGCGCGCTATCCGGAATTAAAAAGTACGGGACGCGATACGGCGCACACGATCAGTTCTCCGCAGTTTAAAGAAATGATTCGAGCCGGGATGTCCGGCGGAACGTACATCTCAAAAAGCAGTCTGGATTCAATAGAGCGCACTTTTTCGTTTCGTAAGTTGAAGCTGTCACATCCGCTCTACATCTTTGTGGGTCTGGCGACCGTCGATCATCTTGCGGACTGGTATGCGGAACTGGATACGATGCTTTTCTCAATGATGCTCTTCCTTGCCATTACTGCGGTATCGAGCTGGCTGCTCCATCGGCAGTGGAGGCGGAATCAGAAAGCACAACAATCTGTCCTGAAAGGTGAGCAGCGGTTCCGTTCGTTTGTTGAAAACGCCAATGACGTGGTATTCACCCTGACGCCAGCAGGGGTTTTCAGTTATGTGTCACCCCGTTGGAAAGACGCCTTCGGTTATGACCCCGGAGAAACCATCGGACAACCATTTACCCCGTTTGTCCATCCAGATGATGTGCAGGGGTGCTGCGCGTTTCTGCAGAAAGTCATGGAGACGGGTGAAAAACAGAGCGGGCTTGAATACCGGGTGCTCTGCAAGGACGGCAGTTTGCGGCGATATACGGCCAATGGCTCGGTAGTGTCGGATTTTGAGCATGGCACGAAGGTATTTTTAGGGATCGGTCATGACATCAGCGAACGTGATTATCTGCAACAGGAACTCCTAAAGGCTCAGAAGCTTGAATCCATAAGCGTTCTTGCCGGAGGGATCGCCCACAATTTCAATAACATACTCACCGGTGTCATCGGGTATATTGCGTACGCAAAAAAACACCTGGGTGAACCGGACACCGTGCTGCCTGTTCTTGATTCAGCGGAAGCGTCATCCCGTCGTGCCGCCACTCTTGCGCGCCAGCTTCTCACATTTGCCAAAGGCGGCGCTCCCGTAAGAAAACCGGTTCCCATCGATGACCTGATTCGGGAGTCGGTCTCCCTGTTTCTGACAGGAACCGATGTCAAAGGACACATTGACTGCACGGTGAGTCGGACCGTGAATGTGGATAGTCAGGAGATCGGCCAGGCGTTCAACAACATCATACTGAATGCCGTCCAGGCCATGCCGGAGGGCGGAACCCTGACGATTCGGATTGATCCCGCCACGCTGCCTGACGGCAACAGATACTCGCTGCTACCGGGAAGTTATGTAAAGATCGTCATTGAGGATAGCGGAGGAGGAATACCGGAAGAGGATCTTCACAAGGTATACGATCCGTACTTCACAACCAGGGAGAGCGGCACGGGTCTCGGACTCAGTTCAACCCTGTCGGTAATCGGCAGACATAAAGGTTTCATCGACATTGCGTCGGAGGTCGGAAAAGGAACGGCCGTCACCATTTTTCTTCCGGCCACATAAAAAACAGGGAGGGGTATCATGAGTATTACGGAGCAGATCAATCAGTTTCTTTCCGCCGCAAAGTTCGGTGTGGTGGGGGCGTCGTCCAACCGCCAGAAGTTCGGTAACCGGGTGCTGCGGTGTTACGTGCAAAACGGAAAGCAGGCGGTGCCGGTCAACCCGAATGAGACGGAAATAGAGGGACTTGCATGCGTGAAATCCGTCGATGAGCTGCCGCCGGAGGTGAAGAGCATCTCCATGATCACCCCGCCGACAGTTACGGAAAAGCTTGTACCTCTGGCCATCGCCCACGGGATCGAGAACATCTGGATGCAGCCCGGATCAGAAAGCCCCGCGGCCGTTTCGCTCTGCCAGGAAAAAGGGGTGAACGTGATTGCCGACGGGAGCTGCCTTCTGGTGGTCATGGGGTATCACGACCACTGAATCATGCAGGATTTTTCATCGACTCAAGCTCGTCCCAGCGCAGATAGGCCCCCTCAAGCTCCTGCTCAAGCGCCGCCAGGCGGCCATTGATCGAAGCCACCTCAGTGCCTGCCGATTTATAAAACTCCGGATCGGAGAGCCGTGTGTGCAGTTCTGCCTGCTCCGCCTCCAGCGCTGCTATCCGGTCCGGCAACGCTTCCAGCTCGCGCTCATCCTTGAATGAGAGTTTCCGGGCGCGTTCCTTCTGCGGTCTTCCCTTTTCCGCACCTGCCTTCAGTGTCACCGGGGATACGGCAGCCGTCTCAAGCGCAGACCGGCTCAGCCAGTCGTCATAGCCACCCTCAAACTCCCGCACCGTGCCATTGCCGGACAGCACCAGCGTACTTGAAACCACGTTGTTCAGAAATTCGCGATCATGGCTGACCAGCAGCAGCGTGCCGGGATACTCCATCAACAGATCCTCCAGCAGGTCGAGTGTCTCGGCATCCAGGTCGTTAGTCGGCTCGTCCATCACCAGGATGTTCGAGGGTTTGGTGAAGAGTTTGGCCAGCAACAGGCGATTACGCTCGCCGCCGGAAAGGATGCTGACCGGTGAGCGCGCCCGTTCGGGCGAGAAGAGGAAATCCTGCAGATAGCCGATGATATGGCGTGACCGGCCATTGATGATCAGGGTGTCGTTTCCCTCGCCGACGTTTTCCTGCACACTCTTGTCCAGATCGAGCTGTTCACGGAGCTGATCGAAGTAGAGCACCTCACGGCGGGTTCCCAGCCTGATCTCTCCCTGGTGCGGTTCCAGTTCGCCCAGCAGCAGGCGCAGCAGGGTGGTCTTGCCGGATCCGTTGGGCCCGATGATCCCGATCCGGTCGCCGCGCATGATCGTGGTGGTGAGGTCCTTCACAATCGGGCGGTTGCCGTAGGAGAAGGTGAGGCCGCTCGCCTCGGCCACCAGCGCACCGGAACGATCCGCGTGCTGCAACTGAATCCTGGCTGTCCCCTGCTGTTCGCGGCGCTGACGGTACTCCTCGCGCAGTTTCTTCAGCGCCCGGACTCTCCCTTCATTACGGGTACGGCGGGCCTTGATCCCCTGCCTGACCCAGACCTCTTCCTGTGCCAGTTTTTTGTCGAACAGCGCCTGCCGGGTGATTTCGGCCTCAAGCAGCGCCTCACGGCGTTCCGTGAATTCATCGTAGCCGCAGGGGAATGCGTAGATTCTGCCCCGATCCAGTTCCGCAACCCGATTTGCCAGCCTCCGGGCAAAGGCGCGATCATGGGTCACGAACAGCACCGTCCTGACATTCTTAGCCAGAAATTCCTCCAGCCAGAGGATCGTGTCGATGTCAAGGTGGTTGGTCGGTTCATCCAGAATCAGGATGTCCGGCGAAGAAACCAGCGCGCGGGCAAGCAGAACCCGCCGTTTGGTCCCGCCGGAGAGTTCCGTGAATTCTGCCTCGGCATCCAGACCAAGCCGGTTCAGCACCCGCTCCACCTCCTGATGCAGATTCCAGCCGTCATGCTCCTCCAGTTCTTTTTGCAGCGACTCCAGGCGAACCAGCAGTTTCCCGCTGCTGTCATGAGCCAGTTCGTGGCTGACGTGGTGATACTCCGCCAGCAGCGCCGCAGCAGCTCCCATGCCGGAGGCGACCACGTCAAATACAGAGCCGATCAGGCCCAGCGGCACCTCCTGGGTGAGCTGTGCCACTTTGAGTCCCTGCTGGCGCTGGATCTCGCCTCTCTCCGGCAACAGTTCGCCGCCGATCAGCCTCAGCAGTGTCGATTTGCCGCTGCCGTTGCGACCCATCAGGCAGAGCCGGTCACCCGGTTCGATCTGTAGGTTGATACCGTCAAAAAGCGGTGGTCCGCCGAAGGCCAGGGTTATGCTGCGCAGGGATATAAGTGCCACGGGTACCTCATGGGCAAGAGCTGGAGATTTTGGTTTGGAATGACATCTGAATTCAATGAGTTGTCATACTCTCTTTTTTCATGATGTTCGTCAACCTAACAGTCCCATATTTTCGGTTGCCACCCGGCACACGTCATGTTATCAGGTTCAACTCCATTTCAGCGCACGAGGTTCCTGAAACCATGGTCCATCTCTCAAACATAACCAGACAGCACGGCTCGCAGGTGCTGTTCCGTGATGCCAGCTTCCAGATCCTTCCGGGCTCCCGCTCCGGTCTGGTCGGCCCCAACGGCGCCGGCAAGACCACCATCTTCCGCATTATTACCGGTGAAGAAGAGGTAGACAGTGGCGAGATGACCTGTGCAAAGCGCACCACCATCGGCTATTTTTCCCAGGATGTGGGTGACATGTGCGGTCGTTCCGCTCTGGATGAAGTCATGGCCGGTTCGGCAGAAACGGTGCGGTTGGCGGGTGAGCTGAAGGAAATGGAGGCGGCCATGTGCGAGCCGCAGTCGGACGACGAAATGTCGGCCCTGCTGGAGCGCTACGGTGTTGCCCAGGAAGAATACGAGCATCGCGGCGGCTATGACCTGGACACCCGCGCCCAGACCGTGCTGACCGGCCTGGGTATCGGACCTGACCGCTACGACCATCCGGTGGAATCCTTCAGCGGTGGTTGGAAGATGCGTATCGCCCTGGCAAAAATATTGACCCTCAAGCCGGATGTGCTGCTGCTGGACGAGCCGACCAACCACCTGGACGTGGAGTCGATCATCTGGCTGGAGGAGTGGCTGGCTAACGAGTTCGACGGGGCACTGCTGATGACCAGCCATGATCGGGACTTCATGAATCGCATCGTCACCCGCATCATCGAAGTTGCCAACAGGACGGTCACCACCTACGGCGGCAACTACGATTTCTATGAACGGGAACGCGACATCCGCCGCGATCAGCTTTTGGCCAGCCACAAGCGCCAGCAGGATATGCTGGCCAAGGAGGAGGAGTTCATCGCACGCTTTGCGGCCCGTGCCTCCCATGCCGCCCAGGTCCAGTCGCGGGTCAAGAAGATCGACAAGATCGAGCGGATTGAGATTCCGCCTGAGGAACGCACCGTCAAGTTCGAGTTTAACGAACCGCCCCGCAGCGGAGATGATGTGGTGGCAATGGATGATCTGGGCAAGGTCTGGGAGACTCCCGATGGACGTGAGCATCCGGTGTTCAGCGGTGTTTCCGGTATTATCCGCCGTCAGAACAAGATCGCCGTGGTGGGCGTCAACGGTGCGGGGAAATCGACCCTGCTCAAGATCCTGGCCGGTCAGACCGAGCCGACAACCGGCAGTTTCAATCTGGGCGCCAATGTGGAGGCGGGTTATTTCAGCCAGCACGCCCTGGAGGTTCTCGACCCGCGCAAGACCGTTTTCGAGACACTTCAGGACAGCATGCCGCTGGCAAACATCGGGGTGATCCGCAACCTGCTGGGTGCATTCCTTTTTTCAGGTGACAGCGTGGATAAGCGGATAGAAAACCTGTCCGGCGGCGAAAAAAGCCGCGTCGTTCTGGCAACGCTCCTGGCTCGCCCGCTCAACCTGCTGATTCTGGATGAGCCGACCAATCATCTGGACATCCGTTCGCGTGAAATCCTGCTGGATGCACTCAGAAACTTCAGCGGTACGGTGCTTCTGGTCAGCCACGACCGCCACTTCCTGCGCCAGCTGGTGGACCGGGTATTCGAGATAGACCATGGCGAGATGCGGGTCTACGATGGAAGCTATGAATACTATCTTCACAAGGTACATGGTGAAGAAATGCCGCCACCCTGAAAAAATAGTTTCGTATATGAATTAATTAGATTGACTTTGCATACCACAAGCTGATAAACATGATGAACGTCCGTGGATCTTCCCGGACAAACTTAAAGAGAAGTATCAGGAGAAAGAAGAACATGGTAAACGGAACAGTGAAATGGTTCAATGACAGCAAGGGGTTTGGTTTTCTGGAGCAGGAAGGTGGCGATGATGTATTCGTTCACTTCTCCGCAATCGTTGGCGATGGTTTCAAATCACTTGCTGAGGGCGATAGCGTAACGTTTGAGGTAGTCAAAGGCCCCAAGGGCCTCCAGGCATCGAACGTAACCAGAGCGTAAGAAGTTTACGCTTTCAACAGGGAACAAAAGACCCCGGAGAGATCCGGGGTTTTTTTATGGGCAGGGGAACAGCCGCATGACTAATCTGATCTCGGCCGAAGGGCTTAAAAAACTTGAGAACGAGTACCACTACCTCTGGCGGGTCGAGCGGCCCAAGGTGTGCCAGGGGGTTTCCGATGCTGCGGCAGAAGGGGATCGCTCTGAAAACGCGGAATACATTTACGGTAAGAAGCGACTGCGCGAGATCGACAGCAAACTGAAACATCTCGGCAACAGACTCAAGCTGCTCAAAGTCGCCGCCGCACCGGTAAATCCAAAGGTCGTTTCTTTCGGCTGCTGGGTGGGATACGAGGATGTTGACGGTGTAAGTCGTTGCTACCAGCTCGTCGGCCCGGACGAGATAGACGTGACAGTCGGCAGAATCAGCATCGATTCACCGGTAGGCCAGGCACTGCTGCACAAGAAACTCGACGAAGAAGTCCACATCAAGCGCCCCAACGGCGATCTGACGGTCTATATCACCTCCATCAGCCAGTCCCCCCCTTGATTTTTTGATCAAAATCGGCTTACAGGCTCAACTCCGCATGGCCGTGGTACAGATTATCCCGCTCCCGTGCGACTTCAGCATCCTCCAGATATTCCTCAAATCCCATGGTCCGATCGATGATCCCGCCGGGAGTAATCTCCACGATTCTGTTTGCCACGGTTGCCACAAACTCGTGGTCATGCGAGGCGAACAGCACCACCTCGCTGAAAGCGATCAATCCGTCGTTCAGTGCGGTGATGGATTCCAGATCGAGATGATTGGTCGGTTCATCCAGAATGATGACGTTGGCGCCGGTCAGCATCATGCGGGCCAGCATGCAGCGCACCCGTTCGCCACCGGATAGAACCGAGCATTTCTTGGTGGCCTCGTCACCGGAGAACAGCATCCTGCCCAAAAAACCACGCGCAAAGGTTTCACCCTCGGTCGGCGGTGAGAACTGCCCCAGCCACTCGATCAGATTCAGATCTTTTTCAAAGTAGGAGCTGTTTTCCTTGGGGAAATAGGCCGAAGAGATTGTCACACCCCAACGAAAGCTGCCGCTGTCAGGTTCCAGCTCTCCGGCAAGGATCTGGAAGAGGGTCGTTTTTGCCAGGCCATTGCTGCCCACAAAGGCGATCTTGTCGTTTTTCCGTACAATCAGCGACAGGTTGTTAAGAACCTGCACACCATCGATCGTTTTTGAGAGCCCCTCGATCTCCAGGATGATGTCGCCGCAGGGGCGTTCCGGCTTGAACATCACGTGCGGATATTTGCGTGACGAAACCGGCATATCCTCAAGGGTCAGCTTGTCCAGCAGCTTTTTACGGGATGTGGCCTGCTTGGCCTTGGAGGCGTTGGAGCTGAAGCGCTGGATAAAGGCCTTCAATTCATCGGCCTTTTCGGAGACCTTGCGGTTCTCGTTCTGCTTCTGCTTCAGGTTCAACTGGCTGGCATGGTACCAGAAATCGTAGTTGCCCACATACACCGTGATCCGGCCAAAATCGATGTCGGCGGTGTGGGTGCAGACCTGGTTGAGGAAGTGACGGTCGTGGGAAACGACAATCACGGTATTGGGAAAACGGAAGAGAAATTCCTCCAGCCAGGAGATGGATTTCAGGTCAAGGTTGTTGGTCGGCTCATCAAGGAGCAGCACATCCGGGCTGCCGAACAGCGCCTGTGCCAGCAGCACCCGCACCTTGTCGCCACCCTCCAGCTCTTTCATCTTCTTGTGGCGCAATTCCTCGGTAATGCCGAGCCCGTTCAGCAATACTGCTGCCTCGGATTCCGCTTCGTAGCCGTTCATCTCGGCGAAGTCCCCCTCCAGTTCGGCTGAACGGGCGCCATCCTCCTCCGAGAAATCCGCCTTGGCATAGATTGCCTCGCGCTCGACCATGATATCGTACAGCCGACGATGACCCATGATGACGGTATTGAAAACGGTTGCCTCGTCAAAGGCAAACTGATCCTGCCTGAGGACTGCAACCCGCTCTCGCGGGCCGATGGCAATCTCTCCCTTATCGGCTTCCGCCTCTCCCGCCAGTATCTTGAGAAAGGTGGATTTACCGGCACCGTTTGCCCCGATCAGACCGTAGCAGTTGCCGGGAGTGAACTTTATATTGACGTCCTTGAAAATGACCCGCTTGCCGTAGGCGAGGGATATATTCGATGCGGTAATCATGTAAAATGCTCCCTTTGACAGAAAATAAAAAACCACAGGGGTGCTCCCTGTGGCTCAGGTACGGGCTACCTATAGCATCAATGTCCCATCAGCGGCAACGGATTTTATTCGAGGTCGCGGAAGACGGGATTAGAACGATGCCTTCGGATACGGCGAACGCGAGGAAATCACCGGCGTCGCCAGCCGTGATGCCAAGATCCGATATGAGGGTTGAAGGCGCTGTACGCCCATCCAGCTCCTCCAGCAGGCGGTACAGGGAAGGATCGAACGATTCGGTGCGGACACCTTTGGCCGTTGGATAGATGACAGCCCAGGAACCGCATGGCTCGAGAGTGTCGGCAAAGTTGAGCACGTCGGGCGCTCCCGCATCCAGTATTTCCAGAATTTCGTAGCTGAAGTGTGCCGGACGGGCTGATGGTGCCAAGCTCAGGGGGATCTGCAGGAGCCGCATCCCGGCCATGCTCTTTTTTGAAGGAATCTGTGGCGGGGGTGTCAACAGAGCTGCGGCGTAGTGATAGTGATAGTCCAGCAGGTCGAGAACCGCCGGCAGCAATCGCCCCAGCTTTTTGGTGCCAAATCGCCACGAGAGAAAAGCCCGCTGAAGTTGCCAGATCTGCTCGTCCGACAGGCCGGTTTCATCGATGCAGGCGACCGGCTGCTGCTCAAGCCACTCCGCGAACTGTTGCAGAAATAACGAAGGGCTCACCGCCAGAGGGTGGATCACACCGTTGAACCAGGCTACGGCGCGACCCCGCGTGTAAAAGATGTCGCAGGCCATGGCCAGTGTGCGTGCCGCAGCCATGTCACCGGAAGTGAAGGATGGCGATGCGGTCAAGGTGTAGGGCGGTACCGGCAGATGATCGAGACCGTGCGATGCAGCCCGGGAAGCCAGTGCAGTGCCGGGAAGTACGGCCAGCGGAAAGATGTCCAGGTGATTTGGGTAGAGCCCCAGGGCAAAATCGAGGCTGTCGCGGAAGCCACTCAGGGTATCACCGGGCAGGCCGTACATAAGATCAAAACCGAACACTGCGCCGGTGTCGTTCAGCAGCATGGTTCGGCGGACAAAGTCATCTCGGCGAAAACTGCGGCCAACTCTCCGTAATACCTGTGGATCGGCGCTCTGCAGGCCAATCTGCAGGGAGCAGGTGATACCGGCGAAAAGCCCTGCCATCTCCCGGTCGAGAAACTCGCTGCGCACCTCGAAGTGGAAATGGATGTGTGGGGCGATCTTCCGGATCATCCGCAGGATGGTCTTGGCCCGGCGCACATCCTGATTGAAGGTGGAGTCCAGCACGAAGACCTGGCTGACGCCATGACAGGCAAAGTGCCGCAATTCCGCCTCAATCCGTTCCAGCGAAAAATGCCGCACACCGTGACGGTCGCGGGAATCGAAGCAGAAGTCACAGTTGAAACCGCAACCGCGCGACAACTGCCAGAGGATTCCCGGATACCGTGCGGCGTCAAGAATTCCATTAAGCCAGGGGGAAGGGATGCTGTCCAGATCGGTGAGCGACTGCGCCGGGATCAGGGAAATCCCGTTTTTTTCCAGAGTGACAACGCCGGGGATACCTGCCACATCCGCTCCGACCGCCAGCCGGGCGCAGACCTCGGCAAACGGCTTCTCCCCCTCGCCGGAAATCAGGAAGTCGAGACCGCCCTCCGCCAGCAGGCCAGCCGGATCGGCGGTAGCCTCCGGCCCTCCTGCGAAGATGATAATCCCCGGCTGTCGGAGTCGCAGCTCACCGGCAATCTCAGCGCATAATTTACGATTCCAGACATACACCGAGAAACCGACCACTGCCGGTTGCCGGGTAACAATTTCATCGACACAGGTGGCAGACTCCTGATGGAGGAAGAAATCTGCCCGCTCAATCTCAATCGGTCCGGCAGCTGGAGGGGATGCTTCGAGGTAGCTCTGCAGAAATGCGTTGGCCAGCGGCACAGCCTGGGGGGATGGCGCAGGATGGATCGCCACAAGCGTCAGTCGCATAGCCCCGTCCTTCCTGCAACAGGCAGCAGCCAGACGAACGGAACAATCCCGTAGTTCCAGGCCAGGCAGAGGCGCCGGTAGCCGGAGAACAGCAGCGCTTCACCGTGGCACTGCAGGATTATTGGCGCCGGGAGTTTCAGTACGCCAAGACGCTGCAGTGTACCCTCCATCACGGAATAGTTTCTGCGGTAGCCCCGTTTGGCCCTGGCCAGATAGCGGGCGTAGTCGTCATAACTGCTGTAGGAGAGCGCCACCGGTATTCCATCGATCCGATCCGAACGAGGATAGGGCGCCAGTCTTCCGGCTTCAAAACAGGCGAGAAGATTCTCCCAGCCGATGGTGTGGCGCAGGTAGAAATCCTGCTTGTCGGGGTGATGGGTAAATTCCCACACTTCGGCGGCAATATCCGGTTTAATCCATTCGATGGACAAACTGGAGACGGAGCGCATCTCAGTCAACCGTTGAACGCAGTTTCTTGAGCTGCGACAGGATTTTCTTTTCGGACAGCCGCTGCTCCCTGGCTCGTTTCGGCACTTTGGTGGCGATGCGTTTCTTTTCTTTGCGCTCGCGACGCTCCAGAGCGGCCTGCAAGCGTTCCATGGCCTTCTCACGGTTCTGCAGCTGGGAGCGGCTTTCGGATGCCTGAGCCACAATACCGGTGGGCAGATGGCGGATGCGTACTGCCGAGTCGGTGGTGTTGCGGTGCTGCCCGCCCGGCCCGGAGGCTCGGTAATAGTCGATTTTAAGGTCTGCTTCGCGAATTTCGATGGTCATGTAGTACATCTCGTTTTGCTGCACTTGCAGCGTAATGTGGGGTCTTGCAAGTACCAGTTTGCAGGTTGGTAAACTGGAAAGGTATCACCCGGCAGTAAGCTTTTCCATTCCCATCAGTAGCGTTTTCAGCGGAAGGAACAACGTGAGCGGCGTGTCCTGAAGAGAAATAAAACCGTATCGAAGGTAAAACCTTTTGGCGTGTTCGTCTTTGGCATCTACAAAAAATCCGGTAATACCGCCAGAAGTATTGATTGCCGTTATAATCCTTCTTACAGCCTCAGCAACCAGCAGATTACCGTATCCTTTTCCTTGCTGGCGCTTGTCAACCGCAAGTCGAGCCAGTTTTGCAGCCGGCAGGCGTGAGGATTTTGGAAGGCGGCGGGAATATTCTCCCGGAAGAACAGCTGCGTCAACCTCAAGAAATGAAAGTGTGAAAAAACCGAGTATCTCTTGAGGGTTGTTCTCGTTCAGCAGAACGAAAGTATTGGATAGTCCCTTTTCCCGATGCTGTCGGGCCGTTTTATACAGAAAATCGTTCAGGACCGGTATGCCGCAATCAAAAGCCTTACGGTCATGGGACGGTTCCAGAGGTTTAATGATCAGCATTTGACCAGTCGACGGTGTGATTTCATCGCTTCGATAAGTTGTGCGGAGGGTTCAGGCGGGTTTTCCAACGCCTCAAGAAATGTCTGGGTGTCTCTCGCGGACAGACGGAGTACCTCCTCACGTTCCAGAATTTCACCGGCGCGGTCAAGTGCAGTCTGCACGATGAACTGGTTGAGGCTCGCGCCGTACACAGCAGCGGCACGTTCAATGATGAGGCGGTTGGCACGAGGGATCCGTGCGGTAATCCGGTCGTCCGCCACCGGTTTAGATACTACTTTAGGGCTTCTCGCCGTTTGCATGGTATTTTCTCCGTAAGGAGATAATACTTTTATGGTGCCAATCTGGCAACATATTTTTAAGCTAGGAGCAGCGGTGATTGAACACTTCAGCGCACCACAGCCCGGATGATCTTCATGATCGTCCGTTTTTTCTCTTCATCAGCTCCTTCCAGCAGTTTCTCTATCTCTTCGGCCCTAACCCCATCCGCCTGAAGGTGGGCGTACTCAAACAGATCCTTGATTTCGACGCCCAGGGCATTGGCTATGTTTCCCATTGCTTCAAGGGAAGGGGAACTACGACCGCACTCTATGAAACTTATATATTTGGGATCAACGTTCACTTTTTCGGAAAGTTTTTCTTGTGATAACCCTCTTATTTTACGCAATTCTTTGATTCGTGCGCCCAGCAATTTTTTCGTCGTCTTCATATTTGCCTCCGGCGGTGATAATCCGTCGGTGGGGCAAATGATATAACCAACAAATAATTAGTATATTATTGACAATTACGTACTATTTGATATTGTTAGCCAGCTTTAAATTAAATTTTAGTAGTAGTCATGGGAGGAGTATCATGAAAAAGCAACTCTTGTTGGTAGTGCTATGCGGTGTTTTGACAGCTTGCGGAGGTAGCGGTGGCAACGGATCGAATAATTCTTCTGGTCCTCTACTTGACGCGACAGGTACATGGAAAGGAACCTACATATCGAGTTTAGCGGGGAGTAGAACCGCCACGGTGATTTTAGTGCAAAATAGTGTTGGAACTCTCACTGGAAATTACTCTTCTACAGAGCTACCTAGTGCTGCTAATAATTTTTCTGAAACTATTATTACAGCTGGTGGACTTGGAAATATAACAGGCGCTGTTTCTGGGGGTACTGCAACATTTACTATAGCTGTAGCTGTCCCTGCCTCACCCACGGCACCCGCCTGTACCGGGAGTCTCAGTGGCACAGGAATTATCAATACGTCTGTCACACCAAGAACAATGGCTTTCTCCTATAAGGGCGTAACTACATGCGGTGGAAGTGAAAGTGGCACAGGGAATTTGATAAAGCAGTAGTTATAATTTACGTATGTATGCCATCTGATTAGACCTCAGAGGTTTCAAAAACCTCTGAGGTCTTTTGTCTTTACCACTCATCACGCAGCCGTATCAACAGCCAGAAGCAGCCTACACCACCCGCCAGCATCAGCAGATCCCTCAACCAGGGAATCGGAAGGTCGAGCATGGCGTAGATGACCGGATCGAGGATCGCAGAGGTCGTCAATCCGACCGCTCCCCAGTTGAGCAGTTTTCTCATGTCAGTCGCCGTCCTTTCAGCATCCGCGTCAACACCCGATCAAGTGATGAGGCGAAACGTTGTCGGTCGGTGCTGCTGAACTGTGCCGGTCCCCCCTGGATCATTCCCGCCCCGCGCAATTCCTGCATCAGGTCACGCATGGAGAGCCGCTCACCCACATTTTCTTCGGTATAGAGCTCACCACGAGGGTCGAGGCCGACGGCCCCCTTATCTACAATCCGGGCCGCCAGCGGTATATCGGCGGTTATCACCAGATCCTGTGGTGTTGCATGTTCAGCAATAAAATCATCGGCCGCATCAAAACCTTCCGCGACCACGACCGAGCTTACGAGTGCGGTATGGTGTTTGCCCAGCGGCTGGTTGGCTACCAGACAAACCGGCACCTGTAGTCGCTCGGAGGCCCGGAAGACGATTTCCTTGATGATCCTGGGGCATGCATCGGCGTCGATCCAGATCTTCATGTGTGCAGCGGCTCCTCTCAAGGCACAGTTGTAACAGAAAACCCCGCAGGATCGCGTCCTGCGGGGTCGTAATCTTCCGCGACCGGGGCGGATCAGACCCCGACGACTTCCTTCACACCCGGAATCTGCTCTTTCATTGCCCGTTCAATGCCCATCTTGAGGGTCATGGTGGACATGGGGCAGCTGCCGCAGGCGCCTTTCAGACGCACCTTGACAATCCCGTCCTCCGTAACATCCACCAGTTCCACATCTCCGCCATCGGCCTGCAAACCGGGCCGTACCTGATCCAGAACTCTCAGCACTTCTTCTTTCATCTGTTCATTCTCCTTTTAGTTTGTAGTAATTCATCGCCAACACGCAGAAATTCGTGCAAATCGTGATGAAGGGTTATTTCTCTCCCAGTGGCAGCCCCGGCTCTGTCAGGTGTCCGGGCCGCATGGCCTCTTCCAGTTCCGATTCCGGCATCAAACCGCGCGCCAGGACGATCTCCCGTATGGAACCCCCCGTGGCAACCGATTCCTTGGCCACTTCAGCAGCCGCGTTGTAGCCGATGGAGGGTGCCAGCACCGTCACCAGACCCAGTGAATCCTCCAGGTAACGCTGACAACGCTCCCGATTGGCTTCAATGCCAGTAATACATGAATCCGTAAATTTCTGCACGCAATTCTTGGCCAGTTCCAGGGAAAATGTCAGGTTGTATGCGATCAGCGGCATCATCACATTCAACTCCAGCTGCCCAGCCTGGGCCGCCAGCATGACCGCCTGGTCGCAGCCCATTATCTGATAACAGACCATGTTGGTCATCTCGGCACTTGACGGGTTTATCTTGCCCGGCATGATCGAGGAGCCGGGCTGAACCGCAGGCAGTCGGATCTCATCCAGTCCGGTGCGGGGACCGGAGGCCATGAGGCGCAGGTCGTTTGCGATCCGTCCCAGATTTACCGCCATGCGGCGCAACGCCGATGAGAGAGCCAGAAAGGGATCCATATTCTGCATGGCTTCAAACAGGTCCGGCGCGGCAACCACCGGGAAACCGGTGGCCAGGCCAACTTCCCTGATCACGCTGCTCATGTAGCCCCGCTCCGCATTCAGGCCGGTTCCCACCGCAGTGCCGCCGATGCCCAGTTCCAGCAGTGCCGGGATGCACGACTCAAGACCCTCGCGGTTCTTGCGGACTGCCGAGGCATAGGCGCCAAACTCCTGCCCAAGACGGATCGGAACCGCATCCTGCAGATGGGTGCGGCCCGATTTGAGAATCGGATCAAACTCCGCGCTCTTTGCAGCAAGGGCCAGCTCCAGCGCTTCCAGCGCTCCCAGCAGAGGGTCGAGCATCTCCAGCGAGGCCAGGCGAATAGCGGTGGGAATCACGTCGTTGGTGGACTGGGCCATGTTGACATGATCGTTGGGGTGCAACGTGGAAAAATCGCCGCGCTGCCGACCCAGCAGTTCCAGGGCACGATTGGCCAGTACCTCGTTGATGTTCATATTGTGTGAGGTTCCGGCTCCGGCCTGAAAGGGATCCACCACGAACTGGTCGTCCAGGTGACCGGCCAGCACTT
This sequence comes from uncultured Desulfuromonadales bacterium, assembly GCA_903868145.1. Lineage (GTDB taxonomy): Bacteria > Desulfobacterota > Desulfuromonadia > Geobacterales > Pseudopelobacteraceae > CAIPTY01. The sequence goes on along the minus strand of CAIPTY010000023.1, from coordinate 35,980 downwards.
CGTCAGCGGCGGCAACAATGGCGGCTCCGATCTCGGATGAAAGGCGCCCAGTGGCCATATTTGCTGCGGCCGCGCACTTTTTTATGATCACTACCGCCCGCACAAAGGCCGGGTGTGGTTTGAGCCCGGAGATCGGAAAGTTCTGGACCGCCCGTGCAGTCTGGGCTCCGTAATAGGCCGATGCCGGAACCTCCATCTCGCCCAGAGAGTCTTTTTCCCTACGCATAACCATAATCATCTCCTGTCAAAAATATGACTCATTGAGAACCATCCTGCCCGAGCATACACCCTTGATTCGCGGGACGAAAGTTTTTTTGTGCCCCGGATGTCCTGAATATCTCTGTAATTCAGTCGTCTGCGTTTGTCTCTTCATGGCCCGTGCGGAATGTGGTACCATGGTTGCATTACAGGTAATCCATATTTTTTCCGGTCGAATCGAATCACACTCTTTTTTCGTATTTTAGGATTCAACAAGGTTTCCATGGCCATAAACTCCGACATCCAGCAACAGGTCTTCGATCTGCTTTCAAAGGCATCCAATCTGTCGTTTGTCAGCGCCGAGCAGGATTCCGGTATCGGCATCAGGCTTATCCCCGGCCAGCGGGTGACCGCCGAGGTGCTGTCAATGCTCCCGGACAAGCGTGTGCAGGTGCAGATCGGTACCCAGCGACTCAATCTGGAACTGCCGATGACGGTGCGGCCGGGACAAAATCTGGAGATGACCTTTGTCTCTGGAGAACCCCGCTCGACCTTCGCCATAGCCCGACCGGCCACAATCGCTCCTCCCGTCAGTCTTTCAGATGCCTCGCGACTGATGGGGCTTCTGGTAGGTGGCGAACGGTTTATCGATCCGGGACTGCGCTCATCCCTGCACAACGTCAGCGAACTGCTGCGGCGCACCTCGGGCGAAGCGGCTGTGCTGGCCAACCTGATGGAGGAAGCGCTTACCTATAGTCCTCTGAAGCAGGCTGCCAGGGTTCCCGTCGATGGCACGCCGCAACTCAAGGGGAGTCAGGGGGCGGCGCAGCAGCAATTGACCACTCCGGCACTCACTCCCGAACAGATTCGTCTGGCTTCTTTCGAGGATAGAGCCTCCCGGATCCTCCAGCAGATTGCCAGCACCTCGCGCTTTGTCCTGGCTGAGGCCGCCAGCCAGCCGGTTATCCCGCTGCCCCTGATGCCGGGAGAGGAGGTTGACGCTGCCGTGATCGGCTCTCTGCCCGGCAAGAGAGCCTTTGTCCAGGTTGCAGGAACATCTCTGGAATTGACGATGCCCCGCACGGTTCAGGCGGGTGAGATTCTGAGGTTGACCTTTATCTCGGCTCAGCCCAGGCCGCTTTTCGCCATCGCACGTACGGTGCCGGACATGACTCCCGGCACCCTGAGCGAGGCGGGTCGCTGGCTGAGCGTCCTCGAACACAATCAGGGTGGTGTTTCCAACCAGCAGATGTTCGTGCTGGAACGCCTGAATACGGTGTTGAAAAGCCTCCCCGCCGATTCACCCGCGTTTTCTGCCATCAAGGACGAGCCCATCACCTACCAGGGCCTTACACGCGGGAGGCAACCCGCTTCTGAACAGGCCCTTCCCGGCGGTGCCGCCATGATTACGCTGCAGCAGTCGACGTTTCTGCCGGGCAACGGTATCGTCCTGAATGACGACATGGCCAAACTGCTCCAGGCTCTGATCAAGGGGAACCGGCTGGCGCTCCTGGAGGCTCTCAACCAGCAGTCGATGCCGGTCGGGTTTGTGCCCGGTCAACAGATCAAGGGCGAGGTTCTGGCCTCCCTCGGCAGTGGTCGATTCATGCTGCAGGTTGCCGATCAGGCTTTGGAGTTCAGCATGCCGAAGGGTACCAGGCGGGGAGACCCGGTCAACCTGTTTTTCATTTCCGGGGAACCCAGTCCCACCTTTCTGCTTGCCCGCTTCGGCGGGCAGAAAGACTCCAGAGTCAGTGATACCGGCCGCTGGCTCAGCAGCTTTCTGGGTGTCGCCGCTCGACAGGTCACGGCCCAGGAGACCATGGGAATCGTACGGACACTCCTGTCGGGTCCACCGCTTGATTCAACTCAGGTTGGCCGGATGCTGCAGCAGGGATTGCGGGAGAGCGGCCTGTTTTACGAATCCCATCTGACGCGCTGGTTCGGAGGGGAGTATCATCTGGAAGATATCCTGCGGGAGCCACAGGGGCAGTTGTCCCATCTCAAACAACCGGCAGCGGTTTTTCAACAGACCGCTCCGCAGGCGGAAGCTCTGGCGCGTGCCGGCATCAAGACCGGCTCGATGGAGGTCATGGAGGAAATGGTGAAACAGGCCGGAGTAACCAGACACCAGGAGGTTGTAGCCGACCAGCGCACACTGTCAGTAGTACAGGAGCAGCTTAAGGCCATGCAGAGCGGCCAGATGGTTTTCAGAGGGGATCTTTTCCCCGGTCAGAAGATGGAGTGGTCCGTTGCGGAACGAGACGCTCGACGCAACAAGGAGGGGAGACGGGAGCGCTGCTGGGATACGGCGCTGAAGCTTGATCTTCCCAAACTGGGCGCAGTCAGCGCGCGCCTGACCCTGGATGGCAGCAGGGTCAGCGTTGAGATCAAAACGGTGGATGCGACTTCAGCGGGATTTCTTGATGCCGGGAGACCGGCGCTTATGGAGCAGTTGCAGGCAGCCGGACTGGTGCCGGGGAATATCGGGGTTCAGCATGACACGCCATGACGCCGATGAGCGCAAGGCTGCTGCGCTGTCCTACAAGCAGGGCTATTACGCCCCGGTGGTTGTGGCACGCGGCAAGGGGGTCATGGCTGAGGCCATCATTGCCTGTGCCCATGAGGCGGGTGTGTATGTGCATGAATCACCGGAACTGGTAAAGCTCCTGATGCAGCTTGATACCGACCAGTTCATCCCCCCCGAACTCTACCGCGCCGTTGCCGAAATACTGGTCTGGCTGTACCGGATGGAGAATGAATATACCTGAAGGATTCGCTGCACAATCATTAAGGAAAGCGATATGAAGAAGCTTCAAACCATAACCAAGGAAAACGGCAGATACTTCCTGACCGACCTGATCAGGGATGAGGTCAACTTTTGGAATACGGAGCAATCCCGGGGTGAACAACCACCGTCAATCCAGAAACCAGCCCCGCCGGACAGCAGGATAATTAAACTTCCTGACCGGTCAACCTGGTCAATTCCGCCATGTGATGTGCTGGCTGCCATTGCCAACCGTGAGAGCCATCGAAGGTTCACGGCAGCTTCATTATCTCTTGATGAACTGGCTTTTCTGCTCTGGGCCACTCAGGGGGTTCGGCAGATTATCCATGAGGCAGCGGTATTACGAACCGTTCCTTCTGCCGGGTGTCGTCACCCTTTTGAAACGTATCTCGCCGTGCTGCGGGTCGACGGACTTGAGAGCGGTATCTATCGATACCTCCCGATTGACCACTCCCTGGTGCTTGAACGAAACATTGAAAACCTGCCAGCTCATCTTGCAGCAGCTACCCGTGGACAGGGCTTTACCGGTAAGGCTGCGGTCACCTTCATCTGGACTGTCATACCGACCAGGACCGAGTGGCGCTATGCCGAAGCATCCTACAAGGTAATCGCACTGGATGCCGGGCATGTTTGTCAGAATCTCTACATATCGTGTGAGGCCATCGGCGCAGGTACCTGCGCCATAGCGGCATACAACCAGGAACTGACTGATAATTTGCTGGGCGTTGATGGAAAAGAGGAGTTCAGCATCTATATCTCTCCAGTGGGTAAAGTTGACAGGAGATGATTGTTGTGTAAAATTGGGTCGGGAGGTCACTATGGCTTTCATGAAATGGCAGGAGACTTATGAGCTTGGCATCAAGGAATTTGATGACCATCACAAACACCTGGTTCACCTGTTAAATACCACGTATGACAGCCTCAAAAGCGGGGCGGATATCAGTGCGTTGGGATCGGTGCTGGATGAGTTGATTGATTACGCAACGTATCATTTTGCAGCCGAAGAGCAGTGGATGATTGCTCATAAATACCACAAATTGTCGCGTCATCGTGATGAGCACAACGCCTTCAGCAGCAAAGTCACCGAATTTCAGAAACTCTTTCATCAGGGAAAAGCTGATCTGTCCACCGAAGTTCTGACATTTCTCCTGGACTGGCTGACAGACCATATTATCGTTTCAGACGCAGACTACGGACATTTTGCAGCAAGATTTCCCCATCCGGATGACGCAGCGTAACAATCTGATTTAAAAGGATATCCACGTTGGTTCAATCCCTCCGCGCCATACCCCGAAGCTTGCTGCGAGCGTATTGAAATACCTTCGACCGGTTACCGTTTCTGGAAAGAGGTGTGCCATCATCTGGATAATAAAATGGGATAACGGGATAACACTATGGAAAACGCGAAAGTACTTATTGCTGATGACGATCTTCTGAGCCTGGGTATCCTGGAAATGATACTCAGGGCTGAAGGTATCAGCCAGATCGATTTGGCGCATAATGGCATGGATGCCGTAGAATTCTATGAAGATGCCCTGTGTCACCGCCCCTATGATGTGGTCTTTCTGGATATCGCGATGCCGGTCATGGATGGACTTGAGACTCTGAAACGAATTCGGTTCATAGAGGATGAAGCCGACTATCGGGCGATGATCATTATGGCTACCCATGACGATTCCCATGAAACCGTCCTTAAAACCATGGGGGCTCTCGATGCCGACGATCATATTGGCAAGCCGTACAAAAGGGACGAAATCCATGGGGCTCTTGTTTCACACGGGCTGGTATCGAGTGAGGGCGTATGAGCATCCATAACGGCAGGGCAGTAACAATGACCTTTGCGCAACTGACGGAACTCATCAGACACATTGAGGAGGAGCACAACTTCTTCAATCGTCAATCCGGGCAGCGTATCGTAAAGAGCATCACACCCCACATTGACCTGCGCAGGGCTGGCACGATATCCTCGGTGGATATGATTGGCTATGGTTGGGAAAGATCCTTTTCCAACAATACAGAGGGTCATGGCATTCTGACATCCATGTTCACCGCGATTATGATGTTTTTAGACAACCCGGAAGAAGAGTATCAATCCCCGTTTTAACGAGAAAATATGTCAACCGGTCACGCAGCCTCTCGCCCCATATTGATTCCGATTGACTCGGCGCATTTGATCAATTGCGAATCTACCGGGACATGCCTCACGACGCCGGCAAGTTCATGCAGAGGTACCAGAATAATATCCGGCGTCTGGAGAGCGACCATGGTGCCGAACTTCCCATCTGCAGCGGCTTGAACGGCGTAACTGCCGAGCCTTGTTCCCAGTACCCGATCGAATGCCGTCGGTGTTCCGCCACGTTGAATGTGCCCCAAAACGGTGCAACGAACTTCCAGATCGATCTGTTCCTTGATCTGGTTGGCCAGATGAAAGCCGATACCGCCCAGTTGCGGTACACCCTGAAGCCTCGTGGTTGCCGTTTCCTGGGTAACGACATCACCGCCGATGGCCTTGGCCCCTTCCGCCACCATGATAATGCTGTAGGGGCTTCCGCCCTTGGCGCGAAGACGAATTTTCTGGACGACGCTCTCAATATTATAGGGTATTTCAGGTATCAGAATAATGTGTGCTCCACCCGCAATGCCGGCTTCAAGTGCAATCCATCCGGCGGTACGCCCCATGACTTCAAGGATCATGACCCGCTGGTGACTGCGGCCGGTGGTTGCAAGCCGGTCCAGCGCGTCGCAGGCAACTTGAACGGCCGTCTGGTAGCCGAAGGTGTAATCGGTTTTGTCCAGGTCGTTATCGATGGTTTTCGGGATGCCGATGACCTGGACGCCCTTCTTCTGAAATTTATAGCCGATCTCCAGTGTGCCTTCTCCACCAACCACAAAAAGGCAGTCGAGCTCCAGTTCTTTAACGGTCTGCACCGCCCTGTCCGAATAGTCGTAGACGCTTATTGATCCGTCATGGCTCTGCTCTCGCCACTCAAAGGGGTTGCCCTTGTTGGTTGTGCCGAGAATGGTTCCCCCCAGCGTGAGAATATCCCGTGTGCTTTTGATCGTCAGATCCTGGGTGTGATTAAATACCAGGCCTTCAAATCCGCCTTCAATGCCGACGACCCTGGCTCCATGTTCGATAATGGCGGATCTTGTTACGGCCCGGATAACGGCATTCAGTCCCGAACAGTCTCCACCTCCCGTCAAAATACCAACTTTCTTAAGACCCATGACATCCTCCGATCGATCATTATTTATCCAATAAACAGCAGTTCAACAGCAAAGATACAGAGAGCACTGAGTAATCATCGGTTTAATACAAAAAAACTGCAGTACTTCTGGGTGAATCATAAAACCTGTTTTTCATTATTACAGGTATTGCGCCAGACTGCGTAGTGCAGCCAGGATGAATCGCATAGAACCTCCACGCACCGGAATAATGCCGGTACGGTATATTTTCTGTCCGCGACATGATACCGGCAATCGAACATTGACACAATCCGGTAAAAACGATACTCATGTTTTTCCTGCGTCTCTTTATACCACAGATGCTTTCGAGGTCTCAGCAAGATGCTTATTCCCGATGATTTGCATTAACAAGCCGGTGCTTCCGGCACGCCTGATAGACGCAATCAGAAAGGTAATCAGGGGGTAATGATTCATGACACATGCACCGCTGACAAGAAATGAATACCAGGCTCTCGTAGAGCAGTCGCCCATACTCATCTGGCGTGCCCGCACCGATGCCCTGTGCGACTACTTTAATGAGCGCTGGCTCTCTTTCCGGGGCAGAACGCTTGAAGAAGAGTTCGGCAACGGCTGGACGGAAGGCGTCCATCCCGATGAATACGACCGTTGTGTGGAGATCTATATGGAAAACTTCAACGCCCGGCGTATCTTCGAGATGGAATACCGGCTGAAACGCCATGACGGCGAGTACCGCTGGATTTTTGATCGCGGCGTGCCGTTCTTTACGGAGGAAGGAGATTTCGCAGGTTATATCGGCAGCTGCATCGACGTGACCGAGCGGGTGGAGGCACAGGAAGCCCTTAAGGCTGCCCAGTTGGCCGAGATTAACAGTCTGAAGGGGCTGCTGCCCATCTGCATGGGGTGTAAGAAGATAAAGGATGACGACGGGTACTGGAACCAGCTTGAAGTGTATATCAGGGATCACTCCCGGGCGGACTTCAGTCACGGACTCTGTCCGGCCTGCGCGCTGGAAATGTACGGCGACCTGGCTGTCAAGGCGGGGGTGCGTTGAGAATCCTTCCCTCGGACAGTTCCTACGCAACCTTCTGCAGCCTGCTCAGCGGGTATCGTTACCTTACAGTCACCATGCAGGCGGTTCAGGCAGGTCTGGTCGAGATTGTGGCTCGAAAGCCTCTCACAACGGAGGCCCTGCTGGATGAGGCCGGTTTACTCCGGGACGAAGGCCGACGGTTGCTTGAGCTGCTGACAGCCATCGGTATTTTCGAACTCTATGACGGGCTGCTGTACCTTTCAGGGTTTTCACGGACGTATCTTTTCAGCGGAAGCCCCCTGAACCAGCTCGATGCTCTGAAGTTTGAACGGTTGCTGATGGAAAAGTGGGGGGGGCTTGACGCCGTTTTGCGGCAGGGGCAGTCGGCCACAGTCGGCGAAAACCATCCCGGTGAGTACCAGAGCAGGCTGGAGCTTTTCCAGAGGGCCATGCACGGGGCTGCCGTGGTGCGATCGGACGAGTTGTGGAAGGCTCTGCCGGATCTGCCCGAATGCGGTCGCATCATTGACATCGGGGCCGGAGACGGGAGCTACCTGCGTGAGTTTCTCAGGCGTCATCCGGGTTGGCAGACCCTTGCCTGTGACCTGCACGATGTTCTGGAGCTTAACCGGTGTGCTATGGATGAGGACGGAATAGCCCATCAGGCCTGCAATATCGCCGACCGGCATGAACGGGACGCCTTTGTTGCGCAGCATGCCGGAAGCTGCAACCTGCTGCTGATGTCAAACCTGATTCACTGCTACAGTCTGCCGGAGAATCAGGCCATCATCAGATCCCTCGCAGGCCTGCTTACCGCCGACGGAGTGCTGGTGATCCACGATTTTTTCCGGGACGGCAACAGCTTCGGCGCCCTGTACGACATCCACATGCTGGTCAACACCTATAACGGCCGTACCTACCGTTTCGACGAGACCGCCCTGCTGCTGCAACAGGCCGGACTCAGCCACTGCGACATCATCGAACTGCCATCCTGTTCCCACGCCATGCTCGCCTCCCGGCAGTCATCCGGCGTCGTCAGCCGCGACCCGCTATTTCTTCTGCGGCACGAGGCAATGACGCTCGGTTTTTTCGAGGCTGTGCCAGTCGATCCGGCCGCCATCACCAGCGAGCCATGGGTCAGGGCCAAATGCGCCTACGGCTGCCCGTCCCATGGCAGGAAATGGAGCTGCCCACCCCACTCAATGGACAGCACGGCGTTCACTGATCTTCTGCGGAGCTATTCAAAGGCGCTGCTGGTTGCCGGACAACCGCCGCTCAAAGAGTTCCAGTCGCGATTGCTTGAATTGGAAAAATCAGCCTTCCTGAACGGCCATACAAAGGCGCTGGTATTCTCCGGCGGCCCCTGCTGCTGGTGTGATGAGTGTCCCGATGACCGCTGCCTGTTCCCCGAAAAGCGCCGCCCCTCGCTGGAGTCCTGCGGCTGCGATGTCTTTGCCCTGGCCGAAACTGCGGGCATCAGGGTTGTACCGCTGCGCAGCAGCGATGACTTCGTCCAGTTCATCGGACTGCTGCTGGTAGAGTAGCCCGCCGAGATGAAGATCGTCATTATCGAAAATCCCCGTCCCCTCTCCATCGAACATTACAACGATGTCGCCAACGCCCCGCTCTCGGCCAGCCTGAACAGCGGCTATGCGCTGGCGGTGGCCCGGCGCGCCGGATGGGACGTTGGGTATCTCGACTTGTCCGCCTCCCACCAGAGCGAACAAACCATGGCCGGGCAGATTATTGCCCAGGGCGCCGATGTGATACTCGTTCACTGGGTCTATTCCTGGGGTCATGAGGCAACCGTTCGCGCCGTTCTGGCGCGTGTGAAAAGAGAGCAGAATGTTATGATCGGCGCCTTCGGGCTGTTTCCGACCCTCTCCCGCTCCCGTCTGCCGGAGTATGCCCCGCAACTGGATTTCATCATTGTCGGCGAGTTTGAACAAACCCTTGACGACCTGCTGCGCTCCCGTGAGAACGGGGACAGACCGATGGCCGTTCCCGGACTTGCCCACAGAGAGACGACCTATGCTGCACGGGACGTGATCGATGATCTGACATGGCTGCCGGTTCCCGATGATGTGGGGGCGAACTGCGACTACACGACCATGAACATCGCCGCCAGCCGCGGCTGCTTTGGAGAGTGCAGTTTCTGCTTTATCAGCGGCTTCTACAGCTGCAGCAGGCGTCGCGAGAGAAGCGTCTCATCGCTTGAAGCCGAAATCGAGGCCAGGCTTCAGAGGAGGAGGATTGATCAGCTCTATTTTATTGATCCGACCTTCATAGGCCACGGCGCGACACAGAGAGATCGCGTCGCAGCCATCAGCGGGATCGCCAGGTCAGCCGCAATTCCTTTCGGTTTCGAGACACGGGTCGATACTGTCGACAAACGACTCTTCAACCTGCTGGCAAAAAACGGAGCCTCTAGCGTCTTTCTCGGCATAGAGTCGGGCTGCGACAGCGTGCTGCGGCGAATCAATAAAAAAACAACCACGCGGCAGATCTCCCGGGCGGTGCACTGTATCCAGGAAAGCGGCATACCTCTTACCATCGGTTTCATCATGTTCGAGCCGGATTCCACGATGGCGGAGTTGGCTGAAAACTACGATTTCCTGGAGGATCTGGGGCTGCTGTCGGACCATGAACTGACGGTAAATCTGCTCTATCATAACCAGATCGTGCTCTATGGTTCGGAGTCATGGAATCGCTTTGAAAAAGCTGGCAGGCTGCTGCTGGATGAAAATTTGCCCTTCGAGGCCGGCTATCGCTTCAAGCATGTGGCGGTGGCGCGTGTCTGCAGAACCATGCGGCTGATGGCATCGGGGTATTTTCAGGGGATGGAGCGACTGCGCGGGAAAGGAATCAGGCAGGTGGACGACGCTGCCATCAACGGGGTCATGAAGGAGGCTTTCCGTGAGTGCATCGGGATCGCCGAAAACTCTTCAGAGCAGTATTATCACCACAGAGAAGAGCTGTTTCTGGCAGACCTGCACAGCCTGCTCGCGGATTCCAAAGGATAGATATGCAGAGAACCAGCCCGACCCAGAAACTGCCCCGCTCATTCAGCTATCTGAATGCGGCCCAGTTCCTGGGGGCAATGAACGACAACATTTTGAAACTGTTGATTATATTCTGCCTGATCGGCGTCAGGGGGGTCAGTCAGGCCGGTGTGATCACCGCTACGGCGGGGGCAGCTTTTGTGCTGCCCTTCCTGCTTTTTTCGGCCCCGGCGGGCTGTCTGGCCGACCGCCTGCGCAAATCGCAGATCACGGTTGCGGTGAAGGTGATGGAGGTAGTGGTAACGGCCCTGGCTGTTGCGGTCTTTGCCGCGGGATGGTACGACGGCCTGTATGCGGTCATCTTTCTCATGGCCACTCACAGTGCCTTTTTTGCACCGGCAAAGTACGGCGTAATCCCGGAACTGGCCCGACCTGAGCAGCTATCCCGAGCCAACGGTTTCATAGAATCCTTCACCTATCTGGCCATCATCTTCGGCACCACCCTGGCCTCGGCTCTGGCCCAGCTTATCCATCAGAGCTACTGGGTTGCAGGCTTGTTCTGTCTGCTGGTGGCGATTGCGGGACTCTGGGCCGCCTCCGGCATGGAGGCGACCCCCAAGGCCGATGAGGTGCGACAGATCGCCTGGTTTCCGGCCGAGATACTGCGTACCATCCGGGAGATCCGCCACGACCGCACGCTGGTGCTGGCAGTCATCGGACAAGCCTACTTCATGTTTGTGGGAGCATATGTCCAGCTCAACCTGATCAGCTACGGCCTGCAGGAGCTGGGGCTGACCGAATCCGGCAGTGGCTACCTGTTTCTGGCAACCGCACTGGGGATAGGCATCGGTTCCCTGCTTGCCGCCAGAATTTCCGGCCATAATGTGGAGCTGGGTATTGTGCCCATCGGTGCAATCGGTCTGACGCTCGCTCCCATATTGCTGCACGTTGTGTCCGCCTCGCTGACCGTCTGTATCGCCATCCTGGTTACGCTCGGCATATCGGCCGGCCTCTTCAGCCTGCCATTGCAGACTTTCATCCAGCTCCGCGCCGATCCGGTCAAGCGGGGCGAGATACTGGCAGCCGCCAGCTTCGTCAACTGGATCGCTATCCTGCTTGCGTCAGGTCTGACCTTCGCCGTCAGCGGGCCGCTGCACCTTTCGGCTGCACAAGGTTTCAGCTCCGTCGGCGCTCTCACGCTGCTGTTCTCTCTGGCATTCGTCTGGCTGCAGCCGGAGGTGCTGCAGCGCTTCATCTCACTGGTGACTGCGCGTGGGGGGGACGAAAGTGGAAAAATCTTGAGGTAAATGGGTTCGTCGCGGGACTTTTTCGTATCAGCGAGTTTTTACACATACGGCGTACTTCAGGTAGCGTCCTTCGGGGAAGGTAACGGGATAGGGAAAATCCTCCGGCTGGCCGTACAGTGAGATCACCTGAAGATCGCTTCCGGCCTGAAGAGCGCCACGGCGCAGTTCCTTCAGATAATCGGCAATATCTACTTTCTGGTGATTGGAGGATGTGATCATGAGCCCGCCGTCAGACAGCAGCGGCAGCGATGCCGTCACCAGGTCGGACGTGCCTCCGCGTGTTGTGAAGCGGCTCCTTGAAGTTGTGGAGAATGAGGGGGGATCCATCAGGATGATGTCGTAGCATTTTTTGTGCTGTGCCAGACTGCCCAGCACATCCAGGCAATCCCCCACGATGAACTCATGGCGTTTGTGGTTCAGGCGGTTTGCCGCAAAATTCCCGCGAGCCAGTTCTGTGTATCCCGGCGAGGCATCAACGCTGGTCACCAGCCGTGCATCGGCAGCGGCTGCCGCGACAGAAAAAGCGCCGGTACAGGCGAACAGATTCAGCACCCGTTTTCCCGGTGCCCTCTGCATCAGATCGCGCCGGTTACGACGCTGATCCAGAAATAGTCCGGTATTCAATCCTTTTTCCAGGCTCACCAGAAAAGTCAACCCGTTTTCCCGTACCGCAAGCCGTTCGGGAGCGGGGACCCCGGCCAGCAGGCGACCGTAGCTTCTGGTATCGCCGGATGCCTCAAGATCACGGGTGATGCGGGGGCGCGCCTTATCGTAAATACCGGTCGGGTTCAACATCTCCTGCAGGAGCCGGGTAACCATCTTCAGGTGAGGCTGCCAGCCGCCGCAATATATCTGGATCATCAAATAGTTGCCGTACCTGTCCACCGTCAGGCCCGGCAAACCATCTCCCTCGGCGTTGACGAGCCGATAGGCGTCCGTATCTCCCAGATCGGCATGGATCCGGCGCAGCCGGAATGCGCTTTCCAGACGCTGTTTCAGCCAGGCGCTATCCAGTCGCATCCGTTTGAGAGAGAGCACGCGAGCCACGATGCGCTCCTGCGGATCGAGCAGGGCGGTTGCCATAAACCGCCCCTCTTCATCGGTCAGCTCCACGACCTGACCGGGATTTCCGACCGGCCAGCGCCGTGTGTACCCGTCCGCAATGACCCAGGGGTGCCCCAGTTGCAACATCCTGGCGGTTTCCGGCGTGATAGTCCATTTTCCTGCCAGAGCCATAGTGGTATCCCGTGCTATCCCGCGTCACGCAAGCGGCATGCCTCAGCCGTTGATGGTCTCTGCGGCCCTGTCAACAATCAGACGGGCATCCAGCAATGTAGCCGTTCCATCGGGAAGCGTCAGTGTCGCGATTGCAAACTCTTCATTCGGCGCCGGATCAAGCCTGCCTTCACCGACCGGGGTAATTCTGATAACCTGCTCCACCTGGAAGGCCAGCGAGGCGATTTTGAGATCAAGCGTAATCAGTATTTCCGGCGTAATGCGATTGGTGTAGCCGAGAAAATCAGCCAGATCCATCACCGCCACAATAGTACCGTGAAAGTTGACGGCTCCCGGATAGCAGGCGGGCGTGGCGGGGATCGGCCAGACGATCGGCAACTCCTCAACCTCGGCAATCTGCGAGAGATCAAAGGCGAACCAGCGGTTCTGAAGGGTAAAGATGAGGTATGTGTGCTCATCCGCCATCATGATACCTGTTGCTCTCCGCTGCCGACCTGAAATCGTTCCACCACCGTAGTGAGTTCTTCAGCCAGTTGAGCAAGCTCGCCTGTCGCCAGAGCCATATCCTGCATGGCTGCCAGTTGTTCCTCGGTTGCAGCGGAAACCTGTTCGGTTGAAGCAGCGTTGTCATCAGCGACCTTGGCGATCTCGTCCACCGTCTTGACCATATTTGCGGCCCCTTCCAGCTGCATCTGGGAAAGATCGGCGATACTGGTCGCCTTGCGCTCGGTCTCCAGGACGGTTTTGAGTATTTCCTGGAACGCGTTCGCCGTCACATTGATATTTTTCCTGCCCTCTTTTATTGATCGCGTCCCTTCTGCGATGACATCATGAACCCTGCTGCTCTCCTCCCGCAGACCTTCGATCATTTCGTTGATGTCGGAGGCGGACTGGGCTGATCCGTCAGCCAGTTTGCGCACCTCATCGGCGACCACGGCAAAGCCTTTGCCGTATTCGCCCGCCCGGGCAGCCTCAATGGAGGCGTTCAGGGCGAGCAGGTTGGTTTGCCGCGCCACATCGCCGATAAAATCTGCGACCTTACCCACCTTTTTAAGCTTGCTGCTGAACGCTTCAAACTGTTTCCCAATCAGTTCCTGAGTCTCGAAAAAATCCTTCATGCGCTCCAGCGAGTCCTTGGCCAGATCCCCCCCGTGCTGGGCGGTCTGGCTGGTTTCCCGCGCGGCCTTGGCCGTTTCGCGGGCCCGTGCGGCAACAAGTTCTATGGAGATGGCCATCTCGCGGATGGTTCTGGAACTTTTTTCGACCATCTCGGCCTGGGTCTCGGCTCCGCGAGAAATCGACTCTATCGCCTGGGCAACCTCCTCGGTCGATGCATTGATTTCAAGGGCGGTTGTCTTGATCTCGCGGGTGGATTCGGACAACAGGCCGGACGTCTTCTTGATGTGCCCCACCAGCTCGCGCAGATTCTGAACCATCAGATTGATCAAACCGGCCAGATCATGGGTCTCATCCGGCCAGCGGGAATGAGGGAGCGTCACATCCCGTGTCAGATCTCCCCGGCTGATGGATTGGGCTGAATCTGTCAGTATGGCGATATTTGTGGAAAAATTCCTTGAAAAGAGCCAGCCCAGGATCAATCCTATGGTGAGGGCGACCGCATACGCCAGAATACTGGAAACCTCATATGAATATCCGACCAGCGCGACCACTTTCGGACTGAAGGCAACCGCCGCAACCACAATGATAAATCCGATGATGAATTTGTAACCCAGGGGTATCCGCATGCTACTCCTCCTTTATTGATTTCGGGTGGTAATCTGTCTGCCATATATTGGATCGGTCACTATCGGGCTTCACTTTGCAATAGATCCGCTCAACGGGGCAAACGGATGTGAAGCGTCGACGAACATCGCCTACCAGCGTCTCGGATTTTCCCAGAACCACTATACCATTTTCCGGCAGAATATCAGCAATCCCGTGCAGGATTTTTTCCTGGTCAGATCGGGTGAAGTAGATCAAGGTATTGCGGCACAGCACCAGATCTGAGGGTTGATGCTCCGCGACACTGGTGACGTTGCCGTGATGGAATGAAACCGCTTCGCGCAACTCGGGAACAAGCTGGAACCGGGAACCCTCCCGCCGGAAATAGCGCTCTCTCAAAACCACCGGAACCTCTTTGATGCGATCCTCGGTGTAATCGGCCTGCCGCGCCATCCGGAGAGTCTCGTCGTCGATGTCGCAGCCCGTGATGCTGGTCGGCACGGAACGCATCTCTGCACTGAAATGTTCTCGCAGAAGGATCGCCAGGCTGTAGGGTTCCTCGCCGCCGGCGCAGCCGAGGCACAGGATTCTCATCACGCCGGAATCATTCCGGCTGCAGGTCCTGAAGAGCTCGGGCAAAATCCGGGACCGCAGCTTTTCAAACATGGACGGGTTGCGGAAAAACTGGCTGACATGGATGGTCAGAACCTTCCGGAGCATATCGAGCTCATGGTTGTTCCGGCGCAACAGATCACAGTACTCCGTAGCATCCCGGCACCCCGTGGATCGGATGCGGATTGCCACGCGCCGTTTCATACAGGCATCCTTGTAGACTGACAGATCGAAGGTGCGCCGCTTCATCAGGATCGAAGCGATCTCGACAAGCTCTTTATCCGTTATGTCGGCGTGCGCAGTGGGTGCGCTGCCATCGGGAGTGACTGTCACGGATACCACCCTTCTGTATCGAAGCAATCGCGATCTCCATCTATGATGCCGTACCGGACTTCAGATACAATCTCTAGCACGAAGCCGCCCACGGTGCAACAGTATGAATGCCACTGATTGAGACGGTGGCATCATGGCAGACAGTTTGCAGAGACTTCCACGGGTTCCTGCTCCGATGGGGGATCGCATGCGGGCACTCCTCGTGAGTGTGCATGAATTTTGGTTGGAACGGGTTCGGGCATCCCATGGAAAATTCCGCAAATAATGCAGTGATTGACCAAAATCTGTCACTTCTCCTGCACCGCGCAGTGACGGCGGACAAGGATGAACTCTTTTCTGTCCTCCAGAATCAGGAGGCTGAGGTGCTTCAGGCAGTGCTGCGCAATCCTCGCTTGGATGAGAACCACCTGCTGGCGCTCTTGAAACAGCGTGGACTCCCAAAAGAGCTTTTTGCGACCATCTACGCGGCCAAACACCTTATGGAAAGCCGCCATCTACTCTTTGCCCTGGTCAGCCACCCCGAGACCCCCGCCCACATTTCCCTGACCATGCTGCCCCACCTCTCAATCTTCGAACTGATAAAAATCTGCCATATTCCGGGCATCTCTCCCGACCAGCGCACAGCGGCAGAACGTTCCATCATCCAGCGACTGCCCGCCCAACCCTTGGGAAACAAGCTTACCCTGGCACGTCGTGGAACGGCTGCTGTTGCTGAGGCATTGCTGAAAGAGGGGATCCCTCCGTTGATAGAGGCCTGCCTTGATAATCCGCACCTGAAAGAAGGTTCAGTTCATCAGTTCATAACCTCGGCAGCTTCAACGGCCGAGACTATCTCCATCGTTGCCCGCAGTTCGCGCTGGAAAGGTCGCCCCAACATCCGCCTGGCCATTCTGAAAAACCCGAGAACGCCCGTTGTCTGGTTCACGCTGTTTTTACCATCGCTCCCCCGGACCAATGTCAAGGAGCTGCTCTCCGTCCCCCGCCTCACTTCTACCCAGAAAGACCTGGTGCGCCATGTTTTGGGCGGTCACAGACCCACGGCATGAAGAACCTCATAGCTCTCATCATCGTAAGTATTGTCTGCCATGCCGTCTCCGCGGAAGCCGCCTTATATGGTCTGGCTCGAAGGGCCGCACCGGTGCTGAATACCCCTGAGTTCAGCTCCGTTTTCGGTGGGGCCGATGGTAAAACACTCCGGACCGACCGGTGCGGACAGGTACGGGAGCTGGAATTTATCGCCCTTCCTGGAACTGTTTTTGAGATTCTCGGTACGATCCGTGATGGGGAAAATAGCGTTTTCAGGGTTGAAACGACCGATTATCCCGTCCCGTCCGGATCGATGCTCTACCTCGACAGCCGTTTTGTGGAACTCCACAGGGAAAGACCTCCTCCCCGCCCCGGGGTGCTTCCTCCGCGCGCAGTCATCCTGACCAGCCTGAAGGCAGCCATCGGTATCCCCTATGTATGGGGAGGAAATCTGCAGGGCGGAGTGAATGAGTTACGTGATTTTTACTTCGGAAGGACGGTTTCTGATACGCTTGAAAAACCTCTGATCCTTGGAGGGCTGGACTGCTCGGGGCTGCTGTATCAGGCCACCGGAGGGTGGACGCCGCGCAATACGTCCGGCTTGGTCTCATTTGGCACGGCAGTGCGCATCGCCGGACGGAACGCGGACGAGATCGCCATCTTGCTTGAACCGCTTGATTTGATTGTCTGGAACGGTCACGTGCTGATCGTACTCGACCGGGAAACGGTTATCGAAAGCAGGCTGCTGTGTGGAAAACCCGGAAACGGCGGCGTGGTGACAACTCCTCTGAAGCAACGGCTGGGCGAGATCATGCGCACGCGCAGACCCGTGGACCCCTGGCCGGGGGAAAAAAAACAGCGGGGAGTCTTTGTGGTGCGAAGATGGGGGTAAATCGGATGATCTGCTGTCAAGACGGAGAGCCTGCGGACGCATAAAAAAGGCCGCCCTTCCTGATCGGTTTGAGCGGCCTCTCACCTAGTTTTCCAGCCTATTTCTTCTTTTTGGGCTCTGCCTTCGCCTTCGCATCCGCCTTGCCTTCAACAGAGACAGCCTTCATGGTATAAAACACCGTCACCTTGGAACCGACCTTCAGTTCACCGGTGACCTTGACGTCTTTATCCCGTGCAATCTCCCATTTCTCGCTACCCTTCTGGACAACTATCAGATCATCCTTTACTTCCAGTACCGGACCCGTCACCTGATAGCTCTTGGGAGCAGCAACAGCAACAGACGCATACAGCAGCAGAGCGCATACAGCAAGAATTCCCTTC
The DNA here is from genome assembly GCA_903868145.1 of uncultured Desulfuromonadales bacterium. Taxonomy (GTDB): domain Bacteria; phylum Desulfobacterota; class Desulfuromonadia; order Geobacterales; family Pseudopelobacteraceae; genus CAIPTY01. Next base: position 18,247 of record CAIPTY010000023.1, on the reverse strand, counting down.
TTCATCCTCAACCTCCCGATAGTGGTTTGTACCGCATGCCGCAGATTAGACGCTTGGGCGGTTTCCCGTCAAGGTGTTTATTTCCGGTTGATCCGGCCTGCGAAAAGCAAGCTGCCTGAGATGGCACAATGACCGCTCAGCTGCAACACTGAAAACCGCCTTGCCTGCTCTGTCCATTTCTGCTATTAATTTACAGGCGGCAGGAAAGGTGCGACATGAAGGTTACCATTCTGGGGAGCGGGACATCTACCGGTGTGCCGATGGTTGGATGCACCTGTCGGGGCTGTTCCTCGAATGATGAGCGCGACAAACGTACACGTGCTTCCCTGCTTGTGAGACAAAACGGGCGGAATATCCTGATTGACGCCTCACCGGATCTCCGTTTCCAAGCCTTGCGCGAAGGTATCGAGCGGGTCGATGCGGTTCTTTTTACCCACTCCCACGCCGACCATGTCAACGGCATCGATGACCTGCGCGGGTTTTATTTCCTGCATAAGGAGATTATCCCCTGTTTCGGGTCGCCGGACACGCTCGATACCCTGCTGTCGGGCTTCGGGTATATCTTTCACGAACTTGAAGGCTCCGGCTACACTCCGCTGCTTGAGCCCCATGAAATATCCGGCACCTTTAAGTTGTTCGGTCTGACGATTATCCCGATTCCGCTGGAACATGGCAGGACATCTGCCATGGGGTATCGCATTGGGAACTTTGCCTACCTGACCGACTGCAGCGGGCTTCCCGATTCGTCGCTGGCCATGCTGGAGGGTCTTGAGCTTCTGGTAATTGACGGGTTGCGCTGGAATCCGCACCCGTTCCACTTTAATATTGAAGCCGTTATAACAGCAACTTTGCCCCTGAAACCGGAGCGCACCGTGTTGACCCACCTTACACATGACGTCCTATTTTCCGATGGCGCCAAGCTCCCCCCCGGGTATGAATTTGCCCGTGACGGAATGACGTTCGACATAACCGCCATCGAAGCGCAGGCCGGGGGAAGCCATGCATAAAGACATCAGGCTTCATGGTCAGGCCGCCGAGCATATAGAATACTTTGCCATGGTTGCAGGGATGGAAGCCTGTCAGCGCTATTTTTTCAACATCGCCCAGGAGGAAAATCAGGTGCGGATCTTCTCCCCCGGCAACGAGTTCATCATCGCTTCCGAGGGGATCTCCTACCAGGGCAATGGCGGCTTTTTCTGCGAGTACATGTTCGGTGTCGACCAGCCCTCCTCAGACATCGCCAAACCCGAGATCATCAACCGCCTGGTGATGTACGGAGCCCGATCCGATGACGCTGCGGGTCCGATCAGTTTCAGCGACCGCACCAATGGCCGGGAGAGTTACGATAATATCTTCTTCGAAGGCAATGCCGTCTGCAATTACTTCTTCTTTGTACACTCGAGCCAGCTTTCGCGGAAGGTTAAGAACCAGCAGGAAGAACTGGTCAGAAAGATCGGCAAGCTCATCAAACGCTCCGAGTCGGTGGGGCAGGAGCGCGACGATGCCCTGATCGGGGAACTGTTCCCCCTGCTCAACGATGAATCCGCACAACTGTTCGTCATCAAACTGATCAACCGCCACCACCGCGAGTACCGCGAACTGTTCCGCCAGTACTATTTCCGCTCCAAGAAAATATCCGACGACAACTTTACGCACCTTATCAAGCTGGCTGCGGACAACAGGATTGACCGCTACCAGCAGGAGCGCATGCGGATTGACGTCATGTACCGTCACCCGGCCAACAAGCGCATAGTTGACGAATATCGCACCATCCTTCTGGCCTGCAATGCAAAGGGGGAAGTCAGCCATCTGGACAACGCCCGCCTGACGCGCCTCAAAACGCTATCCGTGCGCAACAAGATTCCCGGCGCCCTGTTCTACACCCTGGACGAGATGCTCAAAAAAGGGCGCAATCTGGTCAACCAGGAGGAGCAGGATTATATCGCGGCAACCCGCCAGGTGCTTGAAGGGATCTTCCTGCGGGAGAAGGACATCGTGAGCCTGATAAACCGCGATGACATGCTGGCCTTGATCCGGTCGAAGAAAATGGCCATGGAGAACCGTGATCATACCTTCGACCAGTTGATGCTGGATGCCAGCAAGGACTGCGATGAAAAGATCCGTGATGGCGCAGACCCCTCCCTGCTGGATGGTTTCTCCTACGTCATAACCTATCTTGACCGTTTTGACAGCGTTTCAAACATGATCAGCCAGCTGGCATTCATGGAGAACGTGAAGATTGACGAGGAGATGCTGCGAGGACTGCTGGAACACCGGGCTGCCTTCGACAACCTGATGCAGGGCAGTTTTGAGGAGCTGTTTATCCGTGAACTCTTTGAGAACGCCTATCTGGGGCGCTTTGGCCGTCTCAAGGTACGAACCCTGCTTGATGGTCTTGACGCTGTTGAAGCCCGAACCGGAACCATTGAGGAACTCAACAGGCGTCTCCTGGAGATCGACCATGAGGAGCGCATCTCCCTGATTCTCTACGAACAGGTTCGTGACCGCATCCGGAACTTCTATTCCAAATTTGCGACAAAGGCTGATCAGGAGGCGCTGCGCCGTGAAGTTACCGAAGAGCTCAAGACCAAGAGGAGCATCACGAGCGACATCCCCGATAATGTCTTCAACGAAACCATCATCACCATAAAAAAAGAGGTCATGTACCTGCACACCCTGCTCCCCTCGATCATTGCCGACCGGAATATCGGGCTACGAGAGGATTTTCTTACGAACTCCGGGCTGGATCGTTTCTATGTTGAAGAACTGGAGCGCGAGTACTACGAGAAGAATGACATGGATATGGAGGAGTTGTACCAGATCCGCAAAGGTCTGAGTTAAGGTTCCGTCTGGAGTATCGGCCATCCACGATCTCGCCCTCCTGTATACGTACATGCGTAACCTCCGCCGACGCTATGCCGTCGGCTGTTTTTTCCTCTGTGCAACCAATGGATTGGCTCTGCTTATCCCCTGGTTCATGAAACTGGCCGTTGATGGGCTGCAGTACCCGCAGGCGGCCCGTTTTTCTCCGACCACCTGTTCGATATGCATCCTGCTCCTGGCCTCGCTGCACTGCGTTACCCGTATTTTCTCCCGCACCAGCATCCTCAATGCCGCCCGCATCATCGAGTTCCGCATTCGCGAAGATCTGTTCCAGCGCCTGATGCTGCTTGACCAGCATTTTTTCTCCAACAGCCGGACCGGTGACATTCTGTCCCGCTTTGCCAATGATCTGACCAATGTCCGCATGCTGACCGGCTTCGGCGCCATGAGCGCCGTCAACACCGTCATTATCTATCTGGCCAGCGTGACCCTGATGCTTCGCATAAATCCCTGGCTGACATTCTGGGCGATACTCCCTTTCCCCTTGATGGTGCTGCTTGTCAAAAAGATAAGCAGGCGTCTGTTTCAAAGATCTCTGGAAGCTCAGGAGGAGCTGGCAAGGTTGTCCAACCAGGCTGAAGAGTCCGTATCGGCGATACGCCTGATTAAATCCTATTGCCGTGAAGAGCATGTTCAGGAGCAGTTCGGCCTGACCGGCGACCGCTACCTGAAATCCAATCTCCGCCTGGCACGCCTTCGGGGGCTGGTTATTCCGGTTATTGCCGCAGCGACCGGAGCCGGAACACTGATCGTCCTGTTTGTCGGAGGGCGTCTGGTGATCACCGGCAGTATCAGTCTGGGGGATTTCGTCGCTTTCAGCGGCTATCTGGCCATGCTGGTCTGGCCGACAGCCGTGATGGGCTGGATACTGACCCTGGCACAACGCGGGGCAGCCTCAATGTCTCGACTGGCCTTCATCCTGACCTCCCGGGCCGAGGTGGAAGATCCCTCCGATGCCGAAACGGTCTCGGAGGTGAAGAGCGGGATCGAGTTTCGTGATGCGACCTTCGCCTTTGAAGGCAATCAGGTTCTGAACGGAATATCGTTCCGCGTTGCAGCCGGTGAAAAACTGGGAATTACCGGGGCGGTGGGCAGCGGAAAATCGACCCTGATCAGACTGATACCGCGTCTGCTTCCGGCGCAAAACGGCATGATCTTTATCGACGGCAGAGATGTCAACCGTATCAGCCTGACCAGTCTGCGGCAACTGATCGGGTATGTCCCCCAGGAAGCATTCCTCTTTTCACGCAGCATACGGGAGAATATCGGATATGGGTTGATGGATCAGGATACTGACACAATCGCGCGTGTGTCTCGTCAGGCAGGTTTTTCCGAAGATGTTCAGAAATTTCATGATGGTCTGGATACGCTGGTGGGGGAAAGGGGTGTGGCGCTGTCGGGAGGCCAGAAACAGCGTCTTGCCATTGCACGTGCCCTGGCCACCGATCCGTCGATACTGCTGCTGGACGATCCGCTCTCGGCGGTGGATGCCGGGCGGGAGGATGAGATTCTGGGTGAGCTGGGTACGTTCTACAGCAACCGTACCGTGCTGATCGTCTCGCAGCGGGTCTCTGCCTTCCGTGACTGTGATCGGGTTATCGTGCTCAAAGAGGGAGCAATTGTAGAAGAGGGACGACCGGACGAACTGCTGACGAGGGGGGGGATTTACGCCGGGATGAGCCGCATGCAGCGGTTGCAGGAGGAATTGGGGGCTTAAAACGGATACCCCAGGCCCACAAACACGGCCGGTCCGTCATGCCCGATGCCTACGTCAATGCGGCCGACGATGTTCGGACGCACCACTGCCCGTAGTCCAATACCGGGATTAAACTCGAACTGACTGGATTTTGCCTTGTCGAGTCTTTCCATGACAGCTCCCAGGTCTATGAAGGGCGCCAGCTCCCAGTCAGCTTTTACGTTGAAAATTTCCCAGCGGAAAAGCCGGATGCGCTCTTCGAGATTCAGCAGGAAAAAGCTGTTATCTATAAAGCGATTGCGACCGTAGCCCCGCAGGCTGTTTTCTCCACCGAGGATACTCTGCTCCAGAAAAGGCACTTTATCTCCGAGCGTCTGGTTGTACATCAAACGGAAGACGCTTATGTAGCGGGCATCATCCAGGGGAATGAAGCCCTTGACCTCCCCCTCGTAATGGCGGTAATCGGCGGAACTCCCGAAAAGTTTTGAACTATTTTCCACCGATGCCCGCGCATAACCTCCAAAAGTCGGCATGGTCAGCGAATCCAGCGTGCTGTATACCACCGCGAGACGCTGGGCATGAGCCACGAATCCGTTTATGCCCGGAATACGATTTTCCTTGAAACGGTCACGGATAAAGGGAACGCTGGTGACTGCGCCCTGTTTGATCTCCACGTCGCGATAGCGCTCACCCACCACGATCTGGAGATGGTGCCCGATGTCGTAGCCGGCGGAGAGATTGAAACCGATCTCCTGATCATTATAATTTGTTTCCCGCTGCTTGGGCGTCTTGGCCTCAAATCCAAAAAAACGGGCCGAGCCGTCACTAAAGCCAAAGGCGAAGAGGTTGACTTCAACCTGTCCCCCTGCCAGCGTCTTGTCACGAAGCTTGATTTCGTAATCCTGGTTGACCTTGGTTGATTTGGAGATGTTTATTTCCCATGAGCGGTCGGGCTGCGGATAAAAGGCACCGTATAATGAGGAGGATATGCCGAAGTTCTTATTGTAATTGACCTGCGCGGCCGCAAGCGTACTGATGTCATCTTTGCTGTCATGAAGCAGGAAGGCGGCCAGGGCACCGGCGGTTATACCCTCGTTGGGGCTGGAGGCGATCACCGGAAGCGGGATGGTGACGACCTTGACCTCCCGGCCAAAACTCTCGTTGGTCAATGGATAGGGCAGCCATTCGCGGGCGACATGGCTGGTGCATCCTGACAGGAGCAGAGACAGTCCGAGCACCAGACCGAAGAGAGATGTACCGGGGAAAATTCGCATGGTAGGATTTATTAACATCCCTCCCCGCAAAGTGTCAACTTCTCCGTTTGAACAGAGGTATCGATAGCGCTTGTTTCCCCTGCCACCCTGCGCTATACTTTTTTTCAAAATCCGCTCCAAAAGGTCCCCATGAAGCTCAACGCCAAACTTGTCATCATCATGCTCTCTCTGCTGGTCCTGGCCATGATGACGCTTTTCACTCTCAACCAGTATGCACAGAACGACCTTGTGAGCGAGATCCAGGAGAGTTCGCAGGAGATTTCCAAGGCTGTGCAGATGAGCATTGCGGACCTTACTTCCGAGGCAGAGACCTCCCGCCTGACCGATTACCTCCTCAAGGCCCGCGAAAAAGGGATCAACGAGATAAACATCATCAACACCGAAGGGGAGATCATCGATTCCTCCGATCCGGAGAAGATCGGCAAAAAACGCGAGATCAAGAAGCTTGAAAAGGGTCTGCATGCCGCCCCGCAACAGAGCAAAGGCGCCACGGTTCTCTCCCAGAGGCCGTACGAGGTTCTCGTGCCGGTTATCGTCGGCGACGAACAACTTGGCTATGTCCAGATCAACATGCTGCTCGACAATATCCGCGACATCCAGCACGCAAACTTCATCCGCCGTCTGTTTGCCACCTGCATGATCTTTTCGGTCGGCATCGCACTGACAATTTTCCTGGCCAAGCGCTATACGTTGCCGATACACAACCTGGTAAACTACTTCAAGAAGGTTTCGGCGGGCGACCTCTCTGTGACCATCCCGGTGACAAGCCACGATGAGATCGGTGAACTGGCCGAAGGCTTCAACAACATGGTTGAAAAACTTCGCGAGCGGGAGGTGCTGGAAAAACGCCTCAATGAAGCAGAGCATCTTTCGCGGGTCGGGCAGCTTGCATCGGGCATCGCACATGAGATACGCAATCCGCTCAACTACATCAGTCTGGCCATCGACCATCTCAAGGCCGAGATGCTTCCAAACTGCGGCGAGAAATGCGCCGAACTGACGGAGTTGACCGACAAGATCAAGGAGGAGGTGCGCCGTGCCAATTATATGGTCCTAAACTTCATGAACTACGGCAGACCTCTCAAATTACGCAGAGGGCTGATCCCGTACTGTGAGTTGCTGGCCAAGGTTCTGCCGCTGGTCAGCGACCGCATGGCAGAGCAGAATATAAAGATTGAACAGGCCATCGACACCGATCTCCCACCCCTGTGGGTTGATCAGGAGATGCTGCGAAACTGCATCCTGAACTTCCTCAATAATGCAGCCCAGGCCATGAACAACGGCGGAGTCATCCATCTGGGAGCCGCCAGGGAAGAAGAGGCGCATCAAGTGCGGCTGACGTTCTCAGATCAAGGCAGCGGCATCAGGGAGGAAGATCTGGCCAAGATATTCCAGCCCTATTTCACGACAAAGGACGTGGGCATCGGTCTGGGGCTTGCCATCACCGAGCGGATCATCACAGAGCACGGCGGGACGATAGCTGTTGCGAGCAGACCGGGCGAGGGGACTACGTTTACGGTGCTGCTGCCGCTTCAGCATGAGCGACAGGAGGAAAGCTGAGTGACTGAGCAGAAAGGCAGGATACTGATCGTTGATGACGAGAAACTCCAGCGAGAAATCATCATGCTGACCCTCAAAAAAGAGGGGCATGAGCTTGCTGAGGCTTCAGGAGTGCGTGAAGCTCTTGCTCTTCTTGAGAAACAGGAGTTTGACCTGATCCTGACCGACCTGATGATGCAGGGGCAGACCGGCATGGATCTGCTCGACATAGTCCAGCAGGCCGATGCCGATCAGTGCATCGTCATGATGACGGCCCATGGCTCTATCAAAACCGCTGTGGAGGCAATCCAGAAAGGAGCCTTCAATTATCTCGAAAAACCGATCGAAGGCGAACAGTTGACACTGGCGGTCAGCAAGGCGCTGGAGCATATCGGGCTGATACGCGAAAACCGCGTGCTTCGCAAACGGCTGGAGGCGATCCAGCCCATACCGCACATTCAGGGCGAGCATCCCAAGATGAAGGAGGTCTTCCGGGTTGTCTCCAAAATTGCCGCATCGAGTTCGAGCGTGCTGATCGTCGGGGAATCCGGAACCGGCAAGGAACTCATCGCCCGTGCCATCCATGACGGCAGCAATCGCAGGGATAAGCCCTTCCTGGCCATCAACTGCGCCGCAATCCCCGATACCCTGATCGAGAGTGAACTGTTCGGTCATGAAAAAGGGAGTTTTACCGGGGCAAACGCGCGGGAGATCGGGATCTTCGAGGCGGCTAATGAAGGTACGGTTTTTCTGGACGAGATTGGCGAGATGAACGTGGCCATGCAGGCCAAGCTGCTGCGCGCCATCCAGGAGAAGGAGATCCGGAGGGTGGGAGGCAAGGTCAATCTCCCGCTGGATGTGCGTATTCTGGCGGCCACCAACCGGGAGCTGGAGCAGGAGATCAGGAAGGGCAATTTCCGCGAGGATCTTTTCTACCGCCTCAACGTCATTCGGATCAACCTTCCGCCCCTCCGGGAGCGGGGGAATGATGTCAAAACCCTGACCGAGTTCTTCGTAAAAAAGTACAGCCAGGTCTCCGGCATACCCATAGACGGCATCTCCAAACCTGCCCTGAAAATGCTGATGAATTACGCCTGGCCCGGTAACGTCCGTCAACTGGAATCGGTGGTAGAACGTTCGGTGCTGATGGCCGAAAGCAACTATATAGAACCGGCAGACCTGCCGGTTGAGGTCAGCTCCGGCGATTCCATGCCCGGCGGCATCCCGATCGAACTGCCGCCGGAGGGGATCGACTTCGAGGCGCTGGAGCGGGGATTGATCGTCAAGGCCATGGAGCGCGCCGACGGTGTGATCGGCAAGGCGGCACCCCTTCTGGGCATGAGCTACAAGACCCTGCAGTACCGGCTGGATAAGTTCGAGATTGAGCGGCCGGACAAACGCACCAGATAGCAGAGACATTACCCGCACACGCCAATTACAACCGCAGAGCCTTATTCGCTGATACGTTCCAGATCGTTGATATACTCCCGGGAGTACCTGACGTAATTTCCGGCCGATTTTTTAAGCCAGGCAATTTCGTCCGGGGTCAGATCGCGCTTATATTTTGCCGGCGAGCCGACCCACAGGGTGTGGGGGGGGATGACGGTGCCCTCGGTAACCAGCGCCCGGGCACCGACCAGTGCGCCTTCGCCAACCACCGCCTTATCCATCACCATGGCCTGCATGCCGATAAAGCAGCCGTTTTCCAGTGTGCAGCCGTGCAGGGTGACGCTGTGGCCGATGGTCACATCATCGCCGATGATCAGCGGCGCGCCGGGATCGTCGGCATTTTTTTTGTGGGTGACATGCAGCATGGTCAGGTCCTGAACATTGCTGCGGGAGCCGATGCGGATGAAATTAACGTCTCCACGGGCTACGCAGTTGTACCAGATGCTGCTTTGCGGCCCCATCTCGACATCGCCGATGACAACGGCAGTCTCGGCCACAAAGGCGCTTTCATCTATTCTGGGCTGCATCCCCTGAAATGATCTGATCACTGTGCCTCCCGTTACTGTTCCGCTTTCAGGTCTCGCGCCATCAGTTCGGTCACCGCCTGTCGAGCCGGTTTGTCTTCATGCAGGATCAGGTAGGTGTTCTCGACAATCGGCATTTCCACACGCATTTTGCGCGAGAGTTGATAGACCGATTCGGCGCTCTTGACCCCTTCGGCCACCATGCGCATTTCGGCCAGTATATCGGCCAGCCGCAGACCCTGACCCAGCTTGAAACCGACCGTGCGATTGCGGGACAGATCGCCGGTGCAGGTCAACACCAGGTCGCCCATGCCGGCCAGACCGGAAAAGGTGGCAGAATCGCCTCCCATTGCTTTTCCCAGGCGATTCATCTCCGCCAGCCCGCGGGTAATCAGCGCCGCCCTGGCATTGTGACCAAAACCGAGACCATCACTGATTCCGGCGGCAATGGCGATGACATTTTTGACTGCGCCCCCCAGTTCGACACCGATTACATCCGAATTGGTATACACCCTCAGACAGGGGCAACTGAACGCAGCCTGAACACGTTGGGCGGCAAGCTCGTCGCGGGATGCCGCCACGATCAGCGAAGGCAGGCCCTGGGCAACCTCGCGGGCGAAGGTGGGACCTGACAGAGCCACATATCGTCCGGTTATTTTCTCCGGTAACAGCTCATCGCAGAGCTGCGAGACTGTCCGGAGGGTGACCAGTTCGATCCCCTTGGAGGCGTTGGCAACGATCGCCCCCGGTTCGATGTGGGGAGTCAGCTGCTCCAGTACGCCGCGCATGACCTGGACCGGCGTCACCAGCAGGATGATATTGCAACCCGCAACCGTTTCTCCAAGGTTGCCCCGACAGGTCAACTCCGGGTGAAGCTCAACCCCCGGAAGAAAGAGTGTATTCGTATGTGCTTCATTTATTTCACGAACCAGAGCCGACTCGTAGGCCCATAGGCGCACATCGTGTCCATTGATTGCCAGACGGTTGGCCAGTGCCGTACCCCAGCTTCCGCTGCCGATAACCGCGATCCGTTCCCGGTTATTCATCCTCGTCCCCATAGTCCGCTTCGAGTCGCAGATCATACCCCTCCAGAAGGGCCTGACGAGCCGTATCAATACTATCCAGCACCAGTCGTCGTATGAAGGGGTGGCGCGTTTCGGGAAGAAAACCGCCCACCATGCTCAGTGCCGTTGCAAGAGCCTGCTGAACCTGCTGATCGTCGCTGCCGGTCTGCTGCATGTAATCGGCTGTCAGCAGCAGTCTTTTCACTATATCCGCCCGGTTGGGAGTGATCAGCTCTTCGCAGAAGCGCAGGATCTCGGCCTCCAGGGCCTTCCCATCAACTTTCGCGCCCTCCTGCTCCCCTTCCAGGGCGATCAGGCGATCGGCGGCATCGTATACCGCAGGCTCCGACAGGATCCAGCCATCCAGACTGGGATCGTCAAGCAGTTCGCTGCTGGATGTCACATACGCGGGAATCTTTTCGATGATACCGTCAAGATGCGCCAGACTGAAACGCGGGATATAGGTATCGGGCTTGATGGTCTCGGGACGGAACAGGCGCATGTCCACATAGAAGTCGGGCGGCAGGTAAAAACCCTGTTCACGGCTGTGGTAAAGGGCATCCTGCAGGATGGCAAGCGCGTAGGCGGAATTGACCGGCTGCAGCAGTTCACTGACAGCCACGTCTTTCAGGACGTGGGCGTACTCTTTTTCATCCCGCATGCGGTAGCTGATGGCGTTGAGCAGACCGTCCGATTCACCGGTCAGCACCAGCATCCCTGCAAAAGCATCATCATCCATTTTCCAGGAGAACCACAGTGATCGCGCGCCGTAGAAATCGACGGGACCCGCCTGAACATCATGGAACGGCAACGGCCTGACATACGCCTGCGGAAGCTCCACCGGCTCGCGGACGCCGACAAAGGAGAGCCGCCGGATGCTTCGCCGGATACATTCGGCGGCATCGCCTTCATGGAGGTGAGCAGCCCGTTCGAGTACCGTAAGGGCACACCCGTGCTGTATCCTGCCCAGCGCTTGAATCGCCTCCCTGACTACTTCAGGCTTTTCAAAAGAGATGAGTATCTCCAGCAGGGCCACGGCCTCCGGCGTTCCGGCCTGGGAAAGGCGACGGATCATCCGTTCGCGGTATTCATCAACCACATCCAGGAAACTGTCGATGAAGCGCACCAGCCCACGCTCGCCGTCAGCCAGGCAGTCGTCTATGAAACCATCCAGTGATGCGGCACCATAGCCGGTCATGACCGCAAAAGGGGGAGCGGTGACATCGATGCCGCTTTCGTGGAGGACATCCAACAGGGCCAGTTTGCCGTCCTCCTCCAGATCCTTGCGCTGCAGGGTGATTTTGACCAACTGTTCAAGCCAGCCGCCATCATCGAAGAAGTCGAGCATGCAGGTATAGCGGTAGATGGCGGTGCCGTTCTGCTCCCTCCACAGTTTGCGGACCAGGGGCTTCAGCGCACGTTTGCCAGATTTTTGCAGGCGTTTGCCGATGCGCTCCATCTGCTCGCCGGTCAGGTCGTCCCGTTTGAGATAATCCAGCAGCCGGATAATCCGCCGCCGTTCCCGCAGAGAGGTATCTATTTTAAGGGCTCTGGTCATCTGTCGATTACTGCACACCTTCTGGATTTGAATCGGACTCTATCACACGAAGCGCGTGAAGGCAATCATGGGGAAACAGACGAGGCTCTTATTGTCGCTGGGCACACACATGACATGAAGGGATTTGTGGAGTCCGGACGCCCGTCCGGACACATAGCCAAGGGCTACGGAAGGTGTTTAATTGCGTCAGTTATGGAATATAACCGGAAACAGGATTCCTGAATTGTTGCACAATCCCCACCCGAAGTGATTTCGCGGTATGGACAACCTCCCCCCCTACTGACGCCTCGCCATCGGCAACAGCCAGTGCGATGGCCCCATTCACGATTTTCTTGATATCAAGTCGGTACGATATCGTTCCCGATGTCGGCAGTATTTCGCCTCGATACTTCACCTCGCCGATGCCAAAGGCGCGCCCTTTTCCTTTGTAACCTTTCCAGCCGAGATAAAAACCAAGCAACTGGCATAACCCGTCAAGCGCAAGACTGCCCGGCATGACAGGGTCTCCCTTGAAATGGCATCCGAAGAACCACGATTCCGGTGTTACCGCAAACTCCGCAACAACCTCACCACGCCCATATCTTCCACCGTCACCGGAGATGTGCGTTATCCGGTCGAGCATCAGCATGTTTGGCAACGGCAGACGCGGGTATTCGATACCATCCAGTTCACCGGTGGCATATTTGAGGAGGTCATATTTGGTGAAGGTGGCTTTGCTATGCATTAATATGGTAACTCCAGTTCAACTTACTTGACATCTGTCACGTTACGCATTACTGTTGGTTTCATGATCAAGACGTTTGCTGATAAGCACACTGAAACCCTTTATCTGAAAGGGCGATCACGGCGTTTACCGCCCGACCTTATACAGCGGGCAGTAAGGCGGCTTGAATTTCTGGTGTATGCAACCACGCTTGATGACCTGAAGGTTCCGCCGAGTAACCGTCTCCACGCTTTAAAGGATGATCGTACCGGGCAGCATTCCATCTCCATCAACGACCAGTGGCGCATCTGTTTTACCTTTCAAAATGGTGACGCATACAGTGTTGAAATTACGGACTACCATTGAACCGAGGCACATTATGACACTAGCAAATACAAAAAAACGCTCGATTCCACCGACTCACCCCGGCACCTTTCTACGCGAAGATTTCATGCCGGACTATGGACTTACCGTATCCGTTCTGGCTGCCGCACTCAGAGTCTCCCGCCAGAGCGTCAATGAATTGTTGAATGCCCGCAGGGCAATGACACCACTTATGGCGCTTCGACTGTCGGCACTGTTTGGCAATGCGCCCCAGTTCTGGATGAATGCACAGTTGGCGCTCGATCTTTGGTGCGCCGAGCAGAAACACCATGATGAGTTGCGGGAAATGTCTTTGCTTAAGGCTGCGTAAACCGAATCAGCCCTTTCGTACCCGCAAAAACATATTAACCCCCAGCGGTTCAAAGTGAAACTGCGCTGCCGCGAGCGGTATACTAGCCTTATTACACAGCCGCAGCATGTCCTCTTCCGTACGGTGGATGAGCCGCCAGTCGCCGCACCACTCCATCCAAGGGCGATCTGGATTTGATACATGGAAGTTACCCACGATCAGTTCACCGCCGATATCTGTCCAACTCCACATTTTTTTTAGCAACAGTGCAGCCGTGCGCTCATCCAGATAATCAAACAACCCTGCTGACCAGGTAAGGTTATATGTTCGCCCGGGACGCATGCGGAAGGCATTGGCGGCTTCCCATTTGAACGAGACGCTTTGCAATGCGTCGATACATTCCGCAACTACATTCTGAGCATATGCAATGGCATTCTGATCCATGTCGGCACAATGGAAGTGACACCTGTGCGCACTATCTCCAGCTAATCTGATTGCCTCCACCACGTCACGACAAGGACCACAGGCAATGTCAAGTACCGCCGGAGCTTGTGTTTCTTGACATAGCTCCGTGAATGTCTCAACGAAAAATGATTTACGGTTTCGAACCGCTTGCGGAGAGGGTTGACGATGAAAAAATTCGTCCAGCAACTTCCCCTTACCCGGAGAATCAGCCCTTCGATCATAAATCATGTCGATCATTACATGGTCGCCCGGATACCCCAACGGCTTGGTACGACTATGACGATACATGATTCCCTGCTCAAACTCGCCAGTACGATCAAAGAGTTCCTTCATTAGCACATCGCGTTCAGTTGGTATCTGCTGTGACAGTGTTTCGATCAGCAACAATCGACTGTGAAATTCATAGTCAAATTCCTGGTCAGACATTTCTCCCAACTTGCAAATAAATGAAACAAAATCATTGAGTTCATGGTGGATAGTCTCGGCAGTGTTCATTTGGATGACTCCTGTAGTTTTTAACAACGATTTGAGTGTATATTTTAAAAACATACAAAAATAAAAGCGTAAAATACAATTATAAAATTGTATAGTCAACATATTAACAATGATTTGTATGTAACTATTTATGCAAATTCCCCTGAAAATCTGGTAAGAAAGGGGGATGAGTATATGGGCACAGCTACAGTCTTATTGGGGGCAAGGATAAGAGAATTGAGGAAAATTCAAGGGATGGCACAGGAACAGCTTGCGGATATACTCGGGATTGAGCAGCAATATATGAGTCGTATTGAACTCGGCAAAAGCTACCCATCCCTCGACCGGCTGATGCGGATTGCCGAAGTGTTGAAGGCACCGCTACCAAGCCTGTTCGACTTTGCACACCACGAACCCGAGGCGGTATCACCTGAACAGATGTTGAAAAACATGGAAGGGATCGATGAGAAGGATCGGCAGCTGCTCTATCGAATGGTGGAATGGATGAAGGAAATGCGGGGCTGATTAATGACTATCAAGATGCGTGCGGTGTTTTGAGAGTATTTGGCCTTTATTTTGTTCGCATGACGTTATTTTTAGAAAGCAGCTATTGACGGAAGAAGGGTATTCAACTAACATTCGGATCGAATGAAAACTATATGAAAAAACCTCGTTTTTACATTGATACATCGGTCATAGGCGGCTGTCTTGACGAGGAATTTGCCGAGGCTTCAAACCGCCTGGTTGGGTTTGCCCGTTCCGGCGCTTGCATACTTCTTGTCAGCGATGTTGTCATTCGAGAACGGGAAAATGCTCCGGTTGCTGTTCGAAAAGTCCTCGAAGCGTTGCCGGAAACCAGCATTGAACGTCTCACCGAGGACAACGAGATATTCGACTTGCGGGATGCATACGTTTCAGCCAACATTCTCGGGCTGAAATGGCTGGACGACATGACCCATGTTGCCGCCGCAACCGTGCATCGAGCTGATGCAATTATTTCCTGGAATTTCAAACACATTGTACGGTTTGACAAGATGAAAGCCGAACCTTTTCAACGGGTACGGCATTTTGACGATTATCTCACCGATGGAGGTACTGAGCGATGACGACGACTGACAAAAAATTCGACTGTATTGCCTTCAAGCGTTCAGCTCAGTTGGCCATTTACGAAGAAATTAAAAATATGACCCGCGATGAACAGTTGGTGTACTTTCGCACCAAGGCCGAATCCGGCCCACTTGGCGATTGGTGGAAGAAAGTGCCGATTGGGAGACAACCAGCGCCGGTCGTTGCGCGTTGCAGTGAAAAAGATGAACAGTATGGTTTGTGATGTTGTCCAGCATCCACGTTTAAAATCTTTACGCCGCCACAATCCCAACCTGATCAACCCGGTATTTCACCACGCATTATGTGACTACACCGAACCGTCTTTGACAGCTGTGCATACATACACCTCTAAGACCCCTTTCTTACGCAAATTATTCCGGCTCAATCAATACAGAAGATGAAACTTGCGCATAAAGAATCGGGACGCATCCAATTGATCGCGTCCCGATTCCCGTATCATCGATTCTTCTATTTGAAAACGTAGTGGTTATTCCTGCGCTTCCCCTTCTTCCATCTCGTCTTCATCCTCTTCCTTCTCAGCCAGCTTGGCAACCGCCACCACCTTCTCCTTCTCCTCGGTGGTGATCAGCTTGACCCCCTGGGTGTTGCGCCCGATGACCGAAAAACCGGAGACCGGCACCCGCAGGATCTTGCCGTTGTCAGTGATGACCATCAGGTCGTTGTCGTCGGCAACCTGCATGACGTTGACCACGCTGCCGTTGCGCTCGGTGGTCTTGATGGTGATGATCCCCTTGCCGCCCCTGCTCTGGTCGCGGTACTCGTCCAGATCGGTACGTTTGCCGAAGCCGTTCTCGCAGACCGTAAATATGGTTGAACCGACCGCCTCATTATCGACGATCTCCATCCCGATGACCTCGTCCTTCGCAGAGAGCATCATGCCGCGCACACCACGGGTGACGCGCCCCATGGGACGGGCATCCTCTTCGTTGAACCTGATGGCCTTGCCGTCGCGCGAGGCGAGGAAAACATCCTTGGTACCGTCTGTCAGGGCTACGGAGATCAGCTTGTCCCCGTCGTCCAGCTTGACGGCGATGATGCCGCCCTGACGGACGTTAGAGTATTCAACCAGCGGTGTCTTCTTGACCACACCCTTTTTGGTGGCCATGAAGAGATAGGTATTCTCGGTGAACTCCTTGACCGGCAGGATGGTGGTGATCTTCTCGTCCATGGCGACGTTGACCAGATTGACCACCGCCTTTCCCTTGGTGGTACGGCTCCCCTCGGGAATCTCGTAGACCTTGAGCCAGTACATGCGCCCGGCATCGGTGAAGCAGAGCAGGTAGTCCTTGGTGGAGGCGATGAAGAGCTGCTCCACAAAATCCTCCTCTTTGGTCTTCATGCCGGTCTTGCCCTTGCCGCCCCGGCGCTGGGAACGGTACAAGTCAACGGCACTACGCTTGATATAGCCCGTGTGGGAGATGGTGACGACCATCTCCTCGTCCTCGATGGTATCCTCCAGCGAGATGTCAGCGGTCTTGTCGGCAATCTCTGAGCGGCGCTTGTCGCCGAACCTGTCACGAATCTCAGTCAGCTCTGCCACGATGATCTTGAGGATTTCGGCGTCCGAGGCCAGAATCTCCCGCAGGCGGGCGATGAATTTGAGAATATCCTCGTACTCGGCGATGATCTTGTCCCGCTCCAGCCCGGTCAGGCGCTGCAGACGCATCTCCAGGATGGCCTGGGCCTGGATGTCGGTCAGTTGCACCTCACCCTCGTAGCCCTCCGGTTGGGGAAGGTTCAGCAGTTTGAGGTGTTCGGGGTCGGCGAAACGCCCTTCCATCAGCCCCAGCTTCGCTTCGGGCGGGGTCTTGGAAGCCCGGATCAGCTCTATCACTGCATCAAGCCAGTCCAGGGCAATCTTGAGACCCTCCAGGATATGAGCGCGGGCCAGAGCCTTCTTCAGTTCGAAGTTGGTGCGGCGTGTGACCACCTCGCAACGGTGCTCGACAAAACAGTCCATCATCTCGCGCAGCGAAAGCACCCGTGGCCGGTTGTGGACAATCGCCAGCATGATGATGCCGAAGGAGTTCTGCAACTGGGTCTGCTTGTAGAGCTGGTTGAGCAGTACCTCGGCATTCTCGTCGCGCTTGACCTCGATAACAACCCGCATCCCCTGGCGGTCCGACTCGTCACGGATCTCGGTGATACCCTCGATCTTCTTCTCTTTAACCAGTTCAGCGATCTTTTCTATCAGCCGGGCCTTGTTGACCTGATACGGGAGCTCGGTGATGACAATCGACTGGCGTTCGGATTTCTTGGCCGCCTCTACATGGGCCTTGGCACGGATCTGGATGATGCCGCGTCCCGTGGCATACGCGTCGCGAATTCCCTGCCGACCGTAGATGGTTGCCCCGGTGGGGAAGTCCGGACCCGGAACCAGTTCCAGCATCTCCTCAAAGGTGATCTCCGGGTTGTGAATGGTGGCAATGATGCCGGTGATCACTTCGGTCAGATTATGGGGCGGGATGTTGGTGGCCATACCGACGGCGATGCCGGTGGAACCGTTCACCAGGAGGTTGGGGAACTTGGCCGGCAATACCGTCGGCTCCAGCATCTCGTCGTTGTAGTTGGGAACCATGTTGACGGTCTCTTTTTCCAGATCGTCCAACAGTTCATGGGAGAGCTGGCGCAGGCGAATTTCGGTGTAACGCATGGCGGCCGGCGAGTCGCCGTCCACCGAACCGAAGTTCCCCTGGCCGTCCACCAGCATGTAGCGCAGGGAGAAATCCTGGGCCATGCGGACGATGGTGTCGTAGGCCGCCGTATCGCCGTGGGGGTGGTACTTGCCGATAACATCCCCGACCACGCGGGCCGATT
>CAIPTY010000022.1 GCA_903868145.1 uncultured Desulfuromonadales bacterium | reverse complement strand
TCCCCCCTTCAGAAAGGGGGGCAGGGGGGATTTGCTTTTGACGTCAAAGGCGAAATCCCCCTCAATCCCCCTTTCTGAAGGGGGACTTTAAAACTAAAGAGCGTCTCACGCCGCCTGGCGGCCCCGTATCAAAAAGTAACTTGAGATTTACCTCTGTTTTTTTATTATGTTTCCAACGGAAGCCGAAATTTTGAGGCCGGAACGCCATTGGTGCCATGTGCCCGATAAATAGCGTGGTCCGGGGGATATGCGGCAATATCATTGGTGAAGCATTAGCTATCCCGTTCAAGAGAGTGCCCATATCGATATCCCCTATTTTTCGGCATTCCAAATTTCCTGAGTGGAGGTATGGATTATGAAAAAAACGGAGAAGCCTGGTAAAAATGTAGAGTTGCCCAAACATTTACAACAATTAAACCTCTTTGCAGCCGGGATCGATATCGGATCGAAGAGCCACTTTGTTGCCGTGCCAGAAGGTACCGATGAGAAGCCTGTTCGCGAATTCGAATGTTTTACCGCTGATCTACACCGCTTGGTGGACTGGCTTATTTCCTGTCTTGTTACGACAGTTGTCATGGAATCGACAGGCACCTACTGGATCCCATTATTCGAGATTCTGGAGTCCCGCGGCCTTGAGGTGAAGCTTGTAAACGCACGACATGTGAAGAACGTTCCTGGTCGGAAGACCGATGTCTTGGACTGTCAGTGGCTCCAGCAATTACACACATATGGTCTTCTGGAAGGCTCTTTCCGTCCGCCAGAGCAGATATGTGCATTACGCGCCTACATACGTAACCGAATGAATCAGGTGCGCTATTGCGCGGCTCATATCCAGCATATGCAAAAAGCTCTAACCCAGATGAATCTGCTTCTACACAACGTAGTGAGTGACATAACCGGAGTTACCGGCATGCGCATTATAAAGGCGATCCTTGCCGGCGAACGGGATACCCATGTGCTGGCCGGCATGAGGGACAGGCGCTGCAAGAACAGTGTTGTGACCATTGCCAAGTCCTTGGAAGGGAATTATCGCCCTGAACACCTCTTCAGCCTGAAGCAATCTGTCGAGACGTTTGAATTTTACCAGACGCAAATTGGCCATTGCGATCAAGAGATAGAGGCTTTGTTGGCCACTTATGATGCAAAGATCGTAGATAATCCGCCGACAAATCCTGACACTGATGCCGGGGCACTCTCAACGGATAAAAAGAGCGCACCTGCATTCAATCTGAGAGATGAGCTATGCCGTGTGACCGGTGTAGACCTCACCAAGATCGACGGCATCGACTCCACTACGGTTCTGAAAATCATCTCGGAGATAGGAGTTGACATGGACCGCTGGAAATCGGAAAAGCATTTTGCTTCTTGGTTGGGGCTCAGTCCTGGCAGCAAAGTCACCGGAGGCAAGCGGTTGAGTAGCAAGACGAAACCGGTAGTCAACCGAGCTGCTGCAGCTCTTCGCATGGCAGCAAGTACATTGTATAGATCAAAGTGTGCACTTGGCGCCTATTACCGAAGGATGAAGGCACGATTAGGTGCCCCCAAGGCAATCACCGCGACGGCGCACAAGTTAGCCCGGCTTATTTACAGTATGTTGAAGCACGGGTCAGAATATACAGATTTAGGTCAGGATTATTATGAGCAGCAGTACAAATCCCGTGCGGTAAAAAACCTGAAAAAAAGAGCCAAAGAGCTTGGATTTGAACTCATTGATGCCACAATTTAACATAAAAATAATCGCAATATCGAAGTGTTAGCGTAAGTTACTCAAGAGGGTATGTCGCTATAATTACGACCTAACCTATA
>CAIPTY010000021.1 GCA_903868145.1 uncultured Desulfuromonadales bacterium | reverse complement strand
GCCGATCGTGATGACCCCGGAAGATGCCTACAAATGCTTCATGCGCACCGAGATGGACTATCTGGTGCTGGGCAATTTCATCTTCGACAAGAAGGAACAGCCGAAGTGGGAAGAGAAAAAGGACTGGCGTGAGGAATACGGACTTGACTGACGATTCCCAGACAAAGCAGCTATCCCGCATTAAGAAGATACTCTTTCCACTGATAGCCATACTCCTGTCGCTGATTGTCTTGGCGGGCATTCTGGAGGTGGGATTGCGCGTAGCCGGTTACAACCCTGGCAATGTCAACTATCTCAGCTCTTTCCATGAATTTGACGCCAAGATCGGACACCGGGGAAGGAAGAACTTTGAGGGGCGGTTCAAGCGTCCAGAGTTTGATACATCCATTGCCCACAACGGGAAGGGTTTCCGCAGACAGGAGTTTCTCACAGCCGTAAAGGAAAAAAGTTGCAAACGGACCATCCACGTCTTTGGTGACTCCTTCGTGTGGGGCTGGGGCGTGGCTCAGGGCGAAGGGTTTACGGATCTTCTCAATAAGGCGCTGCCGGATGTGTGCGTCAAAAATTACGGTATCATTTCAACCGGCACAGTTGCCCAGTACGTCCTTTTCGACAGCGAGGTCAGGAAAACGGTAAAGCCTGGCGATAGTGTCATGGTGATGTTTTTCAGCAACGACTTTGATGACAATGTGTGGCCGGGAAAAGTACGCGGAGCGGTGACGAACGGTACGGTTTCCGTGCTCTATGAGGAGAAACCGTTCAACTCATTGAAAGACAGGGTCGAGCGGGCCTCCTACCTCTTCAACTATCTAAGTTATAAGGTTAATCTCTATCAGCTGTCCCGGAAAATTAAAAAAACAGATGAGGATCATGCACGGCAGGGGGCATTTGATCCTACCGACAAGCGTTACGTTATTACCCGCCATTTTCTGGATCTTTTCAACAAGGAATCAAAAGCTTGCGGGGCGCGCTTTATTGCCGCATACATCGCGACCCAGGGTGAGATGGGGGAAAGCGCCGCAAACAAGCCGAACAAGCTGGCAAATGAAGAGCGTTTTCGCGCAGCTTTTCTGGGAATCAGCTCTTCGCTTGGGTTGGAGACCGTCGATCTGCTTCCCCTGCTGAATGAGTACAAAAAGTCAAACGGCAACCCGAAGCTGACATTTACGACAGACGAACACTGGAATCCGGCAGGGCACAGGGCCGCTGCGAAGGTTATTGAAAACTACCTGTTGAGCCATCCATAATTTTTTGGGAGAGGATGTTATGAGTGTCGTTTCAGATTTCTGGCAGTTTTTACGAGACAGGAAAAAATGGTGGCTGCTGCCGATGATTGTCGTACTGCTGCTGATCGGTGTACTGATCGTCATGACCAGCGGGTCGGCCATAGCACCTTTCATCTACACCTTGTTCTAAGGGGGGCGCATGTCTGAAATCAAGAACCCGCGATTGCAGGAGATCGAGACTCTGGGTGTCCTCGCCACATTTTTTCTGATCGTCAACATCATCAGCAACCGTCGTGAATTTGTGTACGTTTCCCTGACTTTTCTGATCATCGCTCTGTTTGTGAAACCATTGGCGCGCGCTATCTCACGGATGTGGCTGAAGTTTGCCGAAGTGATCGGAACATTTAACAGCAGGGTCATATTGTCGCTTGTTTTTTACCTGTTTTTGACGCCGATAGCATTTTTATATAGGATTTTCACAAAAGACCCTTTGATGCTGAAACCTGAAAAAAATACGGATTCATTGTATACCGAACGAAATCATGTCTTTACCCCTGCCGATCTCGAAAAAATGTGGTAAATATTGCGCGTCCTGATTATCAAAACATCTATTGAAGCTGCTGCCGACAGTTTTATGGCCGGTTTGCCGGGCAATGGTCTGGTTTTTTCTTCCAGGTTGCCACAACATGGAGTACAAAGCTATGGCTTTTGAGAGAGTGTCTATGACATCGCAACAGTGGATCGAAAAATCTGAAAAATACATCATGAAAACCTACGGTCGCTACCCGATCGTGCCGGTCAGGGGCGAAGGCTGCCGCCTCTGGGATGCGGACGGTAAGGAGTACCTCGACTTTCTGGGTGGCGTTGCCGTCAATAATCTGGGGCACTGCCATCCCAAAGTCGTTGCGGCCCTGCAGAAACAGGCAGCCGAGCTGATTCACTGCTCCAACTACTACCAGATTCCCCAGCAGATCGAACTGGCTGAGCTGCTCTGCAGGCACTCCTTTGCCGACAAGGCCTTTTTCTGCAACAGCGGTGCCGAGGCAAACGAAGCGGCCATCAAGCTGGCCCGCAAATACAGCCGGGAGAAATACGGACCGGAGCGCTACGAAATCATCACCGCTGACGACTCCTTTCATGGCCGAACCATGGCCACGGTATCGGCCACCGGGCAGGAAAAGGTCCAGCGCTTTTTCGATCCGCTCCTGCACGGCTTCAAACATGTTCCCTTTGACGACGCGGATGCCCTTGAAGCCGCCATCACCCCGACCACCTGCGCCATCATGCTGGAGCCGATCCAGGGCGAAGGAGGGGTCAATGTCCCATCGCCCGGCTACTTCCAGGAGGTTCGCCGCATCTGTGACACGCATTCTCTTATCCTGATCTTTGACGAGGTGCAGGTTGGACTGGGACGTACCGGTAAGCTATTCGCCTACGAGCACTTCGACGTGGTTCCCGATATCATGACGCTTGCCAAGGCCTTGGCAGGGGGCGCTCCCATCGGCACCATGCTGGCAACGGACGAATATGCCGCATCTTTCACTCCGGGAACCCATGGTTCCACATTCGGCGGCAACCCGCTGGTCTGTGCGGCAGCCATTGCGGCGGTTCGAACCATTCTGGAGGATGGCATCCTCAATCGTACCGAAGAGATCGGGGAATATCTGGAGGGTGAGCTTGAGGCGCTTCAGCACAAATATCACTTTATAAAAGAGGTGCGCGGCATCGGCCTGATGATCGGCATGGCGCTGGATATTCCGGCTGGTGATATCGTCAAAAAAGGGCATGACCGTGGCGTGCTGCTGAATGCGACCCACGATACGGTGCTGCGTTTTGTGCCGCCGTTGGTGGTGACCCGGCAGGAAATCGATTCGATGATTATAATTCTTGACGGCATCCTTGCCGAGGTCGAGGTCTAAGGAGAGATGCGAATGACCAGACATTTTCTTGCGTTACACGACTTCAACGAGATTGAGCTTTACGGTATGCTGGCTCTGGCCCGCGATCTGAAGGAGAAGCAAAAACAGGGTATTCCCCACCGACTGCTGGACGGCAAGACCGTTGCTCTGATCTTCGAGAAGTCCTCAACCCGAACAAGGGTTTCTTTTGAGGTGGGTATCTTCCAATTGGGCGGTCATGGCCTGTTTATGCCATCTACCACCTCGCAGATGGGGCGTGGCGAGCCGATCAGGGACACTGCCCGTTGCATGGCCCGTTACTGTGACGGGATCATGATACGCACCTACGGCCAGGAAATTGTGGAAGAGTTTGCCCGATTCTCCGATGTTCCGGTCATCAACGGCCTTACCGACGCGTTTCACCCCTGTCAGATCATGGCCGACCTGCTGACGGTCATCGAACACAAGCGTACCTGGGAGGGACTGAAATTTGCCTGGGTCGGTGACGGCAACAACATGGCCAACACCTGGATCGAGGCGGCTGCCATACTTGGTTTTGAGCTGTCCCTGGCCTGTCCGCAGGGGTTTGAGCCCGATGCAAAAGTCATGGCATGGGCCCACTCCAGGGCACCCGGCCTGATTTCACTCACAACCGATCCCAAGGTGGCTGTCGCTGGCGCGGATGTCATCAATACTGATGTCTGGGCCAGTATGGGGCGGGAGTCTGAGCAGAAAGAGCGTGAAAAAATATTTGTCGGTTACTGCGTGGATGATGCGCTTCTTGACCTGGCTCAAGCTGACTGCATTGTTCTGCACTGCCTGCCAGCGCATCGTGGCGAGGAGATTTCCGATTCTGTCATAGAGGGGAAGCATTCGGCGGTCTGGGACCAAGCGGAGAACCGGCTGCATGTGCAGAAGGCGATCATGACGTCGCTCATCATACGGTAATTTTTTGTATTTAAACGGTAAAGGAGAAGAAAATGGCTAAAATCAAGAAACAGGAAATCAAGAAAATAGTACTGGCCTATTCCGGGGGGTTGGATACTTCCATAATACTCAAATGGCTCAAGAACGAGTATGGCTGCGAGGTTGTGGCATTTTCAGCGGATCTGGGGCAGGGAGAAGAGCTTGATCCGGTTCGTGCCAAGGCCTTGGCCACCGGTGCCGACAAGGTCTATATCGATGACCTGAAAGAGGAATTCATCCGTGACTTCGTATTCCCGATGTTCCGCGCCAATGCCATTTACGAGGGGCATTATCTGCTGGGAACCTCCATCGCCCGCCCGCTGATCGCCAAGCGCCAGATGGAGATCGCTGCGAAGGAAAAGTGCGATGCCGTCTCCCACGGCGCCACCGGCAAGGGCAATGACCAGGTTCGTTTTGAACTGGCCTACTACCATTTCAACCCCGCTATCAAGGTAATTGCCCCGTGGCGTGAATGGAATCTGAACAGCCGTCTGGCGCTGATCGACTACGCCAAAAAGAATGATATTCCGATTCCGACCATCAAGAAGCGCCCTTGGTCATCTGATCGCAACCTCCTGCATATCTCCTTTGAAGGGGGCATCCTGGAAGACACATGGGCCGAAGCGCCTGAGGAGATGTATGTGCTGACCAGACCGCCCGAGAAGGCGCCCAACAAGGCGCAGTACGTGGAGATCGAGTTCAAAAACGGCAATGCAGTGGCGGTGGATGGTAATAAACTGACGCCCGCACAGCTCCTTGCCCATCTCAACCAGATTGGCGGTGTTCATGGCGTCGGTCGCGTTGACCTGCTTGAAAACCGCTCAGTCGGTATGAAGTCGCGCGGCGTCTATGAGACCCCCGGCGGCACGATCCTGCGCGAAGCACATTCGGCGGTCGAGCAGATCACCATGGATCGGGAAGTCATGCGAATCCGTGACAGCCTGATTCCGGAATATGCCAAACAGATCTATTCCGGGTATTGGTTCTCCCCCGAGCGTCAGATGCTCCAGACCCTGATTGACGACTCGCAGAAATGCGTCAACGGTGTGGCGCGTGTGAAACTCTACAAGGGACTGTGCCGCACCGTCGGGCGTAAATCGGAGACTGATTCACTCTTCAACCTGGACTTTGCAACCTTTGAGAAGGATCAGGTGTTCAATCAAGCAGATGCGGAGGGTTTCATAAAGATCAATTCATTACGGCTGCGAATCAGGTCGCTGATGCAGGCCAACCGAAAGAAATAGCGCATTCAGTCTCACATTGCCTGCAAAATACAAAAGGGCATGACCATGTTATGCCCTTTTGTACGTGATCACCGTAATTCTTTTACAAAAATACTGCGTGAGCTACACGACGAGAATCATGCAGACCGGCTTGGGTGTATCGGGTAGAATGTTTATCGGCTGTTCAGTTTTGCCCTGAGCACGACTTCCGTCCAGAGTTGGTCGAACAGCCCTGCTGCCTGGCTTTTGGGGGCAAACATCCCAACCGGCGCCCTGTGCAGCCCCATGTATTCGATGATCGACAGGTAGGGTATGCCGGTGTGCAATATCCCGCTGATCCGGTTTTCCGCATCGCCGACCGTCTCCAGATGGAGTTTCTTCCGGTTATCCACCATAGAGAAGAACGGCATCAGCTTGAGCGTCAATTTTTTATGTTCACCCACATAATCCAGAATCTGACCGTAGGTTCTCAAAGACAGCGTTGTGGGAATAAGGGGCACCAGCATCACATCAGACGAATTGAACACGTTTTCAGATACCAGCGAAAAGCTGGGGGGGCAATCCAGAAAAAGGACATCATAATCATCCGCAAAGCGGCTCAGAAACTCACTCATCCGCTTCTTGGGTTTTTTCTCACTATCGAGAAACAGATCCATGTGACGATAGGAAAAATCCGCAGGGAGCAGATCCAGGCACTCAATGTCTGTCATCTGAACCAAATCGCCAATCGACTTGGTTTTGAAGAGTTTCTTTGTTCCGCCTTTAACTTCGGGCTTCACGTTGAAGTAATAGCTGGCGGCTCCCTGGGCATCCAGATCCCACAGCAGTGTTTTCATACCGCTCTTTGCACAGGAGTAGGCAAGGTTTACGCAGGCGGCAGTTTTGCCGACGCCACCTTTGATGTTGTAGAGGGAAATTACTTTCATATCCAACCCCGCGTATGAGATGTTTGAGAATGCTCAAGGAGCCAACCAGCCAATCCTGAAAGATTGGCGACCATGATTGAAGATCGTGAGAAATTACGGTACACATCCTATTCGATGCGCCGTAAAAATACAAGCCCGCCATCTTCGAAGAGTCGAGGATGCTGTGTTTTGATTCTCGTACTGAACTTGTAGCTCCCAAACGATTCACGACAGGAGATTTTTCATGATCACAGCTGATATATTGCTGCAACTTGCCGAAACGCACGGAACCCCTTTGTTTGTAATTGATCATGATGAACTGAGGAACAATTATGCGATGTTCAAACAATATCTCCCGCGAGTTCAGGCGTATTACGCGGTCAAGGCAAACCCGGATCCGGCCATCATCAAGACTCTCTTTGATGCCGGGGCAAGTTTTGATGTTGCGTCAATGCCGGAATTCAGGGTCGTTTACGACATTATCAGGGACATGCCCGAAAAAGAGCGACAGCAGTGGATCTGGGACAAGATCATCTACGCAAATCCGATTAAAGCCAATGAGTCACTGGTGGAACTGGACAGGTACAAGCCGCTGGTAACCTTTGATAACCGCGAAGAGATCATCAAGATCAAGGAGTTTGCCCCACATTCCGGGCTGGCGCTGCGTCTCAGGGTTCCCAACACCGGCGCTATGGTGGAACTCTCCTCAAAATTCGGCGCCGGGCCGGGAGAGGCGGTCGATCTCATTCTGGAGGCCGAAAAGGAGGGGCTGACCGTCGAGGGTTTGAGCTTCCACGTGGGGAGCCAGACGACCAATTTCGAGAATTTCGTACAGGCCATCAACCTTGCGGCCCATATCTTCAGCGAGGCCAGGGAGCGTGGGTATGACAAGATGTTTCTGCTGGACATAGGTGGCGGTTTTCCGGCTCCATACGATGATTCGGTAAGGCCTTTCAGCGAATTGGCGCGAAAGATAAACGCCGAGCTTGAGCGGCTTTTTCCGCCTGAAATCGAAATTCTTGCCGAGCCGGGCAGATTCATGGTTGCAACAGCCGGCACAGCGGTGTCGAAGATCATCGGCAAGGCGGTTCGGGACGGGAAGCTCTGTTATTACATCGATGACGGGGTCTATCATACCTTCTCGGGTATTATCTTCGACCATTGCCAGTACCGCATTGAGGCATTCAAGCAAGGTTCAACCCAGATCTGCACGGTGTTCGGCCCTACCTGTGATGCGCTCGACGTCATCTCGATGGCGGAAGAACTGCCCATCAACCTGGAACGCGGCGATCTGCTCTACAGCAGGAACATCGGTGCCTACAGCGGTGCATCATCCACATATTTCAACGGTTTTCCGCCTGCCACGGTAGTCCATATAAATCTGTAATAAGCAGTTCACCGCCTTTCTGAAAGACGGATCCTCCCGTTGCCCCTGATATAACAAAAAATGGGCCGATCATACGGTGACCGGCCCGACCTTCTTGGATTTTGTTCCGATTCCTTCACATCTACAGCTCCGAAACGATGTGATCAAGAATGACAGCAGCCAGATCATCCTTGGACATCAGCGGGCACTCGGTCTCCCGACCGTCGCGGAAGAGCAGCACCGCATGGTTTGTGTCAACGTGAAAGCCCGCATCAGAGCGGCTGATATCATTGGCAACGATCATATCCGCATTCTTTTCATGGAGTTTCTTCCCCGCAAAGGTCTTCAGATTATCTGTCTCAGCGGCAAACCCTACCAGATAGGGACGGTCTGCCAGTGAGCCCAGTCTGGCCAGAATATCCGCTGTTTTGACAAACCTCAGCGACAACTCGTCACCCTTCTTCTTGATCTTCTGCCCGCTTCGCGTCAGCGGGCGATAGTCGGCCACTGCCGCTGCCTTGATAATCACCGTGCACTCGCCTGCCCGCGCCATGACTGCCGTTAGCATCTCATCGGCACTGACAACAGGTTTCAGCTCTACGCCATTCGGTGCAGGGAGACTGACCGGTCCCGAGACGAGAATAACCCGCGCCCCCCGCCGCTGTGCCGTTCGCGCAAGCGCATATCCCATCTTGCCGGATGAATGGTTGGTGATGAAGCGCACCGGATCGAGTTCTTCACGGGTAGGTCCCGCAGTGATCAGGATGGTCTGTCCGACCAGATCCCGTGGCGAGAGCGCTGCCACCGCCGCTTCAAAGATGGATTCCGGTGCCGCCAGTTTCCCTTCTCCCTCCCAGCCGCATGCCAGAGTCCCCTGTTCCGGCGGGACAAACAGATAGCCGAAACGGCGCAGTTTCTCTTCGTTTTCCCGGTAGACGGGGTTGGTGTACATATTGACGTTCATGGCGGGTGCAATCAGTACGGGTGCTTTAGTCGCCATGACCGTGGTGCTGAGCATGTCATCAGCGATGCCGGAGGCAATTTTCCCGATGATATTGGCCGTGGCGGGGGCAATGATCAACAGGTCAGCCCGGTCAGCGAGGGTAATATGGCCGATATCACGTTCGGCAATCAGGCTGAAGAGTTCGGTGTGAACCGGATTGGCAGACAGGGTCTGAAAGGTAAGCGGCGTGACGAATTCCCGGGCGGAGCGGGTCATGATGACGTGAACATCGGCGCCGCTCTTGGTGAGCAGGCGTAGCAGTTCCACCGCCTTATAGGCTGCAATGCCGCCGGTAACTCCCAGAATTATCCGCTTATCCTTCAGCATACCGGCATTGTCCTCAGAAATAGGGGTTATTGCGTTTCTCATGGCCAATGGTCGTTTTGGGGCCATGTCCCGGCCAGGCTGTTACATCCTCCGGCAGGGTAAAGAGCTTGCTGCGGATCGACTGGAGAAGTTGTTCGTGGGAGCCGCCGGGGAGATCAGTCCTCCCGATGGAGTCTGCAAAGAGTGTGTCGCCGGTTATAACTATCTTTTCAGCGGCAAGGTAGAGGCAGCATCCGCCAAGTGTGTGCCCCGGCGTGTGCAGAACCTTGATACGATTGGTGCCGAAGGTTATCTCAAGGCCATCAACAAGATAGTCGTCAGCGGGTGGAGAGTTTTCACCCTGCATGCCGTACATGCCGGCAACGTCGGCAACCCGGGCGAGCATGACCGCATCATCCTGATGGATCATAAGCGGAGCTGCGAAGGCTGTGACAGCCTGACGATTGCCTCCAACGTGGTCGAAATGGCCATGCGTATTGATAATGGCGACGATCTTAAGGGCGTGGCGCTGAACGGCGTCCTCGATCAGTTCCAGATTTCCGCCGGGATCCACGATCACCCCTTCGTGCGTGGCTGTACACCCCATAACAAAACAGTTGACCCCCAGCGGGCCGACTTCCATATGTTCAAAAATCATCAGCATCTCCACGTGATTGACATCTCAATCAAAGTTGCTACAATGGCTTGCCATCTACGATGCGTATGCCCGCCGTCCGGCAGGTTCAACGCACCGGGCGGGATACCACACACAGAAAAGGAGCTAATTATGGAACGTTGGATCTGTACCATCTGCCAGTATGTTTATGACCCTGAAACCGGTGACCCTGATAACGGCGTACCGGCTGGAACCCCTTTTGAGTCTATACCGGATACGTGGGTTTGCCCCTTGTGTGGCGCCGGCAAGGATGTCTTCGAGAAGGAATAACAACAGATGGCAGGGACGCACAGCACTGTGCGTCCCTGCCGTTTATATCACCTGCTTGATGATATCGAGTTTTGCCGCCCCTTTTTCCATCTTGATCCGCCATACCAGACCACAGGCTCCACACTCCTTCACCGGTGACTCTTCGGACGTGAAACCGCCGGAATGAGTATCCAGGCCTACCGCTGTCCTTCCACTGCAATGCGGACACTTCATTGATACCACCTCCCTTGTTCTGTTTCGTTACGTCATGCCAGTTCGGGCATGATAGTTGTTATTGCGTTTAAAAGCCCGTCAAGATCTGCTCTGGTCATGTCCCCCATGTGAGCAATCCTGAAAGTATGCCCCTTTATCTTTCCGTAGCCGTCATCGAAGGCAAAGCCGACATCGGCCAGCTTCTTTTTGAGTCCCTCCAGGTCAATCCCCCGGCTGTTGCGAGAGCATGTAAGGGTCTGGGAGCAGTATGACGGCTCGGGAAACAGCTCGAACCCATGCGATGTGACCCAGTTCCGTATATATTCGGCCAGATCGAGATGCCGTGCCCAGCGGTTCTCCAACCCCTCTGCAAAGATTCTGTCCAGTTGCGTGTCCATTGCATATATCTGTGAAATACAGGGAGTCGAGGGGGTGTTATGCTTGGCATCATTGACCGCAAACTCGACATAATCAAAGTAGTAGCCACGCCCTGCCATCGTTTCGGCTCGTTTGAGCGCCTTTTCACTGGCAGAGAATATCGTCAGACCCGGCGGCAGGGCAAATGCCTTCTGAACGCCGAAGATGCAACTGTCTATGCCCAGTTCTGCAACCGGAATCCTGAGGGCGCTCATGGATGAGACCGTATCCACGATGAACATCACTTCAGGAAACTTTTTCATGACCTCGGCAATCTCGGCCAAGGGGGACATGACGCCTGTTGAAGTTTCATTGTGGATCATGGTCATGCTGTCATACCTGCCGGTGGCAAGGGCTGTTTCCACGGCGTCGGGGGTGACCGGCCTTCCCCAGTCAAATCTGATGGCATCGGCCTGTTTCCCGCAGCGCAGTGTCACATCGTGCCATTTGTCGGAAAATGCGCCGTTACAGAAATTGGCGCAACGCGTACCCACCAGGTTGCGGATGGCGCCTTCCATGACGCCGAACGCGCTTGATGTGGCCAGAAAAACCGGATCATCGGTTAACATGAGCTTTTGCAAGCGGGAAGTTACCCTTCCGTGCAGCTCCGCATACTCCTTCATGCGGTGGCCAATCATGGGAGTTGCCATTGCAGACAGAATGTCGGGGTGGATTTCAACGGGTCCCGGTATAAACAGTTTCTTGTGCATTAGCAGTATGCTCCATCCGTTTCTGAACACGCAGCAGCGAACAAAATCGATAAAAGAAAATTTACTGTGACCAACCTAGCAAAACAAATTGTGAAAGTCAATAAGACAGCGTCGCCAAAGAGGCGTCTAATCGAGTTATTTGCCTTTATTATCATCATGTTACTGCTTTTATGACGGGCCATCTTGATGTAATAATAGATAACGGTGTTTTAGGTACGCCATACTTTTTTTACTCACAAATAAAAAATATCTCCGCTTGACTGGACATACGATGAAAGTGATGTATAATCGCCGAAATGCAGTGCATATTTTCTTTTCGGGGGCATCCATGTCACTTTTTCTCTTTTCCCTACTGGCTTTTTTCTCTGTAACCTTTTCCGGCTCCCCCCTGTACGCTGAGCAAGGAATGGCAATTGACCCGGCCACCTGCCTCGGTTGTCACAGCGAAAAGATCTCCGTTCACGCCTTCGCCGGTTCGGTACACGGCAAGAATGCCTGCACCAGTTGCCATGTTGACATAACCGATCTGGCAAAACATATGAAAAAAGAGATCAAAGTCCAGAAGGTGCAGTGCGAGCGATGCCACAAAAAACAGAATTCCGAGCATTATGCCAGTGTGCATGCGGAAAAGGGCGTGACCTGCGCCCAGTGCCATACCGACATCCAC
This sequence comes from uncultured Desulfuromonadales bacterium, assembly GCA_903868145.1. Lineage (GTDB taxonomy): Bacteria > Desulfobacterota > Desulfuromonadia > Geobacterales > Pseudopelobacteraceae > CAIPTY01. The sequence goes on along the minus strand of CAIPTY010000021.1, from coordinate 11,060 downwards.
ACCCATAATTACTGGAAAAATGACAAGCGGATTGCTGTAGCAAAATGTGTTCAGTGCCACGACAAGGAAGCTGTCTACCGGAGTTCGATCCACGGTAAGGGTGTTGCGGCCGGCAACATGGATTCAGCCGCCTGCCATGACTGCCACAATCTCCACGCTATTGACAAACTGGGTGGTGCAACTGATCACAAGGGGCGTGAATTTCATACCAAGGTCTGCATGAAATGCCATAGCGACAAGAAGCTGATGACCAAAAACAAGGTCACCAATGTGGCGGTTAAATCCTACATCGAGAGCTACCACGGCAAGAACTACCGCCTCGGTTTCCCCGATAAGGTGGCCGGTTGCGCCGATTGCCACACCGCACACTCTGTCTTGCCGAAGTCTGATCCTAAATCCAGCGTCAACCCGGCAAATCTGGTCAAGCAGTGCACACCCTGCCATCCCAAGGCCACGTCTTCATTCTCCAAATTTTATTCGCATGGCGAGATGACGGACAAGGATAAATATCCGATCCTGTACTACACATTTGTCGCCATGACCGGTCTGCTGCTTTCCACATTTGCCGTTTTCTGGGTTCACACGCTGCTGTGGATGTTCCGTGGTTTTGTAGAAAACCGTGAAAATGCTGCCAAGATTGCAGCGGGTACGCACCATCACGTGGCGATTGTTGATGCGCACAAACAGTATCGGCGCTTCAACAAACTGCATATATTCCTGCACATCCTGGTCATCACCAGTTTCCTGCTGCTATCGGTGACCGGGCTGCCGCTTAAGTTCAGCGACCAGCAGTGGGCTCAATTCATCATGCGACTCTACGGCGGAGCGGCGAATGCCGGGTTACTGCATCGTGTTGGCGCTGTAATCACTTTTATCTATTTCGGATCCGCTCTTGTAATGGTCGTCAACTTTCTGTTCATCAAGCGTGATATTCCGGGTAATCCGATCCAACGTCTGTTCGGGCCGGACTCGCTCTGTTTCAATCTGCGTGACATACGCGACGTTGTCGGTATGGTCAAATGGTTCTTCTACAAAGGTCCCAAACCGACCTTTGAACGCTGGACCTACTGGGAAAAGTTCGATTTCGTGGCGGTTTTCTGGGGTATGTTTGCCATCGGCGGCTCTGGTCTGATGCTCTGGTTCCCCGAATTCTTCGGCCAGTTCCTGCCCGGATGGGCGTTTAACGTAGCCACCATTGTACATTCGGATGAGGCGCTTCTGGCGACCGGTTTTATCTTCACGGTTCACTTCTTCAACACTCACGGTCGTCCCGAGAAGTTTCCGATGGACTTTGTCATCTTCAATGGGCAGATCGCCAAGGAAGAGATGATAGAAGAGCGTGGCGATCAGTGGAAGCGCTATGAGGAGTTGGGTATTACCGAGAAGTTTGCCTGCAAGAAAACCAGTGGTGCGCTCTATGAATTCCTGCTCAAAGGGTTCGGATTCTCAGCCGTTCTGATTGGCATCGGACTGATGCTGCTCATGATTCTGGCTTTCATATCCGGTGGCGGCCACTGATGCGCGACAGCACATCGTAAAAAAGTGGGGGCGATTGATTCGCCCCCACTTTTTTTGCCCTGTTCTCAGACATCCTTCGAATGCGCTTTGCCCGATTTATCCCATTATGCCTGAATCAACCCTCACGTTCTTTTTGGGGTCAGACAGGTTCATCGTGGGGCTGCGCGGCTGACTGCTTCTGCCACTTGCCCAAAGCGATGGATTCTGCGGCTGCTGCCACGCCGAAGGAAAAGACGCTGAATACCAGCGGCAACCCGTGGGTTCCCATCAAATCGTACATGAAGACCTTTACCCCCCCCACCACCATGACCAGTACGGCAACATTGCGGAGTTCCTTGTCGCGTCTGAGAAAGGCGAACAGAATCAGGGCAATGGCCGCACTGTTTATCAAAACTGACAGCGAACTGTTGAATGCGTCCCGACGTATCGCTGAGGGAAGCATCTCGATGGTCTGAAACAGCGCGATGCGCGCCATGTAGAATCCGCTGATCAGTCCCGCAAGCAGGAGTATAACGGCGCTCCGGTCTTTTGTATCAAAGCGGCTGAAGAACGAATACCCCTCAGCAGGCGGCCACCAGCGACACCACTGGTACTGGTACAGAATAATGCAGGTAAGAAGGCCGACCGGCAGAATATTGACCGCATCCATCGCTGCAGCCCCTTCTCCTCTGAATGCAATCAGCATGGCCGCACAGCAATAGATATGGAACAGGTAGGTGGTCAACCGGATAGTCCCACAATTCCAAACGCGCGACATGACGGCCATAAAGATAGCCACTAATGACAGAATCGGCAGCGAGAAAACCAGACTCCCGGTGATGGCAGGCAAGGTCAACGCAAGGAGAACACCGCAGGCAAAGGTGTATGATGAGGCGCCGGGAGCCCCCGTTCCTCCCCGCTGTGCGAGCCAGAAACTGACCGCAAGAAGTCCGATGGCGATCAATACACCGATGATCGCCGTAAAAAAGGTACTTCCCCCCCCCTGAGCCTTGGTAACGTAGAACATCAGCGAAAAAGCCCACAAAAGGCTGATCGTCGGCAGTGCAAGATCAAAGAGGGGGATTTTTTCTGAACTGCTCCGGATGATACCCAGCAGTGAAAGAAGCAGATAGGTGACGGCAAAAACAGCAATAACCGGAAGAAACCAGGCGATAGCAAGTTCGGCGGGAGGCGGTTCTCCCTTACGCAGTGTGGTGACAATCTGTACCCCCCACAACTGGAGCATGACCATGGTTACGACAAGTGCCGACCAGCGGAGCCAGGAGCAGCGTTTAAGCTGTGCGGCGAAGTACCCGAGTACGTTTGCGGTGTAGAGCACCAGAGCGAGGTAGGGGAAGAAGGGGCGTGGATAATCGATTGCCGCACCGGCAAAGCACATTCCGAGGATGCCGACTGAAATGGGTGTGAATGCGTTAAACCGGCGACTGATCAGCGCCATTCCGATGCCGGTTACCATCAGGGTCAGATAGGCGGGAACAAGTGGCAGGGAATTAAAATGAGAGTGTGTTTCAACCACGATTGTAGACATCAATACCGCGCCGCAGGCTGCGAAAACGGGGGCAAGCGGGCTTTGTCTGCTGAACTGGTACCAGCTCACCATCATTAAGGCGGCAGCATAACTCATCCCCACGCCGGATCCAATCAGCTTGTTGATAATCCCGCTATCGGTGATGGTTCTCAGAATGAGCGCGATGACGAGCAGGAAACAGATGGCTGACAGACGCGGCAGAAACGCAGCACGCTTGGCCCAGTTAAGCACCTCTTCTGAAACGTCTGAAATCTCCTCGGTCGGGTAGCTCTCCTCCTGCACAGGCGCGACGACAGGGGCTGGAGGGGGTGGTTTGACCACCGCAGAGTCTTCATCGTCCAGCCGAGCCGACAGTCGTTCCAGTTGACGCTCCAGGGTCTGAATACGGGTCGAAAGTTCCTTCTCCCGATCTTCTGAGTCATGCTTTTCGGTTGTCATGCGCGCCTCCCCTGACGTGAAAGGCCGGCTTTTTACAGCCGGCCTTCAACTTTATACTAACTCCACATGTTTCATGCCAACGCTGATAACATCTGTATCTCCACGCAAAACCGATTCAGTGAGAGGATTCTTCCTTAAGAAAGGCCGGAAGAAATTTATTGATGAAATAAAAGAGCACAAACGGGGTTGCAATAACCGACAGTGCACCAAAAAGCCCTTCCTTGAATGTTTCCAGATTGTGGGGAATTATCGGCAGGTGATAATCCATAAAACCGGCAAAGCTCAGTGAAAATGCCTGCCCGCCGATAACAACGTTGTAACGCATCATGAACACGCCGAACAGCACCAGCATGGTGGCGATCGTGGTACGTCGCACCGTGCGCCCCGGCAGAGCCATCATCAGGAACGGCAGCACGTTTCCTATGCCATACTGCATGACGAAGATTTTGACGAAGTCGCGCTCCATGATGACCTCACGCAGAATATCCCAGGATTTGACCTGCGTATAGCCACGGAAGATCAGGTCAAGAATTTCAAGGGTCAAAGCGGCAATCATGAAATAGAGCAGGTAGTTGGAGGCAAGCATAACCTCCATGTGTTTGGCGCCTTCAAGCTCTTCAACGGTCGGAGCATCGGCTTCCTTGGCCCAGCGGGACATCTTCCGTGCAGCCATGAACTTGCGGAACTCCTGGACAATTACGTAACAGAGGATGCAGAGGGCAACTCCGGATACGACAGCAGAGCAGATGAAGATAACCGGCATCAGCGGTGTCATCCAGAGAGCATTGGCCTTGACAGACCCGAAAATAAAACCGGCGTAACCGTGCAGGAAGCAGGCTACCGGGATACCGATTCCTGCCATTATCTTGCAGGCCTTGTGGTCTTTTTCAATCGCTTCCGGGGTGATATCCCAGGCTCCAAGGGTCAGACAGTTGAAAACCAGGCGACGGAAGTTGTCAATCAGACCGCGATTCTCCTGGGCATTCAAGGTCTGGGCCGAGAGCACGAAATGCTTACGGTACACGAGCCACAATTCGGTTGCCACAATACATCCGTAGGTACTGAATACAATGCCGAAGGCGGCGATTGCCGAGGTAAAATGAGGCGTCATCATGACATGTATGCCACGAAACGGCTGCTGCAGGTGCAGCATCAGCGGCATCATTGCCACCGGGAGCAGGGCAAAAGAGAATACGAGGGAAAACCGCGCAATCTCTTTAAGCTTCTCAACGTTAAAGACGTGATAGAGAGAGGAAAGGACGAAAGCCCCCGCCACCAGTCCGGTCATAAACGGATACATGACGATCTGGATTGACCAGTAGATATATTCGTTCGGCAGGGTGAACAGCTCTTTAATTGTCCAGGCTTCGCCGTGAACTTCCATTGCGTGCTGTGCGATTTGTTCGACCATGACTAACGCACCTCCTGGGCAAGGCCGATATAGAAGGCCTGGGGCTTGGTTCCGAACTCATCCTTGAGGACACCGACACGCTCGTTCATGATGACCTGGGTTACCGGGTCATTGATGTCGTGAATATTTCCCATTCTGCGGGCTCCAAAAGGACAGGCGTTGACGCAGGCCGTTTCAAGCCCCTTACTGATGCGGTGGTAACAGAATGTGCATTTATCGGCAACCTTCAGCACCGGATGGAAGAAGCGGGCGGCGTAGGGGCAGGCCATGATGCAATAGCCGCAGCCGATGCACCACTTACGGTCAACAAGAACCACGCCGTCGTCCGTCTTGTAGGTCGCTCCTACTGGACAGACCTGTGTACAGGGGGGGGTGCCGCAGTGGTTACACAGTTTTGGAACAAAGAAGGCTTTGCCCACGTTCTTGGGATCTATCTCCTTGAACTCGCCCCTGCCCAGATCAACGCGCGATTCGGTGTAGCCGTACAGCGCGCCTTTCGGACTGTCAACGTAACGTCGATCGTCCTTAGTGTAGACATAGCGTTCCACCCAGGTCCGCGTGACATTGGCTTCGAAGGGGATGTCGTTTTCAGTCTTGCAGGCTTTGACGCAGAATCCGCAGCCGACGCACTTTTCGGTATTGATCAAAAATGCCCATTGAATATCAGGATTGGCCGCCAGAACCTTACGTGGATCGACCAGTGTCAGAGCCGAGAGGGGGACAGAGGCGCCGGCAATGACCATAATGCAGTTTTTTAGAAAATCTCGCCGCTTCATTATTTCATGTCCTCCAGTTTCGGGTTGTGAGGATTATGGCACTTCACGCACTGCACACCGGCATTGTGCCCTTTTGGGTCTATTCCGGGGATACGTTTGCGCTCGCTTGTCGTATAGGGAAGGCTGGTATGACAGCGCAGACACAGCTCGCGGCTACGGTCGATATCCAGTTTTTCAGGCGCTTCCGGGTGATTGAGTACCGGTCCGTGGCAATCCTCACACGGAATGACGCCGTGCAATTTTTCTGTGCGCACCTTGACCTCTTCGCCGTGGCACTCACTACAATATTCGTGCATCTTCTGCTTGCCGGTAACACTGTATTTCACCGGCTGTTTCTTCCACTCCTCTGCATTTGACTTCCGATGGAAAGAGTACATGAAACCTCTTTTGCCCGATCCGAAGTCGTTGGGCACATAGAAGAAGCGAAATACCAGTAACCCCACAACCAAAGCAATGACCACGTACAGTGGTCGCCAAACATGACTTTTCACTCTTTTACTCCCTTTTTGAAGTAGTGGTCAGCTGATCAAAATGAAGGTTAAATCAGTGCGTTTCTACGGATTCAGGCTCTTCTTCCGGCTTTTGCTGAATCAGGAACATCTGGTCGCCGATGTAAGAGCCGACCCCGTCATCGGCTACGTGGAAGTCTCTGTTAAGGATCGGGATGGCCACTCTCAGCAACATGGTGTAGACAAACAGACCGGTGGCCCATATACCCATGGCGAGCAGGAGTTCAGTGCCGCTGGGTGAATACTCATAGATCTCATGCAGCGTGTCGGGGATGAAACCGGGTATCACCAGTCCCATTCCTTTTTCTATGTAGACCCCCACAAAAACCAGGATGCAGCCGATAACCAGGGTGATGTTGTTTCTGCGGGTTGCCGGAATAAGGAAGAGAAAAAAGGCGGTAACGTTGAAAATCATCGCTGTCCAGATGTAGGGAACCAGGGCGGAATGACCATGCAGCCCCTGGAAAAGATACTGGACAGAAGCCAGATGGATGGTATCTGTATAATATTCCTTAAATAGTTCTGCGCCGAGCAGGAGCAGGTTGATAAACATGGCATACGCCATTATTTCAGCGACCTTCTGGATCGCCTCGTCCTTGATCTTGAATTTCGTATATTTGCGCACCAGCAGGAAGATCAGAAGCATGAAGGCGGGGCCGGAACAAAATGCCGACGCAAGAAAACGGGGAACCAGAATAGATGAGTTCCAGAATGGCCGGGCGCCCAGACCGTTGTAGAGAAAAGCGGTTACCGTATGGATGGAGATTGCAGACGGGATCGATAAGAGCACCAGCGGAGTATAAAAGTGATGATTCGGCTCGCGCTTGTAATACAGGTTATAGAGGATATAGATGGAAATGGTCAGGTTCAGTACCAGGTAGGTATTGAGAACAACCACGTCCCAGGCCAGCAGTGACTGCGGGAAGTTGAGCAGGCCGATCTTGGGAATCAGGTGCCAGAAACGTTCGGGGTGGCCTATATCAACCGTCACAAAGAGCAGGCACATGACGATTGCCGACACTGCCAGGAGTTCTCCGAGAACTGCGAACTCCTTGATGGGTCCCCATCCGTAGACATACGCAGGAATAACCAGCAGAACGGCTGCGGCTGCCACACCAACCATGAAGGTAAAATTTGAAATATAAAAACCCCAGGAAACCTGGTCCCGCATGGCGGTAACGATAAGGCCTTCATTGAGCTGGTGAACGTACGCACTGGCGCCGATAGCCATTAGAACCAGCAGAAAAAGAACCCAGCAGTAGTAGGCCTTGCTCCCCTTTGAGATCAGCACCAGTGTACCGGCGAAAAAATTCCAGATGTTTTTCATTGTTACTCCCTGCAGATGATGACGGTCTGCCAGACGCATTAAGTAAGGTCGCTATTTTCGTTTTTTTCAATAGAAAATAGCGTGGTACCACACATGCTTCACATGATGTGAATCAGGGTCAGGTCGCGTAGAAATAGAAAAACTTAGGTTGCGTATTGAGATCATCTTTCAGTTTGAATACACGTTTGTTCTCTATCAGGTAGCGTATCTCGCTGTTCGGATCGAGAAGGTTGCCGAACTTTCGGGCGCCGACCGGGCAGATCTCTTCACATGCGGGGTAACGCCCCGGTTGTTCGCGCGTACGCTGTATGCAGAAGGTGCATTTTTCCACAACTCCTTTGGGGCGGGGACGATTGCCGAGGTAGTGGGTAACGGGGTTCATCTCCGCAACGGGAAGCCCCGGTTTGCCCCAGTTGAAATGCCGGGCTCCGTACGGACAGGCGGCCATACAGTAACGACAGCCGATGCACCAGTTGTAATCGACAACGACAATCCCGTCATTTTCCTTCCAGGTGGCCTGTACCGGGCATACCTTGGTGCAGGGCGGCTTCTCGCACTGCTGGCACTGAACCGGCATATAGAAGTGCCCTTTTTCGGGAACCTTCTCAGGGTTGTAGTAGTGCTCGGCATGAGACAGATCGACCCCTTTTTCCTTGTCAAGTTGCAGCACCCGGATCCAGTGGATTTGAGGATCACGTGACTGATTGTTCTCTTTTACACAGGCATATACGCAGCGCCGACAACCGATGCAGCGAGAGAGATCGAGACCATAGCCATAGAGGACGCCTTCGATCGGTGGCGTTGTCTTGACCGTGACCTGCTTGGCGAATTTTTTGCTGTATTCTTTTTCCAGGCGCCCGATGACCACCTTGAGTTCATCCTTGGAGAGCTCACGGAAATGTTTCTGGAAAAATTCCTCCCAGACAGAGGCCGAGGCATCTTTACCCGGCATGGCAATCAAACCAACTCCGGCCGCCAGTCCTTTTAAAAATTTACGGCGCGACTTATGTTGGATGTATTCGTTCTTCGTTGTATCTGACATGAAATCAGCTCCCTGATTTAATATGAATAGGTTTCCGGTTCAGTGGCGCGCGGTGCCAGGGCGTACCGGTGGGGGAAGCGGTTTGAGCGCTTTGAATTTCGGATCGTGCGGATTGTGGCAGTGGACGCAGAGCAGGTACTGTTTGTCGCCGTTCCAATTTCCGGTACGTTTGCCGTGAATGCCCACTTTCCAGTCACGAAACTTGTCACCGTGACATTGACCGCAGAGCCGATAGGATTCGGTAAAATCAATAAGCTCACCTGAAACCAGTCGCAGTTTGTCACGGTCTACAAGGTTGTGGCAGTCCGTACACCAGCGCTGCCCTTCGGCATGATGCAGCACAATCTCGGTGTGATATTCGGTAAGGGTTCGCTGCACGGGATTTGGCTTCATGTACTTATGACACTGGGTGCACGGGAATATTCCCTCGGAAAAAGGGGGGCGCGGAACCGGGAATACCTTTTCGGCGGGCCGGTTCTTGATGTCATATGCAGCAGCCATTTCGTTTGCCGGCTTTTCGACGACAACAAGCCTACCCGATCGATCAAATTCTTTCACCCTGTCCGAATGACCGGTAGAAGCAGACAAAAACTGCACCATCAGCACGACAAGCAAAACCATCAGGGAACGAGCAAAACTCCGAGTATTCATCTCTACCTCTGTTGTTTGATGGGGGGCGGCAATCGATGTAAACGGCTTGAAGGCTGCTCCCCCAATTTTGATCCAGACCTTCACTGGCGCTTCTCATGGATCCGACACCGAATGAGGCATCGAAAAATCCACATGAAATGCTACTGTAATCCCTGGAATTTCCGCTCAGAACCCAGCGAGCGATGACGGATTAAACACGATATTCCCTCCGATTGTCAACACAAAACATATAAAGCTGTTTTAGGATAAAACAATAAATTCCGTGCGATTTTTTTCTTCGTCGATTGACATCAAGCCGCCATGTATGTCATCCTGCCCGAAGTTTTGAGGCGAGAGTCGCGTTTTGTGGTGCGACACGCTCAATGAATAAAATCAAAGGGGGCAGTTGATGAGGCAATGTATAGGGGTAATGGTGATTATACTGGTTTTTGCCTTCGCACGAGATGCCCGGGCGATTCAGCCTGGGAAAACAGTTACCTGGAACACGGGTATGGGCAAGGTCACTTTCGACGGCAAAAACCACGCCGATGCGGGAATGAAATGTCTGGACTGCCATTCCAAAATATTCAAGATGAAAAAGGGCTCCACTTCAATGAGCATGTCAGATATTACGGCCGGAAGGTTTTGCGGTAAGTGTCATAATGGCGCCAAGGCTTTTTCAGCCAAGGACAAAGCTAACTGCGGGGAATGCCACAAAAAATAGGGCTTATTTAGGGGGAGGACAAGGTTGCCGTGGCAGCCTGCACAGAGACCTCTTCAACAAAAATTGTGCAAAAGAGGGTTGACGCGCGATCGTTTTTCGTGCTACTGGATAAAACACCGTTGTGTCAATTACCTTACAAAAAGGAGCTGAAACATGAAAAAAGTTGTTGTTGCCGCGTTTGCCCTTGTTGCTTTTGCTGGAACCGCCATTGCAGGCGACGTGATTGAGTTTGCCGCGCCCAAGATGGGCAAGGTAACCTTCCCGCACAAGAAACACCAGGACATGCTGAAAGACTGTAAAAAATGCCATGCAAAGACCCCGGGCAAGATTGAAGGTGGTTTCAACAAGGATTGGGCTCACAAGACCTGTAAAGGATGCCACACCGATGGTAAAAAGGGGCCGACAGGCTGTAAGGATTGTCACAAGAAATAACGTCTGACCATTTAATATGATCTCCTGTCAAAAGGGGCAACGTGTGAGGCGTTGCCCCTTTTGAATTTTTTAGCCTATTTTCAAGTTGCATTTCAATGAGTGGCATGATAGGAAGAGGCGTTTTGTTGTGTCGAAATGGCTCTGTTTTTTTTGTGCATTCAATATGTAGATTAAACGTCAGGTATCGGGGGGCTAGAATGGATTCGGAATCACGTAAGGTGGATACCCGTAAATTAGTATCCGCTGAAAAGTATTACATGAACGTTATCAGTCTGCTGGGGATGCTCATCTCTGCGGTCTCGGCTCTTATGATCGTACTGTTCCTGTCGTTGCAGGCATTCAGGGGGTTTGAAAACCCGTACCTGGAAATGGTCACGTTTTTCATATTGCCTGCCGGTGTTCTGTTCGGCGGTGTTCTGACCTACCTGGGAGCCTGGCGTACCCGCAGCAGGCACCGCAAAAATCCTGACTCGGCTCTTCCCCCTCTGCCGCGCTTGGACTTCAATGACCCAAGCAAGCTTAGACTGGCGGCTTTCTTTGCGCTCGTGACGGTCATATTTTTTGCCGTCATCGGGGTGGCAACTATCAAGGGCTTTGAGTTTACCGAGTCCACCGCTTTCTGCGGTGAAGTCTGCCATATACCGATGGAGCCTGAACACGTGGCCTGGCAACAGTCACCTCACGCCCGGGTTCGCTGCGTTGAGTGTCATGTCGGCTCAGGACTC
>CAIPTY010000020.1 GCA_903868145.1 uncultured Desulfuromonadales bacterium | reverse complement strand
GCCTCTAGTAATATTCCTCCGAATACCCGGGCACCTCGTCCAGAAAACCGGGATACGTGCCGGCACGTTCAATCGCCATGTCCACATCTTTAATAAGTTGCTCACGGTCTTTGGGATAGCTGCCTGCAAGGTTCAGAAAGTTTGACACATGGTTGGAACGCAGGATGGTGCGTGTCGGGTTAAGATGCAGCAGCAGTTCCCGCGTCTCAAGCATTAACTCCCGATGCGTACATTGTTCAAGACCACGGACAAAATCTTCATTATGGCGGTGAAACAGGGTTAGTAGAGAAAAGTATTCAGGGCTGACTCGATTGACCCAGGCGGCAGTGGCTCTGGCATGCTCCATGCTCCGGCCTCTGCCTGCCAGCCCAAGGATTGCGGTCACCGACAGCTTTATCCCCGCCTCCCGAACTTTGAGAGCCTGGATTACCATCTGCTCTGCCGTATACCCTTTTTTGATCTGCCCCAGGGTTTCATCATCTCCTGATTCCAAACCGAAGTAGAGAATACGCAGCCGTTTTTCGCGAAGTACTGTCAACTGTTCCGGGTTTTTGGAGGTCATGCTGTTTGGCGAGGCGTAACTTCCGACTCTTGTTAGGCGCGGGTACGTGGCCGAGAGGGCATCAAGTATTTCCAGCAGACCCTCAAATGGATACACCAATGCATCTCCGTCGGCCAGAAAGACCCGATCTACCTTTGACTTATAGCTTACCGGGATACTTTCGATCTCTTGTATGATCTCTGCAACCGGTCTCACATGGAAACGCTTACCCTTGTACATGCCGCAAAAGGTGCAGGTGTTCTGTGAGCAACCAATCGTGATCTGGAAGATCAGACTTCTTGCCTCACTGGGTGGGCGAAAGAGTGGTTCTGCATACCGGGGCATCACAATATGACTCCTTCATCGGGTTTCATATTCCCTCAATCAGCCTGTAATACTCTCTGAACGTGCGGATGGATTCCATCGTGGTCAGGTACAAGATCCAGCTGAGCGCCAGGATGGCAACCGTGAGTCCGATCTTCCATGCCAGTGATGTTTGAGGCCGCCACCAAATCATGGGTAATGCCAGCGGTCCTACAGAGCAGAGCGCCAGGATGATAATTGATTTTCGGAAATACCAGGGGGTATTATCTTCGGCACAATGTCGGCGATGGGAGGAATCAAGGAACTCACCGCAGTGTTTACATTTGATTGCTTCGTCTTGAATATCTTCAGCGCAGAAGGGGCACTTTTTCATAACTGCTCCTCGATATGTGCTCACTATGCATAAAAATGGGCTACCAATTGAATCGGCAGCCCACTTTACCGTAACGACATCAATTTTACATCAATACTTTACAACCCTTTCAGATCTTTTCCAGCAGAGAACTTGCCTGACTTGCTGGCAGCGATCTTGAGTTCTTTGCCCGTCTGCGGGTTACGGCCAATGCGTGCTGCGCGGGCGGCAACAGAGAATGAGCCAAAGCCCGGCAATACAAGTTTATCACCATTTTTGAGCAACTCTGTTACTGCACCGGTGAAGGCTTTAACTGCTTTTTCTGCGTCTGCCTTAGTCAGGCCACTTTTTTCTGCTACTGCTGCTACGAAATCAGCTTTTGTCATTTTACTCTCCCGGGTGTTAACGAGCACGTGGTGCTGTAGCTCGGCGCTGCTGCGCCTGCTGATATTACTTCTTGGCCTTTGCTGCTGGTTTAGCGACTGACTTGGCAGCCGGTTTTGCTGGAGTTTTGGGGGTTGCCTTCACCGGAGCTTTAGCTTTGGCGGCAGGTTTTGCTGCTGCTTTGGCTGGTGCTGCCTTGGGCGCTTGCTTGGCCTTTGCGACAGGCTTAGCTGCAGCTTTGGCCGGTGCTTTTGCGGCAGCTTTGACAGGTTTTGCAGCGGGCTTGGCAACAGCTTTAACTGCTTTAGCCGGAGCCTTGGAAACAGGCGTTGCAGCAGCTTTTGCAGCAACCTTTGTCGGCTTAGGTGCTGGTTTTACGACTGCCTTTGCAGCCGCAGGTTTAACCGCTTTTGTAGGTGTTGCTTTCGCTGTCTTGACCGGTTTTACTGCAGGTTTGGCTTTTGGTGGCATAACCCCTCCTTGATGGAATTTAGAGCGTTATATACTTTGGAATCTGCAAAGTCTACTATACAATAAGTGTCCCACCAGGTTATGGTGTGTGGCGTTTGTGGGATGAGCAATGTCCGGTAGGTTATATACATCCTTTCGAGTAGTTGCATATAAGTTCTATTGTGTTCAGTTGTTCTCTGTCCTGATTCTGCGGAAAGTATCCACCCGTTTCTGTAAGATGAACGATGGCCTATTTTCAATCGGCATGCTTTCCAGTTTGTCCTGGTCAATATCCAGCTCCCGCGTATTCATTTCCGCAATCTTAACAGCCTTGTCCCATCCTGACATTGGCATATTCCCCGGTTTATCAGCAGCAGAAACCAGAGGTAGTATTTCCAAGATACCAGCCTTGATCGCCTGTTCCGCCATCTGTATCTTCGTGGAGTCCCGCAACTCATCCCACTTATTGGCTGAGCCATGCAGGCGGCTGATCCAGGCCAGAGCCTTGCGGTATCTTGTAGGAAGGCATAATCGGTTGCAGAAGCTTTCGGCCATCTTAAAACCGGCAGTGTCATGGCCGTGATGTTTGGGGTAGAGCGCTGGATCAGTATCCAGTTTGCCAAGATCATGGAAGAAGGCGCAGAAGCGGGCTAATGGATCATCCGTAATTACTGCAACCCGCTGCAAAACCTGGACAGAATGAGTCAACAGATCACCCTCAGGATGATGCTCAAGCGGACCGGCAGGTATTGCTGGGATTCGGAACAGTTCCGGCAGAAACTCCGCTCCCGCGCTGAATCCGATCATTCGCTCAAAGAAGCGTCCCGGTGTTGTTCCCGCCAGAGCTTTTAGCATCTCATCGCGGAACCGTTCTATCGGCATGGCAGAGAAGCGAGAAGCCCAATCCTGCTGCCGGATCAGTTCCTCTGTTTCCGCTGTCATAAGCCATCCGCTGCACTCAAAGCGAAATGCACGGAATATTCTGAGAGGATCGTTACTGAAGGTTTCGCTGCTGCATGCCCGAAGTCTCGAAGCCAGGTCGTCACTCCCACTCAGCGGGTCAATGATTGTGCCGTCCAGTGCCATGGCAATAGCATTGATGGTGAAATCCCGGCATCTAAGGTCATCTTCCAGAACATCCATGCTATCGATGCGGGTAATCTCAATCTTGCCGAAATCAGGGTGGCAGCAAAAATAGATGTCCGCACCGCTACTCGCTTCTAGCAGGCGAAATCCAAGTGTACACAGTTCATCAACGGTAAGAGCAGCAACCAGATCAAGGTCTTTGCATTCTCTGCCTAGTATAATGTCTCGTACAGTTCCCCCGACCATGACTATCCTGCTGTGACAGGAATCGGGAATCAGGCTCTTCAGGAATGTAATTTCCGGATTCATTCTTCTACCCAGACTTTCTGAAGCAATTCCTTGAAAAGGTTTTACAATATTCGATAATAAAGTCACTCTTACTCCCCAGACGCCTTCAGGTTGTACACCGGCTTCAGCTTGTCCGTGACTGTTACCGTCTCCAGCAGATATTTCTCGATCACTACCGGGTCTTTATAGGCAAACTTGCTCTCGTCAAAGGTCTCTCTGTTGATGGATGTCGAGAACACACCCTGCATGGACTTGCTGAAATCTTCCAGACTGTACTCGCCTTTGTCCAATTTGCGGAACATCTCTTTGCGACTGTGATTACGACCTGCACCATGGGGAGCTGATTTGTTGTAGCTGGTATTCCCCTTGCCGACTCCGATGATGATGCCGTCAGACATATTGAGCGGAATGATGACCTGTTCTCCTTCGTGAGCGGATATGGCACCCTTGCGGATTACCTGATCCTTCTCGGCAATATAGTTGTGCGATCTGTGACTCATCGTATTTCAGTTCGAAGAATTCAAGGATAGCGGCCAGCATGAATCGTCTGTTGTAGCGGGCGTATGCCTGAGCAATTGTTGCCCAGTGCATGTAACGGTCTCCACCTGCTGATAACGGCAGGTATTCCATGCCTTTTGGTACGGTCATTCCCATCTGTCTGGTTATGCTTGCCGCCATTTCCTGAAAGTGTTCCGCTATCCGTTTCCCCAGATTACGCGAACCTGAATGAACGATCAGACGGTAACTGCCATCATTTTCAGATTGCCCTATCTCAATGAAATGGTTGCCGCCGCCGAGAGTGCCAAGCTGCATAAGCGGGGGGAGATGTCTGCCGATCTTCTCTCCCTTGTAAAAGTCATCTTCCGTATGCACACAGAGGGAACGGGCGGTCTTTTTCAGATTATCCGGTGCTGGAGCCGTTTCAAAGAAAGCAGCATCCTCCCTTTGATTCATACCCAGTGGAATTCGCTCACGGATAAACTGGTCCAGTCCCGGGAAGTCGATCTTCTGTATTCCGGAAAGTGGAACGGATGCCACACCACAACCGATGTCTACGCCAACAATGTTGGGTATGACAGCCTGCCGGAATTTGCCGGTAAAACCAATGACGCAGCCAGCTCCGGCGTGTGCGTCTGGCATGATTGATATAAGACCGTGTAACGCAGGGTGATGAGCGATCAATTTCACCTGTTCGGTGGCAACCGGATCAAGGCTGTCTGCGTGTATCTGCACCGGGCATTCGTTTTTCTGCAGGTCAAACATGGTCAGCTCCTCCACTCCCGTCAGGAAACTGCAACTTGATGATTTTATTCATGCCACATCCGATGTGTATCAAAGTTAAATCGATCGATGTTGTAACCGTTCATGATTCACTCCATGTTCTTCTAAAAGTGATAAAGATGTCTTTGAGTTCCCCAATGGTCTATAAATTGCCAGCTTTTCTATGCAGCATTCTATGGCAGTTTGAGCATTCAGTTACAAGGTCTGTTTTTGGGTTTATTTGCTGTTCATGGCCTTCAAAGGAATGAATAGGATTCTTGTGGTGAACCTCGATATAATGTTTACCCCTTTCACCATAGATACATCTGCGCAATCCTGCCAGAATAGCGCCAGTCCGCGTCTACTCACTGTAACTGTTCATCCCGTATCTTCGGCCACTTCCTCAGCTTTATGACATACTGCTCCTGATCATAAGTGTCAATCGTACCGGGACTTGTTTCCCGCACCAGATCGATGGCATGCGACGGTTTGAACCCGAACTCCACCAGCAGTTTTGCGGCAACAGTGCCCACTCTGTTGTTTCTCCCAAGGCAGTGAAACAGTATCCTCCCACCGCGTGACAGAATGGTCCTGATCTGCTCACCGCTCTTAAGCCACATTGCTTCAAATCGGGCATCCGGTATATCCACATCCCGCACCGGCAGATGATGCCACTGGATACCCCGGCTCTTGAGGAGTACCGGGAGATCATCTATCCCAAGCATCTCCATCTCTGATTTCTCCAGCAGAGTGATGACAGCCTCTGCACCCCAGAGTGAGATAGCAGTCAGATCACCTTCGAGATCATGGAATGCGCCTGAATTGCCAGTATCGCTTTTACCGGGACAGAAGGTCATGCCGATCTGCCCTTTATTGCCCGGCAAAGTTATCGTATTGATGTGAATGGGAACGTCTTCGCCGGTGGTAGTAATAGTCACTTTTTCCTCCTGATGCAGAACGCACACTTAACCATGCAGCCTCCGAGATACATATTAATTCTAGTGAGAATTAAAGCGGGAGTGGATCATGGGCGGCCTTTTGACTGGTGATCGTGAAATGATGTCTGAAAGAACCCTGCCTTTGCGGATCCATCTTCCAACGGCCACTAATCTGGGGCCAAACTCCACCCAAAATCCGAACATCAGTATTACTAACCCGCACAGTGTAATTGGTTCCATTCCGGATCTCCTGATTCCTGCATCTAGTTTTGATCAGATGATCGCACAGCACCTCCCCCGGATAGCGTCCCATGTATTTTTTTCTTATTTTTTTTCTGAAGAGCAGTTTTCAGTACCGGAAAGCCTCAGAGCTTTTTCTGTTGAATCCCGCCGAAAATATGCCTGATAAAATATATATAAACCTTGGACGCCAGATGGGGTAGGTACCCTGATATGATTCGGCCACATTCGGGTACTGGAGTATACTCATGGCGAGCTTCGAGCAGACATTTCTGGAACAGATCACAAACATCCACGACGTGGACTTCACCACCTGGCAGGGATGGCAGGCACTGATGGACTGGATAAACCGTCAACCCTGGCGAAATGACTTTCTGGGCGGAGACAAGATTCCCTCCAGACTGCTCCATCCCCCAACCATGGTTGAGACACTGACCAGGTATCTCGGGGGGTGAACCCCGCATCCAGTGATCTAAAAACAGGATTACACAACAGGAGCACAATCATGGAACGTATCAGTGATGTAGAAAAAGCAACGCGATTTGCCAGGGTCGTTATGGACAACATCGGTCTGTATGAGGAAAAGACGGTGAAGCAGGCCATAAACAGTGGTGATTTCTTTGACCTTATGCAGAGTCACATTGATGAAGCACGTGGTGAGTTCAACAGCAGGGTTTCGGAGGAGATTGCATCATCTAACGTTTTCGATCTTGCGCTCTGCGACGTGCTCGTCAAGAGGGCATACAAGCATCGCACTCCTGAGGATTCCGGCTCTGAATGATTACTGTGAATTCCAAAAGGGCAACAATACTGTGCATCCAGATTCCATTTCATCTGCTGCTGTCTCAAAAAGCTACATGCTCACAAACATCGGGCACAAACGCTTACGGGAACGTCAGAATAACTGGTGCACACTGTCCCATGGAGAAAAACTCATGGCCGGGTTGTGCAAAAAAGGATTGGCCAGGCTCAGTAATAGCAACATGGTAGAGCAGCTACTTTCACTTCACTGGATTGAAGAAGTCCCTGAACGTATGACCCCGGACGAAGCATTGCTCCGATACTCACGCAATCCACTTCAGAACATTACGAAGGGAAATTACGAGATAACCACATTGTGCAATTTCACCTGCCTGCACTGCCGGAATGGCGGGATAACGAAATGCAGTGAAACCAATATTGCCCTGCTCATGGAAACAGCTGATTTACTTCTTTCCATCGGGGTCAGACGTTTTGACTTTATCGGCGGGGAGGTTACAAAATTTGGTAACGGATGGTTGGATCTCGCACAACACATAGCAGACCATAATTGCAGTCTGGATTGGGATCAACCACTCGTAACAACGGTTTATACCAACGGTTGGTGGCTTGACCAGCGAGACTTTGAAGCCTCCGGAGTAATATACCCCGATGATATGTCATTTATGCAGGACATGCGTAATCACGGAATAACTCATGTTCTTTTCAGTATCGACGGCCCGGAAGAGATTCATGACCAATGGCGAGGCCACAAGGGTTTGTACAGAAGAATATTCAGCGGGATTGCAAAGGTCAGGCGGGTTGGGCTCACCCCCCGAATAAGCGCGGTTACGCGTCCCCATGAGAGCGTCCGCCACCTGCGACCGTTTTCCAGAAGAATGTACGGGGCAGAAAACTCCGACCTCCGAGCCATGTTTTCAGATCCTACAAACGCTTTCAGTAACTTCGTTGACACGGCACGGGGTGCAGATCTGCGCAAAGGTGACTTCAAACTCAGTAAATTGCATTCGTCCCTGATACGCTGCAAAGCATTCTTCCGTCCATGGCCAACCATCAGGATCCTGGCAAGCGGTGCTATAGGTATATGTCCTCTCATGCAGGGACAGGAGGGATACGGCAACATCCATGAACGGCCACTCCCGGAACTTTTGAATAGACTCCAGGAAACCCCGCTCTACAAACTTCATGCGACGGGACACATTGCTGATTACCTGAACCAGATCAACCCGGCAGAATTCGGCGAAACCTACGACCATCTCTGTTCCATCCGTAGAGCGGTAAATCTCTGTGCCATCAGGGATACCAGGAGGATTGAACCATGAAAGTATTCTACGACGATCGGCAATCGGTGAAAGCCAACAGTTCATTTAGTCCATCCGCTGAAAAACTGGCCCCTGTACTTTAATCATTCTCGGTTTGACGTCCCATATCCGATTGTGTATACTCTTGCAAGTTTTTGATTTTAATGAGAATTCGGGCGGGAGGGGATCATGGGCGACCAGCTTTATCTGGAGCGGTTTGTCTGGTTTGACAATGAGGCCCGCCGCGAGCGTTATCCCAACGCATTCAAGCTGGGAGATCATTTCGAGATATCAGTCAAGACCGCCCAGCGTTCCATCGATCATTTCCGTGACCGTCTGCTTGCTCCTCTGGAATATGAAAAATCCCATAAAGGTTATTACTACACCGACCCCACCTTTCAACTCCCGGTAATAAAAATCTCTGAAGAAGAACTCCTTGCTCTGCTTATTTCCCGTAAATTGATAACAGAAGCATCTGCAGGTTCTCTGGCAGATGAACTGGGAAGTGTTTCCCAAAGACTTGGTTCGCTGCTGTCCGCCAACCTGCCGGGGCGAGCCAGACCGGAGGATGCCTTCTCCTTTCGCTGGAAGAACATCAGTCCAACCGATCCAATCACTTTCAAGATCGTTACATCAGCCCTGCTTCAGGGCAAATTACTCACCTTCTGCTACTACTCGCCCACCGACAGCAACTGCACCATGCGTACGGTAGAACCGCACCATATGGTCAACTACATGGGTAACTGGCATCTGATTTCCTACTGTCATCTGCGTAACGACTGGCGGGATTTTGTGCTGGGGAGGATCTCGCTCTGCAGCGTGGAGGGAGAAGCCTTCAAGATTCGCGAGAAAGAGGAATGGCAGCCGTTTCTGCAGAATACTTTTGGTATCTTCCAGAACCGGAAGAGCTTTGATGTAAAACTGCGATTCACGCCGGAGCGGTCACGGTGGATCAAGGGAGAGATGTGGCATGAGGCGCAGACAGAGATAGTTCAGGATGACGGCTCGCTGGTTCGTACCATTCCTGCCTCGCACGAAGCGGAGATCATGATGGAGATACTGAAGCATGGTTCGCATGTTGAAGTACTGGAACCGGAGTGGTTACGGGAAAAAGTCGTAAATGAAATGAAAGTTGCTGTCGGGAATTATTCCTAAGACGAAGCCCCGCTTTGACTGAAGTGATTAGATACAGGAAACGCCTTGATGTTTGTTCACATAAATGATATGTTCACAGAAAATGAACATTAGTTGCGGGTGAGCTACATGCATACAACGAACAACCAGAAACATATTCTAAAAACCGCTTTTGTTGCTTTTACGCGTCAGACCGGTCAGGTGCTTGAAATTGCACCAGACAAGCAGTTCCTGCTTCTGAAAACACCGGAAGCAGTAGTCAAGCTTGAGCTGCTGATTATCGAGGGGGGTGCTGTAGCGGTCAATGCCGCGCTTGGATTGTTCAGACGGCTGAAGAACCAGACCCGCTGTGTAATGATAATCCCGCAGGTAACGGCAGATATGGCCGACAGACTGCGTACCGAAAATATCCAGTTTATTGACACAGCCGGTAATTGTTTCATAAACCAGCCGCCACTGTATCTCTTCATCAAAGGCAATAAGATTCAGGGAGTAGTAAAAGCGCCTGTTGTTGGCCGTGCCTTCAAGCAAACCGGGCTACGGGTTCTCTATGCCCTGCTCTGCAATCCTGGACTGGAGAATGAAACCTATCGTGCCATTGCAGCCAAAACAAATGTTGCATTGGGCATGGTGAACTGGGTGCTGAATGAACTGAACGAACTTGGCTACCTGGTAGAGACAGGCAAAGGTCGTGCTCGACATATCCGATTGATAGAAAAAGAAAAACTGCTGGAACGCTGGATAACCGGCTACGCCGAGCAGTTGCGCCCCAAATTGCTGATCGGGCGTTATCGTGGTGCTGATGGATGGTGGCAGAAGGCGGCGCTGAATCCGGAAAATGCACAATGGGGTGGCGAGGTTGCAGCAGAAAAGCTGACCGACTATCTGAAGCCCCAGGCAATAACCGTCTATGTTGATAAGGATAAACAAGGGGCTGTGCTTATCCAGAACAGGCTCAAGAAAGATCCTGAAGGTGATGTGGAACTGCTCCAGCGTTTCTGGCAACCGGGTGCGATTGTTCCGCATGGGGAGACAGTTCACCCTATACTGGTTTATGCAGACCTGATGGCCACCGGAAACCAGCGAAATATTGAAACAGCACGGATACTCTATGACGAACATATCGTTCAACTTATCAGAGAAGATTGATCTCGTAATTCTGGATATTCTGAAGATAATTCATCAGGAGGCTTCAGCTCTTGGGATTCTCTTCTTTGTGGTCGGCGCGACGGCTCGCGATATCGTGTTGAACCATTGCCACACCATCAGAACGGATCGAGCCACCCGTGATCTTGATATCGGTGTTGAGGTTGACGGCTGGGATGAATTCCAGAAGCTGTCAAAAGCATTGGTTGCAACTGGAAGATTTAAGGCGACAAAAGAACCGTACCGGCTGAAGTTCGGGAGATTCCCTGTCGATATTGTGCCGTTTGGTGATGTCAGCCCAGAAGGCAAAACTATCAGCTGGCCACCCGACCAGCAGGTTATCATGAATATCATGGGCTTCAAGGAAGCGTATCAATATGGAATGAATGTCCGTTTGAGTGACGCTCCAGTGCTGGATGTTAAAGTGCCGACCATTCCGGGTATGGCGTTGATGAAGATTATCTCCTGGAATGACCGATATCCAGTACGTTCAAAGGATGCAGAGGATTTACTGTTCTTTATGGAACATTACGCAGAGGCTGGTAACGAGGATCGCTTGTTTGATAATGAAGTTGAACTGCTTCAAATGGAGGGCTTTGATCTTGTCTTGGCTGGAACCAGATTGTTGGGACGTGACATGGCGGCTATTGCGGATGAAGCAACCGGAACAGCAATATTGGAAATTCTGGAAGCTGAAACAGGAGATCAGCAGCGTTATCGTCTTGTGCAGGATATGGCCGGGAACACACGTACTCACGATAAATCTGATGAGATACTGACCAAGATTATGAGGCTGAAACAGGGGTTTTTGGAAGCAGGGGTAAGAGAATGAGTAAAACATATTTGTATCAAATAAAATGCTGAAACCAAGTAAGTTAAGGCTATTCATATGAGCAACGAAGCAGATACCTGTCGAAAATACGTGCTGCCAAAGCTGGTTGAGGCGGGTTGGGACAATGAGCCTCACCGTATCAACGAGCAAATTACCTTTACCGATGGCCGTATTGTTCTTGCTGGGAATAAGGTGAGGCGTCGTCCTCAAAAACGGGCCGATTATCTGCTTCGCTACACTCGTGACTATCTCATTGCTGTTGTCGAGGCAAAACCGGATTACCTGTCCGCCGGTGACGGCCTGCAACAGGCCAAAGAGTATGCCGAGATTCTGGGGCTCAAGTTCGCCTACGCTACTAATGGCATCGAAATCATCGAATTCGACTACCTGACCGGACAGGAACGGATACTTCCGCACTTCCCGACACCTTCGGAACTTTGGCAGCGTTTGCAAAGCTCTCATCCATTCTCCCCCGAATCCGCGCAACGCATTCTCTCACCTTATTACCACCACAGCGGCAAGAGTCCTCGCTATTATCAGGAAATCGCCATCAACCGGGTTGTGCAGTCGGTTTTGCAGGACAAAAAGCGAATACTGCTGACCATGGCCACCGGCACCGGCAAAACCGTTGTCGCATTCCAGATTTGTTGGAAGCTTTGGAGCGCCCGCTGGAATGCCACCGGCGAGCATCGGCGCCCCAAAATTCTGTACCTTGCTGACCGCAATATCCTTGTTGATGACCCCAAGGATAAGATCTTTGCTCCCTTTGGCGATGCCCGCTGGAAGATCGAGAATGGCGAGGCCAACAAAAGCCGTGAGATGTACTTCGCCATCTACCAATCGCTGGCCAAGGACGAACGGCGACCGGGGCTCTATAAGGAGTACAGGCCGGACTTCTTTGATCTGATCATCGTTGATGAATGCCACCGGGGAAGCGCCCGCGACAGTAGCAACTGGCGTGAAATTTTGGAGTATTTCTCTCCGGCGTTTCAGTTGGGGATGACCGCCACACCGCTCAGGGAAGACAACCGGGATACCTACCTCTACTTCGGCAATCCCATCTACCAGTACAGCTTGCGACAGGGGATCGATGACGGCTTCCTGGCCCCCTACCGGGTCCACCGCATTATCACTGACTTCGATGCGGCCGGTTGGCGTCCAAGCAAGGGAGAGCTGGATCGCTATGGCCGGGAGATACCGGACGAGGAGTACCAGACCAAAGATTTTGAGAGGGTTGTCGCCCTGAAGGCCCGTACAGAAGCAATTGCCTGCCACTTGAGCGACTTTCTTAAAAAGACCGACCGTTTCGCCAAGACTATCGTTTTTTGTGTGGATCAGGATCATGCCGACGAGATGCGACGGGCACTCACCAACCTTAACCAGGATCTGGTAAGCCAGTACCCGGATTACGTCTGCCGGGTGACTTCAAATGAAGGCGATATTGGTCGTGGGCATCTCGGCAGGTTTCAGGAACTGGAGACCGAGACACCGGCCATCCTTACCACCTCACAGATGCTGACCACCGGCGTCGATGCTCCTACCTGCAAAAATGTCGTCCTTGCCCGCGTGGTTGGTTCCATATCGGAGTTCAAACAGATTATTGGCCGCGGCACCCGTGTCAGGGACGATTACGGCAAGCTCTGGTTCAGCATCCTTGATTATACCGGCAGCGCCACAAGGCTCTTTGCCGATAATGATTTCGACGGGGATCCTGCCCTGGTCAGCGAAGAGAAGATCGATATGGCCGGCGCTACCTACGAGACGACCATCATCGAGGAAGCTCCCGTTGTGGAAGATGGCGGCATTCAGGATGAATACGGCCCGACGAGAGTCGTCATTGATGATGGCGCAAAAGAACCCCGCAAATACTTTGTCGATGGCGGTCAGGTGGCGATTGCCGCCCATCTGGTTTATGAACTGGACCCGGATGGCAAACAGCTCCGTGTCGTCAAATACAGCGACTATGCCGCTGACAAGGTTCGTACTCTGTTCACCGGTGCAATTCGGATGCGAGAACAGTGGGCCAATCCAAAGGAACGAGCCGAAGTTATCCGCCAGCTTGAAGAGCGTGGGATCAGCTTCAACGAACTGGCCGAATCCGTTGGCCAACCGGAAGCCGACCCCTTTGATCTCCTCTGTCATCTTGCCTTTAACGCACCGCTACGGACACGCCGAGAGCGGGCCGAACGGTTGAAGAATGACCGGAAGGATTTCTTCGATCACTACAGCCCCGAAGCCAGGGCCATCCTCGAAGAACTGCTGGAAAAATACGCCCAGCATGGAACTGCTCAATTTGTGGTGCCGGACATCTTGAAAGTGCCGCCAATATCTGAGCGTGGGAATGTGATTGAGATTGCTGGGTACTTCGGCGGGGCGGAAAAGCTGCGGGAAGCGGTGAATGAACTGCAGACCCTTCTCTATGCGGGGTAAGTAAATGTAGAATGTAGAATGTAGAATATAGAAAGAAAGGCAATGAGTGAATACAGAAAAAATTGCACCGCGGGATATTCAGCAGCGGGCGTTTGAGTTTGCCTGTCGAATTGTTCGGCTTCATCGTGATCTTATGCAGCGTGACGCGACAGCTCGGACGCTGGCTGGTCAGCTCCTCCGTTCTGGCACCTCAATTGCCGCAAATCTGGAAGAGGCGCATGCCGGCCAGACTAAACCCGACTTTATCGCGAAATGCTCCATTTCTCTCAAGGAAGCCCGTGAAACTCTCTACTGGTTACGGCTTTTCAAAGCAACAGACATCGCAACAAACGAAACAATTGATCCGCTTCAGACTGAGGCTCACGAATTGGTGTCAATATTGACCACTATACTTCGTAACGCACGCATCAACAATCAACGAGGTCCCAAATGATTTTTTCTACATTCTGCATTCTTCATTCTACATTTCATGGTGTATCCAATGCAGCGTAAGTCCCAAATCATCCTCTACACCACTCCCGACGGTGACATAAAAGTTGACACCGTCTTGCAGAATGAAACCATCTGGCTGACCCAAGAGAAAATGGCTGAACTTTTTGGTGTGCAACGCCCGGCAATCACCAAGCACCTGAAAAACATTTTTGACAGCTCTGAACTGGATGAGCACGTGGTAAGTTCCATTTTGGAACATACCACGGCTCACGGTGCGATACCGGGTAAAACGCGTGAAATTGACAGTGTCGGGTCTCCACTGATGACATTGTCACAGTTGGAGACCTGACACTGTAGCACTCCTTCCCGAATATTCCAGGAAACATCCCGCGTTGTAGGCGTTTTTACCGGAGAAAAGTGGAGAGTTTGCCGCTGGAAGATCATGGCGGGATAAGACTGAGACCAACACCCACACGCGATATTTAGCCCACTCCCCGAGCCTATCCTCACCAACCAAAATTCTGATATACTTTTAAATAAATACAATACTGTATTTATACAATATAAAATTTATTGACTTATGTATTATTTTGGCTATAATTAACATCAGGTTGATTTGAAAACTTGGAGGAAACCATGGAATTCTTTGATCGGGAACAGGATTGCATAACCTTGTGGAAATGGTTCAAGGCGGATAAAAATGTGCTGATGTTGGCGCCGAGAAGAGTCGGCAAAACTATGTTGCTGCACAAGCTCTGTAGTCAGGCAGAAGAAAGTGGTTTCCGGGCAGTAGTAGTCGATGTACAGGGGTATGGAGAAGAAAAAGATTTTTTCCAGCAGTTATGCAGCTCTATCCAGGAAGAGATCGGTACTGGTCAGACACTTATGGCTGCATTTACACGACGACTGAGGCAGGTTATCAATGGAGACGAAAATCTCAAAGATTGGCGACAACTGCTTTTACACACGGATTGGAGGCAGTTTGCCGAAACTCTTCTGGAGACTCTGAACAAACCCGGTGATGAAAAGCCGTTGCTCATTATGGTAGACGAATTGCCAATATTCATCCTTACGTTACTTAAAGGTGGTGACAGGGGACGAGCCTCCTCATTTATGTACTGGCTTCGTAACATGCGGCAGCGTTATCCCATGGTTCGCTGGCTTTATACCGGTTCAGTCGGCCTGGATGCAGTATCGCGCCGCGAGGAGATGGAAGGCGCGTTGATTGATATGGAAGTCTATCCTCTGAAACCGTTTTCTCCACAAGTGGCGAGGGATTATATTCAGTCCCTGTCCGGCAGGGATAATTGCCATCTTGATGACGCCGCGCTTCAGGTTGTTATCGATGGCTTGGGCTGGCTTTCACCCTACTATTTGGAAAAGATTGTGAATGACGCATGTGTAAGAAAGAGCATAACAGGCGAGGTGTCAGCCAAAGCTGCGCAGGATGCGCTCGACGCCATGCTCTCGCTTGAAAAAAGGGTTTATTGGGCAACTTGGAGGGAGCATTTAACCAAGAATTTTCTTGATCCGGAGCGAACCTATTTATTTCTAATACTATCCGTAATTGCCGCTAATCCGGCAGGAGCCCGGCGTGACACCATTCTTATGGCACTTAACAGAGGTGGTGAACAGGTAAGCGGGCAACAACTTTCTACGCTCCTTGATACTCTTGTTATGGACGGATATCTGATTTCCTGCGAAGACGATCCCGGTCGTTTCCGGTTCATGATGAACCTGTTGCGGCTCTGGTGGCTACGTTATGTAGTCGGTACGGTTTAAAGGGAGGAATTATGGGAAACCTGCTAAATTTTGCCGTCTATAACCCTGCTATCCTGAGCGATGAGGATTTTCTCGCAGGTTTTGTGGCCCGTCGGGAATTAGCTGAAAAGCTTATCAACAGATTGCGGGAAGTGACCCTCGATAATGTGGCGCAACACCGACTCATCATCGGCCAGCGGGGCATGGGAAAAACCAGTATGCTTCGACGCATCTCCCTCGGTATTAGAGAGGATCCGGAGCTATCCAAGGTGCTTTTGCCGCTTAATTTTCGAGAAGAACAGTACAATGTTCATAATCTCCATGTATTCTGGAGCAACTGCCTGGATGCGCTGGGCGATTTATTTGAGAAAGAGGGAAATCGCAATCTAGCGTCCCAAGTTGATCGGGACGTTGTCATGTTGTCCCGCAAAGTTGACGATTTAGATGGGGCGTTAGCGTTAGAAGTGTTCAAGGGTTGGTGCTCGAAAGTTGGGAAGAGGCCGCTTCTTCTCATCGACAACATTGATCTGATTTTTGATGGCCTGGCCAAACAAGATTGGACCCTCCGGCGAATCCTTCAGGAACCGGGTGGTATCGTGGTCATCGGCGCAACCTGTAGCTTTCTGGAAGCTACAGCTAAGATTGAGGCGCCATTTTACGATTTTTTCCAGATCGAATTATTGGAGAAGGTGACATATACCGAGATGATTACCTGTCTTCGGAGTCTGGCTCGTGAGCGAGGAGCGCAGGGGCGAAAAGTCCTGCACCTACTGGATGGAGACCCGGCACGTATTCAATCCCTTTACGACCTGACAGGAGGTAATCCCCGCACACTTGTTCTTCTCTACCTTCTGTTGGAAATGGATACGGATGGCGATGTTATGGGCGATCTGGAGCGACTTCTGGATCAGGTAACCGTACTTTACAAGGCAAGAGTTGAAGACCTCCCCCCCCAATCTCGCGTTGTGCTGGACGCGGTAGCACTCAACTGGAACCCGATCACAGTATCCAGTATTTCAGAAACAACTGGCATCGAAGCTACTTCAGTTTCATCTCAGCTCGACAGGTTACAAAAGCTCGGTATTGTGGAGAAGGTCACGCTATCCACGCCAGCTCCAACAGGCTATCAATTGGGAGAACGTTTTTTTAATATCTGGTACCTGATGCGCAATGCCAGTCGCCGTTTACGAAACCGTCTTCGTTGGCTGACTGAATTCCTCCGCCGTCTATATTCTCCTCAACAACTTAGCTCAATGGCCTGTGATTTCATGCGTAGCCCAAGTGGGGACGGTCACTCTGCAGGTATGTATTGTCTCGCCCTCGCTGACGCTGTAGGTGATTCATCACTACGCCACGCCCTTCACCATTTTGCAACATCGCAATTAGACGATTACTCTCAGGAAATTCGGACTAAACTTGAAGAGATTGTGGATCTGTCGGATTTGGACAAGACAACTTTGGAAATGAAAGAATTAAAGCGTAGAGTCCTGAATTGCCAACGGAATTGGGGGAGTTCCAGCGCAGAGGAATTCTGGAATTTGTTAGGTGGGAGTGTTTCTATATCAAAAGGCGAAAAACAAAGAATTATATCCGATTTACCTAGTTTGCCTGTAGATGAAATAAATAGAATTGTAAGCATCTACAAAGATGGAGAAGCGAAAATCAATAAATCTATTGGCTTAACAGGCATTTTTGATGAACTTAGGACTGCGTTAAGAGAAGGAATTATTAATGAGCCTGGAGATCTGAATCATGCACAGGCTGCCGCAAATTATTTTGGTTCAGATGAAATTCTTGCCGTTATTATTCATTTTGTTGACGAAAATAAAATCAATAGCCTGGATAAGTGTAAATTGAATGAAATTTCAGATGCGTTATCCAATCTATTTAATGAAAGCAAAAAGGAACTAAATAGCCTCTGCTATTATAAATACGGATGGTTCCTAGTTTACAGCTCTCGTTTTGATGATGCAGAAGCTGCCTATCGACAATCAATCGAAAAGGACAAGAATAATTACAGACCTTGGAGCAGTCTGGGATATGTCCTGCACAAACATCTAGGTAGATTCGAAGAAGCAGAATTCGCATATCGCAGGGCTATCGAATTAAATCCAAAATTATCCAATCCATGGAACAACTTGGGCATTCTTCTTAGAGATAACCTTAGACGTTATGAAGATGCGGAAGTTGCCTTTCGTAAATCGATTGAAATAATCCCAAAGAAAGTCATCTTTTGGAATAATCTGGGTAATCTTCTTAAAAATCAATTTAAACGCTACTCAGAGGCCGAAATTATCTATCGTCAAGCAATTGAGATTGATCCTAAGGCCGCATATATTTGGTGCAACCTTGGCGATCTCTATCAATGTTGTCTCGAAAAGTTTGAGGAAGCTGAGGCAGCCTACCGAAAGGCAATTGAGATAGATTCTGAATATTCACGTCCTTGGGACAATTTGGGAGATCTTCTCCAGCATCGTGTCATGCGCTACGAAGAAGCAGAAGCCGCTTATAAGAAAGCTATAGAAATCGATCCTGCGAATGCATTCCCATGGAATAGCTTGGGATGGCTCTTTCAAGAACACTTTGACCGTTACGAAGAGGCGGAAACAGCCTATCGAAAAGCTATTGAAATAAATCCAAAGATTGATGAACCATGGAATGGTCTGGGATGGCTTCTGCAAGAGCGTTTTGGTCGTTATGAGGAAGCGGAAGCGGCTTATCGAAAAGCTATCGATATCGATCCTGAAAATGCTGCCACTTGGAATAATTTGGGTGATCTTCTGCATGACCACCTTGGACGATATAAAGATGCAAATGAAGCTTACAGGCGTTCAGTTGAACTCTCTCCAAGAGATATAAGGTCATGGACCAGTTTTGGAAACCTACTTTATGATCATTTGGGCGACAAGGAACAAGCTGAAATTGCTTATAAACATGAGTTTGATCTATCACCTGATGAAATAGCTCCTAAAGTTAATCTGGCGTATCTACTTATGTCCGACCCGAATCGCAGCTCAGAAGCCGAGCTATACTACGAAGAAGCCGTAAAATGTTTACCTGTCCACGGCCATTCTCTACTAACTGCATTCCGGGCTTTCGCCCATGACAACTTTGGCGAGGCAATAAAAGCCTTTGCAATCGCGCTTGAAACGGATCATCCGGAACTATTCACCGTTTTTTATCCTGGACTTATGCGCGTGCTAAGAATAGCAAAGGAGCGTGATTACGGAGAAAAGCTCCTTCAATTCATGGATGAGAGTGGCCTGGGAGAACGGTACTGGCCACTATATGCGGCGTTTACAGCTTATATGTTTGGTGAAGAAAAACTCAGGGACGTGAACCCGGAGGTGCGAAGAGCGGCGAAGCGTATTTATGACTGGCTGGCGAGCAATCAGAAGGACGGAACGGTGGAAGAAAAAACTGGTAAAAAGGGTGTGCGAAAGACCGGGCGAAAGCAAACAAAGTGAGCTACAGATCACTCCCCTTCTTGAATGGGAACGGGCGTTTGAGTTTGCCTGTCGAATTGTCCGGCTTCACCGTGATCTTATGCAGCGTGACGCGACAGCCCGGACGCTGGCTGGTCAGCTCCTCCGTTCTGGCACCTCAATTGCCGCAAATTTGGAAGAGGCGCATGCCGGTCAGACCAAACCAGACTTTATCGCAAAATGTTCCATTTCTCTCAAGGAAGCCCGTGAAACTCTCTACTGGTTACGGCTTTTCAGAGCAACAGACATCGCAACAAACGAAACAATTGATCCGCTTCAGACTGAGGCTTACGAATTGGTGTCAATATTGACCACGATACTTCGTAACGCACGCATCAACAATCAACGAGGTCCTAAATGATTTTTTCTACATTCTGCATTCTACATTCTACATTTCATGGTGCATTCAATGCAGCGTAAGTCCCCAATCATCCAGACTACCGCCCAACAACTTGGCTCAATCGTCAAATCATCCCGCGACATCATGCGCAAGGACAAGGGGCTCTCCGGAGACATCGACCGGCTCCCC
The DNA here is from genome assembly GCA_903868145.1 of uncultured Desulfuromonadales bacterium. Lineage (GTDB taxonomy): Bacteria > Desulfobacterota > Desulfuromonadia > Geobacterales > Pseudopelobacteraceae > CAIPTY01. The sequence goes on along the minus strand of CAIPTY010000020.1, from coordinate 16,911 downwards.
GTACTTACCTGGATCATGTTCCTCAAATTCCTCGATGACATGGAGCGAATTCGGGAGGAAGAAGCGATTCTTTCCGGTGAGAAGTTCCGACCGGCAATTGAGGCACCGTATCGCTGGCGCGACTGGGCCGCACGGGAAGACGGCATTACTGGTGATGAATTGATTGCTTTTGTTAATAACGATGAAGCTGTCCGCCCTGATGGCACAAGAGGTGCCGGGCTGTTCGCCTATCTGCGCGGTCTCCAGGGAATCAATGGCGGCGATCGGCGGGATGTCATCGCCACGGTATTCAAAGGCACCATCAACCGGATGATCAACGGCTACCTGCTGCGGGACGTGATCAACAAGGTAAACGGCATTCACTTCACTTCGTCCGACGAAATTCACACTCTGAGTCACCTCTACGAATCCATGCTCAAGGAGATGCGCGATGCAGCCGGTGATGCGGGAGAATTTTATACCCCTCGCCCGGTGGTCCGCTTCATGGTCGATGTCCTCAATCCCAAATTGGGTGAAACCATCCTTGATCCCGCCTGCGGAACTGGTGGTTTTCTGGTGGAGGCGTACAATCACCTGGAAAAGCAGTGCAAGACGGTCCAGGACCGCAAGACGCTCCAGGGGAGCAGTATCTACGGAGGCGAGGCCAAGCCGCTTCCTTACCTGTTGGTGCAGATGAACCTGCTGCTGCATGGGCTGGAATTTCCAAGAATCGATCCGGACAACTCTCTCCGTTTCCCCCTGAACGAGATCGGGGACCGAGACCGGGTGGATGTCATCCTGACTAATCCCCCATTTGGCGGTGAGGAAGAGAAAGGGATTCTCAACAACTTCCCCGCCGAGATGCAGACCTCGGAGACGACGCTTCTCTTTCTCCAGATGATTATGCGCAAGCTCAAGCGCCAGCAAAAACCTGGCCGGGCCGGAGTGGTCGTCCCCAATGGCATGCTCTTCGGTGACGGCATCTGTGGACGAATTAAGGAACGGCTGATCAAGGATTTCAACCTGCATACCATAGTGCGTCTGCCCAACGGCGTTTTTGCCCCGTATACCGGTATCCCCACCAACCTACTTTTCTTCGACCGCTCTGGGCCGACCAAAGAGGTCTGGTACTATGAACAGCCGTTGCCGGAAGGCCGGAAGAACTACACCAAAACCCAGCCAGTCCAGTTCGAGGAATTTGCCGATTGCCTGTCATGGTGGAACAACAGGGAGGAGAACGAGCACGCCTGGCGCGTGCCGGCAGAGCGGATCATTGAGAACGGCTACAACCTGGACATCAAGAATCCCACCGGCAAAGTTGATTTCGAACATCTGCCGCCGGAGCAGCTGGTGGAGGATATTGTCAGGAAAGAGCAGCGGATATTGGAGATTATGGGTGAGATACGGCAGGTTCTGGCAGGAGTGAAACAATGAGTGCTGCATGGCCGTTGGTGACATTGGGGGAAGTGTTGACCCATCGTAAGGAGTTTATCCAGATCAACGATTTGGAGAAATACAAACGGTGTCGTGTGAAGCTTCATGCCCAGGGCTTGTACTGCGTGATGCGGTTACTGGCGCGGAAATCAAGACCAAGAAACAGCAGGTTTGCAAGACTGGAGAATTCCTGGTTGCTGAAATAGATGCCAAGGTGGGCGGCTTCGGAATTGTGCCGGATGAATTGAACGGCTCCATCGTGAGCAGCCATTATTTCCTGTTTGTGATAGATGGCACAAAGCTTGACAGTCGTTTTCTTGATTTCTACAGCCGCACTTCGGTATTCCGTGATCAGGTGGCGGCGCAAGGTTCGACAAATTATGCCGCAATCCGGCCTAATGATGTTTTCGGATATACTATCCCACTCCCGCCGCTGGCCGAGCAACGGCGCATCGTGTCGCGTATTGAGGAACTGGCGGCGAAGATCGAGGAGGCACGAGGGCTCAGGCAGCAGGCAATGGCGGAGGCGGAGGCGTTTATCACCAGCCTTCACACAAATCTTTCAGGCTCAAAAATTAAGAAACTGAGTGATATTCTTTGTCTTGAAGAAGATTCCGCTCAAATCATACCGACTGGCTCATACCCGCAGGTTGGTGTAAGAGGATTTGGTGGCGGACTCTTCGCAAAACCGGCCACAAGTGGCATGGATACGACCTATCGGGCATACAACAGGCTTTATGAGGGTGCCTTGGTCATGAGTCAGGTCAAAGCATGGGAAGGGGCCGTAGCTGTTTGCGGAAAGAGCCTTGCGGGTTATTTTGTCTCACCAGAATATCGGACGTTTCGTTTCGTAGCTTCAGAAGCTACCCCATCATATTTCGCAGCCCTCGTAAAAACTGAATGGTTTTGGAGTCGACTAAAAGATGCAACGCGCGGTGTTGGTGCCCGTCGTGAACGGACAAGGCCGGAGCAATTCCTGAATATCGAAATACCTGTTCCCAGCGTGGCACAACAAAATGAGGCGGTAGGAATCCTTGATAAAATAGAATCTATTAAGCGTCTCCAAGCCGAAACTGCCGCCGAACTAGATGCTATGCTGCCGTCGATTCTGGACAAGGCATTCTGCGGAGAGATAGTGTCACAAGAAGTGTAACAATTGAATTAATTTTGATAACAATTTTTATAAGGTAGACAGGCTAAGTATGACACTAAATCTAAAAGTAATCCTCCATATCAGTGACCTGCATTTCTCTGCGAAATGTGATGAGCAGGCGCATGCAAACCGTAAGTTGTTATTTGATGGATTGCTAATCCGTTTAAAAGCAATAGAACCCGAATGGCGTCCTACTCTTGTTTGCGTTACTGGAGATGTTACTGATAAAGGTCAGTCTGAAGGATTTAACGATGCTGCAGAGTGGCTAAAACAGCTTTCCCATGAACTTAATATTGATATTTCCAGATTTCTTCTTGTGCCCGGAAATCATGATTGTGTTAGAGATACGAATATTTGTCTTGATCTTGTACCAGTTACACCTGATAAAGCAGACAATTTGCTAAAGGCCAACATATCAAACTCACTACAGGAGAGATTTAAAAGCTTCTCAGAGTTCTGTCAAAAACTCAGTATCCCTCCTTACAAACTCGGTGATACAGATTCTTACCTTGTTGGGAACAGGGAAATTGATGGTATCCAGTTCATAGCCTGCAATACAGCCTGGTTTTCTTGGGAACAAAACGAACAAGGTAAGCTCTGGCTCGGTTACGAAATTCTGCGCTATCTAGAAAGTAATAATCAACTGGTCAGTGCAGACACTAAAGTCACAGACAAAATTTCTATTGCCTTAATGCATCATGGTACTGATAAATTTTTTCACCCACTGGAATCTGAAGACCGTGGTGGCACCAGACCTCCTGCCTTAAGCTATCTATGGAAGCGTTCTCATCTGGCATTATATGGGCATAGTCATGAAAATGCGCTGGATGCCCCTGATTTAATGAAAGCTCATTGCTGGGTAGTTAGGGCTGGAGCTACAAATGTAAACGCTAACTATCCAAACAATGTCAATTTAATCCGGCTTTCTCAAACAGGATTCGAGTTGCGTTCACTCGAATTTGATTCTGCCGATACCGGATCTCCTTGGAACAAGAGTTCAGCATCAAATCATTACCAATGGCCCTCAGGCGGAGTGCCAATTAATGCAAAAAGTACATCTAACGTCACACCACTATCTGATACGCCACTAGAGCTTATTAGAGAAAGGGCGGTTAATTATGCTGCCGAAGTCATTATCAATAAATCCCGTCAGATCAAACCCCACGGCAGTTTACCCGAACAAATATCTCTTCAGGTCGCGTTGAAGCCTGAATCTGAGTCTGACACGAATCCCTTTTCCCAAACCCAATCCCTGGACAAACCAAAGTTATCCATTGTAACACTTGATGAGGCGGTTTTCAGGTCTCGTCTTACCCTCCTATTTGGTGACCTTGGGGCAGGCAAGAGCACGCTGTTGGCAAAGCTTGCAAAAAAAATAGGTGATCAGATTCCAAACTGTTTGCCACTTTTTATTCCTGCCGCACGTCTTGACGTCGCAGCAAATGATGGTGCTGATGCATTATTCACCAAGATTGACAGCTTTATGGCTAATGACCTGAATACCGGTGAACAATGGTCGTTTAAGCGGATTCTGGATGATGGATATGAATTGTTGTTGCTCGCTGATGGGTTGGATGAAATAGACAAAAAATCGGCAGTCCATTTGCTGCGACTGCTCGCAAATCTTCCGGAAGTATACAGCCGCGTTACAGTGGTTCTGTCATCTCGTTTTTCCGAAATGACAGGGGTAAATTTTGAGCGGTGGCAGGTCTGTCAGGTTTTGCAAGTCGATTCTGCGCAGAAGGAGACATTGTTTAAGAATGAAGCCCTTGCCCAGGGAGTTGAAGAGCCTGAAGCTATTAAAATTGCTTACAATGCCAAATTAGTTCTGGAGAACAACCCGCCATTAAGCGCTATAGCCAATACTCCCCTAGCAATACGTTTGCTTTATCCATCATTGACAATTGAATCTTCTACTCTGAAGGAACGTACTCTTGGCGATCTTCTGTATGACCTTTTATTACAACGCCTTGGTAGTTGGGCTGAAACTGATATTAAATCTGCGCCACTAGGCGAATTAGAAGAAGCTTTTCCAACTGCCGAATGCAGGGCGATCATCGTGGGGGAATTAGCCTTCCAGGTCCTTGATAAAGGTAATCTCTCCCGAATTGAAGCAACAGCTGCAATTAAACAATATATACCTGAAGGCAAAAGTTTACATGCGGATCTGATTGTTAAACAATTTTTTGCCTTTCTCGAAGATGCAGGGATTATTGTCGGCAAAGAGCAGATATACTTTGTCTATCAACCATTGGCGCAAATTTCAGCAGGAGTATACCTTGCAGAAAAACTCCATAAAAACCTCTCAATAGAGGCACCTAAGATTGAGCTTTGGCGAGTGGTCTCATTTGCTGGCACCATGATCAGGCGCATGAATTGTCTGGATGATACTCGCGATTGGTTCAGTGGGTGTATTACAATATGGATGAAAGAGCGTAGAGGCATTACGCCATCATGTTATGTGTGCGGTGAATTACACGACAACATCTTCGCACAGCGGTTGGTTGACCTGTTCCTACTGCTAAAACGACGGCCACTATGGTATCTCGAAGAGGAACGCGCAGCTTCAACTCAGGCTATAGCCAGTACCTTGGTGCTTGCTGGCGAAAAAGGTTTTGATTGGCTTTATTCTGAGTACCTTGATCCACGTATGCCACCAACAAATTCCGGTTCAGCCTTTATAGGAAGCTTGTACGGTAGTTGGGCACTATTGGTAAAACCGCTATTGACTCCGGTTCAGCGACAACGATTGACTTCGTTGGTCCTTCCGGTGCTGGTGACAAGCCCTTCTGGGACTCATGGATTCCTTGAATGTTTAGCATATCTCGTGCCTGATGCATTTGAACAGACTCAATATCTCTGGCTAGTCGCCGGGCAACTTGACAACACACATTTTTATCGTTGGGCAAAAGAGGAATTGGTTCATGCATTCAGTGCTGGATCCCACGATATTGTCAACTCCATACTTGAACGGAAACCGGGCAAAGAAAGGACCCTTCTGTGGCTTGATCTTAACCGGGAAAAAGAGCCGCCTGCATCCATCCTGAAAGCGTTATTGTCAGCCAAATGGTCATTGCAGACGGAGGAACAGCAGTTCGCCGAAGTACTTGCCGATTGTCAAACTCGGATTGGCAAAGATCGATGGCGTTTTTTTCTGCGCTGGTGCCTGACAGACCTAGATCAGGGAATTGCAGCATCGGCTGCTTTGGAATTATTAGCACAAGGGGAAGATAGTTTTTACCTTCTTGGTGATGCACTTTCAAAAGTTCTGGATACGGGAGGAATAGGCAATAAAGCAGAAATTGCCATGCGTATACTTATATCCCAAGTAAAAGATACCGAGCTTAACTGGGTATCGTGTCTCTTCGGTAATAGAGATCGCACAATGGGGGCTAGATCAGGAAGTTGGCGTATTCTGCTGGAGGCACTTAACGCTGGTTTGGATAATGGTCCTGATTTACTCGTCGGTTGTATTGATGCGATTGGACCATATAATCTCCCAAGATATCCTGATATTCGTTTGGCATTGCAAACACTCCTAACAGGTCAGAATGGGCAAAATTATCGAAAAACCTTACGTGATGCACTGAATCATTACGATCCTACTGTAAGACATGCCGCAGCAATGATTTTAATTGTTAGCTGCCCAGGTGATGAAGGATTAGCATTGATCACTGCCATTTCTTTTGTGGGACACAGCTATCGCTCCGATTATGGGGAATGGGAAAAGTTTCTTGTAACCCTCAATTTTGGGCCTTCCGTTCTGGAATCCTTGAAGTCGGCTCTTAATACGCTTAGACCTAAAGCAAAAAGCTTCGGTTTGGCCTTACTATTAAGGCATGGTATTTCTCTGTCAGAAAGTGAAAAACATGATTTGTTATGCTCAAACGATTGGCAAATTCAGCAACTCCTAGAATCCATAGAATCATCTGAGTATGGGGTAAAATCTGGTTTTGCACGAAATATACTTATTAACGAGCTTGAGAGCAGGCAATTATCAGACTGTAAACCTATTGCTGAAAGCTTGTTGAAATTCCATAAAAAAGACCTTTCACAAGAGCAGCAGGCGAAATGCTTTGTTGCAACAATAAATGATAAAATCGGATGGTGTATATCTCTTGCTGATCTTATTGATCAACTCAACAGTGAAACCAATCTGTTCACGGAAATCGTTCTCATTCGCAACAAAACATCTCTTCAGGACTTTCCGAAGCTTCTTCTTCATATGATTGGTTCTGATGACGGGTTCAAGGTTTCATGGGACGAACTCTTGTGGGACTTGTTCTGCTCTGACCATAAGTTGATGTCCCACAGAGAGGATGATTTTGGACTCGATCTTTTCTGGCTTGGTCAAAAAAACACTGCGTATGGCAAAAGTATCGGCAATGCCGCCCTCAACCTGCTTGATGATGAGCGGATTCAAAAACATCGATGGACAAACCACTACCATTGGTTAGCTATATTGGCGGATGAGTTTGTTGGTCTAGACAAAGATAAACTTAAGGAAATCGCGTGCGTTGGGCATTCGACGTATCAATCGGCGTCTTGTTCACTGCTGCGGCGGATAGGTGAGATACCCACTGAATTCAACACTAGAGATAGACACAATTCATTGCCAAAGGATCTTCTTAAGCAAGGTGGGCTCTCATCACAAACATCTCTGGTATTACGAGATGAATTACTTGATGCTGCCAGAGAATCGGAATGGTTAAAGTCTGACATTGAAACGTTGATTACCAGGGCTTTATTGGAGCATGAGATTACCCAGCAGCTTCTGGATGAACTTGCGGCAAAGGGAAACAATGGCTGTCTCATGGCTGGAGTTTTAGCTTTTTGTTGTAACCTAAAAATAAAAGCAGATTATGCTCTCTCTTTTATAAGTTATTTTGAGCCTCCAGACCGCCAAAACTCACCATCCTTAAATCGGCTAAAATCAGTTTCCATGCTTTCTCAATATGCTTTGACTCGCCTGGATGCATCAGCAAAAAGCGAATATGTATCTGCGCTGTTCCAAGCTATTGAACGAGATGATCTGAGTTGGAAATTGCATTATTTTTATGAATTGCTTCGTCTTGAAAAAGGCTTGACGCTTGAACAAATTGAGTATCTGTTGCCGCGCTATGCTCAAGGCGAATATTATGGAAACCTAGATCAGCAAGTTGTCAGGTTGCTGTCCGAGTGGGTGAGTGATTTGACTGATGGCGCAGTGAGAGAAAAACTATTGCAAATATGTCCTCAGTGCATGGAAAGCTTGGATAAAGCAACATGGGATAGTGACGCTATTGGTAGTCACTCACCTTCTGTCCTCATGTTTTTCTCCCTTTTATACTGGAGTGTTGGAGGCGATCCTGATGAAAAGAGCCGCCGGATATTTGCTCGTGCCATCAAACTCATGTTTCATCACAGAAGCCACTCCAATGTTCCTTCCCGCCCACAGCAATATGAAATTATAGAGTCCGTGAGTCCTTTACTGAACTGTGTTCCGCCACATATTTTGAGAATAGCCTTGGAAGGGTTGCTCAATTTTCATGATGCTGAAGTGAGAATGTGGATTAACCTATTCCGTTGCTTTTCTGATTAATATTTCTGGAGAGAATATGCCTATCCGTCACGCAATCTGGAAAGTCGGCACCAAGCCTGAACCCTTAGCAGAAGTATCTCTCGGCAAAGAAGCCTTGCTTGAGCAGATGATCACCGAAGATCCTACTATCCTCTCCGATCGTTGGCTACTGATCGGTCGACAGGTGCGTACCACCCACGGTGGCTTCATAGATCTTCTGGCGTTAAACCAAGACGGCCAGATTATCGTGATTGAGCTGAAGCGCAACATGACGCCTCGTGAAGTTGTTGCCCAGGCATTGGACTATGCCTCATGGGCGCAAGACCTCAAGGCTGATGATATTGCGTCCATCTATAGCCGGTTTTCCGGTGGTGGATCATTGGGGGATATTTTCCGGCAACGCTTCGGTCTACCTCTGGATGAAGAACAACTCAATGGCTCCCATCAAATCGTCATTGTTGCATCGTCGCTAGATCTGAGTACAGAGCGCATTGTCAATTACCTGAATAGGATGGACATTGCGATCAACGTCATCTTCTTCCAGGTCTTCCAAGATGGCCCCAGTCAATATTTGAGCCGTGCCTGGCTGATTGATCCGGTAGAGACCGAAAGCAAAGCGACTGCTGGCCCGGCCGGAGAGCGGGGAGAATGGAACGGGGAGTATTACGTTTCGTTTGGACAGAGTGCTGATCGAGACTGGAAAGACGCTGTGAAGTACGGTTTTATCTGTGGTGGTGGCGGTAGGTTTTATAGTCAGACCCTTTTCATGCTATCACAAGGTGATCGCGTCTGGATTAATATCCCACAGAAGGGTTATGTCGGCGTAGGAAAGGTAATAGGCGGCGCTGTTCGAGCCAGTGAGTTCAAGGTCACTGTTGACGGAGTCGAACGGTCTCTGTTGGATGTTACACAGTCCAATTATCACCGGCAATTCATCGACGACGAAGAAAAGTCCGAATATTTTGTGCCGATCGAATGGATTTGCACCAAGCCGATAAATGAGGCCGTCTCAGAGGTAGGATTTTTCGGTAATCAGAACACCGTCGCTCGTCCCAAAACTCACAAGTGGAATCATACCATTGAGCAGTTGAAGCAGCGGTTTGGAGTAGAATGACGGAGTAAATTCAAGGTGCAATAGTTCCCATGTTAGGTGAATTTTGACGTCCTTGATGTCATTTACGCTCTTGAAATACATAATGCTTATCCTGACAAATCGAGAACTGACATGACCATAACCCGCAAGAGAATATTCATCTGTCGCGGCGGACTAACCGGTATTGTTTGAAACGGATTAAATGTGAGGAATGAATTATGAAACGCGAACCTGACCAATTTCTGATCTACCACAGCGAAGATGGCCGCACCAAAATCAATGTCATGATGGAGGCGGAAAACCTGTGGCTGAGCCAGAAGCAGCTTACCGAGCTGTTTGGCAAGGCCAAGGGAACCGTCAGCGAGCATATCAAGCATATCTTTGAAGATGGTGAATTGGATGAAAATTCAGTTGTTCGGTTTTTCCGAACAACTGCCGCAGACGGCAAACAGTACGATGTAGCCCACTACAATCTGGATATGGTGCTGGCTCTTGGCTATCGGGTCAGAAGCCAGGCAGGCGTGCGTTTTCGCCAATGGGCAAGTGATAAACTGAAAGAGTACATCATCAAAGGCTTTGTGTTGGATGATGAGCGTCTGAAAAATCCTGGCAAAGGCCGTGACTACTTCGATGAACTGACCAAGCGGCTGCAGGATATCCGTACCAGTGAGCGCCGCTTTTATCAGAAAATTACTGACATATATGCCACCAGCGTTGACTATGATCCAAATCATCCACTCACCAAAGAGTTTTTCGCCACAGTTCAGAACAAAGTGCACTACGCCATTCATGGTCAGACAGCCGCCGAGCTGATCCAATCGCGTGCTGACAGCGGTCAGCCGAACATGGGGCTGACGACATGGGAAGGTGCCCGTATCCGTAAAGCGGATGTGGCTGTTGCCAAAAACTATTTGACCGAAGATGAATTGCGGGCGTTGAACAATTTGGCGGAGCAGTATCTGATCTTTGCCGAAGGGCAAGCGCAAAGGCGGGTTGCCATGACCATGCAGGACTGGATTACAAAACTTGAAGGTTTCCTGACGTTGAATGATCGTGAGATTTTGAAAGACGCAGGTAAGGTGTCGGCCCAGATCGCCAAGACACACGCTGAACAGGAATTTACCAGATTCAGGGTCATTGATGATCGGCAGCATGAATCCGACTTTGACAAAATGGTGAAGCAGTTAACGAACGCTAAACTGAAGTCTTCAGAGCTTAAATGATCAAATTCCTCCATACCGCCGACATCCACCTTGGCAAAACATACCGCGCCTCTGCCGATGAAGCCGAGCGCTACGAAGACTTCTTTAGTATGCTTGGCGGCATCGTGTCAGACGCCATTGCCCAGCAAGTCGATTTTATCCTGATCGGTGGTGACCTTTTCCACACCGGCCAGATCCTCCCCCGTACCTTCGCCCGCACTATAGAAACCCTGCAACCGCTCAAAGATGCTGGTATCCCCTGCATTGCTGTAGAAGGCAACCATGACTGGATTCATCGCCGCGATAGCATCTCGTGGATGGAGGCGTTGTCACAGATGGGATACATCCATCTCCTCCGTCCTACTCGCACAGAAAACGGCGGATACCATTTCGAACCTTTCGATTACGAACAGGGAATCGGTGGGCATATCGAGATCAAGGGACTAAACATCTACGGACTCGGTTACATCGGCACCCAGGCGGGCAACCACGTAGCGCGTATCTGTGAGGCGGTGACTACTGAGAATAACATTCTCCTCTTTCACGTGGGGGTCTGGACCTACTCGCCGGTGGAGATCGGCAACATGCAACCTGATGAGGCGCTGCCGCTGGCAGAAGTTTTCGACTATGTGGCTCTCGGCCATGGCCACAAACCGTATATCATCGAGACCCCGGACGGCCGCCCCTACGCCTTCAACCCCGGTTCTCCGGAGCGGGTGAACTTCGGAGAGGAAGGGTATGACAAGGGCTACTGGTTTGTCACCGTAGAGGGTGGCAGGTACACGACTGAGTTCCGTCGTACAAACCCTCGTCCGATGAAATCGGTCTTCATCAATCTGGATGGGGCCGAAATTGCCGAGCAGGCCCTTAATCATCTAAGGGACCAATTAAAAGAAAAACTGGACGGGCTGGGGGAGCGGCCTCTGATCGAGTTGAAGGTCACTGGGCGGGTTCGTTTCCATCCATTCGAGTTGGGACGGGAGCGCCTTCGGATCCTCGTTGAGGAACTGGCGGATCCGCTTCACGTAGAGATAAAGAACCATCTTTCACTTGTTACCGGACGAGGATTCGAGGAGACTGAACATCGGAATCTTGAAGAGATTGAGCGTGATGTCCTGCGCGAACTAATAGGAGCCAACAGCTCGTGGAAAGGGCAAGAAGACGAACTTGTGATGCTGGCAATGGCAATCCGTAATCAGGTGCTGAAAGGCGATACGGAGGGGGAAGAGCTTCTTGCTCTGTTGAAATAATGCAGATACTTTCGATACACCTCAAAAACATCAAGTCGCATCGGGATACTAATCTGACCTTCTCCCCCGGCATCAACGTCCTCTCCGGGCCGAACGGTGTGGGGAAAAGTACCGTTTTCGAGGCCATCGGGTATGCACTTTTCGGCGTCGACGCACAGGACTTCGTATCGAATGTTGATCGTTTCCTCACGATCGGTGCCAAACGGGGTGAAATATCAGTCACCTTCATCGCTGGCGACGGAGATACATACCGTGTAACGCGGACCGTTGGAACACCAGCGACATGGAGATTGGCCAAGGAAAGCCTCGGCAGTTTCGAAGTCGAAGACCATGCCGGCGTAAAGGAGACTGAAGAGAGGATTCGGGAACTGCTTGGACTTTCAAAGGGGAGATCGCTGGCCGATCAGTTCATGCTTGTGATCGGACCCTTTCAGAGCGAGTTTCTCGGGCCATTCGTTCTCAAGCAGACGACGAAGCGAAAAGAAGCCTTCGACGTGATCCTCGGGATCAACTCCTGGCGAAAGACCTTTGACGGGACGAAGGAACTGGGGAGCACCATCAAGTCGAAGCTCGCAAACTTGGAGACGGAAATCGCCGGGAAGGAGGAGCGTACCGCACGCCTCCCGGAACGACAGGAAGAACTCAAGGCTTTGGTCCTGGAAGAAGAGAAGAAGGGAACCGAACAGAAGGAAGTTGCCGCGTCACTCGCTTTGGTAGTCGAACTACTGCAAGCCCTTGAGGAACGGAAGTCCGGAATCGAACGGTTCCACGGCGAGATCGCCCAAGTGAAGCAGAGCATCGATTCCGGGAACGAACACATCACCACTCAGAGGGCACTTGTTGAGCAGGCTGAGGCTGCAGCGCTGACGGCGGAACAGGCACGACCCGGTAAAGAGCGCTTCGAAGCAGCCGAGAAGGGGCTTCGGGATCTCCGGGTGCGGGAGAAGGCAAAGCATGCACTTGAAAAAGAGATAGCTGAGATGGAGCTACGGATTGTAACTGCTCGCCAGGCTGCCGAGCACGAGGAGAGTGAAGCAGCTGAGCAGGAGAAGCAATTTCAGGAGGGTCGGAAAGCAGTTACTTCCGAAGAGAACGAGCTTCGACAGAGGTTATCAAAATTGGCTGAGGACGAAACTCGTCTGCAAGCTGCTGTCGATCACCTCCGGGAAAACGACGGGCAATTTCGTGAACTTCCGCTTATGAAGGTCGAAACCCTCATGCCGTACCTCCGGATGACCCTCGGAAGGCTTGTGGAGCTCGATTCCCGCATCCATGAGAAGAAAAGCTTGCTCTTGGCCGAGGAAGATTGGAAGGATGCCGCCGCGGCACTGGAGCCTCTTCGGAAAGAGAGGGAGGACCTGCTGGCTGAGAGATCCCGGTTACTGGGCAAAAAGGCTGGGTTGACGGAAGGAGAAGAGAAGCTGCAGGAGGGTATCTGCCCATTCTTTGGGGAACAGTGCCGAAATCTGGAGGGAATGCAGACGCTGGAGGTCTTTCCGGAGCGAAAACAGCATATTGATATCGAGATAGTGGCTATTGATGCCACCGTTTTGGTACTGGACGGCAAAATTACCTCAGCGGAAGTGGCCGGGAAAGAGATGGAAAAATTCCGGATGGTTCGTAGTGAGATCGCTACCTTGGAGAAGGAACGGAGCGAGAAGGAGAAAGAGAGGGTAGTACACCTTAGTCAACTTAATCCTGCTGGCATTGTCACGAGTTTTATGGTCTGGGTAGAAAAATATCAGCTCGACAACTGCCGGAAGGCTGGGGAAAGGCTCATCGTTGGCGATTTCTCAAAAGATCATTCCGCTCAGCTTGCCGAGCTTGAAGAGTGGGAAAAACGATGCAATGAAGTGGCATCGGCTGTAAGGACTATCCTCGACAACATGCTGACAGCGGCGGAAACGCCTTTGGCAGAGGTCAGAACTGATAGGACGAAGGTCGATGCCCGAACCCAAGAGCTTGAGAGACGCTTGCGTGAATTATTAGAAACGGAGAAGCGTGTCGGGGAAAGGAAGAAAGCCGCCTCAATCCATCGTGAGAATGCGGAGAAGACGGCTAGTGATAAACAGAAAAAGACGGAATTACTGGTGACGTATCAGGATGTCGAGGCCGGGATTCGGGATGTCGAGGCGGAACGCCTGCTTTCGCAGCCTGACCAAGAACGTTATCTCCAGGCAGAGCCTATTGCGATGGACTTATCGAAGCGGCAGGAGACGCTGGAGAAGTATAAAAAGCGCCTTGAGGATCTGGGACGGGATCTGATTTCAAAAAACGCTGGATTGGGTGGACTTGAGAAAGACTACTCGCCCGAGGGACACGCCGAGCAGCAACGAAAGAAGGAGTCTCTGCAATCGTCTGCGGCGACGCTGACGGAGAGCCTGAAAAACCTCAGTCAGAACCGGCAGCGGTTAACGGCGGAGATTAGCGAGTTGGAGAAGATCAAGGAAGAGATACGCAAAAAGCAGGAAAAGGCGCGGGATCTTCGAAAGAAGGAGGAGTTAGTCAAGTTCCTCCGCAACAAGGTCTTCAAGAACGTTTCGGCTCAGCTTTCCGAGCGATTCCGGGAAGAAATCACCCTTCGCGCCGACCGCATTTACCGGACGATCTCAGAAGCAGACGAAGAGCTGATCTGGGGGGACGATTACAAGATCGTCCTACGGGACATGGTGAATGGCGAGGTGCGGGAGCGAACTGACGACCAACTCTCAGGCGGACAGACCATGAGCGCAGTTGTCGCACTGCGCCTGGCCTTGCTGCAGACCATGGGTGCCCGGGTGGCTTTTTTCGATGAGCCCACCTCCAACCTTGATGCGTCACGGCGCGAGAACCTCGCCCAGGCTTTTCGGGCCATTGATCACGGCAAGGAAGAGGTAACCGAGCATTGGTACGACCAGCTTTTTCTCATAAGCCACGACGTGGCCTTCACCGAGATCACCGACCAGATGATCCAGTTGGGGGAATAACGAGTATCTTTAAACGAATTAGCTGGGCATAGGAGTGGCTAAGCGATGTCCTGACAAGTGTGAGTTAATATGGAGGCAGGCTACTTTGGGGCAAACATTACAACAATTTTTCACCAAAAAATATTGCGACGTAAAAGAGGGGGATACATATGCCAAGTGGAATAACCCATTTGATTTTATCACGTACGGTGCTCGATAACATTTCGAATCTGAAGGGTGGGGCGATTCTTGCCCTTCTTAGCCGTGAAAAGGGTGCTTTCCTTCTCGGTTCTGTGGCCCCTGATCTTCCATATTTGAGTATCGCTGATTCCGATATATTTTCAGATCAAACGGCAATAGCAGATGATCTTCATACCAAACACACCAATGCCGTACCTCTTCAGGGACTCTTACAGGCAAAACATCAAGTGGAACTGAAGAATACCAAACTAGCGGAAGCACTCTTCGCTTTTTATCTTGGTTACTGTTCGCATTTCACAGCTGATGGCCTGATTCATCCATTTGTGCGGGATAAAGTAGGCGATTACGAGGTTGCAAAAAAAGAGCATCGTATTCTTGAAATGAAACTTGATGTATTCGTTGCGAATAAATTCATGGGCACTGAGGTGAATGGGATTGATTTTCAGGATGATCTCGACTGGATCGAGGACTGCGAATTTAAGGCTGACATCTTTGGGAGTTATTCTGGCCTTCTGAATAGCCATTATGGTTGTTCGATGGACTCGGAGCACGTGCAGGATTGGTATTCGGCCATGCAACGTGTGTTTTCTCTGGCCGAAGGAGAGTTTCCAAAGTGGTATCGAGAATTTCTGGGGAATCCTGGATTTGTGTTCAAAAATTATGAAGATTTGGTAAGTGAAGAGGCTGTATGCCTATCCCTCCAAAAGCCTATTGATGCTGAAAAACACGGACTTACTTCCAATTTTTTAGGAAAAGAAAATGTACATTTTTTCGATGACGTGGCAAAGGGATACTTTGACAGTTTCCCTCTGGTTATCAAGAAATCCTACGAGGCGGTGTTTGAGGGTTCTGGAAATATCTTAAGCCTCCTCCCAGAAATCAACTTTGATAATGGTCGTCTCTTGGCCGATAACCGCTTATCAGAAAAGCCAGCATTGTGGAGTTAATGATGAGAAAACTACTCACGTACTTTATGACCATTATCTTGTTGACCGGTTGTGCCTCAACACCTAATGCCCAAGACCAATTGCCCGTCGAATTACAGCGATCCTCAGCAGTATTTGATAGTGTCAATAACAAAATTTTTGGGGATGCTTGGAAGCCAGAAGAACCTATGACAGACTTTAATCTCGTCCGATACAAAGAAATTCTTGCTTCTCTACACTCCAAAAGGGCTTTGGAGCTACAGGATATTCTCGAATCATACGATACCCAGGTTCTCAGAGGCTTTGAGAAAACTTTTGTATTCTGTGTTTTCTCATCGAAACAAGGCTTTGCCATGTGCGACGATGCAAGATGCTCTGGCGTTGAGAGGAAGGCTATCTCTAACTCTCCTGAAATTATCGAAGTCTGGATGAAAGAGCTCCCTCTCTTGAACTGCCAGCAGCATTGAATGCAGGTATTGTTCCCGGATGATGTTGCTCAATCGATATTCGACGGCATGAAGAGCGCCCGGGATCGTCTGTTTCATTAGCAACATGTCAGTGTATTCGTGGTTACGGGGATTGACCTCTTGGAGATGTGCATACTGCGGCACATGCCGGGTTTCCCCTTCGTTTCATTCCAGCGCCGTCATGTTCATCAAACCTAGCACGCCCTGCAAAGTGCGATGAGACTTCACCTTGCAGGACAGAGGCAAGCGCAACACGCCACAGGACAAGAGCCGCGCCCGAAAGGATCACCCGTTCACGTCTCTTGCTTGCGCCGTATTACGCCCGCAGGCAGAAAGACGCTTCACAAAACGGGATACGACTCCGTATTGTTCACCTAGAAACAAGGCGTCAGGTTTTGTGCGCCCGGAAGCGTACAATCAAGCCCGTCGGTGAGTATGAAAGACTGAAGTCCGGTTTATATACATCGGTTCATCTCGTTTTGGCAAATCCTCTGCCCCGCCGAAATTTCACTACAAAATCACATCAACCTGAAAAATAACCTAGACGCTTAGTTTTTTTGTTGACAACCTGACCGTTCAGGTTTATATATAAGCTCAACGTTTCAAAAAACAGAAGGAGGAAATAACGTATGAGCGAACTTAAGATCACTATCAAGCCGGTAAAGAAACATTGTTTAACCTGTGCTTATGCTGCAATTTCT
>CAIPTY010000019.1 GCA_903868145.1 uncultured Desulfuromonadales bacterium | reverse complement strand
GCCTCGACCGCCGATCTGGCAGTTATCCTTGTTGATGCGCGTAAAGGTCTTCTGGTACAAACCCGCCGTCACAGCCGTATTGCGGCCATGATGGGTATTCGCTACATCGTGCTTGCGGTCAACAAGATTGATCTGGTCGGTTTTGATGAAAAGATTTTTTCTGCAATTGAAGCGGATTTCCGGAAATTTGCCGAAGGGCAGGCTTATTTCGCCATTCAGGCAATTCCCCTTTCAGGACTGGAGGGCGATAACGTCCTTTTCACAAGCCCTCGTACACCATGGTACAGCGGCCCCAGCCTGATGGAGTATCTTGAACTTGTTGATGTGCGTGCGGTTTCGGGTCGCAGTGCCTTTCGTATGCCGTTGCAGTGGATTAACCGTCCCAATCTGGATTTCCGTGGTTATTGCGGACGCATAGCCGAAGGGGAAATCCGACCCGGGGATGCTCTGCGTATCCTGCCTTCAGGTGTACAGACGAGGGTCAAATCGATCATCAGGGGATTCGGTGAGGTTGCCTATGCTTGCCAGGGCCAAAGCGTCACTCTGACGCTGATGGATGAGGTGGATGCAAGCCGGGGTGATGTTGTGGCGGCTGCAGAGGATCCCCCACAATCTGCCGACCAGTTCGAGGCGCGCCTCCTCTGGATGGCTGAGCAGGTGATGACACCTGGCCGTCACTATCTGATGAAACATGCCTGTCGGGAGGTAACTGTCACCATTACCAAAATCAAGTATCGTGAGGATGCCAATACCGGCGCACATCTGGCCACTGAAACACTCGGTCTGAATGAAATTGGTACGGTCAATCTCTCCACCTCCGCGCCTATCGTCTTTGAGCCTTACAGGGTTAATCGTCTTCTGGGCGGTTTTATCCTGATCGATAAACTAAGCTTTGAAACGGTTGGCGCTGGCATGATCAATTTTGCACTGCGCCGGGCGCAGAACATCCACTGGCAGGCGCTTGAAGTTAATAAGGCGGCTCGCTCGGCCATAAAGCACCAGAAGCCTTGTTGTATCTGGTTTACCGGACTGTCGGGATCGGGAAAGTCAGCAATAGCCAATGTCGTCGAAAAAAAGCTTTATGTCGAGGGTCGGCATACCTGTCTGCTCGATGGCGATAATGTCAGGCACGGGCTGAACAGGGATTTGGGATTTACTGAAGCCGATCGTGTTGAAAACATCCGGCGCATTGCAGAAGTGGCCCGACTGATGGTTGATGCCGGGCTGATTGTTCTGGTCAGCTTTATCTCTCCATTCCAGAGTGATCGTGAAATGGCGCGGAGCCTTTTTGCCGAAGGAGAGTTTATGGAGGTTTTCGTCGATACGTCACTGGCCGAATGTGAAAGAAGGGATGTAAAGGGGCTCTATGCCAAGGCACGTCAGGGAGAACTGAAAAATTTCACCGGAATCGACAGCCCATACGAGGTGCCGCTCACTCCGGAGATTCATGTTCAGGGAATGGTCTCACCGGAGGAGGCTGCTGGAATGATACTGAGTCTCTTG